>JAJDZT010000071.1 GCA_022824525.1 Silicimonas sp. | reverse complement strand
TGGCGAAGGACGTGGAGCGTACCTTGGCCAGTTCTCTGGCTTGGGTCCAATTGGCCGCGTGCCGGTTCCTGATGCGACGGGTGGCGCGGGCAATAACGTAATTATTACAATATGTTAACTAATTATGATTCAGGCTCTGAGGGGCCGTGTCCTCTTCTTCATGTAGTTGTCGGAGCAACAGGTATGCGGACCCGACGAGGCACATCACGCCTACGGTCAGAGGCAGCGTGGTGCCGTCGAATGCCAGCCCGATCGGCACCGACAAAACGGCCGCCCCGATGGTCGCGATGGCCGTGACGATCGACGCTGCGAGCCCCGCCATATGACCCAGCGGTTCCAAGGCGAGCGCGTTCATGTTGCCAAGTCCAAAGCCTGCCAGGAAGAAGATCGACGTGAGCCAAAGGAATGTGATCGGGAAGGCAAGTGCATCGGGAAGTGTGCCGGTCACTTGCATCATCAGGAAGAGCATTGTGAACCCACCTTGGATAAGGAGGGCGCGCCGTACCATTTCGCGCATGCCAAGGCGGATCACAGCGCGGGCATTGATCAGGTTGGCGGTACTTGCAATGACAGCCATCAAGCCGAACCAGAGGGGGAAGCTGTCTGGCTTGTCGAAGATTTCCCCGAAGATCTGCTGGCTGGATGTCAGCCCGGCAAACAAGCATCCGAAAACCAGTGTTTGCACACCCATGGCCAGCATGACGCGGTGATTGCCGAATACCTCACGCGTCCCGGCGATGATGGATGATGGTCGGAACGGGCGCAGGTTCTCTTCGGCGAGCGTTTCAGGCAAACGAATGAGGAGCCATGCCATCGAGATGATTGCAAAAAGTGCGAAGCTGGCGAAGATGCCACGCCAGCCGACGACCATCTCGATCAACCAGCCAAGGGTCGGTGCGAAAATCGGGGTCAGGGTGAAGACGAAGATAATGTAGCTCAAGATCTGCGCCATCCGGCGGCCGGAAAAGAGGTCGCGGGTGATGGCCATCGCGGCGACACGCGGACCGGACGCACCGATCCCCTGAACGAGACGCGCGATCAATAGGAGCTCAATGTTGGAGGCAAAGGCCGCAACAATCGCCGCGATGGTGTAGACCACGGCCCCGATCACGGCGATGGTTTTGCGTCCAAAGGCGTCGCAGAGAGGGCCGGCAAAGAAGGTGCCCAACCCGAGACCGAGGACGAATGCGCCTATGATCAGTTGGGCCCGGTTGGGGGCGTCCGCGCTCAACTCGCTGGCGATGGCGGGGAGGGCGGGCAGCATTGCGTCGAGCGAAAAGGCGATCGTGGCAGAAAGCATTGCCAGAAGTGACACCAGTTCGGCTTGCGAGATCGGGAGCTTTCGCTCGGACATGCAGGGCTCCATGATCCACCAAGCGCGCAAAGAGGCACGCTTCGGGCTCGGTTGGTTCGAAAGAAGAGCTCAAGGTTGCGTCAATCGCGAACCTGGTGGCTCTCAGTTGGTGTTTTCGCTTTTTTGGCTCAGTTCGTCCAGAACATTGTTCCAAAGGTCTGTCGGTTGTGCGCCAGGAAGAACATGTGTGTTGGCCAGCACAAATGTCGGAACACCGGTGACGCCGCGCTCACGGGCATGAGCGTCGCGCGCACGGATATCTTCGAGGTCGGCGTCGCTGTTCAGAAGCCGTTCGGTCATGGCGCGATCCAGACCTACACCCTCGGCGATATCCAGAAGCACGGAGCGGTCACCGATATCCTGGCCTTGTTCGAAATACGCCTTGAAAAGGCGGGTGACCGTCGCGGTCTGGCGCCCTTCGACACCTGACCAGTGGATCAGTCGATGGGCATCAATTGTGTTGGGTGTACGTTTGATGGCCGCGAAATCGATATTGAGGCCGGCGCTCTTCGCCGTCTCTTCAATGCGTCCGTAAACCTGTTTGGCGCCCTCGGGTCCGCCAAACTTGGCTTCGAGGTAGGCGCGCCGATCCATTCCTTCAGAAGGCATGTCCGGGTTGAGTTGAAACGGATGCCACTCGATTGCGAAAGGGTGGTCCGCGTGTGCTTCCAACGCACGGTCGAGATAGGTTTTCCCGATATAGCACCAGGGGCAGATTGGATCGGAGAGGATGTCGAGTTTGACCATGACACCGCTTCGTTCGCAGGACTGGCCCGTCTTCGCAAGAGACAAAGTTCTGCAACGCGATCACGAATTGCGGCGACACACGCTTTAAGTGGATGCGTGAACGCGCGGGCGTTCAGGCCGAAAGCGCCGTTTCCTCAAGGTAGTGGGGCAGACGAAAGGTTACGACTTCAGCAGCTTCCGCGAAGGTCAGGTCATGTGCATCCGCAACATGGCGCATAAGGCCGCCGATATCGCCTTCGTGCAGTGCTGAAATCGATTGAGCCGTTTCCGGAAACTTCCTGATCGTTTCTTCAAGAAGGTCTTGCCAGCGCGTTACAATTGCCATCAGAACCGCTTCCTTTCTACCAACAGCAACGACCTTGCCTCGGCATTCCTAAGCTTTGGTTAATACCGGAGCGCTTCAGGTTGTTCGTGGATGGCGCTTGGTTAAACGCGACGTCGCCAGCCAGCTGAGGCCCGACATGATTGCCGCCATTCCGAGGCACCCTGCCACTCCGGCGATTTGAAAGCAGATGCCTGACAGCAATGTTCCCAGGAGACGTCCGGCCGCGTTCGCCATGTAATAAAACCCAACGTCCAGCGTCACCCGTTCAGATTTCGAAAAGGCCAGTATCAGGTAGGAGTGAAGGGCAGAGTTCAGCGCGAAAACCACCGCGAAGACCAAAAGGCCCGCGATCACAAATGGGACGAGGCCGGGCATGGCAAACGCCGCGGCAAGAGCCAGACAGGCCGGGATGAACGTCAGGCCGCCGACCCAAAACCGAGCGGCAGACACGGTGGCGGCGAGGTCACCGGTCGAGTTGCGGATCAACTTGGGGGCGCTGGCCTGAACGAGGCCATAGAAGATGATCCAGGCTGCCATGAAGCTGCCAATAAGAAAAAAGGCTTGCCGGTTTCCTTCTGTGGAGCCGTCGGACAGGACGCCGTAGAAGAAGACCGGGATGCCGACCACGAACCACGTGTCGCGCGCTCCGAACAGGAAAACTCGGGCGAGGGAAAGCGCCTTTATGTCAGGGTCCTTCGGCCAGACAGCGGACATCTTCGTGCCTTTCGAACCTCTCGGCAGTCCGGCGGGCATGAAAAGGAAGGTTGCCAGAAGAATGACGCCAAGAACGGTAGCCATGAACAAAACGGCAGTTTGAAAGCCGGCAATGCCAAGAAGGACGGCGCCAATGAAGAAGCCGGCGCCCTTGACTGCGTTTTTTGAGCCCGTCAGCAGCGCAACCCAGCGAAACAGGCTGCCGTCGCCTTCTGGTGCAAGGATCTTCACCGCGCTTTTCGAGGACATCTTGGAGAGATCCTTGGCAACTCCGGACGCACCTTGGACGGCCATCACATAGATGACCGAAGCCGTAGTGCCCCAGGTCGGGTCAAGGGCGGCGAGGGCCAGAAGCGCGCCGATCTGGATGGCCAGCCCTGCATAGAGCGTGGACGTCAACCCAAAACGGCTTGCCAGCCAACCGGCCGAAAGGTTCGTGACGATGCCCATCACTTCGTAGAGGAGAAACAGATAGGCCAGTTGAACGGGCGAGAAGCCGAGTGTGTGAAAGTGCAACAGAACCAGCATGCGGAGTGCGCCGTCGGTCAGCATGAAGGCCCAATACGCCACCGTCACCGTCAGATACGCTTTGAAGCCGTTCGGTTGGCTCATTGTGGGCCGCGTTTCATTCGTATGCACTCAGTCATTCATGCCTGCCGAGACCATGCGTGCGATATCTGCCATGCGGCAGGTGTACCCCCACTCATTGTCGTACCAGGCATAGACCTTAACCTGTGTGCCGTTGATCACCATGGTCGACAACGCATCGATAATGCCGGAGCGGGGATCATTCAGGTAGTCACAGGAGACCAGCGGGCGTTCCTCGTATCCGAGGATGCCTTTGAGCGGTCCGTTCGCCCATTTCCGGAAGGCTGCGTTGACTTCCTCAGCGCTGGTCTCGCGTTCCATTTCGAAGACGCCGTCGGTGAGGGATGCATTCAGTAGCGGGACACGAACCGCGAGCCCGTTCAGGCGACCTTTGAGCTCCGGGTAGATCAGCGTGATGGCGGTGGCGCTCCCGGTAGAGGTCGGTATCAGCGAATTCAGAGCCGAACGCGCGCGACGGCGGTCCTTGTGCGCTTTGTCGACAATCGTTTGCGTGTTGGTCACATCATGGATCGTCGTGATCGAGCCGTGTTTTATGCCGAACTCTTCATGCAGCACCTTCACCACGGGCGCGAGACAGTTGGTCGTGCAGGACGCGGCGGTGATCAGCTTGTGCGTGTCCGGGTCGTAAAGGTCATGATTGACGCCGTAGACGAGATTCAGAGCGCCTGTGTCCTTTACGGGAGCGGAAACGATGACTTTCTTAACGCCTGCCGCATAGTAGGGGGCGACCTTTTCCTCGGTTTTGAAAACACCGGTGCAGTCGAGGACGAGATCAATACCCATCTCGCTCAGCGGAAGGTCTTCGATCCGACGCTCTTGCCTGAAGGGCATTTTGAGGTTGCCGACGCAGAGTGCGTCGCCCTCGACACTGATATCGCGAGACCATGTCCCGTGAACCGTGTCGAACTCCAACAGCAGCGCATGCTGTTCAATGTCCGCTCCGGGTTCGTTGATGAGCGCGATCTGATCGCCCAGACCTTCATCAATCATCCGGCGCAGAAGCAATTTGCCGATCCGGCCCAGGCCGTTGAGGGCGATGCGTGCCATGGAACCTCCACCTCGATTTACGCACGTGTTTACGCGCGTCGTCCGGGTGCTCAAGTAAAGGTTTTATGACGGTGCAAACGGCATGGGCGCGCAGACTAGATGGCGCGATCGATGGCGCGGGCGCCTTCGGAGACATCCTCGCCGAACCCTTCGAGGGTATTGCACGCAGAAAGCGCCATGATCAGCGCAGCGAACATCGCAATTTTTTTCATCCCGTTAGTCCTCTTCGTACCACCAGACATCCGGCTGGAAGCCAATAAAGTCGCCATACATTGGCAGGCTTTCCGGATATTTGAGTTCTTTCGCATGCGCAATCCGGCTGACCGGATTGTACCAGATCGGAATGACGTATCGGCCGGCCGTCAGGACCCGGTCGAGCGCCCGTGTTGCCGCGCGGAAGTCTTCCTGACTTTCCGAGGTCAGGAGCGCTTCGATCATGGCGTCCGCGGCGGGGCTTTTCATACCCATCAGATTGCGGCTGCCCTCTGTGTCCGCGGCCTGTGACGACCAGTACAGGTTCTGTTCGTTTCCAGGCGACAGCGACAGTCCGCGCCCATAGTCCGTCATTTCAAACTGAAAGGCAGTCGTGAGTTCCTTGTACTCGGCGCTGTCGACGCTTCGGATGGTCACATCAACGCCAATGCGCTCAAGCGAAGCTGCAAAAATATCGGCGATCTGACCCCACTCGGACGAGCCGGCCGCGAGCAGAATCTCGAACGCAAAGGCTTCACCATCTGCGTTCTTCAGCTGTCCGTCCTGTAGCGTCCAGCCCGCTTCCTCCATCAGGGCCAGTGCTTTTCGCACGTTCCGACGGTTGCGTTCGGTTCCGTCGCTTTCGGGCAGAGCGTAGCCTTCCATGGTGCCGGGCACTAGGTTGTCAGCGAACGGTTCGAGCAGTTCGGCCACTTTTCCTGTCGCCGGTCCCGGTTCGAAGCCGAGCACCGAGTTCGAGAAGTATGAAGACACACGCGGCAGCCCTTCGCCGCCATTTATGGTTTCGTTGATGAACTCGAAATTGAAGGCCGTTATCAGTGCTTCACGCACGCGCCAGTCCTGGAACTTCGGCAGCCGCGTGTTCATGACCAGCCCCCAGATGCCGGACGGGCGTTGGTGTGGGATGAGCGACTTCACGACGTCGCCCGATTGAGCGGCAGGGAAATCGTAGGACGTGTCCCACTTCTGACTGTTGGTCTCTCGGTTTGTTGTCAGAATTCCGGCCTTGAAGGCTTCGAACATGGCGGTGGCGTCAGCAAAGAATTCCATACGGATTTCATCGAGATTCGCCTGACCGTTCATGTAAGGAACGACACCGTTCCCCCAATAATCGGGGTTGCGGGTGAGCGTGACATAGCGGCCTGGTTCGAAATCGGAAACAACGTAGGGGGCGGAGGAAATCGGTATGATGTCGAGCCCGGATTGCGTGAAGTCGACGCCTTCCCACTGCGCCTTCTTCAGGATTGGCCGCATTCCGAGGATGAGTGGCAGTTCGTCATCGCGGGTGTTGAAGGTGAAGCGCACCGTGCGTTCGCCCACCTTTGTGGCAGTATCGACCTTTTCCCAGGAGCGGCGGTACCGAGGGTGCCCTTCGGTTCCGAGCGTTGCGTATGTCCATAGGACATCTTCAACCGTGACTGGCGTTCCGTCGGAGAACTTGGCTTCGGGTCGAAGCGTGTATTCGACCCAGGAACGGTCATCCGGTACTTCAACCGATTCGGCCAACAGCCCGTAAAGAGTGAAAGGTTCGTCGTAGGACCGGCCCATCAAACTCTCATGCGCGAGGAAACGGAGCTGCCAGGGCACGCGACCTTTTGCGATGTGGGG
Source organism: Silicimonas sp. (assembly GCA_022824525.1). GTDB lineage: Bacteria > Pseudomonadota > Alphaproteobacteria > Rhodobacterales > Rhodobacteraceae > JAJDOD01. The sequence goes on along the minus strand of JAJDZT010000071.1, from coordinate 52,536 downwards.
ATTGAGGGAATCGAAACTCCCGACCTCGCCTTGCACGATTCGTCCGCCCTTCGGTGCGTTCGGGTTGGCATAGGGAAGCGCCACAAAATCGGGTGGGAGCGCGGGTTCGCCGTACATAGATATCCCGTGCTGTGGCTCTGCGGCCACCGTGGAGGCCATGAAGAGTGCAACGATTTTTAACGCTATACGGCCCATTGATCGCGTCATCGGCAACAATCCCCTGCTCATTATCGCTTTGTTCGGAGCCTAGGCGCCGTTCCTAAGTATTTCAAACTTTTAGCTTGGACAGCGGCGAAAGACTGCGTATAAACAAGTTACTGCTCGATAGGTTTCTTGCCTGTATGAAACCTGCCTCAATAACTTAACGCCCGCCTTGTGCGGGCGTTTTTTTTATTCCGCAGGGCGGGCTTTCTGCTTTCCGAACATGAGCCAGAGCAGCGCAAACCCGGCGAGCAGGAGAAATGGCACCATCGCGATGTTCACCGCTGTCCATCCTTGGACAGGGTCGCCGCCCGAGCAGTTCATCAGGCCACCGGAGGACAGCGAGGCTACCGTCACGCAGCCAAAGACGAACATGTCGTTCATGCCTTGCACGCGTCCGCGCTCTTCCACGGTATGTGCAGTGGAGAGCATGGAGGTGGCGCCGATGAAGCCGAAGTTCCAGCCGAGCCCAAGCAGGATAAGCGCACCGAAGAAGTTGAAAAGCTCGGTACCCGCAAGTGCAACCGCGCCTGCACCCGCAAGGATAACCAGACCCGTGGCAACGATCTTTTCTGCGCCAAAGCGCACGATCAGATGGCCCGTGAAGAAGGACGGGATGAACATGGCCAACACATGCGCCGTGACGACGTCGGCGGCATTGTTCTGCGTGAAGCCACACCCGACCACCGCGAGCGGTGTAGAGGTCATGACGAGGTTCATGAGCGCATAGGCGACCATGGCGCAGACGATGGACACAAGAATGCGTGGGTCTGCCAACAGTTCGCGCCGCGTGCGGCCGCCGGCGCTCCCGGCCTCCACCGTGGGTTTGGGGATATCCAGACCGAAGAACAGGAGCGCACCGATCAGGTTGATCCCGACAACCGCGAGATAGGCGCCAAGGAAGGGCACAACCATCTCGTTTGCCGTAAGCTTTACCAGTGTTGGGCCGATCACTGCGCTGACAAGTCCAGCCGCCATCACGTAGCTGATGGCTTTCGGCTTGAACTCCTCGCTTGCCGTATCAGTCGCGGCAAACCGGAAAAAACCTTGTGATGACATGTATATGCCGGTCAAAAGTGATCCAATTAGAAAGAGCGGGAAGCTCTGCTCGATCAGGCCCCAGGAGGCCATTGCGCCACCTGCCGCTCCGCCCATGGCGCCAAGGAAGAAACCTGCCTGCCGTCCGTAGCGCTGCATGAAGGATGAAAGCGGCGTCGCGGTCAGCATCGAGCCGAGCACGATCAGCGCGATGGGCAATGTCGCGAAGCATGGATGTGGGGCCAGTTGTTGCCCTGCCAGACCGCCGATTGTGAAGATGAGCGGCATCTGCGCGCCCAAAAACGCCTGCGCCGCGATCAACACGGCGAGATTCTTTCGCTGGGTGGCGGGAGCGGCGTCCATGCGTCTCCGATACGCCCAAGAACAAGGCGCTGCAATATGTCAGCCTGCCGCGCCGACGTCCCGTTTCGCCGCATTCCATGCGTCGATCCGCCGGGGGACGCTGTCCCCCGGACCCCCTGGGATATTTCAGGGCCGATAATGAATGATGCGGTTTTCTCGAACGGCAGGCGCGAACCGAATGGGTTTGGCAAAACACGCCGTTTCTGCAATGTGTTGGTCATGACTGTGGGGCGCATCATCGAAACCCCGGCATGTGTGGCGGAGGGGGCTGCTTATCTTGCGGACATCGAGCCGCGTTTCGGTCATGCGCTCGAATTGACGGGAACGGTGCCCTTGCGCTTGCGCAAGGACGGGTTCCCGGCTCTGCTGGATGCCATCGTTTCTCAGCAGGTGTCTGTCGCCGCGGCGGACGCGATCTGGGGTCGTTTGAAGGCGGCGGGGCTGACGGGCCCTCGCAAGATCAAATGGGCGACAGACGAAGAATTGCGCGCCTGCGGGCTTTCGCGCCAGAAGATCAGGTATGCGCGCGAACTGTCATCGTCCGGCATTCGGTTTTCCGCGTTACGCGATGCGCCGACCGACGAGGTCATAGAGACCCTGATCGAAGTTCCGGGCATCGGGCGTTGGACTGCAGAAATCTACGCTATGTTTTCTCTCGGGCGGGCCGATGTGTTTGCTCCGGGTGACTTGGCGCTGCAGGAGGCTGCGCGCATTCTTTTCGAGATGGAGGAACGCCCGTCAGAGAAGTTGCTCCGGGTTCAATCGGAGGCATGGTCACCCTGGCGGGGCGTTGCGGCGCGGCTCCTCTGGGCCTACTACCGGGTGGCGAAGGATCGTGAGGGTGTAAGGTGAGCCAAGAATTGAATTTTTCCCGACGGGCCAGCAAATCAGGCGCGGACAGTTCCGTTGTTCTTTTTCTGCATGGGTACGGAGCTGATGGGGCCGATCTTTTGGGATTGGCGGACCCGCTCGGTCCGCATCTGCCTGACACCGTCTTCATTGCAGCCGATGCGCCCGATCGTTCGATGGCGAACCCGGCCGGGTACCAATGGTTCCCGATCCCGTGGATAGACGGCTCGACCGACGCGGCGGCTGCGGAAGGTATGCGGCGTTCGGCCAAACTGCTTGATGCCATGATTGACCGGGTTTTAGCTGAGGAGGGGATTGATGCAGAACAGCTCATCCTTTTCGGTTTCAGCCAAGGCACGATGATGAGCCTTCACGTTGCACCCCGGCGAGCCGAGCCTGTCGGCGGCATTGTCGCGTTTTCCGGTAGATTGATGACGCCGGAGCGCCTGACCGAAGAAATGCAGTCGACCCCGCCCGTGTTGCTGATCCACGGAGATGCGGATGACGTGGTTCCGTTCGGAGAAATGCAGGCTGCCGGCGAGGTGCTTCAGGGGGCTGGCTTCACGGTCTATGCTCATGTGATGGAAGGCACAGGTCACGGCATTGCGCCGGATGGACTGTCTGTGGCTTTGGCATTCATTCGCGAGCATCTCGGCATCGAGTGAGGCCGAGCCGTCTACGTCAACAATTCGTGTCAGCGGTCCCTGGGCCGGTCCCCTTCCGATCGCACGGGGCGCCGCATGCGGGTGGATGTCGGATGTTCGTAGCCAGGGTGGCACGTCGCCCCCACTTTTTGGAACCCGAGACGTTCGAAAGCGGTGTGGTTTTCGACCAGTTCGACCCGTGTCTGGAGTTCGAGCGCATGCAGTCCAAGAGCGCGGGCCCGCTCAACAGAAAATTCGATCAAGTGTCGCGCGTGGCCTTCCCGGCGCACGTGTTTCGCAACGGCAAGCTTTGACAGGTACAGCGCGTCTTCCTTGGGCGTCAGGATTACGCAGGCAACCGGTGGTGCGCCGATAACCCAGACCTCAGAGGTTTGGGCGCTTTCTGACAAATCGTTCACGGTCAGACGATGCATCGAGGAGGGAGGATCGATGCGTCCGTCATGCGCGCTGAAGGCCTGCTGGATCAGGGACAGCATATCGATCAATCGAGGATTACCAGGCAGGAGTCTCTCTGGGTGCATGTTCACAGGCTTCCGTGTGCTTGGAGAATTGACAACCCCCATTGGCTGGATACGGTTTCCCAATGCCGAAGGACTATTCACTACTGGGCGAAACGGGCGCTGAGGCGGTTTCAAGCGGGTTCGCAAATCCATCGTGGTACCGGCCGGACGTTGCACCGGACCAGATCCGGGCGCTGATGCAAAAGGATGACGCGCGCGCCATGCGGGACACCCTGCTGTGGATGGGCCTTATGGTGCTTTTCGCGGGGATCGGGATCGCACTCTGGCCGTCGTGGTGGTCGGCGCCATTCTGGCTAGCCTATGGCGTGCTTTACGGGTCCGCTTCAGATTCACGCTGGCACGAATGCGGGCACCGGACGGCGTTTGAGACCGGCTGGATGAACGAGGTGGTCTATCAAATTGCGAGCTTCATGCTGATGCGGTCTCCGGTGGTCTGGCGTGCCAGTCATGTGCGGCATCACACGGATACGATTGTCGTGGGGCGCGATCCGGAGATCGTTGCGATGCGACCGCCGGACCTGTTCCGGCTTGGACTGAACGTCTTCGGGCTGATCGATGTCTGGGTGTTGGGCAAGCGTATGTTTCTGCATGCCAGCGGGCACCTGCACCCGGAGGAAGAGACCTATGTCCGGGACAAGGACCGTGCGAAAGTCTTCATGGTCGCACGGCTGTGGCTGCTGATTTATGCGGTCGTGATCCTTCTGGCGATTGGCATGGGGTCGATTTTGCCGTTGATGGTGATTGGCCTGCCTCGGCTTTACGGCGCGTGGCACCACATCATGACCGGCGTTTTGCAGCATCTCGGGCTTGCGGAGAATGTGACCGATCATCGGCTGAACACCCGCACGGTGCTGATGAACCCGGTGAGCCGGTTCATCTATCTGAACATGAACTACCACGTGGAGCATCACATGTTCACAATGGTGCCGTATTATCGGCTGCCCGAGTTGCACGAACTGGTGAAACACGATCTGCCAGCGCCGGAGCCATCGATAGTTGCGGCGTTCCGGCGCTTGTGGCCTGTGCTCAAGCGGCAGTTGAGCTATGAGGATGCCGTCTTCATTCCAACCTTGCCGGAAGGCGCCACGCCATATCGAGCAGAGGTGGAGCGGCTCCGACCACACGCGGTGTAAAAGTGCGGTTTCGAACGTCCGGTTTGAGCGCGAAGCCGGCGCTCAAACGACCTTTGGCCGCTGACGTATTCTCCGTACTGCGAACTCTGTTAGAGCAGCCAGCAAGGCGGTAAACACAATCGTCGAAAAGATAGACTTGCTGACCGACGCCAAACTTGCAGCTTTAACCAGTGCTTCGTGAACGCCAAGACCGGCATTTAGCATCCAGACAATCATAGCGTTCTCAGCAAAGTCCGCGATTGCCGCAAGATAAGCGACAGCGGCAACGGCTCGATACCATCGGGCAGTCGAGCCAAAGGATTGCGACAACCAACAAAGCGAGCTGGCGCTCGAAATCGCCAAAAGGGCCGGGTACACCGTGTCCAGTGGAATCTGCATGGTAAGATAAACGCGTCGCCCGTCTTCTCCGAGCGCGGAAATGAGGGCCAAGGCATCGGCAAAGGAATAGCCGGTTGGCCGCATGTCAAATGCCCTAACCCCGGTGATCCGCTCAATTTCTGCAAGCGAACCGAAGACCATAAGACAGTAAACGAGCATCGCGGCGCACCAGAAAAGCAGGATTCGTGAACCATGCTGTGGGTAGGAAAGTGAGGTATTCATGGGTTTTCTCCAGCATTGATGATGCTGGACTATCAGTGCGCGGTCGGTTCAAGCATTATCATTTGATAACGTGAGTAGGGGGCGCATGGAGTGGATATTCATCTGAAAACCATTGAAGAATTCATTACGGAACTCCCGGACAAAGATCGGGAGACACTGGTCGATGCATTCGAAATACGTAGCTGGCCAAGCGGAAGTTACATGTCGAGCCAAGGTGAGCGAGACGAGAATGAGTATTTCCTACTAAGTGGACGTGCGCGAAGCGTCGTCACCGATGCCGAAGGTACCGAGGTAACCCTTAACCTGTACGCCGCCCCTGTGGTGATAACGCCCAACATTGCCAGAACGTCAGACGGGTGTTCATTGGTGGACATTGAGATTTTGGATGACGCCGTTGCTGCGACTGTGTCAGCTGCGCGGTTGATGGAGCTAATGGTGAATTTCGAAGGTATACGCGAATGGGGCAATAACTTGATGCGCGAGGAGTTGACCCGCAAAGTCGGACGCGAGTGGTGCCTGGCGGCATTGGGGGCGCGACAACGTTTAGAGTGGTTTCGAAAGGTACACCCGGGGTATGAAGCACTGTTTGCCCATTTCCACATTGCTTCGTACCTGGGAATGACGCCCGTCACATTGAGCAGGGCTCGTAACCGGTGATTTCAGTCTGAAATTCTTTGTCAAAGCTGGTCGTAGTTCGGGAAGGTTTACTTGCCAGACAATGGCGGCTTCGTGCTTGCTGCTGACATTGATCAGGTGAGGACTGGTTGGGGGCGCAGCCGCGGTTGCCAACCGCGCTTCCCCAACGTTCCAAGGGTCACGACCTCGTGGATAACACTGTGGACAGGTGTCACGAAGCTGTGACGTTCGACCTCTAGATGTTCTCCAAAACAAGGGCTTGTCAGGCAGGAAACGCCAGATATAGTGCCCTAGAACGGTTGGGGCGGGTCCCCCGCTCTGACGCCAGATTTGAGGCAGCAGGGCGAGGAGAGAGTCTCTAATGACCGGTGAATTCAGAACGAGTTTCGTACGCGAACCGAACAACCTGAAGCACCATCCCGCTCTTGTATTGAACGCGGATTACCGGCCCTTGTCCTATTACCCGTTGTCGCTTTGGCCGTGGCAGGACGCTGTAAAGGCCGCCTGGCTCGACCGGGTTCAGATCATCGCGGAATATGACGAGGTCGTCCGAAGTCCCTCGACCGAGATACGGATACCCTCCGTCGTCGTGTTGAAAGACTATGTCCATCCTCAGAAGCGCGTGGCCTTCACGCGCTTCAATCTTTTTCTGAGGGACGAATTTTGCTGCCAGTACTGCGGGGCCAAAGGTGAACTGACATTTGACCACGTCGTGCCGCGTGCGCGAGGTGGTGTCACAAGCTGGGAGAACGTGGTTGCGGCCTGCTCGAAGTGCAATCTGAAGAAGGGGTCGAAATCCCTTGGCCGGGCAGGGATGTCGCTTCGGAAGCCGCCCCGACAGCCCGGGGCCGAGGAATTGCGGAACCAAGGCCGCAAGTTCCCGCCGAACCATTTGCACGAGACCTGGCTCGACTTCCTTTACTGGGATGCCGAACTGGAGGCGTGACGCACATTCGCGGCGTTGTTCTTCCACTTTCATTTCGCTCGGGCGCCCGCTAGCGTCCTGTCATGATCGATCCGTTTTTCACTCCCGTTTCCGGCTTTGACCTTCCGCGCTTTGCAGGTGTGCCGACCTTCATGCGTTTGCCCCATGTGCCCCCGGGGCATGATCGCTTTGGTGATGTTGATATCGGCCTTGTCGGCGCGCCGTGGGACAGTGGCACAACGAACCGACCCGGTCCGCGTCACGGGCCGCGGCAGTTGCGGGATGCCTCCACCATGATCCGCGCAGAGCATCCGGTGAGCGGCGCCCGTCCTTTCGAGACGGCGGCCTGTGCAGATGTCGGGGATGTCGGGCCGAACCCAGCGAGTATTCCAGACAGTCTTGAACGCATGACCGCGTTTTACGGGACGCTCAGGGAGGCCGGAATTCGGCCACTCACAGCGGGTGGCGATCATCTCTGCTCACTCCCCATTCTGCGGGCGCTGGCCGACACGAAGTTGGGGATGATCCACTTTGATAGTCACACGGACCTCTTCCACAGCTACTTCGGCGGAGAGATGTACACTCATGGCACACCGTTTCGACGGGCTGTTGAAGAAGAGTTGCTGGATCCCAAACGTGTTATCCAGATCGGCATTCGCGGCACGATGTATGATCGCGAGGATGTCGAATTCGCAGAAAGTGTCGGCATCCGGATCGTCAGGATCGAGGAGTTCTTCGCGCGCGGCGTTGCAGATGTCATGGCGGAGGCGCGCGAGATCGTGGGCGCTGACCCGATCTATGTCAGCTACGACATCGACTTTGTGGACCCGACATTTGCGCCCGGAACCGGCACGCCGGAAGTTGGCGGTCCGAATTCTTTCCAGGCTTTGGAAGTTTGCCGTCACCTGAGCGGTTTGAACATAGCGGGCGCCGATCTTGTGGAGGTGTCACCACCTTTCGATGCGTCCGGCGGCACGGCGTTCCTTGGTGCCTCGATCATGTTTGAGTTGCTCTGCGCGATGGTGTCCAAACCGGTAGCCTGACGCCCACGCTTATCGGTCAGCCGTCACGGCCAAGCGCCACCTCGCCGCGTGCGACCCGCTCAAGATATTGCACCGTGCTGGGGTTTTCTTCCTGCCATGCGTGAAATGCGAGATACGCGGTCCGGTTTACCGCGTACCGCTCTTTCGACGAGAGTTGTTGAAAACGCCGGGCATCTACCCCGGGAACAAAGGACAGTTTGACATTTTGGTAGATCACATTGCACGCATCGACTTCTTCGATTGTCAGTTGCCGTTGTTCGGCAAGGTCGGAGCAGGCGAAATATGCTGCGATCAGGGCGAGAACTTCAGTTGTCATTTGGCCACCTCGAGTGAATGGGCCTCCCTTCCTGCAGTGTCGCGCAGGATGGTTAACTGAGGGTAATGCTTCCGCATCCGACCATGGCCGGTCAAGGCAACTGCTGAAAAATTATGCGTGATCGCCGCTGCGTTGACCGGCTCAAGGCACTATGCCGAACAGCTTGCGCCACCCAAGACACAGAACTTCGCACAGTGGGGATGGTTCAGTTGGACAGGTGCCTCGGCCTCCTCCAGCGTCGCACCCATTTCGAACTGCGGGTCGTAGGGAAGCAATGTGCAGGCGAGGACGGTGGGCGACGTCGCGCCCTTGCGCTTCACCACCATGCGGGAAGACGAGCACATTACGTCATTCGGGGACTTGTTCAGTATTCCCCAGCAGGCTGTCGTGATTTCGGGCACATCCACGGTCTCGTCCATTTCAGGGAATAGGACTGTCTTACCGGGATTATGGGCATCGATATCGAAGCCCTCCTGTTCGTAAAGTGCGGCATACCCTTCGCGAGACTTTTTCTCATCTTCATGCCACATCGTGCGCCCCGCCACCGTCATCTGAATGCCGGTATCGCGAAGCCAGCGCATTCCGATCAGCGACTTTTCAAAGGAGCCTTTGCCGCGTTCTTCATCGTGGAACTCAGCGGACCAGTGATCGAGCGACACCCGGAGCGTGAGTTTTTCGCGGAATTTCTCCGTCAGACGTTCCAACCCGGCGCGCATCGTTTTGCGCATCATCGGGCGCATTGCATTTGTCAGGATCAGAACATCGTATCCGCGCTCAAGCGACAGCTCAGCCATTTCGATCATTTGCGGATTCATGAAAGGTTCGCCGCCGGTAAAACCGATTTCAGTCACGCTCCACTGGCGGTCTTCCAGTTGGTCGAGGTAACTCCCAACTTCGGCAGCAGTCAGATAGACGAGCCGATCATTCGTCGGGGAGCTTTCAATGTAACACCCGACGCACTCGATATTGCAAAGAGTGCCGGTGTTGAACCAAAGCGTCTCGGGATGTGTCAACGCAACAGAGGCACGGGTCTCGCCTTTCACAGTGAGCAACGGATCGCTGAACTTCTGCGGATCGAGCGTCGAGATCGTATCTTTCATGAGGGGCCTTTTTCCTGCATTCCCATGTACCTAAGCGGGTTAATGGGCGAGAGGAAGCAAAAGCTGGTTTTCGTGACGAAGATGTGATGTGCAACTGTCATCTGGACTTTGAGGTATCGCGGCGATATGCGCTAGGCGCGCGATGTTAGCGGTATCAGCCACGTCTGAAGGAGGTCCACATGGTCTCACGGGTTATACCGGTCGATAATTTCGACCTCGTCATTTTCGGGGGCACTGGCGATCTTGCGCGGCGCAAGATTTTGCCCGGTCTCTTCCGTCGTTATCATTCCGGTCAAATGCCCGCCGATGCCCGCATCATTGGTGCCGCGCGCTCCGATATGGACCGCAAGGGATATCAGGCTGAGGTCAAGAAGGCGCTCGAAGAGTTTGTGCCGAAGGACGCGCGCAGTGAGAAAACTGTGAACGGCTTTCTCGATGGGATCGATTACGTGACCATCGACGCCATGGGTGACGGCGGTTGGAAAGAGTTGTCGACGATGCTGCGGAAGGACGTCGTGCGTGCCTTCTATTTCTCCGTCGCGCCGTCTCTCTTCGGGCCACTCGCGGAAAGACTTCACGGGCATTCCTGCGCAGGACCGTCTTGCCGGATCGTGGTTGAAAAACCGTTCGGACGCGATCTTGAAAGCGCCAAGGCACTCAACAAAACACTGCGGGATCATTTCGACGAAAGTCAGATTTACCGGATCGATCACTACCTTGGGAAAGAGACGGTTCAGAATCTCATGGCCGTGCGTTTCGGCAACATGTTGTTCGAACCCCTTTGGAATGCGCAGTACGTCGACCATGTGCAGATCACCGTTGCCGAGAGCGTGGGCGTGGATGGGCGTGGCGCCTATTACGACAAATCGGGCGCAATGCGTGACATGATGCAAAATCATTTGATGCAGCTTCTCTGCCTGACGGCCATGGAACCTCCTTCGCGGTTCGACCCGGACGCAGTGCGGGACGAAAAACTCAAAGTCATTCGCGCGCTTGAACCGGTGACGCCGGAGCATATCGTACGCGGACAGTACGTGAGTCCGGAGGCGGGGGCTTCCTACCTTGAGCAGGTCGAGGATCCGGAGAGCATCACCGAAAGTTACATTGCGATGGAACTAGCGATTTCGAATTGGCGATGGGCCGGGGTGCCTTTCTACCTGCGAACTGGCAAGCGCCTTAAGGCGCGGTACTCCGAAATCGCTGTGGTTTTCAAAGATGCGCCGCACTCGATATTCGGGCAGGCCGCCGGGCGACATCGGAACGTGCTGACGATCAGGCTGCAGCCGAATGAAGGCATGGACCTGTTCGTAACGATCAAGGAGCCAGGCCCGGGTGGCATGCGATTGGTTGACGTTCCCCTCGACATGACATTTGCGGATGCGCTTGGACCCGAAGCGGAAGATGTACCCGACGCATATGAGCGTCTGATCATGGACGTGATCCGGGGCAACCAGACGCTCTTTATGCGGGGGGACGAGGTCGAAGCGGCATGGGCGTGGACGGATCCTCTGATCGAGGGTTGGACAGAACGCGGTGACCGACCCTACACCTATGACAGTGGATCAACAGGACCGGAAGAAGCCGCCATGCTTTTGCACAAGGAAGGCCGACGTTGGCGGGAGATCCGTCCGTGAACCTGATCACCTATCCAGATTGCGATATGATGTTCATCGACCTTGCCAACAAATTGGCTGGGGAACTGGAGAACACGCTGTTTCATAAGGATCGTGCAAGCCTCGCCGTGCCAGGTGGAACAACGCCCGGGCCAGTTTTTGATGAGCTTTGCGCGGCCGATCTGGACTGGTCGCGCGTTGACGTCATCCTCACAGACGAGCGGCAAGTGCCACCGGATCACGAGCGCTCGAACGAGCGCCTGTTGCGGGAGCGTCTGTTCGTCAGTCGCGCTGCCGCCGCACAATTTGTCCGTTTGGTGCCGGAAGGCGATGACACCAGTGCGGAAATCGAGCGCTTGAAGGCACTCTTGCCGATCGATGTGATGGTGCTTGGAATGGGGAGCGACATGCATACGGCATCCTTGTTCCCCGGATCGCCCGATCTTGCAGCCGCACTGGATCGCAACGCACCGCCCCTGATGGCCGTGGCTGCGTCAGAAGGTTTGGAGAACCGTATTACGCTGACAGCGCCGGTGCTTTCCGGAGCGATCTCTACGCATGTGCTAATCCGGGGTGAAGAGAAAAAGGCTGCATTGGACGAAGCGCAAAGCGCTAACCTTTTGGAAGCCCCAATCAGGGTAGTGCTGGGACAGGCAGATATTCACTGGGCCCCCTGAACATGAGCACCACTTTCGAATCGCACCTTCGAAACAGCCTTACAGACTTTGACATCGACTTACCGCACCCTCTCTGGGCTCTGATTTCGTGGTTAGAGGAGCGCGGGCATCGACACGAAACAGTCGGAGGCATGCCTTGGCTGAGCATGTTTACTTCCCACGGGAAGAGTGAGCTGTGGAGCCACGTCTGTTTCGAGCCGCCGCCTGATTTGGTGCGTTTCTGGTTTTCGCGTGACGGCCTTGAAAAGCAGGTCATTCCGTTTGTGCATTGCGGCGGTGACGGCAGCCACATCGCGCTTTGGCGCCATCCCGGTGCGGTGGATCGGTATGTCTTCCTTGGCTCTGAGGGCGAGGCGTTTACGGTTGCGGAACGGGTTGAGGATCTGATCGTGATCCTGACGATGGGCTACACGTCAATCGAAGGGCGCGATGATCTTATGGTGACACCAGAGTTGAACTGGGAACATCAGCGCGACGGTGACTGGCCGGAACCGGTGGACATCATGTCTTGGGTGTCGGAGCATTATGGCCTCCTTTACCCGGCCACAGGTGGTTCCTTGCTGCCGTATGATCATGATGGGGACCCGTTTGCAGCATTCGTTGCCGCGGAAAGTGGATAAGCGACCAAAACTCAGGGGGTGAGATGGACTGGAAAAAATTGCAGACGGCGGCCGCTGAGGCACGAAAGACGCCAATACTCGCCCGGTTCGATGCACCGAACCGAGCCCAAGAGTTCTCGATCGAAGCCGGTGGGTTGTTGTTCGACTATTCCAAGACGGCGATGGGAGTGTCCGACCGCGATCTCTTGATAGAGATGTATGAGGCTGCCGGCGTGCCCGCCAGACGCGACGCCATGTTCTCCGGCGAAAAGATCAACGAAACGGAAGGGCGCGCGGTCTTGCACACGGCGCTCAGAAACCTGTCTGGCGATCCGGTCATGGTAGACGGCAACGATGTCATGCCAGGCGTTCTTGAGACGCTCGACCGGATGTCGGCTTTTGCAGAGGATGTGCGCACGGGTATCTTCCGCGTGAGCGGCGGTCAGGTCACCGACGTGGTCAATATCGGCATTGGCGGGTCTGACCTTGGTCCCGCGATGGCAGCCATCGCCATGGCACCCTATCATGACGGGCCGAAGGTGCATTTCGTCTCGAACGTCGACGGCGCGCAAATCAACGATACGTTGCTCGGTCTCAATCCGGCGACGACATTCGTAATCGTTGCTTCAAAAACTTTCACGACCATTGAAACGATGACGAATGCCGAGACGGCACGGCGATGGCTTGGAGATGCCGTTGGCGACAGTCAATCGGGTCGACATTTTGCAGCACTTTCCACCGCTTCGGACAAGACGGGCGCTTTCGGGATTGATCCCGACCGTGTGTTCGGTTTCGAGGATTGGGTTGGCGGGCGTTACTCGATGTGGGGCCCGATCGGGCTTTCATTGATGATTGCGATCGGGGCAGATGCCTTCCGTGTCTTCCTTCAAGGTGGGGAAGCCATGGACTTGCATTTCCGCTCTGCTGCACCGGTCGAGAACATCCCCGTCATGCTCGCTCTCACCGGAATCTGGCATCATCAGGGGATGGGGTTCGGAACGCGGGCTGTTTTGCCCTATGAACAGCGTCTTTCCCGGCTTCCTGCCTATCTCCAACAGTTGGAGATGGAGAGTAACGGCAAGTCCGTGGCGCTTGATGGCGCTGCGCTTGGAACCGTTTCCGGTCCGGTGGTATGGGGCGAGCCCGGAACCAACGGACAGCACGCCTTCTACCAGCTGATCCATCAGGGCACGGCAGTTATTCCTTGCGAATTCATGGTGGGTGCAGAAGCGCACGAGCCTGAGTTGGGCGTTCATCATCGCCTGCTCAAGGCGAATTGTCTTGCGCAGTCGGAGGCACTGATGCGCGGACGTTCCTTGGAAGAAGCGCGCGCTTTGATGGCCGGCAAGTTTGACGGTGATGAGTTGGAGCGCCAGGCGCGCCACAGGATTTTCCCGGGTAACCGGCCTTCGACAACGCTGGTCTACCCGAAGCTCACACCGTTTGTGCTTGGGCAGATCGTGGCCCTTTACGAACATCGTGTGTTTGTCGAGGGCGTGATGCTTGGCATCAACTCTTTCGATCAATGGGGCGTCGAATTGGGCAAGGAGCTTGCAAATGCGCTTGAGCCCATTGTTGCTGGTCGCGAAGGAGCGGAGAGCAAAGACGGTTCCACCGTGGCATTGGTCGCGTTCCTGCAGCGCAACTCATCCTGAGCGGGTCGATTCATGTACGATCCCACGGGCAATGGCCGGGACCGTTCCGTTGATGGTGTCCGGTTCGAAGAGGCGGAACCTCCGCCGCATCTGAAAAGCGTCGTGCATCGCTATCTCAGGCTCGATACGCCTCAGACACTCGAACAGGACTACCGTTTCCACGCTTTGCCGGACGCCTGTACGTATCTGGTTTGCGACCAGCAGAATGTGAATGTTGCCGGGGTTACGCGATTGAAGGCGTCGTCCGAAGAGTTGAATCTTGGGCGCTCCTTCCATTTCGTAAATGTCCGGTTTCTGCCGGGTGTCTGGCAACAAAACAGGGTGCCGGTCGCATATGGGCAGGTGGATACAGCTTATGAGGGTCATCTTCCCATTGCGTCGTTGAACAACTCACTCGTCGGTCAGCCCTTCAAAGTGCAACAGGAGGTGCTTTCTGATTTCGTCGATACGTTGCTTCAAGACGGAGTCGTCGCCTCAAACCCTGTGACGGAAAGAATCTTCGCGCATATCGATGACATCCATAACGTGGGGGACATGGCCCAAGCCGCTGGCTTGTCACCGCGCCAGCTTCAGCGGGTACTGAAGGAAACGACCGGCTTCGCTCCACACGACTTTCTCAAGGTGATCCGCTTGCAGCAGTCACTTCACGGTGAGCCTTCGTTGTCCTATGCAGATCAACCCCACTTCATCCACGCTTTCCGGCGTGCAACGGGATATACTCCCGGCCAGTATTCCCGAAAATACGATGTCTGAAATCTACAATACCGTGTGACAAGCGGCTGTTACCATCCTCCCGAAGACGACAGAAACGGGAGATGACTATGTCGCAGATGAACGCAATTGGATGGTTTGATATCTTTGTGGAAGACCTCGAACGGGCGGTGGCTTTTTATGAAACCGTGTTTGAACGCAAGCTCGAACCCATTGGGGACCCGACCGGGGAAACACAAATCATGAGTTTTCCCGCCGAAATGAACGCCTATGGCGCTGGAGGCGGGCTGTCGAAGTCGCCGCACGGGCGCCCCGGGGTGGGAGGAACGATTGTGTATTTCTCATCGGAGGATTGTGCCGTCGAGGAAGCGCGGGTCACCGCAGCCGGAGGGCAGGTCATCCGGCCCAAA
Organism: Silicimonas sp.; assembly: GCA_022824525.1. Lineage (GTDB taxonomy): Bacteria > Pseudomonadota > Alphaproteobacteria > Rhodobacterales > Rhodobacteraceae > JAJDOD01. The sequence goes on along the minus strand of JAJDZT010000071.1, from coordinate 37,481 downwards.
TTCTCGATTGGACAGTACGGTTTCGTGTCCCTGTCGATGGATAGCGAAGGCAACATGTTTGGTATCGCCTCAATGTCCTGAGGGATCAAAACCTTCGGTTTTCGCCCCATCACGCTCCACCATCGCCCGCACTGCGTCCGGGCGATGGTTCTGGCGCGCGGACCCATCAGCGGAAAGGCTCACGCCCACTGCTTCGCCTGAGGCCATGCATCGGCCATCAACGAACAACCCATATTCCATTATGAAACTGGATGGCTTTACGAGAGTTGTGCGAGCCGTGACAACATAGACTGCGTTTTGCAGAACAGGTGCAAAGTAGTCTGCGGTGACGCGACGCACGACAAGCTGCGGGTCATCAGGCGCGCCGTAGCTGGTCAGGCCATAGTCCTGAACGTAGCTGACACGAATATTTTCGAACCAACGAAGATAAACGGCGTTGTTCACATGGTTCAATGCGTCGAGTTCGCCGAAGCGCACGCGATCGCCGTAGCCATAGGAAAAGCCCTCAATACCAAGAGCTTCGAGGGCGGGTCGGTTCAGGGTTTTCAGAAGGTCAGTCATTGCACCGAAGAACTGGAGCGGGTGAAGGGAATCGAACCCTCGTCTTAAGCTTGGGAAGCTCCTGCTCTACCATTGAGCTACACCCGCAGGGACAGAAGAGGGGTAATCTTGGTGACGCCGTCGGTCAAGTTCATTGGTGGTCTGACAGAGTGAAGCTGGCGAGAAGCCCGAAATGGTCTGATCCGAAACGGTCCCTTCGATCTAGGCTCACCACCTCTCCGACATGAGAAATGAGGACATGATCTATGGGTATTGTGGGCAGGTGACCGGCAAGGTTCATTCCCTTGTGATGTAGGCTGAAGGCAAACGTGCCGCCCGCGTAACCCGCGTGGACGGTCCGGGTGGCGCGCTGGATGGCCTCGACAGAATAGGACCAGGGAACCATGTTGAAGTCGCCGCCGACGACAACCGGACCTTCCAGGTTTTCCAGAGTAGGCAATACACGTCTGACCTGATCTCGTTGGCTGTATGGAAAAGGCCAGTGCAGATGAAGCGATACAAGCCAGAGTGGGCCGCCTTCCGTTTGAACCTGAAGTGCGGCGACCCCATGACCTTCTTCACAGACAGGGGATTTTTCGGTTGGCGGCAGTCGCGAAAGAACAGCCACACCGCCGACAGAGTAGAACGTGCAAAGATACTGGTATGGGAAGTCAGAGCGGAGCATGTCCAGAATTGGACGGTTCCGTTGATGCAACTCCTGCAGCATCACGAAGTCGGGTTGAGTCAATCGGATGTCGGCTGCCACAGGAGCAAGATCAGGCAAGCTCCAAAGCAAGTTCTTCTGATACGCACTGTAGGTTTGCACACCTGCGTCGGACTGCGATGCCGGGCTGTTCGGGAGCATCGTGTAGCCGGAGGCGAGTACGATGACGAAGCCGACTGCCGCAATCCTGCGCAAGGAACAGGCGAAAGCAATGAGCGAGAGTAGGGCGAGGGCGGGCGCCAGAACAGGTCGTGCGAGCGCGATCGTATCGCCCGCACCGTGAAAGCGCCCTCCGAAGCCTGCGGCCAGGCAGAGCAGCACGAATACGATTAGGACCAGCAGAGTTTTGCGCAACGGCTATCAGGCCCGGCGTCTTCGGCGACGACCGGTTTCGCCTCCCGGTCCGGTGTTGAAGCTTAAGTCTGGGAGGGTCACAACCTTACCAAGTTCGGCGAATGGTGCGGTTGCATGCGGGATCGCGTTGGCGGCCACGAAGTGCTCTTGAAACCGTGGCTCAATCGCAGTTTCGATTTTCTCGATGCGCTTCACTTCGGTTTCGATCCTGGCGCGGGCGGAAATATCGCAAAGTGCAATGCGCGCGCCTGTCCCCGCAGCGTTGCCTGCGGAGGTGACCTTGTCGAGAGAACAGTCGGGGATCATGCCCAGCACCATCGCGTGCTTCGGCGAGATGTGTGCACCAAAAGCGCCGGCAAGGACAACGCGGTCCACGTGATCTATTTCGAGCTCGTCCATCAGAAGCCGTGCGCCTGCATAAAGCGCCGATTTCGCCAGCTGGATTGCCCGGATATCCCCTTGAGTGACGGTAATCAGCGAGTCGCCCTCGGTTGTCCCATCGTACAGAACGTAGGCGTGCGTCCGACCATCAGGAATTGCGCGGTTTGTCCCGGTTGCTTCTGCCGAGCCGATCAAGCCCTTGGCGTCCATCAGTCCCGCAATGCGGAGTTCGGCCACCGCCTCGATGATGCCCGATCCGCAAATTCCGGTGATCCCTGTTGCAGCGGTGGCCGCATCGAAGCCATCCTCGTTCGACCAGAGGTCACAGCCGATGACACGAAAACACGGCTCCTTCGTGATCGGATCGATTTCGACACGCTCAATTGCGCCGGGCGCAGCCCTTTGGCCCGAGGAAATTTGCGCGCCTTCAAAGGCGGGGCCAGTCGGAGATGAGCAGGCAAGTACCTTTTCGGACGTACCAAGCAAGATTTCCGCATTGGTGCCGACATCGCAAATCAGAACAAGGTCATCTGATTTGTATGGCTCTTCTGACAAGGCAACCGCGGCGCAGTCGGCGCCAACGTGCCCCGCGATGCACGGCAGCATATAGCCTTGCGCATCTGGATTGATTGAGGACAGGCCGAATTCGGCGGCGCGTGTCTTTACGGAATCTGATGTCGCAAGCGCGAAGGGGGCCTGTCCAAGTTCCACAGGGTCGATCCCCAGCAAGAGGTGATGCATCACCGGGTTGCACACGACAACGGCCTCGACGATCTGGTCAGCAGGAATGCTCGCTTCCTCCGCCAAGTCCCGAGCGAGCGTGTCCATCGCCTCGTGCACAACTTTCGTCATTTCGGTTGCGCCACCGGGGTTCATCATTGCGTAGGACACACGGCTCATCAGGTCTTCGCCAAACCTGATTTGCGGGTTCATCAACCCTGCAGAGGCAATGACTTGTCCGTTTCGCAGATCGCACAGGTGGGCCGCGATGGTTGTTGACCCAAGATCGATCGCCAGACCATGGAGACGCCCTTCAAAATATCCCGGCCATATGTCGATGAGTGCAGGTGTTCCTTTGTCGTGATCTTGCCAGACTGCGACCGTAACGCTCCATTCGCCTTTGCGGAGGGCGGTTTGCAATTTTGCCAGGAGACGGGGGGATGCTGTAAGGCCGGGTAGCTCCCATTCATCGATGAGTGCTTCCGTTAGGCGTTGAAGATCGCCCGTCGGCTCGTGCATGTCGGGTTCGCGAACGTTGACATAGTAAAGGCGCGTCGCGGGATCCATGGTAATTTCGCGCGTGGCCGCAGCCTTTCGCACCACTTGCTTGTGGACCTGGCTTTCCGGGGGAACATCGATGACGACATCGCCTTGAATCGTCGCCTGACACCCAAGTCTGCGTCCGGGCTTCAATCCGCGCTTTTCGTCATAACGCGCTTCCACCGCGTTGAACTCTGACAACGCCGTTTCCGTCGCCGTGACCCCATGTTTCGGGAAGTCGCCGAAACCGGGCGACACCTGGCATTTCGAGCAGATGCCCCGCCCACCACACACGCTGTCCAGATCAACACCAAGCTGACGCGCGGCTGCGAGCACAGGTGTACCAATCGCAACTTGGCCACGTTTGCCTGACGGCGTGAATATGACGAGGGCTGTGTCTGTCATGCGCGGAACAATGTCACTGGTTCAAGGTCGGCAGTTGGCGTCAAAAAGGAGGAAAGGGGGCATTGCCCCCTTGCAGCGATTGACCGCCTGATATCCGTGATGATCCCGGAGTAATGTTGACGTTCCGACCTCATGCGCGGCGACGGCGTCCTTCGCGACGACCGCGGCCCCCGCCACCGGTTGAATTCAGCCTGATCCAGTTGCCGCCCGACGGATCGTTCGCGTTCAGGAAGTCGGCGGCACGGATCGACAGGATTTCTTCGGAGGCAACTCCGGTTTTTGGTGCGAGGCCAAGCAGCGGAGCGATTTTTTCCACTGGAACACCACTGGGTACGTCGATGCCCAGTGCTTTGAGGCGGGCAACCCGTTCCGCCAGCAATTCCTCGTCTGTTGCCATCCCAAGAAGTGGCCGAAGTGTTTTCAGATCGACTTCATCTGGCGCGGTTACGCCAAGGGCCTTGAGAGCATCCAGACGCTCTCCTGTCGCCTTGAGCGTCTTTGGCATGGCGACCGGGTTCATGATTGCCGAGGTCATGCCATGGGAAGCGGCCATGGCGAGGAAAGCATTATTGATTCCATGCCTGTTTGGCAGGCCGAAGGAGATATTTGATGCGCCGCATGTCGTGTTGACGCCGAGTTCCTCGCGAAGGCGACGCACGAGGGTAAAGACCTGTTTGCCGGCAGTCGCCATAGCGCCAACCGGCATGACGAGCGGGTCTACGACGATGTCATGCGCCGGAATGCCGAAATCCGCTGCACGTTCCACAATTCTTTTCGCAACCGCGAAACGAACGTCGGGGTCTTCCGAAATCCCGGTGTCATCGTTCGATATCGCGACGACTGGAACATTGTACTTTTTCACAAGGGGCAGGACGAGTTCGAGGCGTTCTTCCTCTCCTGTTACTGAGTTCAAAAGTGGCCGTCCTTCGGCTGCTTCGAGGCCAGCTTCAAGTGCTCCGGGCACCGAACTGTCGATGCAAAGTGGAACATCGACGACGCCTTGGACCAACTCGACCATCTTGGTCATGAGCGGAGGTTCGGTTTCGTTTGGGTTGGGGTTCGAGTTGTAGACGACACCGGCGTTTATATCGAGAACCTGAGCGCCGCATGCCACCTGCTCAAGCGCGTCTTTCTCAACCGTGGAGAAATCACCAGCCTCGAGTTCGGCAGCAAGAAGTTTGCGCCCGGTTGGATTGATCCGTTCACCAATCACGCAGAATGGTTCATCGAACCCGATGGTTACAGTCTTTGACTTCGACTCGAGAACGGTGCGGGTCATGTGGTGGGTCCTTTGCCACGAACGATCTTGCTTTGGTCCGTCATCGGCCTTTTCCCACATGTTTGCAGGGCGGGAAGCGACCTAAGGCGGGCCGGAAAAGACGTGTACGGGATTGGTTCTGGCTTTGCGAGGGGGCGCAGCGTGAAAGATTCTCAAGACCGTTATGAGCGCATTAATCGCAAAGCGAGCACTATTGTCTCGGTTTCCATCCGTTTTGATTGTGTCGCGCGTTGTCCCGCTGGAAGTCGCCAAAAGGGTTATGGCGTCTGAAAGAGCGCGTCGGCAGGGCACAAATCTCCGCAGTCCGGAAAGATGCGCCTCGTTCTATCCGGCCATTTCGGCGGCTATGCCGGCGGTGCCGCCATTGTCGCGTGCCCACGTCGCACATGTCTTGATGCCGCCGAGAGGGAAGAAGTGGACCTTCTCGATTCCGAAGTCGGGGTTGGCTGCCTTGTGCGCGGCGAGTTCTGCAATCACGTCCGTCGGTTCATATGGAAGCACGAGCTTGGTCACATCCATTGCGCGCTTCTGCAGCACCTTAAGTGATGGTCCGACACCACAGGCGACGGCGAACTTGATGAGTGTCTGCAACTTCGCGGGCCCGGCGATCCCGATATGAACTGGCAGGTCGATGCCAGCCGATTGAAGACCATCGACCCAAGCAATGATGGGTTTGGCATCGAAGGCAAACTGTGTGGCAAGCGCCATCTTGGCGTCCGTGCGTTGGCTGAAGTCGTGCTTCCAACGAACGGCAGCCTCGACATTCGCCGTACCACCCTGCGGGTCGATGTCTTTGTTCCCTTCAGGATGACCAGCGACATGCAGCCGCGTGAATCCTGCCTTGTCGAAGAGACCGCTTTCCATCAGCTGCATCGAGCTGTCGAATTCACCCACCGGAGACGCGAGCCCGCCCGCGAGCAGGAGGGCCTGGGTCACGTTTGCTTCGCCCTGATAACGGGCAATCCAGTCGGCGAGTGTTTCTTCGTTTTTTATGATACGAGCCGGGAAGTGCGGCATCACGTTGAAGCCATCGGACGCAAGACGTTTGGCCGTTGCGACCATGTCTTCGATCGGAGTGCCTTCGATGTGCGCAATGTAGACACGCGTGCTTTCAGGCAGCAAAGCCCGGAAGTCTTCAACCTTCTCGGCCGTGCGCGGCATGACCTCTATGGAGTAACCGTCAAGAAATGCCTCGACGCGCGTATCGACCGTAGGAGCGGCCTCGCTCTTCTTCCGAAAATTCAAAAGTGCCATCAGCGCGTGTCCTATTGCCTTGGGGCTCAGGCCCATCCGTCATTCTCGATAAGAGTTTTGAGCCTCTCCTGATCGTATTCAGCGTCGATTCGCGCCGCTTCGCTTTTTGCGACGTCTGCAGCGTCTCCATCGACATTGTAAGGCTCTGCCTTTCTCCACTCGGAGAGATAAGCGTCGGTGTCATCCATGCCAGTCTTCATTGCGGCACGGTCGATGGCCTGTTCGAAGCGCTCCGGCAACGGCGCCTTGGAGCCGCGTCGCCCTTTGCCGACAATGACCTGTGCGGGAATGTCCCGCCAATAAACGATAGTTACGTCTGCCATGGCTGCTCCTTTCGAAGTTGTCTTACGCTTGTACATGGGACGCGCCCAGCCGGAATTCGACAATTGCCGGATGCATCGCGACGAAATGCACTGTCAGGCACGGATTTTCTTGCCTGCGCGCGCTGCCTTCCCCTAGGGTGGAGGTAACCAGATATCGGAGGGCGACATGGCGCCCAAGCGGCCCAAAGGGGCCAACCGTCTCCCGCAAGCGGTTGCAGACGGGGCTCCTGAGAAACCGGATCCAGCCGGCTTGTATGCGGCGTTGGATCTCGGAACCAATTCGTGTCGGATGCTGATTGCTCAGCCAAAGGGCAATCAATTTCATGTGGTCGACAGTTTTTCGAAATCGGTACAGCTCGGGCAAGGCCTTGAGCGCTCTGGTCGCCTTTCTCGGGCGGCGATGCGACGGACCGCGGCCGCATTGAAGATTTGCCGCTCCAAGCTCGATCGTCATGAGGTTGCGCGGCATCGCCTCGTTGCGACGGAAGCCTGTCGGCGTGCCGAGAACGGCGCGGAATTTCTGGCGTCTGTGGAGCGCGAAACCGGGCTGGCCTTGGAAATCATAGAGCCAGAGGAAGAAGCACGTCTTGCCGTTGTCTCCTGCGCGCCGCTGGTCTCTGCCAAGACCGAGCAATTGCTCGTGGTTGATATTGGTGGTGGCTCGACGGAGCTTGTTTGGATCGACATCAGTCGCGTGCCGAAGGTGGAGCGTCCGCGTGCGCTAATGCGGCTTCATACTGGCTTCACGCCTGATCCGACTTCGCCGTTTCCTGCCGCCCGCGTGGTCGATTGGATTTCCGTGCCGCTCGGCGTGGCGACCTTGCGTGATCAGTTCAACGATGTTGAGGACGATGCGGCACGATTTGCGTTGATGAGCTGGTATTTCGAGGAAAACCTCTCCGAATTTGCGCCTTATGAAGCTGAGCAGACCCGAGAGGGTTTCCAGGTGATCGGAACATCCGGAACTGTTACGACCGTGGCTGCAAGTCACTTGGGCCTACGTCGTTACGATCGCTCCAAGGTGGACGGGCTCCGCATGACCTCGGACCAGATCGACAAGGTGATCCGACGCTATCTGGATATGGGGCCCAACGGTCGACGCGAGGACCCGAGGATCGGCCGGGACCGGCATGCTTTGATCATGTCCGGCTCTGCCATCTTGCAGGCGCTTCTGAGGGTCTGGCCGACGGATCGACTTTCGGTCGCAGATCGCGGCCTGAGGGAAGGGCTGCTTTATGCTCAAATGTCTGCGGATGGCGTGCTTGAAGATGCCGCGTATTGAGACGACAGTCTTTTCTGCAAAGTAGACTTCGTCAGAGGGTCAATCGACCCTCCATGACCTTCACTGCATTGCCTGCAATGGTCACCGCGACCGGTTCACCGTTTTCCACGTCAACACGTGCCGAGATGTGGCTGGGTCGACCCATTTTGACACCTTGGCTGATTTCGAACGCCTCTGACGTTCTGTCGAGCTTTCCAAGATGGGCAACCAGTGCGGCTGCGGCGCTTCCAGTTGCCGGATCCTCAAGGATGCCACCCAAAGGGGCGAACATGCGGGCCTCAATCCGGCTGCCGTCGCGCACATAGGCGAGGATAGCCAAGCGGCCGGGGTCGCTCGCTGCCTGACGGAAGGCGTCGATCACGGGACTGGCCTGATCAAGAGCCTCCGGACCCTGAAGTTCCATCAAGGTGAAATTTGTGCCGAGGCCGGCATCGATTGGCGCGTGCCGATCTGTCCGGACGGCTGAAGAGGGCAAGCCGAGGCAGGCGGCAAGGGCGTCCACGCTGGCCGTGTGTCCGATGGTAAGCGGAACACGCGTCACGAACTCGGCGCGTGTGCCTTCGACCTTTACGGGGATCGGGCCAACGCCCAGCTCCAGAATCATATCCGTTCCGACGAGGCCCAGACCATTCAGGGCAAGCGCCGTGCCCACAGTCGGATGCCCCGCAAAGTCGAGTTCGCGTGTTGGAGTGAAGATCCGGACCTTTGCGTCGTGTTTCGTGTCTTCTGGCGGAAGCACGAAAGTGGTTTCCGAAAAGTTGAACTCTCGAGCGATTTTCTGAAGGTGTTCTTCCGGCAGTCTGCTGGCATCCGGAATGACCGCGAGGGGATTTCCGCCAAAAGCCTCCTCGGTGAAGACATCGTAGACGAGGTAGTCGATCATCTCTTTCTTCGCTCCTTTTGGATGAACAAGTCGCCAAAACTCTGCCTATCATGCGTAATCGATGACGTCCTGCCAATCTTCCGGCGCTCCGGGCCATAAAGTCGCGCCGCGCTCTCTTGCAAATGCACGCCAGACATGGCCACTACGACGTCATGATGTTTAGGGGAGTTTCTCTTATTGCTGTGCTTTGGGGCCAAACTTCGGTCGCTGGAGAGATCACGGTTGCGGTCGCGTCCAACTTTCTTGTCACGGCGGAGAAAATCGCGGCTGAATTTGAAGCCGAAACCGGACATGACGTGGTGCTGAGTAACGGTTCAACCGGGCTGCTCTTTGCCCAGATATCAAGCGGCGCGCCGTTTGATGTGTTTCTGTCTGCAGACGAGGATGCGCCTTCACGATTACGGTCAGCCGGGCGGGCAATCGAAACGATGCCTTACGCCATCGGTGAATTGACTCTGCTGTCACGGTTCCCGTTGAGTGTGGAGACGGTGGCTGCCGAATTTGCCGGAAAGACAGCTGTACTTGCTGACCCGACTGTTGCGCCTTACGGGCGCGCCGCGACGCGGACAATGGAAGCTCTTGGCCTCGACACTGCTGCTTTCAAGCCGGTTATGGTCGCAAATGTCGGGCAGGTGGCTTCGGTCTTCGTGACGGGGAATGCCGATCTGGCTTTCGTTGCGACTTCGCAGCTGGACCGGATCGAGGCACCACATGTTCTGGACCTGGATGGTATCGCTCCGGAGATCCGGCAAGGCGCCGCACTTCTTTCGGACGACCCGGTTGCACGCGCTTTCTGGGATTGGCTGGCGCGCGTCGAAACGGCTGCACTCATTGCAGCTGATGGATACCAGGTTCCGTGAGCGTCTGGCCCGCTGTCTGGCTGACGATCAAACTCGCCGCGTTGACGACGGCCATCCTGATGATAATCGCCGTTCCGCTTGGATGGTGGCTTGCAACGACAAAAGCGAAAACGCGACCGTTATTCGAAGCGATCACCGCCTTGCCGCTTGTTCTGCCGCCGACCGTTCTTGGGTTCTACCTGCTGGTCTTGATGCGACCCGACGCACCACTTGGTGGACTTTGGGTGCAGGCGACCGGCAATACGTTGGCCTTCAGCTTCCCCGGGCTGGTCATGGCCTCCGTAGTCTATTCGCTTCCATTCGCCGTTCAGCCCATGCAAACGGCTTTCGCGAGTGTCCCACAATCCGCGATCGATGCTGCGCGCACACTTGGCGCCACGCCGAGAGACGCGCTTTTTTCGGTGGCCTTGCCCTTGGCGCGCAGAGGCTTTCTGACCGGGATGGTTTTGAGTTTCGCGCACACCGTCGGCGAATTCGGCGTGGTTCTCATGGTTGGCGGGAATATACCGGGTCGGACGCGTGTCATCTCGATAGAGATATTCAACGCCGTTGAAACGCTCGACTACACGACTGCACATCTGCTTTCGTCCTGGCTTCTGGTCCTCTCGCTCGCTGTGCTTACGCTGGTCTACCTGTTGAACGGCAGAGGAAGCGCCCGTGTCGGGTGAGGCACTTGAAATGCGTGTCGCGCTCCGCCGCGGCGACCGGTTCGCGCTCGACGTGGACGGCAAGGTGCCGCTTCAGGGTATCACGGCGATCGTCGGTCCGTCCGGGGGCGGTAAAACGACCTTGCTGCGCGCATTGGCAGGGCTTGAGCGCCCGGACATGGCGGACGTGCGCTTTGGTGGAACTGTTTGGGAAGGGCCGGGCGTTTTCGTTCCTCCTGAACTGCGCCGGATCGGGTTCGTGTTTCAAGGCGCGTCGCTTTTTCCGCATCTGAGCGTTTCTGAGAATATTCGGTACGGCGCAAAGAGGCGGGGTGTGACAAAGTATGGTGCGATACTCGACGCGCTCGCCTTGGGCCCTTTGATGGAACGCCGTGTCGATGGACTATCGGGAGGCGAGGCGCGCCGCGTCGCTTTGGGACGGGCACTCGCGTCCAACCCGGCGGTTCTCTTTCTCGATGAGCCCTTGAGCGGTTTGGATCAGGCGAGGAAGGAAGACCTTCTTCCCTACATTGGCCGCGCGGTGGCGGAGGCGCGTGTGCCTGCCATTTATGTCACTCACTCGCGGGCGGAGGTTGCGGCCTTGGCCGATCGAGTCCTTGGTCTCGATCATGGGCAACTTACGGGTTGGAAGACCCCTCCGATCCGCTTTCTGGCGCGGGTGATTGAAACAACGGGGGATAGTGTCCGAGTGGCTTTGCTCGGTGCGCCAGACGATGCGCTTGGCGCCCGAACGGTTATTCCCAGGCTTGCGGAACCCGGAGAGCTCGTCGGCCTCGGAGTGCGGTCAGAGAGCCTGATCGTCTCCACGGTTTCGCCCGGGCGCAGTGATGCCGTTTTGTCGGTGCCAGCGACGGTGGTGGAAGCAGAAGGCGGTTTGGTTGTGGATGTATATGGTCAGCGGCTTGCGCTTCCCCCGAGCGGTCCGCACGCAATCGGAGGCGAGGTCTGGCTGTCTGTACGGGAAGTTTCCCCGCGACCGGAGCTTGGCGATTCGGCGGAAAACCGCTGATATCGTCGTCAATACGGTGGAATGCCGTTGATTATTGATCTTCACAAAACGCGCGACCGGCAGAGGGAACAGTCTACTTTTCGCCGTAATCCATGGTTTGGCGCCGATGGACTGTTTCTGGACGGGAAACAGTTTCCAAAACTTATCAACAGAGCGAAATTAGAATGCCTGCCTAAGCATCAGAAAAACTGATAATGTGTCTTTGCCAGCGGTCGGTCGAAGGTTTCCGAATGCTGGTCAATCTTGGAAAGCGGCCTGCACATTTGGTGTCTGCAAGGCCGTCTCGCATGGGCAGCACCCGCCACCTTTCTGCCGTTTTTGCTTTGGGCGCTGCCGTAATTTGGTTACCTTTTCTTCACCTCGCTGGGGGGTATGTGAGCGGTGCTATGGGGGGCCGCACACACTCCGCGAAGCTCGCGGAGTAGGGTATCGAGTACTGTCGTACGTCGGCGGGGATCGGTGCAACTCGTATGACGGCGGCTCTGGGTGGAGCATGTTGCTTGTGCGGTTTCACTGTCCTCGCCGACAGTTTCTCGGACCAAGCGTTTGCCCCTGATTGGACGGGGGCCATGTCCGCAGTAACACCTTGTTTTACGCCTGGAACCTTGATTGCCACTGATCGCGGCTGGCGCCCGGTTGAACGATTGCGGCGCGCGGACCGTGTCGTCACGCTAGACAACGGGTTAAGGCGCATTGCTTGGGCCGGGCGGCGTAATGTGAGTTACGCTGACATCGCAGATGCACCGGATCTCGCCCCGACTCTGGTTCGGCGAAACGCGTTCGGGGATGGGCGACCTTCGAGAGACATGCTGGTCAGCCCAAACCACCGGTTTCTTGCCACAGATACGGATGGTGAAGAACTGTTGGTGGCCGTGAAACACCTTGTCGGGCGACCGGGGGTAAGTGTGGCCCGCACCCTTGGTGTCAGCTATTTGCACATTCTTCTTGGGGCGCATGAAGTCATTCTGGCCAATGGTGTTTGGACGGAGAGCTTTCATCCGGAAGAACCCACGCTTCGAGGTCTGGCGGAAGACACGCGAGCAGAGATACTCAAGCTGTTTCCGGAGATCGAAACCCTTGGTGCGGCGCGGCGTTTCCCAGCGGCTCGTCCCATATCTCAATCGCGTTTCGAACGTTAATCCGGCTTGCTCGTCGGCGAGCCGAGCGTTCTTGGTCGAGTTCATTCTTCATTGCTTACAAAGAAGATCTCGCCTTGTTGTTCCAGGTCGCGAATTGCGGCCACAACGCGCAACATTGCCGCTTCAAGCTCATCTTCCTTGATGTCTTTCTTCTCTGCTGCATCGTCCCGATAGCCCTCTGCCATGCGCTTAGAGATGTTTTCCAAAATGAAATCGACTGATTTCTTGTCGCGTTCGTCCTGAGCTCCGGCAATGATCAGGACGACGTCTGCGTCGTCGAGGTCGCGTTGAATGCGCGGCACATCGCGGGGAGCAATCCGTTCCGGAATGTGAGCAAAGGTAAAGATCGCCGCGCGAACCCCTTTGGCAAGCTCTTCATCTTCGCTTTCGATGCCTTCCAAAACGTCATCGCGCACCTTGGCTGGGGTGTAATTGAGAATCGCGCCGACGCGGGCTTCCGGTGCTTCATCAAAGGCGGTAATCGGACGTGCATCCAGTTGATCTGCCAAGGAATTGCCGATCCTGTGAACCACGGTCGGTGAAACGCCTGACGTCTGGGTAATTGCGATTGTTATGCGACGGGCGAGATCGCCAGGTAGCATGCCGAGAAGTTGTGCGGCTTTGTTTGTGGAGAGCTTTGACAGGATGACTGCCGCAACCTGAAGTGACTCATTTTCAAGATAGGGAAGCAAACGCTCAGGTTCACACCGATCGATTTCGTCCCATGGATTGCGGCGTGTATCCGAAGGGGCCATCTTCCGAAGGCGGTTTGCGGCGCCTTCGCTGAGGAACCCATCAAGCAGGCCGATGGCGCCTTCAAGGCCTTGCGGGAAGGAGAGCGCAATGCGCTCAATCTCATTGGCGAACTCATCGGCGACGGCCTGAACCGTGTCCTGATCCACGGGGGCCATGCGCGCGATCTGGACGGCAAGTTCCGTTTGTTTGCTTTCGAGCAACTGGCTGAGTGCGGGTAGCGCACCATGCGACAGCAAAAGGCGCACGACAATTGCAGCCTTTTCCTTAGACGTCAGCGACGAAACCGAGGCTGGCACATCATCAGATGGAAAAGACGGCAGATCGGCCAACGGATCATCGAGCGACATTCACGCACCTCACGAAGTTCGAAGAACGTTCTAGGTACGTTTGGTTAAAACTTGCCTGACATGCGCATTAAAAAAGACGGCCAATGTGGCCGCCTCAAAGATTAGGTGTGTCTTCGTTATCAACCGGTTGGAAGCGGTTTGCAGCTGTCCGTTGCGGTGTCGAAGGTTTGACCTTCCGGGCAGGACATTGTGACCTGCTCGTGTTTGCCACCGGAGCAATAGGCAAGAGCCAATCCCGGTGTCGCAGCAACGACGAACGTTGCGAGAAGAAGCTTCATACGCATGAATGTCTCCTTGTTGCGTACCCGAAGAGTAGCATGGAGCACGCTCATGGCAAGAATTGCGTGGCGCGGGCCTGTCGCAACGTCAGCTCTTGCCGAAAACCCGGGCAAAAATGGTGTCGACATGCTTCGTGTGGTAGCCAAGATCGAATTTTTCTTCGATTTCTTCGTTCGTTAGAGCGGCGGTGACTTCGGCATCGCCTTTGAGCTCGGTCATGAAGTCGGCACCTTGTTCCCAAACATTCATCGCGTTGCGCTGTACGAGACGGTAGGAGTCTTCCCGGCTTACGCCCTTTTGGGTCAGGGCAAGCAGAACACGCTGAGAATGAACAAGCCCTCGGAACTTGTTGAGATTGCTCATCATATTTTCAGGGTAAATCACCAGCTTGTCGATGACACCGGTCAGACGTGCGAGCGCGAAGTCCAAGTGGATGGTAGCATCCGGACCGATGCCACGTTCGACGGAAGAATGGGAGATATCGCGTTCGTGCCACAAGGCGACGTTTTCCAAGGCAGGCGTCACCGCCGATCGAACAAGGCGGGCGAGGCCAGTGAGGTTCTCGGTCAGAACAGGATTGCGTTTGTGCGGCATCGCAGATGAACCCTTCTGTCCTTTGGAGAAGAACTCTTCTGCTTCCAGCACCTCAGTCCGTTGCATGTGCCGGATTTCGGTTGCGATGTTCTCGATGCTGGAGGCGATCACGCCCAGCGTGGCAAAGAACATCGCGTGGCGGTCGCGGGGGATAACCTGCGTGCTGATGGGTTCTGGCTCCAGTCCCAGTTTTTCGCAGACGTGAGCCTCAACTTTTGGGTCAATATTCGCAAAAGTGCCCACAGCACCCGAAATGGCTCCGGTGGCGATTTCAGCACGCGCGGCACGAAGTCGGGCCAGTCCCCGATCCATTTCCGCGTAGAAACGCGCGAATGTCAGCCCCATGGTGACCGGTTCGGCGTGGATGCCATGTGAACGACCTATGCGGACGTCCATCTTGTGTTCGCGCGCTCGTCGTTCCAGCGCCTCAAGCAGGGCTTCCATGTCTGCGATCAGAATGTCGGTGGCTCGCGTCAGTTGGATGTTGAGCGTTGTATCGAGAACATCGGAAGAGGTCATGCCTTGGTGGACAAACCGGGCTTCTTCATTGCCAATGATTTCCGCGAGATGTGTGAGAAACGCGATCACATCGTGCTTTGTAACCGCTTCGATTTCATCGATGCGCGCGACATCGAATTCCACGTCTTTTGCCTTCCAAACGGCTTCTGCGTTCTCCTTTGGAATGACGCCAAGTTCCGCCATTGCATCGCACGCGTGAGCTTCGATCTCGTACCAGATGCGGAACTTGGTTTCAGGCGACCAGATGGCGGTCATTTCGGGGCGGGCATAGCGAGGGATCATCAAGAGGCCTTTCGTCTGGGCACGCGTCGTTTAGACTGGGCGCACCATGGGAACAAGCATCACTGAGACCTCTCTGGCCAGATTCCCGTCAGCGGATGGCCAAGAAGAGCAAATGGGCGTCGGAGCGGGGCAATTGCTTCCTTTGGTCTTCACACAATTGCAGCGACTGTTTCTGTTTTGAGCGGCCCGAGCTCCCTCTTTTCGTTTTTGGGAACGTGGGATCTTTCCCGCAGCATTCAGCACCAAGATGGCCGCATTGACCGTTTGGAGGGAAAATGCACGTTCGTCCGATCTGGACCGCAATTATTACAGGATGAATGGGGGTGGCTTGAAACTGCTTCGGGGCGATTTCGGGCAACACGCCGATACGTTTGGAAAGAAGCCGAAGGACAACTCAACGTTTTCTTTCAGGACATGCGTCCGTTTCACAGCGTGCAGCTTGGTGTCGAACACCCCGAAACCGTCCATCTGTGTCCGCCAGACCGCTACGCTGTTGTTTACGATTTCGGCGGATGGCCCAAATGGTCAACGGTTTGGACCGTGGAGGGCCCGAAGAAAAACTACAGAATGGAGAGCCATTTCAGTCCGGAAGTGTAATCGCGTCACCTTGCCAGCGTCTTGGCCTGCGTGCATAAGGCGTTTAACGAGCGAATAAAGGGACGTATTCCATGGCTACTCTCACCGCACGGCCTGTGCTTTCCGAAGTTTTCTGGTCCACCTCCGGCAATGATGTATGGCTCAAACGCCTCGTCCTGCTTGTTGCAGGCGTTGCCGCCCTTTGGGTGTCGGCCAAGGTTCAGATCGCCACCATACCGGTGCCAGTCACATTGCAAATGCTGGTCATCATGACGATCGGCGCGGCGTACGGACCTTACCTCGCGGCCTCGACTGTCGGCGCCTACCTGCTCTTGGGTGCCCAGGGTTTGCCTGTTTTCGCAGGAACACCTGAGAAAGGCATTGGCCTTGCTTACATGATGGGGCCGACCGGAGGATATCTTCTTGGTTTCCTTATCGCGGCCTATGCGGTTGGACTGCTGGCCCGCGCTGGTTGGGACCGCAACTGGCTCACCATGGCAGCGGCAATGGCTGTGGGCATTTTGTGCGTATACATCCCTGGCGTCGTTTGGCTCTCCGCTTCCTGGGGCGCAGCTCTTGGATGGGAAAACTGGTACGCGTGGGGCGTCAAGACCTTCATCTGGGTCGATGCGCTCAAGCTGGTTGTTGCCGTGATCGCCTTCCCAGTGATTTGGAAGCTCGTGGGCGACGCACGCGTCTGATCTCAGACGAAGCCACGAAAGGGCGCGCCGAACCGGCGCGCTTTTTTTGTTGCGCTGGTCAGCTTCAGGCTTACATCCACAGCAACCCCAATTGGAGAAATGCCATGCCCATCCGCAACCGTTTTGCTGAGCTACATGAGGAAATTACGGCCTGGCGGCGTGACTTCCACGCTCATCCGGAGCTGCAATTCGATGTGCATCGCACGGCTGGTGTCGTTGCAGACAAACTTCGCGAATTCGGATGTGACGAGGTCGTCGAAGGCATAGGGCAAACCGGTGTCGTCGGCATCATTCGCGGCAAGCAAGACGGAGGCCGCTGTGTAGGTCTTCGTGCCGACATGGACGCCTTGCCCATACTTGAGAATACCGGTGTCGAGTATGCCTCCCAGACACCTGGGAAAATGCATGCGTGCGGACATGACGGGCATACCTCGATGCTGCTCGGCGCCGCAAAGTACCTGGCCGAAACGCGGAATTTTGCGGGCACCGTGGCTGTCATCTTCCAACCCGCCGAGGAGGGCGGCGGTGGTGGTCGTGAAATGGTGAAGGACGGCATGATGGACCGTTTCGGAATTGACGAAGTCTACGGCATGCACAATTGGCCATCGCTGCCAGCAGGCGAATTCTCGATCAGACCCGGTCCGTTTTTCGCGGGTACGGCCGAATTCACCATCATCGTAAAAGGCGTTGGCGGACATGCGGCCAAACCGCATCTTTCCACCGACCCAACGGTTGCAGCCGCCCATGTGGTGACAGCCCTTCAGACAATTGCAAGCCGTGTGACGAACCCGGTCGAACAGATAGTGGTATCCGTGACATCTTTTGAAACGGCATCCACGGCCTACAACGTCATCCCGCCATCCGTCGAGTTGCGCGGCACGGTCCGAGCGCTGAAGGACGACGTACGGGATCGGGCAGAGGAGCGTTTCAAGGAAATCGTTGAGCACACTGCCAAGGCTTTCGGTTGTGAAGCGGAGCTCGAATATGTGCGGAACTATCCGGTTATGGCGAATAGCGAGACTGAAACGGAATACGCAATCGAAGCTGCACGAAAGGTGAGCGGCGATTGCCGTACATCGCCTTTCATCATGGGAGGAGAGGATTTCTCCTACATGTTGCTGGAGCGTCCGGGAGCCTACATTCTTGTTGGTAACGGCGAAGGCCCGGATGTTCATACGCCGGAGTACAACTTCAACGATGAGGCCATTCCGTACGGGTGCTCTTGGTTCGTGGAAATGGCGGAAAGTCGATTGCAGGTGGAGTAGGGCAGCAACTCTGTTGTCGTAGCCCTGCGGGTAACATTTGAGATCGCCCAGTCATCTACTTTTGCGGGTAGCAGGTTGGATGTGCTCGCCGGGCTGGTCTATGGATTCAAGACCGCCAAGGTGATCTGTTGGCCTGTCCAATGGTCGAACAAGCCGAAAGTCGATTGGCTCCAAATCCGGCATCGGGTAAGCTCGCGCAAAACCGGGAAACGGGGCAGATAGAGGCGCATGGAGCACCAGATCGCAATGCTGTGGATGCGGGGGGAACTGTCCTTCCTGGAACAGCTTTGCATTCAATCGTTTCTTGATGCCGGCCACCATGTTGTTCTTTACAGCTATGAAACGATCGGACGTGTGCCCGAAGGCGTCGAGTGTCGGGCGGCACAGGACATCTTGCCGGAGCGAGACGAGATCGTGCACGGCAAATCAGGCTCTCCTGCGCCTCATGCCGACATGTTTCGATATCGGCTTCTTTCGAAGGAAGATCGTCTGATTTGGGCAGACACCGACGCGTATTGCCGGAAGCCTTTCCATACGACGAGCGGGCACTTCTATGGCTGGGAAAGCGACCATGAAGTCAACATCGGCGTCCTTGGACTGCCGCGTGATAGCGAAGCTCTGGCCGGGTTGGTTGCGCATACTTCTGATGAATACGCTATTCCGCACTACCTCGACCCGGCCTACGTCGCCGAATTGGAGGCTGCGCGTGATCGCGGGGAACCGGTGCATGTCGGCGATCAGGTCTGGGCAGTTTGGGGACCCAAAGCATTTACCCATTTCCTGAAAGAGAGCGGCGAGATCCGTCATGCGCTGCCGCAGGTCGCACTTTACCCTTACAGTTTTTCTGAACGGCGGAAGTTGTTTCGGGCCGGGATCGATCATTCATCTGTAATCACTGATGAAACGCTTTCGATCCATCTCTACGGGCGACGGGCCCGCAAACGTCTGGCAGAGACCGAAAAAGGCGTGCCCCATCCGGATAGTCTGATCGGACAACTCTTGCTGAAGCATCGGTTGGACCCGTGCGATGCGCCACTGCCGGGTTGCCCGGATCCAGATCGCGACCATCCGCATGCGGGCGCCTACCGCAGACCTGTTTACAAGTCCGCATCAACCTCCATTCGACCTTTGGAGGATGTCGTGGCCGTAACGACGATGCGCAACGAAGGTCCATTCATACTCGATTGGGTCGCGTACCACCTTGGTATCGGGATCACGCATTTTCTCGTCTACACCAATGACTGTGACGATGTGACGGAAGCCATCCTCGATGCCCTTGCCATGCGCGGGCTCGTGACACGTGTCGACAATCCTGTTGAGGAAGGGGAGAAGCCTCAGCGTTTGGCCCTTGAAGACGCTGCCACTCATACCGTTATCCGCCGGGCCGACGCTGTCGTCGTGATGGACGTCGACGAATACATCAACATCCATGTGGGCGAGGGTCGACTTCCCGATTTGTTCGCTGCCGCGGGCGATCCTGATCTTATTTCGATGACATGGCGCCTGTTCGGCTGCAATGGCGTCACCCGTTATGAGGACAGGCCCGTCCCCGAGCAGTTCACGAGAGCTGCGCCGCGTCTAACGCGTAAGCCGCACCAAGCCTGGGGCTTCAAGACAATTTTTCGACGGGAATCCCCCTTTAACGCTTTCGGAGTTCATCGCCCAAATCAACCGACAGGTCCGATGCCGAATTGGGTCAATGGCTCCGGGGCTGAAATGCCCGAGCGCTACCTGGAAAGCGGATGGCGGTCTGGCATCGATTGTTGGGGATACGATCTTGTTTCGCTGAACCATTACGCGGTCAGGTCTTGTGAAAGTTTTCTGGTCAAGCGGGACAGGGGGCGGACCAACCACGTCGCGCGCCCTCAAGGCATCGCCTATTGGAACACATACAATCGCAATGACGAGGTGGAGCATTCCATATTGCCGCGTCTTGCGCTCGGGCATGGGATACGAAAAGCATTTGCCCAAGACCCGATCCTCGGTCCTTTGCATATTCAGGCTGTGGCGTGGCACCAAGCCAGGATCGAAGACCTGCGCGCAACCGTTCGGGAAGCGACCGTTTTTGACGCCATCTGCGCCAATCCGATGACCCATGCGGTTCCTGACGTCGAATTGCCGGAAGAAGCAGAAGCCCCGAAAACCGAGATTCGGGTCGCGGGAGAAGGCTTCAGTCTTCGAAAGGAGCCACCTGCCACGGGGCGTGCGGCTGTCGAACAATTCAAGGGTCTGATGAACCGGACGCAAAAGCGGCAGGCGTTACTGGAGCCACTTCAGAGGAAACCAAAGTCGCAGCAGATTGTTCTCGTCACATCCATGAAGAACGAAGGGTGCTTCATACTGGAATGGGTCGCCTATCATCTTTCGATCGGCGTGACGCATTTCGTCGTTTACACGAACGATTGTGACGATCCCACGAACGTGCTTCTGGATCGATTGGAAGCCATGGGGCTGGTCACTCGCCTCGACAATCCGTTCAACCGGGAAGCAGGGCAAAAGCCGCAGCGGGGAGCCTTGAATGACGCGGTCGAACGGGAGGTCGTGCGAACTGCCGACTGGGTCGGCGTGATTGATGTGGACGAGTTCGTTAACATTCACGTGGGCGATGGTACGTTTGCCGCCCTGTTGGAGGCTGCGGGCGACCCGAACGTGATATCCATGACGTGGCGGTTCTTCGGCAACAAAGGCATTCACGCGTTTGAAGATCGCTGGCAGACGGAGCAATTCAACGCCTGCGCACCGCTATACATTCCGAAACCGCGCCTTGGTTGGGGGTTCAAATCGTTTTATCGGCCTGATGGCCCCTTCTCGAAGATTGGGGTGCACCGTCCCCTCGAACTGGATGAAGACCGGGCTGACGAGGTGCGCTGGGTGAACGGTGCCGGTCGCGTGATGCCGGAAAGAGTTTTGCGTAAGAATGAGTGGTTCAGTCGCAAGGATACCATCGGCTACGACATGGTAACGCTCAATCACTACGTTCTACGGTCGGCCGAGAGTTTCCTGGTCAAGCGCCAACGCGGACGAATCAATCACGTCGATCAGGACCAAGGCGTTTCGTATTGGTGCAATCGGAACTACGCGACGGAGACTGATCGCTCGATACACAAGCACTTGGCTCGCGCACGAGAGGAACTGGCGCGGCTTCTGGTGGATGCTAACTTGTTCGAGCTTCATCAGGCCTCGGTCGCATGGCATCGCGAACGAATTGCGACGCTCATGGCCGAGGATGACTATCGCGCGCTTTACGAGGCGATTACCAACCCCCATCTCCCAGACGCCATCTGGCGGGAACGGGTCGTTGGAACGGAAGAGGCTGAGCAGGAAGCGGCGGAGTAGGGGCCTGCCTATCAGCGACCGACGGCGCGGCGTACGGTATTGATGCGATTTGCGTTGGGCGGATGCGAACCCAGAAAACGATCGCCGGGGTCGGGTGCCTCCATGAAGTACAAAACACCACGCACGGCGTCATAGCCCGCAGCTTCGGCAATGCGGGCACCCATTGCGTCGGCCTCAAGTTCAAACCCCTTGGAAAAACGCCGTGCTCCGACCGTTCCGCCAATATTCGTCGCCAACTCGACTCCTGATGCGTCCAGTCCGACAGCACTGCCAAGGACGCTGCCGAGGATTGCTCCGGTCGTTGCCGAGGCCTGCGTTTGCGAGATGTGTCCCGCAATGTGATGCGCAGCTTCATGGCCCAGAACAAAAGCAATCTCGTCGCGGTTGCGCATGTCTCGGATCAACGCAGGCGTGATGCCAAGGATTGGCTGGCCGCTTTTGCTGTAGGTCTGATAGGCGTTTGAACCAAGTTCGCGACGGTTGTCGATGATTATCCGGAAATCGCAGTTTCTCCCGTTGGTGTTGCGTCTGCACGCGCGCTCCGCAACCGGCTCGACTCGGGCTGCGACCGCGCGGAAATCCGCCAGACTCTGGGGCGAACCTGTTCGCTTTACCTGTGGCAATGGCTCGCTTGGCACCGAAACGCTATTGGAAGGCGCATCACAGGCCGCAAGCAAGACTGTTAGGGCAAGGGCGATCAGGGGGCGCATCGGTCGTCTCCGTCAAATACCGGTCTGGAACGGCATATTCGCGCTGCGCATAGCCGATTTCAACCGTCAAACCCGTGATCGGCAAAGGGTTGCGCTTGCGGAGTGGCAGACGCTCGGTCAGTGTTCATTCCATGTTTACCATCGAGCACGAATTCGACGCCACGGTTGTCACTCTCATCGACGATGCCGCGCAATACCGGCAAGAGGACATCGTCATCAACGCCTTCGAAGATTGTGTGACCCTTGAACAGGTTGGACACGATGGTGAAAGCGTCCAGAAGATCACACTGTCATTGGCACAGATTGCCGACTTGAGAGAGGCGCTCAACCTGCCGGAAGGCGTCTACAAGCGTCGGCCCGGACAGGAGTAGTTCTGTCCGTGTTTCCCGGGTTCCGCGTCTGCTGCTAGCTTCGTGGGGCGGCGGCTCGTCGCAGACGGTCATTGATTGCCAGGCCGAGGCCGGTGTCCGGAATAGGGGCGATCGCGATGTTCTTCACGTGTCGCGCGTTCGCTTCGTGCAGGACGGCGTAAAGGCGTGCCGCCGCCTCAACGAGGTCCCCTTCACGCGAGAGTGTGGTGTCACCGTCTATGGTGCCGAAACCGACATGAAACTCGTCCTCTCGGGCATCTTCTGCGTTCAGTCGGACATTCCCATCCGGTGCATAGTGCGAGGCCAGTTGGCCCGGCGCGAGCGGGTTTTTCGATGGGCTGGTCGCGCGTTCCAGTTCGAAATCTGGTACGTAGGCACCTTCGCGCAGAAGGCGCGGGGTGTCCTCAAGAAATCCGATGATGGTTGATTCAAGCCCGGCAGGGCATGCACCACCGTCAATCACCGCCGCAATCCTACCGTCGAGCCCGTCGAGAACGTGTGCGGCGGTGGTTGGACTGACCTTGCCCGATGGGTTCGCCGACGGCGCGGCGATCGGACGATCCAGTGCACGAATAAGCTCTCGCGCAATGGTGCCAGCTGGCATGCGAATTGCGACGCTGGCTTGTCCGGCCGTCACGAGTGGAGACAGTTCGGCATCATCCCGAAGCGGAACGACGACGCTGAGTGGACCAGGCCAAACTCTGTCCACCAACGCGCGGGCATCGTTCGAGAAAACGCCAATTTTCTGAGCCATCTCGAAGTCGGAAACGTGCACGATCAATGGGTTGAAGCTTGGTCGTCCTTTCGCATCGAAGACCTTCGCAACGGCGTTGTCCTGAGTGGCATCGGCTCCGAGCCCGTAGACGGTCTCGGTCGGAAAGGCCACGAGTTCGCCCTCGGCGAGGAGGCCCGCAGCGTACTCGATGGCACCCTTGTCATGTCCCAGCCGTTCGGTTTTCATGCTCGGTCCTGTGACGCTGCGTCCCGGTTGCGATACGCTCCCGCGGCATTCATTCTCCGCCTGCGTTAACGGGGCTGGTTTCGCTTGCCAAGCCAATTCGGAGAGAATGGAATGCCATATACGTCACCCGTGCAGGACCATCGGTTCATTCTCGACCATGTTGTCGGGTTTCCCGCGGTCGCTGAAACCGAGCGATTTGCGGAGGCATCACCTGACCTTGTCGAGGCAATTTTGACCGAGGCCGGTAAGATGTGTGACGAAGTCTTGGCTCCTCTGCAGCGCAATGGCGATCTCCACCCAGCCGTTCTTGAGAACGGCGTCGTCCGCACCTCTCCTGGTTATGCAGACGGGTACAAGGCCATCGCCGAAGGCGGTTGGGTCGGCGTGATGGCAGACCCGCACTACGGCGGCATGGGGCTTCCGGTCGCGCTTGGAACGGCAATCAATGACATGATGGCAGGCGCCTGCCTGTCGCTGCATCTTTGCCCGGTTCTGTCGCTTGGCCAAATTGAAGCGCTGGAGGCGCATGCATCCGACGCAATCAAGGATCTTTACCTTCCGAAACTCATTTCAGGCGAATGGACTGGCACAATGAACCTGACGGAGCCGCAAGCCGGTTCCGACGTGGGTGCACTTCGCTCGAAGGCGGAGCCGAACGGCGACGGGACATTTAAAATCTGTGGGCAGAAGATCTACATCAGTTGGGGTGACGCAGATTTCGCAGGCAATGTGTGCCATCTTGTCCTTGCCCGCTTGCCCGACGCGGTTCCGGGCACAAAGGGCATCAGCTTGTTCCTTGTCCCGAAATTCCTCCCCGATGCCGATGGGAATCCCGGTGAGCGCAACAGCCTTCGGGTCGTGAGCCTTGAACACAAAATGGGACTGCATGGCTCGCCGACCGCTGTCATGGAGTATGATGGGGCGACCGGTTGGATGATCGGGCCCGAAAATGGCGGCATGGCAGCGATGTTCACCATGATGAACAACGCCCGGCTTGCGGTTGGCACGCAAGGTATTGGTGCCGCCGAGGGAGCGTTTCAGAAAGCGCTCGAGTATGCCCGCGATCGGAAGCAAGGCAAGGTTGGCGGGACCGGCGCAATTGTGGAGCACGCCGATGTGCGCCGCATGCTGACCGGTATGAAAGCCGATATCTTTGCGGCGCGCGCGATCGCGTTGGCCTGCGCGGTGTCGATCGATATGAGCGACGCAACAGGCGATGACGTGTGGGAGGCGCGGGCGGCGCTTCTGACGCCCATTGCAAAGGCCTTCGGAACGGATGTCGGGACGCAGGTCGCGGATACCGGTGTTCAGGTGCATGGCGGAATGGGGTTCATTGAAGAAACCGGTGCCGCACAGTACTTCCGCGACGTTCGTGTGACGGCAATCTACGAAGGTACGAATGGCATCCAGGCGATGGACCTTGTCGCGCGCAAGTTGATGGACGGTGGCGAGGCCATGTATCGGCTTTTGGATGAAGTCGAGGCGGGCGCCGAGGCCGCGCGAGCGAGTTATCCCGAGTTGGCAGAAAAGGTTTGGGCATCGGCCGAGACTTTGCGCGAGACCACAGAGTGGCTGGTGGGCGAAAATCTTGAGCAGCGTTTTGCAGGGGCGGTACCTTATCTGCGCGCCGCAGCAAGGGTGCTTGGAGGTCATTACCACTTAACGGCGGCCATGGCGGCAGGCGAGGGACCGCGGGTTGCCCTTGCACGTTTCTACATCGACCGGCTTTTGCCGGAGCATGCCGCACTTCTTGCGCAGGTACGTGTCGGAGAAGAAGGGTTGTTCGACCTCTCCCCCGATGATCTTGCTGCCTGATGAACGTCGCGCAGCGTGTGATCCGTTATCCGTTTGACGCGCCGCCGGAACACGGCGAGGCGACTGAAGTTGCCGACGGTGTTCTATGGCTGCGACTGCCGCTGCCAATGGCCCTCGATCATGTGAATGTCTATGCGTTGGATGACGGCGACAGCTGGATGCTGATAGACACTGGTCTCGATTGGAAAAAGGGCCGCGCTGCCATGGAAGCGGCCCTTGGAGGCCCGCTTTCTGGCAAGCCCGTGAGCCGTGTGCTGGTGACACATCATCATCCTGACCATATCGGACTTGCAGGCTGGTTTGTCGGGCAAGGCGCTGAGCTTCTGACGACGCGAACGGCCTATCTCATGGCTCGTATGCTGGCGCTGGATGTGCAAGAACGCCCGGTGGCCGAGGCAATGGAATTCTACCGGGCTTCAGGAGCGTCCAAAAAAGATCTGGCAAAGCGTGCTGAAGCGCGCCCATTCAATTTCGCCGACGTCATTGCGTCGCTACCCCTTGGATATACGCGGATTCAAGACGGTGAGGTGGTGCTCGCCGGGGGGCGGAAGTGGACGGTCCGTATTGGCCACGGGCATGCGCCTGAACATGCCACACTCTGGTCTCAAGACGACGATCTTGTCCTTGGGGGCGATCAACTCTTGCCGTCGATTTCGCCGAACCTCGGCGTTTATCCGACAGAGCCAGAGGCGGATCCGGTCGCCGATTGGCTTGCGTCTTGCCGAGCTTTCCAGCCAATGGCGCGAGAAGAGCATTACGTATTGCCAGGTCACAAACTCCCGTTCGTGGGATTGCCGACGAGGCTTGAGCAATTGATCGAGAACCACGTTTCCGCCCTCGACCGTTTGGAGGCACATTTGGTTGCGCCCTCATCCGCAGCCGAGTGCTTTATGCCGATCTTCAAACGGGAGATTCGGGAAGCGGAATACGGTCTCGCGCTTGTAGAGGCGGTGGCGCACTGCGTGCACCTTTGGCGACAGGGCAGGGTTTCACGATATCGCCGCGAAGATGGGGCGTGGGTTTACGCCCAAATGTGACTGGCCTCCGAAGCATCAATTGAGTAGCCACTTCAAGCGGGGCCGGGAGGGAAATATGAACGACGATATCAAGATCACAGCCGAGTTCGCAGAAACGATTGCTGAACCGCGGAGAGGCGCCGTTCATTCAAAGCCGGGTGAGCACTCAATTGAGCAGGAGGCGCTTCCGCCATCGGTGATCAAGCAACCTGTTGAAAAGAAAAGCCCTGCAGAGTGGGCATACCAAAGACTGATCCTTTACATTCAGAACTTTGAAAAGCTTCTCGACGCTGAGCAAGAGGTCGCCATGGGCTTCACTGACACCGGCGGGGGCTTTCTAAGAATCGAAGGCCTTGGTCATTTTGACCCGGATATCGTTACATTCTACGGGACCGATCAGACGGGCGCCAAAGTGCAACTCGTACAGCATGTCAGCCAGCTCAACGTTTTGTTGCGCGCCATGCCGAAAGAAGCAGACGCAGCGGAGCCCCGGCGAATTGGCTTCCAACTTGCAGCGGGTCTTGAAGGCGATACCAACGCCGAGCCCTGATCAGGTCTCATCCACGAAATTGATCTGAGTCAAAGACGAGGGCCGCTTCCGCGGGGCACTCTCTCAGCAACGTTTGGGAGAGCCTCGATGAGTAATACGCAGCGTCTCGAGAAGCACGAGAAACTGATGCGCCAAATGGCGGCAGCCAATGGTGTCGATCTCGAAATGGAACTTCAGACGGGAAATTTCGGTCAGGACGACTACTGGAAGTCCGTTCTGGCCTGCACGGGGTGCACTGACCCAACTTCGTGCGAAAAACACTTGCGGGATGGTCGTTCCGGGATCCCTGCCTTTTGTCGCAATGGCGATACAATTCGTCACTTATCTGGGGCCACTCCCTCCTCAGATTAGTCGTGACATGCAGGTGGAACGTTTTTGGCCCGGCGAAATGCCGGGCCAAACTTTTTTGCTCGAGAGGTTTACGATGTGTCCGCGCCTGAACGCTTGATGCTTTCGCTTTCGGACCCATCGAACGGCCGTTTGAGAACCGAGGCGCACCTTTCGGAGCGACGAGGGAAGGTAGGTTCATATAGAAGGCGGCGTTAGACCTCGATTTGGCGCAATTGCGGCGGAATAACGGCGAACCGCAAAAAAAACGCTTTGAGCAGACAAAAAAAACACGAAACAGCTGTTTCGGTTTCCAATTTCGAGCCAATTTTCGGACGCTTAGCTCACTTTTCCTGTTCCAGAAACGGATCAATAGAGCCTTTGCGCCTCCAAACGGACACAGATGGGCTGATTTTCAGCTTAGCGGGTCGTCTCTGTCAGACGGCGCTGCACGTATTCCGTGACATTGCCGATCATGTCTTCCATATGCGGGTCTTCGAAAAAATGACCGGCCCCTTCGATCTCCGTATGGGTGATCGTGATACCCTTTTGCTCGTGCAGTTTTCCGACGAGCGTATGCGTATCGCGCGGAGGAGCAACGCGGTCCCCGGTTCCATTGATGATGAGACCGGAGGACGGGCAGGGGGCCAGGAACGAAAAGTCGTACATGTTGGCAGGTGGTGACACGCTGATGAAACCCGTGATCTCTGGGCGGCGCATCAACAGTTGCATACCGATCCAAGCGCCAAACGAAAACCCGGCGACCCAGCAGTGCTTGGCATTCTGGTTCATTGACTGAAGGTAATCGAGTGCGCTGGCCGCATCCGACAACTCGCCAATTCCCTGGTCATACTCACCTTGGCTTCGACCGACACCGCGGAAATTGAAGCGGAGCACATTGAAGCCCATGTTCAGGAATGCGTAGTGGAGATTGTACACCACGCGATTGTTCATCGTCCCGCCGAATTGTGGGTGCGGGTGCAGTACAATGGCAATCGGAGCGTCTTTGGTCTTTTGAGCGTGATACCGACCTTCTAGTCGGCCCTCGGGGCCCGGAAAAATCACTTCAGGCATTCGCGCGTATCCACCTTCTTTTCTTTGGAGGCCAAACTCTTTCGACCCTTCCAAAGTTGACGCCTTTGGTCGGGTACTTTAGAAGCGTTCTAAGTTAAAAGCCTCGCACCCCCGAGTGCTGGGCTGAGGTAAGCGTTGACCGTCAAAAGGTCAATCCATTTGCGGGGATTGCGGCTCGATGAAACTCAGCACCAAGGGCAGATATGCCATGGTCGCGCTCGCCGATCTGGCGATGGCGCCCAGCGACCAATTGTTGTCGCTTGCCGAGATCTCGAAACGGCAGGACATTTCGCTTCCTTACCTCGAGCAGCTTTTCGTGAAACTTCGGCGCAATGGTCTTGTGAAGAGCATGCGTGGCCCGGGCGGCGGCTATCAGTTGGCGAAGCCCGCGAGTGAAATCCGTGTGGTGGAAATCCTTGCCGCCGTTGATGAGACGGTAAGCGCCATGCATACCGGAGCGGGCGCCTCGGGTGGCTCGTCGGGAAGCCGGGCGCAGTCGATGACAAACCGGCTGTGGGAAGGTTTGTCGGCGCATGTCTATGTTTTTCTGCACCAGACCCGGTTGTCGGATGTGGTGGCAAATGAACTGGCGCCCTGTCCGGCGGTTCCGGCCTTGTTTGAGGTAGTGGACGATGGCTAGCGGTTTGCGCGAACAGACGCTCGGCTCCAAACGTCTGGCCCCAAGGATAGTTGTTCTTCGAGGATGCGAGATCAGTTGATGGAGCGGGTCTATCTCGACTGGAACGCCACAGCACCGCTTCGCCCCGAAGCGCGCGACGCGATGGTCGCGGCCATGGATGCGGTGGGGAACCCATCTTCCGTGCATGCGGAGGGGCGCGCGGCCAAGGCCATCGTCGAGCGGGCGCGGGGGCAGGTGGCCGCCCTTTGCGGGTGCAAGCCGGGAGAGGTTGTCTTTACCTCCGGCGCGACGGAAGCGGCGCGGGTTTTGGAGAATGTGCCCGATGGATATGACGTGCTGGTGGATGAAACAGCACATGACGCGGTCTGGGCTCATGCCGACATGGGCGGATTGAGTGAGCGCCCCAACGGGCCGGGCCACACGCTGGCCATGGGGCTGGCCAATTCCGAAACCGGTGTCATCACCGAACCACCCGAGAAAGTCGACGGGCAATACCCGTTCGGGCGGGCGCGGGCGGACTGGCTCTTTCTCGACGTAACGCAGGCCGTCGGGCGCATCCCCTGGAGCTTCCATTGGTCGGGCGCGGATTTCGCCTGTCTCAGCGCACACAAGCTAGGAGGGCCGAAGGGGGTGGGCGCTTTGCTGGTGCGCGACGGCTTCGATTTCAGCCCGCTGCAAGAAGGCGGCGGACAGGAACTCGGGCGGCGCTCCGGGACAGAAAATGTCATGGGGATCGCCGGTTTTGGAGCTGCTTGCGAGGCGGCAGCGCACGATTTGGAGGCGGGGGTCTGGACCGAAATCGAAAAACTTAGAAACATTCTAGAAAATGCTCTGGCATCCGAAATAAAAGAGACTATTTTTGTCGGGCAAGAAGCACGCCGATTACCCAATACAACTTGCTTCGCGACATCCGGTTGGAAGGGCGAGACGCAAGTCATGCAGATGGATCTGGCGGGCTTCGCGGTGTCTTCGGGTTCCGCCTGTTCAAGCGGCAAGGTCAAAGTGCCTCGGGTCTTGAAGGCGATGGGCCTGAGTGAGCAGGAGGCCGAGGGTGCGCTTAGGGTTTCAATGGGCCCGACGACAACTGAGGATGATGTGCTGCGTTTCGCGGAAGCGTGGCTGAAACACGAGAAAAAGTTTCGCCAACGGGCGGCATAAAGGGACGATAGATGGCAGCTTTGGACAACACCGGTGTGAAAGACGGGGTCGATCAGGAAACCGTCGATGCTGTGCGCCAGCTTGATACCTACAAGTACGGTTGGGAAACCGATATCGAGATGGAATACGCTCCCAAGGGGCTGACCGAAGACATCGTGCGGTTGATCTCGGCCAAGAACGAAGAGCCGGAGTGGATGACCGAGTGGCGGCTGGAGGCTTATCGTCGCTGGCTTCAGATGGAGGAGCCCGACTGGGCGATGGTCGATTATCCGAAGATCGACTTCCAGGACCAGTACTACTACGCCAAGCCCAAGAGCATGCAGGAGAAACCGAAGTCGCTGGACGAGGTCGATCCGAAGCTGCTGGAAACCTATGAGAAGCTTGGCATTCCGCTGAAGGAGCAGATGATCCTCGCGGGTGTCGAAGGGGCAGAGAACGCGCCTTCTGAGGGCCGCAAGGTCGCTGTGGATGCCGTATTTGACTCGGTTTCTGTTGGCACGACTTTCCAGGCTGAACTCGCCAAGGCCGGCGTGATCTTCTGTTCGATTTCCGAGGCGATCAAGGAGCATCCGGAACTGGTGAAGAAGTACCTCGCCAGTGTCGTGCCAGTGTCGGACAACTATTATGCGACGCTGAATTCGGCCGTATTTTCCGATGGATCCTTCGTCTATGTCCCGCCGGGTGTGAAGTGCCCGATGGAGCTGAGCACCTATTTCCGGATCAATGCCGAGAACACGGGTCAGTTCGAGAGGACCCTGATCATTGCCGACAAGGGATCCTACGTCTCCTACCTCGAAGGCTGCACCGCGCCGCAGCGGGATACCTCGCAGCTTCACGCTGCTGTTGTGGAATTGGTCGCGATGGAAGACGCGGAGATCAAGTATTCCACCGTCCAGAACTGGTTCCCGGGCGATGAAGAGGGCAAGGGTGGCATCTATAACTTTGTCACCAAACGCGCCGATTGCCGGGGCGACCGATCGAAGGTGATGTGGACGCAGGTGGAGACCGGCTCTTCGGTGACGTGGAAGTATCCGTCCTGCATCCTGCGTGGCGATGACAGCCAGGGTGAGTTTTACTCGATTGCCATCACCAACAACTATCAGCAGGCCGATACCGGCACGAAGATGGTGCATCTGGGCAAGAACACCAAGTCGCGGATCGTCTCAAAAGGGATCAGCGCGGGCAAAGCGCAGAACACCTATCGCGGGCTTGTGTCGATGCATCCGCGCGCCAAGAACTCGCGGAATTACACCCAGTGCGACTCGCTGCTCATCGGTGACAAGTGTGGGGCGCATACGGTGCCTTACATCGAGGTGAAGAACAATTCGTCCCGCGTCGAGCACGAGGCGACGACGTCCAAGATCGACGACGACCAGATGTTTTACTGTCGCCAGCGTGGCATGGACGAAGAGGAGGCGGTGGCACTCATCGTCAACGGCTTCGCCCGCGAGGTGCTTCAGGCGCTGCCGATGGAATTCGCCATGGAAGCGCAGCAGTTAGTGGCGATTTCGTTGGAGGGGAGCGTTGGTTAAAGGATGTCCGCCGAACGCGATCTTGAGAGCTATTCGCTCAGCGAAAGACAAAGGATCGCAAAGACTGCTCGCCGGTCAGCTTCTAGCGAAGCTGTATTGATTGCGACTGCCGGAGGTTGTCTGTTGGTCATCGTGTTTTTCTGGACAGGATTATACAGCTTTTTGCCCATCGCTGAGGCGATCAATGTACGTCCGACTGTCGTTTTGGCGGCTATGTCCTTTTCCGGTTCCGCGGCATTGGCTCTTCTGCACTATCGCTTTGCTAAGTCGCGCATTCGCGCCGCGCAGGATTTGGACGCCTCTTTCAAGTACATCTACCAAACTTCGAGGACGCAGGAAGTTAGGGACACTGCAAGAAAATGATCCGCCCCATCCTCCTCTCCGCCGTCCTGACCGGCATCTTCTGCGCCTGTTTCGCCGTGGGCATCGACTGGCTGACGGACATGCTCCAAAGGGGCCAAGTGATCGGGATCAGCTTCGCCTCTGGCTTCCTCGGCAGCCTCTTCGCCTCGACCGTGCTGAGACAGTGGACCGAGAAGAAATGAACCCTTGGGGAGACAAAACCATGATCGTGACCACCACGCCCTCCATCGAAGGTAAATCGATCACTGCCTACCACGGCGTCGTCGTGGGGGAGGCGATCCTGGGCGCGAACGTGTTCCGGGACATCTTCGCCTCGATCACCGATATCGTCGGCGGGCGTTCGGGGGCCTATGAAGAAGAACTCGCAAAAGCCCGTCAAATCGCACTTCAGGAACTGGAACAACGGGCCGCACAAGTCGGGGGAAACGCGGTTGTGGGCGTGGATCTCGACTATGAGGTCGTCAATAATATGCTGATGGTCTCGGCCAGCGGAACTTCGGTCACGGTGTCCTGAAACATGGGTATTTCTCCTTCATATCGCGCGAAAATAGCGGATTTCTCCGCTCTCGCGCCATTGTCTCGCCACATTCGCTTGGGAAAAAATGCTCAACCGAGTAAACGGGATGACAGGCATGTCTCTAGCGAACGCCCAACGCGATGGGTTCGACAAGCGTATTGCGAAGATCCGGAAGGGTGGCTCCAACACGATGGGGGAGGTGCATATCGGCCCCGTCGACGAAGCACAGGTTTATGGCAAGAAAAAAAGCCGTGCCACGAACCGCGTTCGCGTGAAAAAGAAGAAGGCCAAGAACATCGACCTCAACAGTGGTTCGACGCTGACCCTGGCGTTGCTCGCCGTGCTGTTCGGCGGTCTTTCCATGTTTGTCGGCCAGGCCGTGGACTATCACCTCTTCGGGGCAGGTGGACTGGGGCAACTGGCTCCGCCGGCGGGTCTGGAAGACTACATGTTCTACGCGCCCTTCCTGTTCGGTGGCATTCTGGCGCTGACCTTTGGATGGACGTTCCATCTGTTGCGCGGCATTCGCTTTCTCGGCCTTCTGGCCGGGTTCATTGCCGTCTTTCACTACAATACCGAAATGGTGCAAGCCATTCCGAAGGTATACGCCGGCCTGTTCTCCAAGGCTTATGTGAAGGAAGTCCGCTCCCAGAGCTGACGCCCCACGAAAATCGAAACTTCAACGCCCGCCCTGCCGCGTCGCAGGGGCGGGACTATTGCGTTGCGTGAGGAAAAAAATGCTGAAAATCAATAACCTCCATGTGAAACTTGAAGAAGAAGACAAGCAGATCCTGAAAGGGGTCAACCTTGAGGTGCCAGCCGGGTCGGTGCACGCCATCATGGGGCCGAACGGGTCGGGCAAGTCGACCCTTTCTTACGTACTTTCCGGTCGTGAAGGTTATGAAGTGACCGACGGCGCGGCAACGCTTGAGGGCGAGGATGTTCTGGAGATGGAACCGGAAGAGCGTGCTGCGGCAGGCTTGTTCCTTGCCTTCCAATACCCTGTGGAGATTCCGGGCGTCGGAAACATGACATTCCTGCGCACTGCGCTCAACGCCCAGAAGAAGGCGCGCGGCGAGGAAGAGGTCAGTGCGGCGGATTTTCTGAAGCTCATCCGCGAGAAGGCGAAGGCGCTGAAGATCGACGCCGATATGCTGAAGCGACCTGTGAACGTTGGCTTCTCTGGAGGCGAGAAGAAGCGCAACGAGATCCTTCAGATGGCGATGCTGGAGCCCAAGATGTGCATTCTGGACGAGACGGATTCCGGTCTTGATGTTGATGCCATGCGGCTTGTATCCGAAGGCGTGAACGCACTCCGCGACGAAGGCCGCGCGTTCCTCGTCATCACGCACTACCAGCGTTTGCTCAGTCACATTCAACCTGACGTCGTGCACATCATGGCCGATGGGCGGATCGTGAAATCCGGCGGTCCGGAACTCGCACTTGAAGTCGAGAACAACGGGTATGCCGATATCCTTGCGGAGGTGGCGTAATGGCGCTTCCACAAGCGAAACTTGATGCAACAGAGGCTCGGCTTGC
The DNA here is from genome assembly GCA_022824525.1 of Silicimonas sp. GTDB lineage: Bacteria > Pseudomonadota > Alphaproteobacteria > Rhodobacterales > Rhodobacteraceae > JAJDOD01. Next base: position 3,892 of record JAJDZT010000071.1, on the reverse strand, counting down.
GCCGCTGTCCATGCCGGACGGGTCCGTGTGGGCTACGAAGGCTCGGGAAGATGCGCTTGCACGTTTGAACACGATGGGTCTGCCCGGTCCGCGGGACGAGTACTGGCGTTTTACGCGGCCTGACACTCTGAATGCGCCCGACGCGCCGGAAGCGGCGCTTTTTGCAGAGGACGAGAACCCGGCGTTTTCCGATCTCGACCGCCTGTGCCTTGTTTTCCGCGATGGTGTTTTCGACTCAGACGCCTCTGACGACCTGAGCCTTGAAGGTGTGGAGATCATGCGGCTCGCTGACGCGACACAGCAGGACATTCACTGGGCGAAGGATTTGTACGGCGTTCTTGAAGCACGCGGGCAAACGCCGGTTGCCCGTCCGTTCGCTGCGCTCAACACGGCTTTCGCGACTGACGGTGTCGTGGTTCGTGTGACGGGCAAGCCGTCGAAGCCGCTTCACTTTCGGTATCTTCACGAGCAGACCGACAGCGATGCCATCCTACACTTCCTCGTAAAGGTCGAAGAGGGGGCCGAAGTCACCTTGTTGGAAGCCGGCCCGGCGGCGGCGCGCTTCAACAAATGCTTTGAAGTAGATGTGGCGGACAAGGCAGCCTTCCATCACATACGAAGCCAAGGCCGCGATCACGAACGCCGCGCCGTCACACATATCTTCGCGCGTCTTGGCGAAGAGAGCGTGTTCAAGAGCTTCACGCTGACGGCCAACGGCCGCCTCACGCGGAACGAGGCGTTCATCGAGCTCACGGGCGACAATGCACAGGCACATATTGCTGGGGCTGCCATGGGAGACGGTGATTTCCATCACGATGACACCGTGTTCATCACCCATGACGCGGTGAACTGTGAAAGCCGCCAGGTTTTCAAGAAAGTGCTCAAGAACGGTGCGGTCGGGGCGTTTCAAGGCAAGATCCTCGTGAAACCGGGCGCGCAGAAAACCGACGGCTACCAAATCAGTCAGTCGCTCCTTCTGGACGAGGACGCTCAATTTCTCGCCAAGCCGGAACTCGAGATCTACGCAGATGATGTCGCCTGTTCGCACGGATCAACATCTGGCGCGATCGATGAAGAGGCGCTTTTCTATCTTCGGTCCAGAGGCGTGCCAGAGAAAGAGGCCCAGGATCTCCTGGTGCTTGCCTTCCTTGCCGAGGCAATCGACGAAATCGAAAACGAAGAGATCGCGGATGATATCCGTTCGCGTCTCGAAGGCTGGCTTCTCCGGCACAGGTCGTGAGTGTCGTTCTCGATATCGTGCGGACATACCGCGCACCGGCCGAAGTCCAGGCTCGCCGCATGTCCGGTCCTCCTCGCGAGGATCGGGCGCTTGCCGTGCTCATGGGGGCCTGTTTCCTGATCTTCATTGCGCAATGGCCGCGATTGTCGCGGGAGGCGTTCCTTGACCCTTCAATCCCGTTTGACGCGCGTATGTCCGGCGCGTTGTTTGGATGGCTGATGGTCATGCCGCTTCTTTTCTATGTCCTTTCCTTGGTCCTCAAAGGCATCATGGCTTTGCTGCGCATTTCGGTGGATGGGTTCCGTGTTCGATCGGCACTTTTCTGGGCCCTTTTGGCGTCTGCTCCCCTTTGGCTGCTCACAGGCTTGATGTCTGGGTTTGCGGGTGACGGCGCTGGTCCGATGGTCGCTGGTATCTTGGCCCTTGGCAGCTTTCTGACATTTGCCGGATTCGGTCTTGTGGCGGCTGTACGCTCGGGGCAGGAAGCAGCGGTATGACCTTGATTGAATCCTTGTTTGCTCAGGGCGTGCGAGCGCTAAGGGAGCCCCGTGCTGCTGCGGCAGACATCATTGCACTTGGCGTTCCGCGCGAGGTAGTTGTTCCGGCGCTGTTTCTGGTGGCCATCCTGAGTGTGCTCATAGACACGGCCCTTTTCGCTGCCATGCCGGAAATCGGAGCGCCTCGAAGCCCCTTTAGAAGTCTTGTGTTCTATGTTGCGGTGGCCGGGGCATTTGCCTTTGTTGTCACCTTTGTAGGGCGTTGGTTTCAGGGCGTCGGCACCTTGGAGAACGCGCTTTTGCTCATAGTGTTCTTGCAGGCCATGCTGCTGCCGGCATCAGCGGTCCAACTCGTTCTGGCGATGGTCTCACCGAACCTTGCGGTGATGTTCATTTTCGTGGTCGCGCTCTTTCTGGTTTGGATCCAAATCAACTTCGTGGCGGCGCTTCACGGATTCAGCTCGCTCTGGCGAGCCGCTGCCGTGACAGTTTTGAGTTCTTTCCTCATCGCATTTGTCGCGGCTCCATTTATCGCCGCCCCAGAAGTGAGCTTGTCGGATGTATGACGTCGACGCGATCCGTCGCGATTTCCCTATTTTGCATCGCGAGGTCAACGGGAAGCCGTTGGTTTACCTCGATAACGGGGCCTCGGCGCAAAAGCCGCAGGTTGTCATCGACGCGATTTCGCAAGCATATTCCATGGAATATGCAAATGTTCACAGAGGCTTACACTATCTGTCTAACCTTGCGACCGACAATTATGAGGCTGTGCGAGGCAAGATCGCAAAGTTCCTGAATGCCGGTAGTGAGAATGAAATCGTGATGAATTCCGGCACAACGGAAGGCATCAACACGGTCGCCTATGGCTGGGCCATGCCCAGGATGGAGGCAGGCGACGAGATCATCCTGTCGGTGATGGAGCATCACGCCAATATCGTACCATGGCATTTTCTACGTGAACGGCAGGGAGTTAAGCTGGTTTGGGTTGATGTCGACGAAACCGGGGCCTTGCCGCCGGAAAAGATCCTGAACGCAATAACGCCGCGGACCAAACTGATTGCTGTAACGCATCTTTCGAACGTTCTGGGGACACGCGTCGACATCAAATCTGTTTGCGACGGTGCGCGAGAGCACGGTGTCCCGGTCCTGGTCGACGGCTCTCAGGCAGCTGTTCATATGCCCGTTGATATGCAGGCGCTCGGCTGTGATTTTTACGCGATCACCGGCCATAAGTTGTACGGACCTTCCGGTTCAGGCGCGATCTATATCCGTCGCGAACGTATGGATGAGATGCGCCCTTTCCTCGGTGGCGGTGATATGATCCGCGAAGTCCACAAGGAAGAAATCACCTGGAACGACCCGCCGATGAAGTTCGAAGCCGGTACACCCGGGATCGTGCAGCAGATTGGTCTCGGCGTTGCGCTCGACTATCTCATGGAACTCGGCATGGACAATGTTGCTGCGCACGAAGATACCTTGCGGGATTACGCTCGTGAGCGGCTCGACGGTTTGAATTGGCTTCAGGTTCAGGGGACCACGGCCGACAAGGCTGCAATCTTTTCCTTCACCCTGGAGGGCGCTGCGCACCCGCACGACATTTCCACCGTGCTGGACAAAAAAGGTGTCGCCGTGCGGGCGGGACATCATTGCGCGGGACCATTGATGGACCATTTGGGTGTTACAGCGACCACACGGGCAAGTTTCGGGCTCTACAACACCACTGACGAGGTTGATGCTTTGATCGAAGCGCTCGAGCTTTGTCACGAATTGTTCGGCTAGGCTTTCTGACCGCCAATCACTTTGCCGGAGGAGGGGACTTGCTCTTTTTCTCCAGCACCCGCGTCAGCGTATCCTTGAAATCCTTGTTGTGGGTGAACTGGGAAAGAGCGTAGACAATTCGGTCCCAGTCGTGTTCGTCCAAGATACATTCGCGCATACATACCCCTTACTGCCCCCGAACGGCGCAGTCTTGGACAGAACGCTCAACATTTCGTTTCCAATTGTGAGTGCGAGGTGCACGGCGAATTTTTTCTGTGCATGATCGTCTATTTTTACATTGGGTTTTCTGAACAGGCTGGACATTCTTCTGTCAACCGTCTATGACGTTTTCTGACTGAAATCGAATCAGAGGCCGCAATGGATCTCTCGAACCTGA
>JAJDZT010000063.1 GCA_022824525.1 Silicimonas sp. | reverse complement strand
CAGGTTCGAGAGATCCATTGCGGCCTCTGATTCGAGTTCAGTCAGAAAACGTCATAGACGGTTGACAGAAGAATGTCCAGCCGGTTCAGAAAACCCAATGTAAAAATAGACGATCATGCACAGAAAAAATTCGCCGTGCTTGTTGGCCGAACACCAACACGGCCGACAGGGCGGCGACGAGCACGATGGCCAATAGCAAGGGCACATTGCCAAACTGGCGCGCCGCCGCCCCGCGCGGCCAAAGCCGCGAGACACCGTAGATGCCAACTGCGATTGTGCCTGCGATGCCCTGCCACCCCAGAAAGTACAGCGACGGCTGGTGTTGGAGGTCGAGATCGAGAAGCTTCGTGATGTCGCCTGTCGCCGAAATCTCGAACACGGAATAGGCATAGGCCATCACCCAGGCGGCCAGCAGAACCGTCAGAAGAAGCCGCGCGCCGTCCCCGGGGCCAGTCATCGTGCCCAGCCTTGTCTGTCATACATCGGGATGGCCGCCCAGGCTTTCTGCGCCTCTCTCTCCACGGCGCAAGGCCGCACATGGCGCAAGCGCTCCAAGGCCGGGTCCACATTTTCACCGGCCTCGACCATCAGGCGCAAAAGGGCCATGCCGGATCGGCCACACCCCCCGTAACAATGAGCGAACACACGCCCTTCGCGTGCCAGAAGCGCATGTGCCGTTTCCGACACTTCCGGCCACTGCGCGTCTGTGACGGGGGGCGGCGCCCCGAAATCGGGGATTGGAAGATGCCGCCATTCGACACCGGCCGCATTGAGCTCGTCACCAAACTGCCCTGCCCCGGAACGCTCTAGTTCCTCACCCGTGGTCATGGTCAGGACCAGCCCGGCACCCCAGCGCAGAATGGCCATCAGATCAGCGTCATAGCTCCCGGATCGGCCGGGCATCGGTCCGATGCCCAACCACCCCTTGCCACAGGCAAGCTCCGCGATGTGATAATCAGACAACCCCATGATCCACGACTTGCTCCGGATATGTCTCCGCCCAATCGACAAGGAAGGCCGCCAGTTCGGGCACGCCTGCAGCTTGAAGAGCATGTCTCGGCAAGTCCACCCCAGCCTCAAGCGCCAAACGCAGACAGCTCTCGTAGTCACGCCCTTCCCGGCTGGGGTTGTTTTCAGACCCATGAAGGATGGTCGAGAAAAGTGTTCCCCCATACCCGTTCACATGGGTCAGGTCCGCGCCGAGTGACAGGAAATACCCCATCACTTCCGGCAGACCTTCCCAGCCGGCAACCTGAACGGCCGTCAGGCCCTCACTGTCCGGCTTGTCATAGTCCAGACCGGCTTCGACCAAGCGCTTCACATGGTCCAGTTTGCCGGGGAGGTGCAGGATCGTTCGCACGAAATCCTTCAACGCTTCGGGCAGAGCGTCATCGGTCAACTGCACATCCGTTTCGCCGTCGGCAAGTGCGGCAAGCGCGGCTTCCGTGGGCGTCAATTCCGTCGCCGCGCCCGCTTTTTCCAACAGGCTTGCCATTTGGCGGTTTCCGAAAGCGCGTGCCATCGCATAAGGCGTCATGCCGTCCTGCTTCCGGTCAGGGTCTGCTCCAGCTTCAAGAAGCAGTTCGACCATCTCTGGCGAACACATGCGCCGTGCCGCCTGATGCAACGCAGGGCGGACCCAGGGAAGCTCGCCGCCGACAGGAGCCGGATTGAAGTCCTCGGCCTGTCCGCCTGCCTCGAGGATCATCCGAACCGCCTCGATATCATCGAAGTCCATCGCGCGCTGAAGGGCGTTCGTGCCCGCAGGATCGGCCCCGTGTTCCAGCAGCATTTTCAGCCCTTCGTGATGTCCCAGTTCGGTCGCGTGATATAGCGACTCGTTGTCATTCGGGTCTGCTCCATGCTCCAGCAACCAACGCCCAAGCGGCATGTTGTTCGAATGCCCGATGGCGAGGTACAGCGCGGAGAGCTTGTGACCATCGTCCCAGGGAACACCGTCGTTCACGTCGGCACCATTGGCCAGCAGCAGCTCTGCGATTGCCAACATATCGGCTTCAAGTTCCGGGCGGGCTCTTAGCCATCGCGACCCGGCAAGCCACAAGATGGGTCGCCGCCCGGACGTGTCTTCCACGGCTCTGTCCGGTTCTGCCTCCAACAGGTCACGAACGGTTGCCAGATCGTAAACCGAGCAAGCCACCTGCAAGTCGCCCTTTCCGAGATCGGGCGTCATCTCCAGCAACTGCTCCACGCGGGAAACATGGCCATGATGCAATGCCCCCAGCAGTTTCTGGCGTTTGGCGGCACGATCCAGCCCTTGTGCTTCGGCTGCAAAGACAAGGCGCGGCCACGAGCCAAACCCTTGTTCTCGGGCGATAATGTGAAGAAAATCCGCATGTTTCAGAGCGCTGAGATCGTCGCGCGGCTTGACCGCCTGCACACGTTGACGCGCGCGCGTCTCACCTGCAGCGAACGCACGCTTCAGCGTTTTTGCGTCACGTCTCAACTGATCGATAGAAGGCATATTCGGGCTCCTCAAAAAATGGCCCGGCGGTTCGCTCTGGCGGGCATGAGAAACACCGAAAGGTGTGTTCGTCTGAGCATCGGGGTGCCGTGCTCGGCTGTCCGCGAACCAGGATGCCGCCCCGTGCGGCGCCCGAAGCTTAACGCGGGAAGGGTCGGCCAATCAACTCTCGCGATTTGACCTGGATCAGAGATGGCACACCCAAACCTCGGCAGACTCGGAAACGATCGAGAAAAGGAGGATTCCATGGGTCACACCCCGCATGAGCTTGCCGAAGAGTTTCCGGAGCACACTCAAAAGATGCATGAACTCAAGGCGAGCGACGCTCATTTTGCGCGACTATTCGATGACTATCATGAGGTTAACCGCGCCGTGCATCGGGCAGAGACCAATGTGGAGCCGGTAGAAGACCTTGCCGAAGGCGCCCTGCGCAAACAAAGGGCTGCTCTCAAGGACGAGATCTACCGTTATCTGTCCTCCTGATCCGGTGGACCCTGCGCCACCGCCGGTCTAACCTCGCCGGGATACGATTCCGGCGGGGCACATGAGCGAAGAGAAAGACCAAACCTACCAGGTGCTGGCCCGGAAATACCGGCCGGAGACTTTTGCCGATCTCGTCGGTCAGGACGCGATGGTCCGCACGCTCAAGAACGCGTTCGAGGCTGATCGCATCGCGCAGGCCTTCATCATGACCGGCATTCGCGGCACGGGCAAAACCACGACCGCGCGGATCATCGCGAAAGGCATGAACTGCATCGGTCCTGATGGGAACGGCACCCCTACGACGGAGCCTTGCGGCGTATGTGAGCATTGCGTCGCCATCACCAAGGGTGCCCATGTCGACGTGCTGGAAATGGATGCCGCCAGCCGCACGGGCGTGAACGACATCCGCGAGATCATCGACAGCGTGCACTATCGCGCGGCGTCTGCCCGCTACAAGATTTACATCATCGACGAAGTGCACATGCTCTCGACCAGCGCATTCAACGCACTTCTGAAAACGCTTGAAGAACCACCTGCGCACGTCAAATTCATCTTTGCGACGACCGAGATCCGCAAGGTGCCCGTGACTGTCCTTTCCCGCTGCCAGCGTTTCGACCTCCGGCGGATCGAACCCGAGGACATGATCGCCATGCTCGCCCGCATTGCCAAGGCGGAAGGGGCGGAGATTGCGGAGGATGCGCTGGCGCTGATCACCCGCGCCGCTGAAGGTTCTGCCCGCGATGCGCAATCGCTTCTCGATCAGGCGATCAGCCATGGCGCGGGCGAAACCACCGCGGAACAGGTGCGTGCGATGCTTGGCCTCGCCGACCGTGGCCGGGTCATGGACCTTTTCGACAAGATCGTCACCGGCGACGCGGCGGGCGCGCTTTCCGAGATCGGCGCGCAATATGCCGACGGGGCCGATCCGCTCGCCATCCTCCGTGACATCGCCGAGATCACCCATTGGATCAGCGTCATCCGCATCACGCCCGAGGCCGCCGACGACCCGACCGTCAGTCCGGACGAACGCGCGCGCGGCCAGGCGATGGCCGACAAGCTTGCGATGCCGGTCCTCACCCGCATGTGGCAAATGGGCCTGAAGGCGCTCGAAGAAGTCGCACATGCCCCCAACGCCATGATGGCCGCCGAAATGGCCGTGATCCGCATGACGCATGTGGCCGACTTGCCGACACCCGGCGATCTGGTCGCCAAGCTCAAGGACGCGACCCCACCTGCCGGACCATCCCCAAGCGCGACCACCGCACCGTCCTCCAGCCCCGGCGCGCAAGCCGTCGCCGACCGTGCGCAAGCCGTCAGCTCGGCACCCCCCGGCGCGCCGCAAGCCGCACTGGCGCAAGCGCCCGAAGGCGCGCTTGACCGCTATCCGACCTTTCAGCGCGTGATCGACCTGATCGCCGCCAATCGCGACCAGCTTCTGAAGGAACAGGTGATGAGCGGCGTCCGACTCGTTTCCTACCAGCCCGGTCGGATCGAATTCGAACCCTCGCCCAAGGCGCCCGCCGATCTGGCTCAGCGCCTCGGCCAGCGGCTCCAAAGCTGGACGGGTGTTCGCTGGGTCGTCTCGGTCACTTCGGAAGGCGGCGCGCCCACGATGCGTGAAGCCGAAGAGGCAGAAATCGAAGCCTTGAAGGAAGAAGCGAAACAGGACCCGACCGTCGCCGCGATCCTCAATGTTTTCCCAAACGCCCAGATCGGCGAGCTGAAGTCCGCCAACGCGCTCGCCAACAAGGCCGCCGAAGAGGCGCTCGGCGAAGTCGATGAGGAATGGGATCCCTTCGAGGACGACTAGAAAGCGTTGCGGTGCGAAGCGAACATTCGCGCGGCGGAACCCTATCTGCGCCAATTCCCAAGTATGCGTTCCGCCCAACTGCGCGATCGCAGTCTGTGGCCCGAGGAGGGCGATGCCCGTTCGTCGTGTTCTGTTCCTGAGAAAATCTGGGCCAGTTCTTTAAGAACTTGTTCGTCTTCTTCCGTTCCAAGGACGTGGGAGCCAAATTCGTCCTCCCATGTGACCGTTAAAACCTTACCTGCCCATTCAAACTGCTGAGCAATCACCGGATCCCCAAAGTCGTCTCTTGGTAGATCCTCGGCGCGATCATAGGGAATCTCCCGAACGCTGGCGTTCAGAGATTTGGAAATTGCGTCCGCCAAAGGCTTCAAGCTTTCTCCACTGCGGAAATCGAAGAACTCAATCCGCACGCGGCCATCTGTCGTGGTCGAGGTCTTGGTTGCGCATATGGTTTCGTAGTTCATATCTACTAACACCCTGCGAGGCCTTTTCAGAATACCCGTGAGCTGCCTTGGTCCACAAGAAGGTGCGCTTGCTTTGAAAGCGCGCCGGAGAGAAACAAAGCCCTCAGTAAAGCGTCTCGCGATACAGCGCCTCGACGTCTGCCTGATCCGTCGACGGCACGTCCATCTCTGCATGATCCCGAACCATCTCATAAAGCGTCGGGACCGGTCGATCCGTTGGCCATGTTTCAGGCTTCCAAAGTCCCGCGCGCAAAGGCGCCTTGCCGCAATGGGTGAAGATCTCCTCTGCCGTCACGCGCGTGACTGTTTTCGGGCTTCGGCCTTTCACCCGAAACTGATCGCAAATCGCCGGATCATCGATGATCTCTGCCACCCCGTTGACCCGCAATGTTTCATCAACGGAGGGGATCATGAAGATCAACGCCACTTTGGGACATGCCAGGATGTTCAACAGGCCATCGATCCGGTTGTTACCGGGCCGATCCGGGATCAACAGCGTGGTCTCACTTTCGACAGTCACGAAACCCGCCGGATCGCCCTTGGGTGAAACATCAAGGTCTCTACCATCCGAAGTGGCCAGCACAAGAAACGTCGCATTCCCAATGAAGGCACGGCAATGATTGTCGAAGCGGTCGATGGTCTTGACCGCTGCGCGCGGAGATACGTCTCCGTAGATTTCTCGCAGCCGTTCAGGTGTCATGGCTTCGCCTCCGTTGGTCCTCGCCAAATTCCGCCGATCCAGAACCTTGCCGCCAGCGTCGGCGCTCCGTATCTAGTATCGCAACCCTTGAAGGAGAAACAGATGTTCAAAGGACTTGGCGGACTGGCCGATATGGGCAAGATGATGAAGGCCGCGCAGGAGATGCAGGGCAAAATGGTCGAGCTGCAGGAAGAGCTCGGTCGCATGACCGTCGTTGGCGAAAGCGGTGCTGGCCTCGTGAAGGCGACATCAACCGCCAAGGGCGAACTCGTCGGTCTGGATGTCGACCCGTCCATTTTCAATCCGGATGAAAAGGAAGTGGTTGAAGACCTCATCCTTGCCGCCATCAAGGACGCGCAATCGCGCGCTGCTGAAAAGCACAAGGATGAGATGAACAAGCTCACCGAAAGCATGGGCCTGCCAGCTGATATGAAGCTGCCATTCTGATTTGAATGATACGAGGCGTTTTCGCTGCAATATTGGGGATTTGGACATCCTGTGCGCATGCGCAGGACTGGGCCACGCGCGACTTTTGCGAAGTTGAGCCGCGCGCCGCAACGGCTGCCGAATTTGCGCCCTTTGATCTGATTGCGCTCGAAGCCAAAGCGGCCGGCATCTCCAATTCGACCGGACGGTTCTGGCGCATTGAAAGCCCTCAAGGTGCGATTTCACACCTTTGGGGCACGTACCATGTATCCGCGCCAGCCATTCTCGACCTGCCGACCATCGTGCGGGACCGCATCGCAACAGCCAAAACGCTGGCCGTGGAAGTTGACTATACCTTGCCGGATCGCGATGCGGTCCTTGATCAATTCAACGAACCGGGCCGATACCGCGATCCAACCGACCCTTTCTCAATGACAGAACCGCTCGACCTCGAGTTCCTTTCGCCAGAGGTTCAGAACTGGGTGCTTGACCGGCTGGATGGATATGGCGCAACCGAGGACGCACTCTTCGTTTTGACTTTTGCCGGGCTGGCAGCCGTTTTGCTGTCTGATCCGTGCGAGGACTTCTATTTCGGCACCATCCCGGTTCAGGATGACTTCATTCAAACCCTTGGGCGCATCGGACGCGCAGAGATCCTTGGCCTGGAACTACCTACCGAGTTCTTTGCCGATCTGTCCGAGGATGAAGAGACGGCAAAAGCCATCGTCGCGGTTTATGCGGCCTATCTGCAACCGCCACCAGACAACTCGGGTCGCGCGGTCTCCTTCCAACTCTATCGCGAGGGCCGTCTGGGACTACTTTCAGCGTGGGATCGAGCCTTTGTCGAAGACACCTTGGAAGACTATGGACCGGACGCGCTTCGCCTCACCAATGCGTATCTCGTGGATTTCAGAAACCAGCGCTTCCTCGATCGGCTTACCGACAGGTTGCCCGAAGGCGGTGTCTTCATCGCGGTCGGGGCGGCGCACCTGCCGGGGCCAATGGGCTTGGTCAGTCTTTTACAAGATCGCGGCTACAAGGTGACCCGCATTCCCGTGCCCGGAGAAATACAATGAGCGCTCCGACGGATCTTGAGAACCTGATCGAACTCATGGCCCGCCTGCCCGGTCTTGGTCCTCGCTCTGCGCGACGGGCCGTGCTGCACCTTGTAAAGAAGCGTGCGCTGGTCCTGATGCCCTTGGCGGATGCAATGCAGCAAGTGGCGGAAACGGCCCGCGAATGTCTGAATTGCGGGAACATCGGCACCACGGACCTGTGCGCGATTTGCGAAAGCGAAAAACGCGCGAATGGAGAGCTTTGCATCGTCGAAGACGTGGCTGATCTTTGGGCAATGGAACGCGCTGCCGTCTTTCGTGGCCGCTATCACGTGCTTGGCGGCACACTCTCCGCGCTTGATGCCATAGGGCCAGAGGAGTTGCGCATTCCCAAGCTGATCGATCGCGTCGCGACCGAAGGCATCGAAGAGGTTATCCTTGCCCTGAACGCCACCGTCGATGGCCAAACCACCGCACATTACATTGCGGATCAGTTGGAAGGCCGCGTCAAGGTCACCTCGCTTGCACAGGGCGTCCCGATCGGGGGAGAACTCGATTATCTGGACGACGGAACAATCGGAGCGGCGCTGCGAGCGCGGAAGTCAGTGTGAGTGCCGCGTTTCACGGGGCAAAACTCGCAGTACTCGTCGGCGACCGGATCGTAACGATACTGCGCGACGACACACCGTCCATTCTCTGGCCCAACCACTGGGATCTTCCGGGCGGCGGTCGCGAGGCAAACGAAAGCCCGGAAGATTGCGTCCTGCGCGAGCTGCGTGAGGAACTTGGCCTGATCTGGAAACCAACTGACCTGCATTGGTCCGTCAGATCGCCCGCCCATCACGGCTTCATCTGGTTCTTCGTCGCCGAAAAACCCGATTTTGACCCGACAGAGGTGGAGTTCGGGGACGAAGGTCAGGAATGGCGACTTGCGTCTATCGACTGGTTCATGCGGGAGGCAAAAACGCTCCCGCGTCACCGAGAACGGCTGCGCCAGTACTTCGAGCTGTCCGACCGCCGTTAACGGTCTTCGTCCTCGTCGTCGTCACTTGCGTCCGGCAGATTGAAGAAGCTGTCCGCGTCCGGCACCGCTTCGTCTTCGCGTTCGTCATCACCGGCATCGCCAAGCGTGAAGGTCTCCAACCCGGAAATGGCCGTTGGGATCTTCGGCTCAGGCTCGCCTTCCAGCGACTGCTCCGTCGAGACCAGCTTGCGCCGTTCCTCGTCTGACATGACCTCGCCTTCCTTGGCCTTCTTGGCCGCAGCCTTCTGAACGGCTGCATCCAATTCGGACTGCTTGCAGAGCCCGAGGGCAACCGGATCAATCGGCTGGATGTTCGAGATGTTCCAGTGGGTCCGCTCGCGGATCGACTGGATCGTCGGCTTGGTGGTGCCGACAAGCTTCGAAATCTGCCCGTCAGACAATTCCGGATGGAACTTCACCAACCAAAGGATGGAAGCTGGCCGGTCCTGACGCTTGGAGAGCGGCGTGTAACGCGGGCCACGGCGCTTTTCTTCGCCAACGGCGGCGGCATTGAACTTCAGCTTCAGCTTGTGAAGCGGGTCCTTTTCCGCTGCATCGATTTCTTCCTGCGTGAGCTGGTTGTTGGTGATCGGATCAAAACCTTTCACCCCTGCCGCGACGTCGCCGTCGGCGATCCCCTGCACTTCAAGCTCGTGCAGCCCGCAGAAATCCGCGATCTGCTTGAAGCTGATCGTGGTGTTGTCGACCAGCCAGACGGCAGTCGCTTTGGCCATGATCGGTTTGCTCATCTCATTGTCTCCTGACAAATCTTTCCCGGCGCCGGAAATCGGCTGGTCGCTTAGGACCCATCCTCGAATTCGGGGAGTTGTCGGGTATATAGTCCCACAAAGGCCAAGAGGGAAGTGCGAATGCGGGTTTTGGGTATGTTACTGCTGACGGCAGGTATGGCTTCAGCCGACGGGGAGACGGCAGGGGACTTCGACTACTATGTCATGGCGCTGTCCTGGTCACCAACATGGTGCGCGCTCGAAGGCGACCGGCGTGGTTCGCCGCAATGCGATCGAGACGCTGACCACGGATGGATTCTCCACGGCCTATGGCCGCAATACGAAGACGGCTGGCCAAGCTATTGCCCAACGAATGCGCGCAACCCCTCCCGGTCGGATACCCGCAACGAGGCTGATCTGTTTGGAACCTCCGGGAACGCATGGCATCAGTGGAACAAGCATGGCCGGTGCACCGGTTTGACCGCGGACGATTACTACAGTCTTTCCCGCGAAGCCTATGAACGCATCACACGCCCCGGCATTTTCAGAAAACTCGAAGATCCCATCAGGCTGCCCGCCGCAGTCGTCGAACAGGCTTTTCTCGAGGAGAACGAACAGTTGGAAGCCGACCAGATCACGATCACCTGCAAATCGGGCCGTATTCAGGAGGCGCGTATCTGCCTGACCCGTGATCTCGAGCTTCGCACTTGTGGCCGCGATGTCATTCGTGACTGCACCATGACAGACGCGCTCTTCGATCCGATCCGTTAGACTCCGCCCGCGATCTGCGCAACGACCCAGAAATGCGCGAAGGTTACGACCGCGATCCAAAGACCAAGAACGATCGCAGGAACCCAGAAAGCGCCTTCGGTCCGTCGCATGACCATAAACGTGACTGTCAGGACAACGGCCGGCAAGGCTACGCCCGTTCCCATCAGGTACGTATCGTCGAAAATGGCAAATGCATCGCGCGAGGCGACAAGGGCGAGAATGCCGAACAGAACAATCGGATACCCGATCCCGACAAGCAGTGGCAGCCGTTTCATCCGCCGGACACCTCCAACACGATCTTTCCGATATGGTCCGCCTCAAGTGCGCGATGCGCCCCTGCAGCGTCCGCCAGAGGAAAGGCCTGATCCATGACCGGTGCAATGCGGCCAGCTTCCAGCAAGGGCCACACGTCCCGGCGCAATTCGTTCGCAATCTGCGCCTTTGCGAGAACGGATTGCGGCCGCAGCGTCGAACCGGTCACGGTCAAGCGTCTCACCATGACCTCGGCAAAGTTGACCTCAGCCTTCGGGCCGCCAAGAAACGCGATGAAAACCAGCCGTCCCTCATCCTTCAACGCCTTCAGGTCGCGCGGGATGTACGCACCGCCAACCATGTCGAGGATAAGGTCCGCGCGGCCCATATCCTGCATGACGGATACGAAATCTTCGGATCGATAATTGATGGCGCGCTCTGCGCCGAGTGTTTCGCAGAACCGGCATTTTTCGTCCGTTCCAGCCGTCGCGAACACGCGCGCACCAGAGACATTCGCCAGTTGGATCGCGGTTGTGCCAATGCCGCTGCTGCCGCCGTGCAGCAGGAATGTCTCCCCCGCCTTCAGCCCGCCGCGCATGAACACATTCGTCCAGACCGTGAAATACGTCTCAGGCAAGCATGCCGCCTGGTCTAGTCTCATGCCCGCGGGCACCGGCAGGCAATGCGCGGCGGGCGTGACAACCGCTTCCGCATAGCCGCCACCCGGAAGCAGCGCGCAAACCGCGTCACCTTCCTTCCACTCGGTCACACCGGGGCCTACCGCCTCGATATGACCCGACGCTTCCAAGCCTGGTAGATCGGACGCGCCGGGCGGCGGGTCATAGGCCCCTGCTCGTTGGAGCGCATCCGGTCGGTTCACCCCGGCAAAAGCCACCGCGATCCTAACCTCGCCATAGCCCGGCTCGGGTCGCTCACGTTCACAGACACGCAAGACCTCCGGTCCGCCCGGCTCGGCAATCTCGACGGCTCTCATGTCAGAGTTGCGCTCCCGGCACATCGTCGCGTGGGCTGGGCGCGCGCATCTTGCCCATGACGGCCTCCTGCATCTGCATGAAAGGCTTGGTCAAAGGGTTGTCCCGTAGCTGACCTTTCAGCTTCTCGAACCGCATCACGTCCTCGATCCGGCGATCAATGAAATCGTGGGTATCGGCAAAATCCGCACTGTCGTCGCCCAGCCAATAGAGCACGGTTGACGCCCAGACCCCGGACAGGATCGCGCGCTTGGAATACCAGTTGCCGTCGCGGCTTTCGTCACCAAGAGCGGTCCAGACATGATCCGCCGTCTCCCAGACCAGCTTGCCACCCTCCGCCGCATGATTGGGCAGCGAAAAGAGGGTGGAGGCGCGGCGCACGGCCTCCCGATCATCCATGGCTTCCAGCCGGAGCTTCAGCGCGGTGATCACCTTGTCGCGAAACCGAATGCCCGTCAGATCGGCGTCTGCCAGTTTCGCCAGCATCGCCTGATCCCCGCGTCGATGATACGCAACGGCCAGATCAATGGCACCCCGCGGCGCCAACGCGCGCGCTTCGGCGTCAGTCAGGTCAGCATCGCGGGCCGCGGCCTTGAAACTGGCCACGGACCAGCCGTCAAAGGCGACATGGGGCAGTGCAGCATCAAGAAGAGCATCAAGTGACATGTGGCAACTCCTGTTCCTCGGGGTGGTAGACAAGCTAGGTCCGCCTTGCTATACGCCCACCTCCTGCAGATTTTGCACAACTCTAACTTAGAAAGGTGGTGACAACCACATGCAGGTCAGTGTTCGCGACAATAACGTCGATCAGGCGCTTCGTGCCCTGAAAAAGAAACTGCAGCGCGAGGGTGTCTTCCGCGAGATGAAGCTTCGGCAGCATTTCGAGAAGCCCAGCGAAAAGCGCGCACGCGAGAAGGCCGAGGCCATCCGCCGCGCCCGCAAGCTTGCCCGTAAAAAGGCCCAGCGCGAAGGTATGCTCTAAAGCGGTTTCGGATCACTTGAAAAAGTGCGTTTCTGTCTGCGTTCGAGGCAAAGCCGAGAGGCAGCGGACAGGAACACAAAACTCCGAAACTGCGAAAGCGAGCTTCGACACTGGCGGGTTCGCCCGCAAACGACGACCCCCGAGGCAAGCCCCGGGGGTTTGTTGTTTTTGGAACGAGATTAGTGTCCGTTTGGCCCCATTCGAGATATGGAACGCAAGACTACTTGTAGCTGCATCTGTTTGGTGATGTGCAAAGCAGCATTTGCATTTCCGAAGTACGTCGCCCGTAGGCAGCCTTCCATGGAATGGATGTCCGACGGCAACGCAGTAGCATGCGGTCTGGCGCGTTGAACTCCCGGAAATACTCAAGACCAGACATCAGTACATCACTTCCCGAGACGATCCGCCCGCGTTGCAGAACGCGCCTTAACTCGTTGCGTGAATAGCGTCCTTTGGAAAGATGAAGGCCGCAAACGGCCACTTTACCGCCTCTGCGCTCGAGGCCATGCGCAATTATGGTTTCGCCATCGTAGCCAGCGCCTTGCCAGACAATCGTCTTCCGCTTGAAGCTTGGGTTAACGGGTTCGAACGACCGCAGATAGAGAGATTGGTCCGCAGCTGTCGAGGCAAACGCGGGCCAGGTTGCAATCATGGCGAGCAGCAAAATTTTCTTGATCATTTCAACCTTCCCAACCGTCCGGCCGGTTCCCCGAAGTCCCAAGTTTCCTTCCAAGTTTAAAGCTTGGTGAGACTGATCAATTGCGTTCTGTCAAAGTCGATTTCATGCGGCCGATCTCGCGCGCGAGAAGGTCGTTGCGAACCCCAGACCCACCGAACGCTCCCCTCACCAATCCTCAACTCACACACGCCATAACCCTCCCCGCGATGCGCATCGCTTTCCGCGAGGACCCTGACACCTAGGCGTGAGCTAGTGGGGACAGGGGCCGGGTTCAGTGACGTCACTGAGGCTTCCGACACCTCCATAAACCCATCCAGATCACAGTGATCCCGCCGCCGGACTGCTCCGGATCGGCGGCAAATGTGCTGAAAAAATCTCATGATTTCATAGCCATACACAATATGTGACCAGATACTCACATAATTTGATTGACAGGTGACTGTTTGGTCACCTATCTCTCAAGTCATGGACACGATCTTCAAAGCCCTTAACGACCCAGCCCGGCGGGATATCCTCGACAGCCTTCGCAGGAAGGACGGTCAGAAACTGTCGGAGCTGGAAGAGCAGTTCGACATGACCCGCTTCGGCGTCATGAAACATCTGGGCGTTCTCGAAGACGCGTCTCTCATCACCACGCGCAAGGTGGGGCGGTTCAAATATCACTACCTGAATGCCGTTCCGCTGCAGGAGGTCATCGATCGCTGGATCGAGCCCCTTCTCGCCAAACCCGTCGCGCGGGGGATCATTGACCTCAAATCACATCTCGAAGGAAACCGCCCAATGTTCGATTCAGAAATGAAACCCGACTTCGT
Organism: Silicimonas sp.; assembly: GCA_022824525.1. Classification (GTDB taxonomy): domain Bacteria; phylum Pseudomonadota; class Alphaproteobacteria; order Rhodobacterales; family Rhodobacteraceae; genus JAJDOD01. The sequence continues at coordinate 95,214 of JAJDZT010000063.1, read as the reverse complement.
TCACCAGACCCTGATCCGCTGTACGCAGGACGCCCTCTGGGACGCACTCACCAAGGCCGAACAGGTCGCTGCCTACCACTTCATGTGCGACGCCGCGGAAGGCGACGCAGAGGTAGGCCAGCCGATGAACATGATCCGCAAGGACGGCTCGATCATGCTGACCCAGGTGACCACGGCACTGGACCCCAAGTCCCGCATCGAAATGACGTTCGAACCCAACTGGGAAGGCGGCGCGGAGAAATCCCACATGGTCTTCCTGATCGACAGCGAGGGCGAGCACTGCAAGCTGACCTGCGAACATTACGAAATTCCGGTCGGTCAGGATGGCGTCAAGGAAGGCTGGGCGCGCCACATCGCCTCGCTCAAGTCTTGGCTGGAAACCGGCAAGCCCATCAAGTCAGAGATGACGGCCTGAGCGACCGGGCCTCAAAGACCACTTCAGGCCACCGCCACGATCCCTCGCGCCTGCGCATACCCTGCGCGGGCGCGATTGCCTTTTGCGCGCATCTCGGCGCTCAAACGGGCCTTGGCGGTCCGCCGGAGCTTTTCCGTGCGCGCCTGCTGTGGGGACTGCGTCTGCGCGGACGTTTTCTTTGGCTGTTCCACCGGCTTTTCGGGCTTGGAGGCTGTCTCTTGCACCCGAGCCTCTGAGGACTTCTTCCGAGGCGATGGCTTCTTGGCGGTCCGTTTCGGCACGTGCCCCTGCACCGCATCAAAGGCGGCATTCACCTCGGCCAACTCAGCCGTCGCGGACGCCTTGTCCTCCGCGAGGTCGGGATGCAATTGCCGCACCTTCCTTCGCCACGCCATGCGAATGACGGTCATATCGTCAGCGGGCGAAACGCCGAGAATGTCAAACGGACTGCGGTTCTTCTTCATGACGGGCACTCTGCTGTTCGCAATTGTGGCATAAAGAAGGCAAAGCCCTCTGCCTACCCGACATCTGAACACAGGGTTAACGCGCCCGAGGGCTGGTCAAGCCAGACAGCGGCGCGTATCGAAACCGAAACAAAGAGGCTTGCCCATGAAATCCTGCGTCACATGGATCTCCGATAAAACATTCACCGGCCAGACGGAAAGCGGCCATTCCATTGTCATTGGCACGGCGGAGGGCGACGCGCCCAAACCCGGGCCCTCTGCCATGGAACTGGTGTTGATGGGCGCGGGGAGTTGTTCGGCATGGGACGTCGTTGAGATCCTTCGGAAGAGCCGTCAGAGAATTGATGACGTCATCGTGGAGTTGGACGCCGACCGCGCTGAAGAGCCGCCAAAGGTCTTTACCCGCATCCACATGCATTTTGTAATCAAGGGGCGCGATATCTCCGAAGACCGCGTGCGGCGTGCGATCGAGCTTTCCGTCGACAAGTATTGTTCGGCGGTCGCCATGCTCCAGCATTCGGTGCCCGTCAGCCACGACTTCGAAATCGTCGAGACCGGCTGATCTTTCAGACCGGCAAGGCCGTCGTCTGCCGCACCTTTCGCAAAGCGAAGGACGAGTGGATTTGCGCAATCCCCGGCAAGCGCGCCAGTTTCTTTCGATGAATGCGCGCGAAATCCTCCGCGTCGGCAGCGACGACCTTCAGCAGGTAGTCTGCCTTCCCCGCCATCAGGTGACACTCCAGAACGTCTGGTATGCGCGCCACCTCCCGTTCGAAGGCATCCAACACCTCGTCCGCCTGCCCGGATAGCGTGATCTCGACAAAGACCACGGTCGCCCGGTTCAGTTTCCGCGGGTCCAACAAGGCCACGTAATCGCGAATGTACCCCGCTTTCTCCAGGCGCTGGACGCGCCGATGACAGGCTGAAGCTGAAAGATTCACTGCTTCGGCAAGATCGGCATTCGAAATTCTTCCCTGTCTTTGCAGAACTGAAAGCAGCCGGGCATCTGTCGCGTCGATCTCATCCATGTCGCAATATTCATCCAAAAAAATGGTATCCTTCAGGAGATTATTCGAACTCACGACAAGAAATCCAGAGAAATGCCCACGCTTTCGCACATCTTACGATGTATGGTTCTCCAAACGGAGGAGGAATGGCTATGAAGATCGGCTGTCCAAAGGAGATCAAAGCACAAGAGTACCGTGTTGGGATGACGCCAAGCACGGCGGGCGAAGCCGTGGCGCACGGTCACACAGTCGTCGTGGAGGCCGGTGCGGGGCTGGGCGCAGGTTTCACCGACGAAGATTACATTTCTGTGGGCGCCACGGTGCTTGAAACCGCGGAGGAAATCTTCGCGCAAACCGACATGATCGTGAAGGTCAAGGAACCACAGCCTGTCGAACGCGCCCGACTGCGTGAAGGACAGATCCTTTTCACCTATCTGCACCTTGCGCCGGACCCCGAGCAAACGCGCGACCTGCTGGCCTCGGGCGCCACGTGTATCGCCTATGAGACGGTCACGGATGACGCTGGCGGCCTTCCCCTTCTTGCACCGATGTCAGAAGTCGCGGGCAAGCTTTCACCGCAGGTCGGCGCATGGACGTTGCAAAAGGCCAATGGCGGACGTGGCGTCTTGCTCGGCGGCGTGCCCGGGGTTGGCCCCGGCAAGGTGGTGGTGATCGGGGGCGGTGTCGTTGGAACACATGCCGCACGCGTCGCCGCCGGGATGGGTGCTGACGTTACTGTACTGGATCGGTCGCTTCCCCGTCTTCGATACCTCGACGATACCTTCCGGGGGGTGTTCGGCAATCGTTACTCAAGTGGTGCCGCAACAAAGGAGTTGATCGCGGAGGCCGACCTTGTGATCGGAGCCGTCCTGATCCCCGGGGCGGCCGCTCCGAAACTGGTGACCAAATCCGATCTGTCGACCATGAAACCGGGTGCCGCCATTGTCGATGTCGCCATTGACCAAGGTGGGTGCTTCGAGACGTCAAAGCCCACAACGCACGAGGACCCGATCTACGAAGTCGATGGCATCATGCACTACTGTGTCGCCAACATGCCGGGCGCGGTGGCGCGCACCTCTACCATCGCGCTGACCAACGCGACGATGCCCTACCTGCTGGCCATAGCGGACAAGGGTTGGAAACAGGCCTGTCTTGATGACCCCCATCTTCTGGAAGGGCTGAACGTCCACGCCGGGCAGTTGACCTATTTCGCGGTGGGTAAGGCTCTGGGCATCGATGTGATTTCTCCGAGCCTTGCACTCAAACAGTAAGACCAGAGTTTCGGCTTCTGCCAAAAACAACAAAGGGCCCGCCAACGGCGAGCCCTTATCAGCATAGGTACGTTCTTACGCGCGAGCTTTGAGTGCGTCGCGGATTTCGGCCAGAAGCTCTTCCTGGGTCGGACCTGCAGGCTCTTCTTCTGCCGGCGCCTCTTCCTCAGCGGTGGCCGCATCCTTCACGCGGTTGACCATCTTGACCAACAGGAACACGACCCACGCGATGATCAGGAAGTTGATCAGGGCCATGATGAAGTTGCCGTAGGCAAAGATGGCTCCGTCCTCACCTTCGCTGAGGCGGATGCCCATGCCGGAAAAGTCGATACCGCCCATGAAAAGACTGATGATCGGGTTGATCAGGTCGTCGACAAGCGACGTCACGATCGCGGTAAATGCTGCGCCGATAATGATACCAACGGCCATGTCCATCACATTGCCTTTGGCGATAAAGTCTTTGAATTCCTGAATCATGGGTTCCCTCGTTTTTTCCCTGTGCAAGCGGTTACATCAGTGTCCATCCCAAATAACGCGCTACCACAAAAGTGGGAAAAAACAAGCATATGTTTCAGATCTGGAAACGGTCAGGCTGGGAGTTGCCCGGTCAGAACGTAACGCAGAATTTCGACAACCTGCTTCGGTTCCTGCGCCACGGCGAGCGCTGCACCGTGGATCTCTTTCAAGGCGTGACCATGCTCGGGCGGGTTTAGCACGATCAGTGACTTCCCGAGGGCCGAGGCGATGCCGGCATCGAATGCGGCATTCCACTGCTTGTATTCCGTCCCGAAGCGCACGACGACGATGTCGGCATTCTCGATCCCGTGCCGGGTGCGGATCGCGTTGACCTTGGCCCCCTTGTGGTCATGCCAGAACTTGCTGTCTTCCGCCCCGAGGATTGCAACGCCGCAATCGTCCGAAGCGGCATGGTCGGTGACCGGGCTGGAGAAGGACACGCTCAGCCCCGAGGCCCCTTCGATGATCTGCTCGCGCCAATCGGTGTGGATTTCACCTGAGAGATAAACCTTGAGGTCCATGACCGCTTCTCCTTCATCTGATCGGGCAAGACCTAGCGGACCGGGAGCGCAGCGCAAGACTGGCGCACAGAGTGACCTGCGATAATTGCACATTTGATGCCGAAAAATCTGACTTATGTTCACCGGTAAGACGTTTCAGGAGACACCATGACCATTCTCACCGACCATCCCATCACCAAACGCTGGCCACCTGTTCGGGACAACGTGATCCAGCTTTATGCTTTCCCGACACCGAACGGGGTCAAAGCCTCGATTGCACTTGAAGAGCTGGGGCTTGATTACGATCCCCATCTCGTGACGCTGGCGGACGCCGACGTCAAAAGCCCCGAATTCCTCTCCCTCAACCCGAACAACAAGATCCCGGCCATCATCGATCCAAACGGCCCTGGTGGAGAACCGGTGGAGCTTTGGGAATCGGGCGCGATCCTGATCTATCTCGCCGAGAAGACAGGAAAGCTGATGCCGACGAGCGGCGCGGGCAAATACGAAGTTCTCAAATGGCTCATGTTCCAGATGGGCGGGGTCGGTCCGATGTTCGGCCAGATGGGCTTCTTCGTAAAATTCGCCGGGAGCGAGATCGAAGACCCTCGCCCGCGTGAGCGCTATGTCAACGAAGGCAAACGCTTGTTGGCGGTGCTTGAGGGGGCCATGGAAGGCAAGGACTGGATCGCGGGCGAGTATTCCATCGCCGATATCGCGATTGTGCCTTGGCTTCGCGCGCTCGATTTCTATGGCGCCAAGGAATTGGTCGGCTGGGACGACCTGAAGAACGTCCCAGCCTATTTTGATCGGTTCTATGACCGTCCGGCAGTCCAGAAGGGCATGAACACGCCTGCGCGCCCGACCTAAAGCGCAAGCCGCCAGAAGATTGCTCCCTCCTTCCGGAGAAGCGACAGCGCCCGGCGGCGCTTGCGCTCAAGGAAGGTGGGGGCGTCCGCCGTCGGCTCGAAACAGAACGCCCTCGGCAGGTTCGTGTAGAGCGACCGGGGCGGTAGCGTGCCCCGAATGTGCTTCAGAGCCGCTCCTGTCTTGGGCATGTGCATCCATACCGTGCGACAGCCGATTTCCACAACGATAACCTGCAGCGCCGCAAGCAATGCAGCGCGCGGCCAGATGCGGGCATAGGCCGCCTGAAGCTCGGACTGATACCGTTCGGTGGCACGAAGCTCGCGCGACCGGGGTGCCGACTTCCTCAGATCGTCGACATGGTCGGCCAAGTAACGCAGCCAGTCGCTTTGCACCTCTTCAATCAACGCCTCACCTGTTTCCAGATCAAGGTCGATCCGAACCCACGCCAAGGTCGGACAACCGGTTTCCCGGACAGGGTGCCAATAGGACGAGCATTCCTTCCGGAGGTTCCGATTGACGGTGACGCCCATCAGGCGCGCATGATCGCTCGGGAACCCAAGCTGCAACACGAGGTTGCCGCCCTTCCGGCTGATCTGTGACCAGGCCCAATCGTTTTCGCTGCCCCATTGGTCGAAGGTCAACGAAAAGTCGAACCAGCGTTCGCCCAATGCGGCCTCCGCGCCCACGCCCGATGGCCCTGCCCGGCCCGCATCCGCGATGTTGGCGTCAGCAAGGCGCGCGAAGACCGCCGGATCGATTACTCCATCCGCGGTCGCCGCAACCATCGGCTGGACGATCGGGCGATCCAAGATCTTGCCGATCGACGCCGCACGCAACTCGCGCACACGCGCAGGCTTGGCCAGACCATTGGCGAGAAGCCAAACGCCTTCACGCCCCGCGAAATACGGGAACGGCATCGAGTCCGGCAAACACTGCCGGACAAAGTTGATGTCTTCGGTTTTCATGTTTCTGTCAGGGCAAAAGGGAAGTGTCCCGCCCCGACAGGCTGTCAGAGGCGGCTAGGCGAAGGCGTTTGAACCGCCCGGTTGTGAACTTGGCACACGCATTGTGGCCTCCGACATTTGAATGGAGGCGTGGCGTACACTGTTCGGATCAAGGGTTTTCTTGAAGGGAAACCGTCGGCCGTTTGGCCGACGGTTTACATTGCTCCCACGTGGCGACTGACGAGCACCGCAAAAGCGGCACCCGACTATCCGCGAAGAACACCACCCGTTGCCTTGCCGACTTTCTCGACGATGGCCTTTCCGACCGCCTCGATTTCTTCATCGGTCAAGGTCTTGTCGGTGGGCTGCATCCGCACGGTGATGGCGAGAGATTTCTTCCCGTCCCCAAGAGAGCCGCCAATAAACTCGTCGAACACGCGCACGTCTTCGATCAGCGTCTTGTTGGCCCCTTGGGCCGCGTTGACGACGTTGATCGCTTCGACATCCGCATCGAGGACGAAGGCAAAGTCCCGCTCCACCGCTTGCAGATCGCTGATGGCGAGTGCGGCGCGCGTGGACGAGGTGTTCTTCGGCTGCGGGATCGCACCGATATGAATGGCGAACCCGACGGCAGGACCTTTGACATCCATTGCCTTCAGCACCTTCGGATGAATTTCCCCGAAGGCGGCCAGCGTGATCTTGGGGCCAAGCGTCATGCGTGCCGAACGGCCCGGGTGCCACCAGCCTTTGGCCGGGCGGGCGAACTGGGTCTTTGCAGGTGCGCCGAGTGCCGAGAGGATCGCTTCGGCATCAGCACGCGCATCGAACACGTCGATCGGGCGACGGCTGGCATGCACGTCCTTCGGACCGGTCGCCCCGATTTTGAGGCCGGTGATGAGGATCTCGTGTTCCTCCGGTTCGCCGCCGTGGAAGACGGCGCCCACTTCGAAGAGCGAGAGTTCGTTGAACCCGCGCGCCTGATTGCGGGCGGCGGCCTGAAGGAGCCCCGGCAGAAGCGAGGGACGCATATGCGTCATGTCCTGGCTGATCGGGTTGGCGACGCGGCGGGCTTCATCACCGCCACCGAAAAGCGCGGCGGAGGCCTGATCGATGAAGCTGTAGGTGACGCATTCGTTGTAGCCGAGCGCGGCGGCCGTCCGGCGCGCGATCTGCTCGCGCTTTTGCATGGGCGTCAGGATCGGTTTCGGCACGCCGGACGTCGCACGCGACATCGGCTTCGGCTCAAGATTGGTGAGGGACGCGATGCGCGCCACTTCTTCCACAAGGTCCGCCTCGCCTTTGACGTCAGGCCGCCAGCTTGGCGGGGTTGCCATGTCGCCGTCCAGCGTGAAGCCGAGGCTCTCCAGCGTTGCGCGTTGGGTCTCGGCCGGAATGTCCATGCCGACAAGCGACGAGCACCGCGCCGTGTCCAGCCGGTAAGCGCGCGTGGTGTCGGGCACCGCGCCCGCTTCCACGACCTCGGAGGCTTCGCCGCCGCAGAGGTCGAGGATCATTTGCGTGGCCGCTTCCAGACCGGGCAACGTAAAGGCCGGATCGACGCCGCGTTCGAAACGGTACTTGGCGTCGGAGTTGATCTTCAGCTTGCGGCCCGTGTGGGCGATGGTGACCGGGTCCCAATAGGCGCTTTCGACGAAGACGTTGACGGTTTCGTCGGTGCAGCCCGACTCTTCACCGCCCATGACGCCCGCGATGCTTTCGGGGCCCTTGTCATCGCTGATGATCATCATGCCCTTCTCGAAGGTGTAGGTCTTCTCGTCCAGCGCGAGGATCTGCTCTCCGCCTTCCGCGCGGTGCACGCGCAGATCGCCCTGCACCTTGTCGGCGTCGAAAACGTGGAGCGGGCGGTTCCGGTCATAGGTGAAGAAGTTGGTGATATCGACCAGCGCCGAAATCGGGCGGAGGCCAATGGCCGTCAACCGTTTCTGCAGCCATTCGGGACTGGGGCCGTTCTTGACGCCCTTGATCACGCGACCGGCGAAATAGGGGTTTCCGTCGAGCGTGTCGTCGTCGATGGTGATGTTGATCGGGCTTTCGAAGGTGCCGGGCACCGGTTCGGGTGCTTTCGAGATCAGCGTGCCGAGGCCGCGTGCGGCGAGGTCGCGGGCGATGCCTTCGACACCGAGGGCATCGGGGCGGTTGGGGGTGATTGCGATCTCGATCATCGGGTCGATTTTGGCGGGATCGTTTTTGGCCAGCCAGTCGGCGAAGTTCTCGCCCACCTCGCCCGAGGGCAGTTCGATGATGCCATCATGTTCGTCGGAAAGCTCCAACTCGCGTTCGGAGGCCATCATGCCGTGGCTCTCGACGCCGCGGATCTTGCCGACCGACAGGGTCACGTCGATGCCGGGGACGTAATCACCGGGTTTGCAGACGACGACGGTGATGCCTTCCCGCGCGTTCGGGGCGCCGCAGATAATCTGCTTTTCGCCCTCGTCGGTTGCGACCATGCAGACGCGGAGGCGGTCGGCATCGGGGTGTTGTTCAGCCTTGGTGACCTTGCCGAGCGTGAAGTTCATCAGCGTGTCGGCGGGGTTCACGACCTCCTCAACCTCTAGCCCGAGGTCGGTGAGCGTCTCCGCGATCTCGTCCACGGAGGCTCTGGTGTCGAGGTGGTCCTTGAGCCAGGAGAGGGTGAATTTCATTTGCTTTCCTCTTCAAATCGGAGCAGCGAATTCAATGTGCTGGCCTTTTGATCAACGGTATCGATGCCCGCATCAACACGCATGGACGCTATCAACTCTGCTTCGAGACGGCGAAATTTGGAATACAACTCGTCAAGATATTCACGTGAAACTTCGTGACCAGAAGTCCCGAACTGATGATCAAGATACTCAAGATGGGTCACGCCACATTCGATACACTTCGAGAGGATTTCCGCTGGCGCATAAAGCTGGACCGTAGCCAATGCATTTCCGACGGGCGTACCTGGTCCGGCCACTTCTAGTGCGGCATTCTCCGACCAGTTCGACTCAATTTGGCTGGCAGCAGTCAAATAGCTTGAGTACGCGCTTCTTTTTTCCGATTGCACAGACAAAGTCCTATCTCGCGACTTCTGCCAAGGATAGGCTACGAACGCGATTATCAACGCTGTGGCTGATGCAATCGAAGCGGCTGCCAAGGTCCACCACATGAGCTTCACAATCCCCCGTGCAGCGTCGGCACTTGCAAGGCGCTGAACCCATAGTGCCTCAACCACCGCAGATCGCTGTCGAAGAACGCGCGCAAATCGGGGATGCCGTATTTCAGCATCGCCATCCGGTCGATGCCCATGCCGAAGGCAAAGCCCTGCCATTCCGCCGGGTCGATCCCACCGGCTTCCAGCACTTTGGGGTGGACCATGCCGCTGCCCAGCACCTCCAGCCAGCCGTCGCCTTCGCCGACCTTCACCTGGCCGCCTTCGAAGCTGCACTGGATGTCGACCTCCGCCGAAGGCTCGGTGAAGGGGAAGTGCGACGCGCGGAAGCGGGTTTTGACCTTCGTGCCGAAATAGGCGGAGAAGAACTCCTCCAGTACCCATTTGAGGTTGGCCATCGAGATGTCCTTGTCGATGGCGAGCCCCTCGACCTGGTGGAACATCGGCGTGTGGGTCTGGTCGTAATCGGCGCGATAGACGCGGCCCGGGCAGATGATACGGATCGGCGCGCCGTGCTCCTGCATGGACCGGATTTGCACCGGTGACGTGTGGGTGCGCAGCACATGCGGCGGGCGATTGTCGCCTGTCGCCCGCGCCATGTAGAACGTGTCCATCTCCGTCCGCGCCGGGTGGTGCGAGGGGATGTTGAGCGCGTCAAAATTGTACCAGTCGCTCTCGATCTGCGGGCCTTCGGCAACAGCGAAACCCATATCGGCGAGGATGGCGGTGACCTCCTCCGTCACCTGAGACACCGGGTGGATCGTGCCGCGCGGGCGTTCGCGGGAGGGCAGCGTGACGTCGAGCCATTCCTCAGCCAGGCGCGCATCGAGGGCGGCGTCTTCCAGCGCCACCTTCTTCGCGGCAAGCGCCGAGTTGATCTCGTCCTTCAGCGCATTCAGCTTCGGCCCGGCGACCTGCCGTTCCTCGGGCGTCATCTTGCCCAGTTCGCGCATCTTGAGGCTGACCTCGCCCTTCTTGCCAACGGCGGCCACCCGCAGCTCTTCCAACGCCGCCTCGTCGGCGGCCTCGGCGATCTGGCCCAGGTATTTATCCCTCAAGTCGTCCATGACGGACCCCTTTGTTTTGTTCCTGCCCTGCTATCCAGCACCGGCCTGAAAGACAAGAAGCCGCGAGACCTGTTCAGGTCCGCGGCTTCCGTTTGTTCGTGACCCCGAGGGGGTGGTTTACGCGAGCGCGGCCTTCGCCTTATCGACGATGGCTCCAAAAGCTTCGGGCTCGTGCACGGCCAGATCGGCGAGGACCTTGCGGTCCACCTCGATCCCGGCGAGCGACAGGCCGTTGATGAAACGGCTGTAGGTCAGCGCTTCGTCGTGGCTGCGGACGGCGGCGTTGATCCGCTGGATCCAGAGTGCGCGGAAGTTGCGCTTGCGGGCCTTCCGGTCGCGGGTCGCGTACTGGTTGGCCTTGTCGACCGCCTGGCGGGCGACCTTGAAAGTGTTCTTCCGGCGACCGTAATAGCCTTTTGCGGCGTCGGTGACCTTCTTGTGACGGGCGTGGGTAACGGTCCCACCTTTGGTTCTAGGCATCGTGAGGTCTCCTTACCGGTCGTAGGGCATGAACTGCTTGACGATCTTCTGGTCAGGCTTGCTCATTTCCGTGGTGCCGCGGGCGTTGCGAATGAACTTGTTGGTCCGCTTGATCATGCCGTGCCGTTTTCCGGCCTGGGCTGACATCACTTTCCCGGTCGCAGAGACCTTGAAGCGCTTCTTGGCGCTCGACTTCGTCTTCATCTTGGGCATTTCCATCTCCTTTGGTCAGACGGTTCACGGCCCACTCGGCATGCCACTTGGCCGGCGGACCCGTCGGAGAGGGTCGTCTATACGCGAGATGTCAGTCTGGCAAGAGAAATTGCGCGGAAAAGTGACTTTCCGCGCGCAGTGGCTTCGGTGGGGCTCAGGCTCCTGTCAGGACCTTGATAAACAGGTCGGGCATTTCGGCCACGGAGTAGCCTCCGGGACGCTGCGCATTGGCATAGACGACAAGCGCGGCGCCCATGAATAGCGCGAGAATGCCCATCCGCGGAGGATCACTCCGCGAATACGCCCCAACGAAGGATGGGAACGATAGGAACATCAGCACACAGCCGACCACCATGATCAGATCAGTGTATTCCGCCATAACGGCAGGAATATTTTAGAACAATCTGGCGATATTTTGGCGATTATTCGGGATCTGCGGGGATAATAAGGCGCTCGTCGCAGGGCGCGACACGCAGAATGTTCGTCGTGCCGGACTTGCCGAACGGGACGCCGGCCGTCACAACAAGGAAGTCGGATGGGTCCGCAAAGCCTTCACTTACTGCGGCTCTGGCCGAATTCAGCACGGCTGATTTGAAGCGATCCACCTCGTCGGTCTTCAGACAATGCAAGCCCCAGGTCAATGCCATGCGACGTGCGGTGCCCAATTTCGAGGTCATCGCAATGATCGGAACATGTGGCCGTTCACGGGCAACGAGAGACGCGGTCGAGCCGCTTTGCGAGTAACAGCAGATCACCTTGATATCCGCCGTTTCAGCAATCTCGCGCGCGGCTGAAACGATCCCGTCTGCCACCGATTGCTTCGGTCCACCGCGGCTCGCATCGATCACGTCGCGATAGGTCGGATCATTCTCCACTTCGATGGCAACGTTGTTCATCGTGGCCACGGCCTCGGTCGGATACTGTCCGACCGCGCTTTCGGCCGACAGCATCACGGCGTCGGTCCCTTCGTAGATCGCCGCGGCCACGTCGGAAACTTCGGCACGCGTCGGAATCGGGCTTTCGATCATCGATTCAAGCATCTGCGTCGCCACGATGACCGGTTTCGCGGCATTACGGCACTTTCGCACCATGCGCTTTTGCATCGGTGGTACTGCCGAAATCGGGCATTCGACGCCAAGGTCACCGCGCGCCACCATGATCCCGTCGGACGCATCGAGGATAGCGTCAAATGCCTTCACGGCCGCCGGCTTTTCAATCTTTGACATCAGTGCTGCGCGCCCCTTGGCAAGGTCACGTGCCTCGAACACGTCCTCCGCGCGCTGCACGAAGGACAATGCCAACCAGTCGACACCCAACTCGCAGGCGAATTCCAAATCGATCTTGTCCTTCTCGGAAAGCGCGGCGAGTGGCAGCACCACGTCCGGAACATTGACACCCTTGCGGTCCGAGATCGTGCCGGAGACCGTCACGGTGCAGTTGGCATAGTCGGGTCCGTGCTCCTCGACGCGCAGCCTGATCTTCCCATCATTGACCAGCAGCGTGGCCCCTACTTCCAGCGCCTCGAAGATCTCGCGGTGCGGCAGTTGGACCCGGGTCGCGTCACCTGGCTTGCCCTCGAGATCGAGGCGGAACGCCTGCCCTTCCTCAAGGTCCTCCGACCCATTGGCAAAGGGACCCACGCGCAGTTTTGGCCCCTGCAGGTCAGCCAGAATGCCAATCGGACGGCCCACGTCGTTCTCGACCGCCCGGATGACTTTGTGCCGTTCTGCAATGTCGTCATGCGTGCCGTGGCTCATGTTCAGTCTGAACACGTCAGTTCCAGCTTCATGCAACGCGCGGATCATCTCGTAGCTTGATGACGCTGGTCCGAGAGTGGCTACAATCTTGACATTGCGGGTGCGTCGCATGGCGGGACGGTCCTTTCGAAAGCTCTCGTGTTAGCGCTGACAGCTCTATGGCAGATTCCGGGGTTGAAGGACAACCTCCCTCGTTTAAGTTTCCGGTGGGAACAAATGGAATGCCATCCGAACAACAGGACATAAACTGGACACCCGTCCATGTGCTTGGCGAGGATAGACCGTCGCGCTGGCTGATCCTGTGCGATCACGCGAACAACGTCGTTCCGCCGTGGGTTTCGCAACCTCATCTGGGATTGCCACCCACTGAGCTCGAACGGCACATCGCGTTTGACATCGGGGCAGCGGGTGTGGCGATCCGGTTGGCCGACCGGCTGAACGCTCCGCTTGTGCTGTCGAATTTTTCCCGTCTCGTTATCGACCCGAACCGGGGCGAAGACGATCCGACACTGGTGCGGCGGCTCTACGACGAGACGATCATTCCGGGCAACAGACATATCGATCAGGCCGAAGTCGAGCGGCGGCTGGACCTTTGCTACCGGCCCTATCACGTGGCGGTTGAGCGCGCGGCGGCGCGGCGGTCAGACACGGTCATCGTGTCGATCCATTCCTTCACGCCGCAGCTGCGTCACAAGCCGATGCGCCCGTGGCATGTGGGCCTGCTTTTTGCCGATGATACCCGCTTATCCATGCCGCTCGCGGAATTGCTGCAACGCGACGAAGAGCTGGTTGTTGGGTTGAACGAGCCCTATTCCGGTTACCTTGCGGGCGACACGATTGACCGGCATGCCCTCAGAAAGGGCCGGCAGAACACGCTGATCGAGCTTCGCAGTGAACTGATCGAAGATGACGCCGGGCAAGCTGAATGGGCTGACCGTCTTGCTGCCGTCCTACCGGAGGCACTACATTTGGCGGACGCCGGAAAGGGAGACTGAGGATATGGACGACCAAACGAAGATCGAACTTGAAGCTGCCGCGTTTCGGCGTTTGCAGAAGCATCTGATGGAAGAGCGTCCGGAGGTGCAGAACATCGACATGATGAACCTCGCGGGTTTCTGTCGGAATTGTTTGTCCCGTTGGTATCAGGAAGCCGCTGCCGAACGCGGAATTGAGATGTCGAAGGATGCGTCGCGCGAGGTGTTTTACGGCATGCCGTACGACGAGTGGAAAGATAAGCACCAAACCGAAGCGACACCCGAGCAAAAGGCCGCATTCGAGAAATCGCACAACCACTAAGGGCTGGATCAGACCCCAGCCTGCTTGGTGGAACGCGCCGGTGTCGCGATTGAGAGCACATCCCCCAGAGGTGCGGGGTGTGCGAAGTGAAAACCCTGCATCCGGTCACATCCCAATCTCTCCAACTCCGTCGCATGCGCGGCAGTTTCCACACCTTCCGCCGTCACCTTGATCTCAAGGGCACGCCCGATATCGATGATAGATTGCACGAGACGCCGGGCGCTTTCCGAGGTTGTGATGGGTTCGATCAATCGGCGATCGATCTTCAATCGCTCCGGGCCTATTCTTCTTAGCCCGACGATGCTGGCGCGTCCGCTGCCGAAGTCATCCACCTCGAAGGATATGCCCTCACCCCTCAACTCCTCGATCCGCTCGAAGAAGCTGCTCTGTTCTTCTTCGAGAAATACGGTCTCCAGCAACTCGAACGCGATCTTGCCCGGATAGCTGAGGTCACGGATGCGTTCGACCAAGTCGGGTTGCAGCAGACGCGACAGGCTGACGTTGAATCCAACAACAGGCGGGTCTTCCACGCCCTCGAAATGCAGGCGACATTCCTCGATGGCTTTTTCGAAGACCATCGTGTCCAGCGCACTCTCAACCTGAATATCAAACGCGGTGTTCAGAAATTCGCCTGGTGCCAGAAGGCCGCGTTCCGGATGGTTCCAGCGCACCAGGACCTCCAGGGCCGCGACCTTGCCACTCTGCACGTCGATTTGCGGCTGATAGAAGGGAATGAACTCGCTGTTCTCCAGCCCGCGAAGAATGTCGTCTCCGAGAAACTTGGAGGACTTCATGCTTTCCAAATCAACGCTATCGAAGACTGCTTTCATCGCGCGTCCACCCGTCTTGGCTTTGTAAAGCGCGATATCCGAGCAGGTCAGAAGATCGCCTGCCGGGATCATTGGCGTCCGCGCAATCCCGATGCTGGCACCAATGCGGCAGGGCCGGTCTTCGAAGTCGATCGGTTTGCAGATTTCCTCGATCAGACGGTCGGCCAGTTGCTCCGGCATCTCGGAATCGATGGTGCAGTGCATGAGAACGATGAATTCGTCCCCGCCGATACGGGCAACTGTGTCGTTCCTCCTGACCTTGTCTCTCAGGATCCCGGCAACGGTCTGCAGCACATGATCACCCGCCGCGTGCCCCATCGTGTCATTGATCTGTTTGAAGCGATCGAGATCGATGTGAAGGGCTGCGATTTCCTGCTGGCTGCGCTCCCGCTCCTGCGTCATCTCTTCCAAGCGCGCATTCAGATACCGGCGGTTGCCAAGCCCCGTCAGCTCGTCGTGAAGCGCCTGCTGGCTGATCTCCTGGTTCGCCTGTTCAAGGCGTTCAGCATAGGTCGAAAGCTCGCGCTGCTGGCGAAGCTGTTCCGAGATATCCACGCGTAGGATGACGCGATCACCATTCGGGGTCTTGGATCTGATGACCTTGTAGTCACGTCCCTTGATGCGAAGGACGAAACCGGTCGCCAGACCAAACTCCCAGTCGGCAAGGTAGCCTTCCAAAAATTCCTGCTCTCGCCCGACTGCATCATCGAAATGCCCGTGTTTGAGACAGGTCTCGATCACCTCCTGTTTTGTCATGCCCGCAACGACATCGTCAGGGTCGGGTGAAACGGTGTCCGCAAAGGCCGGGTTCCAGATCACGAGACGATTGCGCGAGTCAAAAATGGCAAAGGGGTCAGGAGAGATCGAGATCGCCGACATCAACCGGGTCTGTGCCGCCTCGACCTTGTTCAGCAGATACTCATGCTCGATCAAGGCAAGCTCTGCCGACTGTTCCCGGTTCTTCAGGTCATCAATGTCGCGCACGAAGGTGATCGTGTGCCGGCCCGTTCCGTGGTCGTCGGCAATTTCAACGTAAGACACACCCCCCCAGAACGAGGTGCCGTCGCACCGCAGGCAAAGCGTGTCTTGAGACAGGCTTGTTTTGCCGGCAGCTACCATTTCCTCAACCGCAGACAGAAAGTCGGCCGTATAGTCATGATGCAGGAGCGACAATGGGTTCAGCCCGAACGCCGCATCGCGATCGACGGCGAACATATTGCAGAACGCGTCGTTGACCCACGCAATGGCAGGCTCACCATCCGCGTCAGCCTGATATGCAATGCATACCGCATCCACGGCCAACGTGGGGATACTGCGTACGACTTCTTCGAGTTGCATAGTCCGCGCCGATTCCAAGTCGGCGGACGCTAGAGCACAGTATCTTTCCAGTTCGCTAAGATGCGAGGGAACAAGACATATTTAAGCAGATTTCGGTGGCCGAAGCCTCCGAGGGCAGCCGAAACGCCTAGACGGCAGCTTGCCGGCTTTCCTCAAGATAGATTTCGCGAAGACGAAGTGCCACCGGACCCGGCCTACCACTTCCGACCGGGGCGCCATCGATATCGACAACCGGCATCACGAAAGTCGAAGCCGAGGTGATGAACGCTTCGTCCGCGTCTTTGGCCTCGTCCAGTGTAAAGGCGCGTTCTTCGACCTGCATCTGGGATTCCCGGGCAAAGCGCAAAACCGCAGCGCGCGTGATCCCGTGAAGGATCTCGTTTCCAAGATGGCGCGTGATGATCGTGCCACCCTTCACGATGTAGGCGTTGTTGGAGGTTCCCTCGGTGATGAATCCGTCTTCGATCATCCACGCATCATCGGCACCGGCCTTCTTCGCCGCCATCTTGCCCATGGACGGGTAAAGAAGCTGCACCGTCTTGATGTCGCGCCGTCCCCAGCGCTGATCCTCGATGGAGATGACCTTCATGCCTTCCTGCACCTTCGGGCTGTCGGCAAGGCCTGGCTTCGATTGCGTGAACAGAACGATGCTGGGCGCGACGCCTTCCGGATACGCAAAATCCCGATCAGCCGCGCCGCGCGTGATTTGCAGGTAAACGAGTCCATCCTCGATCCCGTTGCGTTCAACAAGCTGGCGATGAATCTCCAAAAGCTCGTCGGAGGTCACCGGCGACGCCATCTCCAACTCGGACAGCGAACGTTCCAGTCGCGTCGCATGGCCCGCGAAGTCAATAAGCTTGCCGCCCAGTACGCTTGTCACCTCATACACGCCGTCGGCAAAGAGAAAGCCGCGATCAAAAACCGAGATCTTGGCGTCTTCTTCGGGCAAGTACTCTCCATTTACGTAGACGGTGCGGGACATGGGTCATTCCTCCGATTTTTCGCCGGTTTAGCCGCGCCACCGCGCTTTTGCCAGAACACAGTTTCAGATTGGAAACGCAGTCGGACCATCCAAGGCTAACCCCAAAGGTCTCGTTCCGGCGGGTGAACGCCTGCATCGTCGTAATACAGCGGAACCGCGCGATCCTCCGCCAGAAGAAGCGGCCCATCAAGGTCCACAACCTCCACACCCTGCGCCACCAGAACGGCAGGCGCCATGGCAAGCGACGTTCCCACCATGCATCCGACCATGATGCCGTAACCTTCTGCTTCTGCGGCGCTTTTCAAGGCCAAGGCTTCGGTCAATCCGCCGGCCTTGTCGAGCTTGATGTTGACCATGTCGTACTTGCCTTTGAGATCCGGCAAGCTGGCGCGGTCATGGCAGCTTTCATCGGCGCAGACCGGAAGTGGGCGTGCGATCTCTGCCAGCATGTCGTCCTTGCCGGCAGGCAGGGGCTGTTCGACCATCTTGACGCCAAGCCGCGCCAAATGGGGGGCCAGTTCGGAGTAGACTTCCGCGGTCCATCCCTCGTTGGCATCGACAATGATCTCGGTTTCCGGCGCGCCCGCCCGCACGGCTTCGAGGCGCGCCATATCGCCCTCTCCGCCCAGCTTGATCTTAAGAAGCGGTCGACGCGCATGTTTCGCGGCTGAGGCCTGCATCTTCTCGGGCGTATCCAGCGAGAGCGTAAACGCCGTGATCACCGGCCCCGGTGAAACCATACCTGCAAGGTCCCATGCGCGTTTCCCCTCGGATTTCGCCCACCAATCCCACAAGGCACAATCAACCGCGTTCCGCGCGGCGCCGGCAGGCAATTGGTCGGCAAGCGACGCTCGCGTGATCGGCCCGGTCAGCGACCGGACCTGCTCCTGCACGCTCTCCATGGTTTCACCGTAACGGGCATAGGGCACGCACTCTCCTTGCCCTTCCAAACCGTTCTCCCGGAACGTGACCGTCAGCACATCCGCGACATCCCGCGACCCGCGCGAGATGGTAAAGGTCTCGGCCAGTCGAAAGCTCTCGGGCGTGATTTCAAACATGTCTGTCTTTCCGGTTCAAATGCGCTGGCGGTCTTGGAGTGATGGCCGCAGCGGAACGCTACAACTCCAGCAGCGCATCGACCAGACGACCGGCCCCATGCCGATAGGGATCGACAGTCGGCAAGCCCATCCGGCCCTCGATCTCGGCGCAAAGTGCGGTCGCGTCCGCATCGGACAACGCCTTCGTGTTCACCGAAACACCGGCCACCTTGCACGCGGGGTTGGCGATCTGTGCCATCTGCAGCGCGCGTTCGCGAAGATCCTCCAGCGCCGGAAGCGCATAGTCCGGCAGGCCCCGCATATGCGTCCGCGTCGGCTCATGGGCCAAAACCAAGGCATCCGGCTGACCACCGTGGATCAAAGCCATCGTCACCCCGGAATAGGAGACATGCCAAAGGCTCCCCTGTCCTTCGATATGATCCCAGTGATCGGCGTCGTTCTCCGGCGTGAGCCACTCGACGGCTCCTGCCATGAAGTCGGCCACGACGGCATCGAGCGGAACGCCTTTCCCGGTGATCAGGATCCCGGTCTGGCCAGTGGGCCGGAACGTCGACTTCAGCCCGCGCTTCTGCATTTCAGCGTCCATGGCCATGCCCGTGTACATCTTGCCGACCGAGCAATCGGTGCCGACCGCAAGGCATCGCTTGCCACTGCGCTTCTTCCCGTTGGCAATTGGATAGGCCACGGTCGGAATGCGCACGTCGTGGAGCGTCGCACCCGTCCGTGCCGAAGTTGCCTTCAGCACTTTCTCGTCCCTGAGAAGGTTATGAAGGCCGCTCGCGATGTCGAAACCGATCTCCATCGCCTCGGCCAGCACTGCGATCCACGCTTCCGAGATCACGCCGCCCCGGTTGGCGACACCCACGACCAGCGTCCGCGCGCCTTTGTCCCATGCGTCCTGCAAGGACATGTCCGGTGCACCGACATCAGCTTTGCAGCCTTCCATCCGGAATTGACCGACCACGTTTTCGGGACGCCAATCCTGAATACCTTGCGCGACCTTTGCGGCAAGGTTGTCCGGCGCATCGCCGAGAAAGAGAAGATAGGGTGTACGAATCATGTCAGGCCTCCACTGCTCGGGCGAGTGTCTTCGAATTCGGCGGCAGTTCCTGCGGAAATCACGTGGATTCTCAAATATTGACGAAGATTCAGGAGCTGTTCCGCGAAATAGCCGAAGAAACTTGCGCTCAATCGTCGTGTCGCCGAAGAATCTGGTCAAGCATGCGCCATGCATTTCGCTTGATCTTCTGGTCTCGCGTATTCACCAGCCGCCCTGCAGGCGCGACAGTGGTGATATCGGGCCATCGCACCCCATTCACATGTGGCCGCAGCACGCCGCCGACGCTTAATCGCTTCAGGTCCTTCTCGGAAAGTTCGTTGAAGATGCGCAGCCAGATCGGACCACTGATCTGTCCGAATGTCAGTACTGCACCTTCCGCCTCTGTCTCAAGCCATTCCGTGAGATCGGGAATGCGTCCCGATACGGCAAGGTGACCGGCCAACTTGCACCAGGCTCGATACTCCTCCAGCCCGGTCCCGTTTGTCACCGCGCGCCGGAGCATTGCATCGATCCGCGAGACGTCCGCATCCGAAAGAGGCGCCTGCTGAAGCCGCTTGATCAGGTGGCGCTTTGCATAGCCTGACCGGAAAAGCATCACGTCGCTTTCCAGGACGGCAAGAGAAAACTCGATGAGATCGCGCCTTGCATCCGGCCAGGCAGGCAAAGCGACATCCCAAAGGAACTGGGAGAAACGGATGACAACACCGTCCTCGACCAGCCCGTGTCTTGCACCGGCACGGGCGAGTGCCTCTTGCCAGGGCCCATAGTCGCAAGGCTTGTCACCGACCACGACAGAACTTGCGGCTTCACGAACAATGTCCGTCCAGAGTTCCACAAATTGCGGCACAAGGCGAAGGGCTCGCATCGGCGCGTCAGCCTGGCGAGCGCGTCGCTGCTCCTCTTGGTACTTCTTGAAGTCGAAATCGGTGAACATTCCGAGAGTTTATCCCACAAACCAGTCGAATTTAGGGCTGAGTTTCTGCACCTGCAAAATCACCCTTGCCAGATCACACGCAAGATAATAGCCGTTCAGCAACTGAGATTTGAAAGAAAGTTGCGCTCATGTCGTTCCGCCTTCAGCCATCCGCACCTGCCCGCCCAAATCGGTGCCAACTTTTTGGCCCTGGATCACGACCCGCAATCTTCGAGAAGATGGCAACCAGCGCGGCCGATGTCATCAATCTCGACCTTGAGGACGCCGTGGCACCGGACGACAAGCCGGACGCACGTAAGAACATCATTCAGGCGATCGGCGATATCGACTGGGGCACCAAAACGCTTTCGGTTCGGATCAACGGGCTCGATACGCCCTACTGGTATCGCGATGTGGTCGAGCTTCTGGAAAACGCAGGCGAACGGCTGGACCAGATCATGATCCCGAAAGTCGGCTGCGCGGCGGATGTCTATGCCGTCGATGCACTTGTCACGGCCATCGAAACCGCCAAGGGCCGCACGAAGAAGATCGCTTTCGAACTGATCATCGAAACCGCGGCCGGCATCGCCCATGTCGAGGAAATCGCGGCCTCCTCGCCACGCCTCGAAGCCATGAGCCTTGGAGCCGCCGATTTCGCAGCCTCGATGGGCATGCAAACCACGGGCATAGGTGGCACGCAGGAGAACTACTACATGCACAGGGAGGGACAGAAATACTGGTCCGACCCGTGGCACTGGGCCCAGACAGCCATCGTCGCGGCCTGCCGGACTCACGGCGTTCTACCGGTCGACGGCCCCTTTGGTGACTTTTCGGACGATGAAGGGTTCCGCGCCCAAGCGCTTCGCTCGGCCACGCTGGGTATGGTCGGGAAATGGGCCATCCATCCGAAACAGGTCGCCCTGGCCAACGAGGTCTTCACACCATCGGAGGAGGCCGTGTCCGAGGCGCGCGAAATCCTTGCCGCGATGGAAGAAGCACAGAAGACTGGCGCCGGGGCGGCGGTCTACAAGGGTCGCCTGGTAGACATCGCCAGCGTACGTCAAGCGGAAGTCATTGTTCGTCAAGCCGAACTGATCTCTGGGTAGAGATTGCGCCGCCTGACGGCGCCGCGGTGGAAAGGGGGCGCTGCCCCCTCTTGGCCTTCGGCCAATTCACCCCCGAGATATTTTCCGGGCCGCTAATAAGTATGGACTTCCATGCCCCGGCGCCCCCGACACCGGAAACCGGCCTGCATCATTATTGGCCCAAAAGTATCCCGAGGGGGTCTGGGAGAGCAGCGCTCCCCCAGCGGATCGATGCGACGCAGTCGCAGCGATGTCAGCCTGCGGCCGCGACCGCGCGCTTGGCCATGACCTTGACGAGGTTGGCACGATAGGCGGCGTCTCCGTGGATGTCGGAGAGCATGCCGTCAGCCGAAACGGAGACGTTGTCGAGCGCCTCCGCGGAAAAACTGCCCGAGAGGGCATCTTCCATATCCGCCGACCGGAAAACGCCATCATCCCCCGCACCAGTGACCGCAACGCGCACACCGCCCGCACCCTGGGCCACGAAGACACCGCACATGGCATAGCGCGACGCCGGGTTCGGGAACTTGGCATACGCGCCCTTCGCGGGGGCTTCGAACGACACGCTCACGATCATCTCGCCCTCGTCCAACGCGGTTGAGAACATGCCCTGAAAGAAGTCATCCGCTGCAATCTCACGCTTGTCGGTCTTGATCGTTGCCCCAAGCGCCAGCATGGCCGCCGGGTAATCAGCGGCCGGATCGTTATTCGCCACGGACCCGCCAAGCGTCCCGCGATGGCGAACGGCGGGGTCGCCGATGTGACCGGCGAGGTCCGCGATGCCCGGACAGATTGAGCGAAGCTCCGCGTTCGAGGCGACCTCTGCATGGGTCGTCATTGCGCCGATGGTAACAGTCGATCCGGACACGGTGATGCCGCGCATCTCTTCCACGCCGGAAATGTCGACCAGATCCGAGGGTGCAGCGAGCCGCTGCTTCATCGTCGGGATCAACGTCTGGCCCCCGGCCAGAAGTGCGCCGTCTTCGGCACCGGAGAGCTTGGCGGCTGCGTCCGCCGCGCTCGATGCCTTGTGGTATGTCGTGTTTTGCATCTGTTTCTCTCCTTATTCCGCAGCGATCTTGGCTGCGCCCAGAGCCGCCCACACCTTGGACGGGGTTGCGGGCATGGATAGGTCATTGTTGCCGATGGCGTTGGTGATCGCGTTGATCACGGCAGGTGGCGAACCAATCGCGCCGGCCTCCCCGCAGCCTTTGATGCCCAGCGGGTTCGTGGTGCACTTCGTGTTGTGGTGCAGCACGTCATAGCTCGGCACATCGTCGGCGCGGGGCATGGTGTAGTCCATGTAGCTGGCCGACAACTGCTGGCCGTTCTCGTCATAGACAACTTCTTCCAGCAGTGCCTGACCGACGCCCTGCGCGATGCCGCCATGGACCTGCCCTTCGACGATCATCGGGTTGATGATGACGCCGAAGTCGTCCGAGGCGACGAACTTCAGGATCTCGGTTTTGCCGGTGTCCGGATCAACCTCGACCTCGCAAATGAAGCACCCCATAGGGAAGGTGAAGTTCAGCGGGTCGTAGAACGCGCCTTCCTTCAGCCCGGGTTCCATGTCGGGCGGCAGGTTGTGGGCGGTATAGGCCGCAAGCCCGATCTCGTGCCAGCCAAGCGCCTTGTTGGTGCCGGTGGCTTTGACCGTGCCTTCCTCGATCACGATGTTTTCTTCCGGTTCCTCCAGAAGATGCGCACCGATCTTCTTGACCTTCGCTTCCACCTTGTCGAGCGCCTTGACGATGGCGCTCATGCCGACCGGGCCCGAGCGCGAGCCATAGGTGCCCATGCCGAACTGCACCTTGTCGGTGTCGCCATGGACAATTTGCACGGAGTCGAGCGGGACGCCGAAGCGATCTGCCACAACCTGCGCGAAGGTGGTCTCATGGCCTTGGCCGTGGCTGTGCGAGCCGGTCAGGATCTCGATGGTCCCAACCGGGTTCACGCGCACTTCCGCGCTTTCCCAGAGACCAACACCTGCACCAAGCGACCCGACAGCGGCCGAAGGCGCGATGCCGCAGGCCTCGATATAGCAGGCCATTCCGATGCCGCGGAGCTTGCCGCGGGCAGCACTTTCAGCCTTGCGGGCCTCGAAGCCGTTCCAGTCGGCGGCCTCCATCGCCTGGTTCAGGTTTCCTTCGAAATCACCGGAATCGTAGTTCATGATGACCGGCGTCTGGTGCGGGAACTCTTTGATAAAGTTTTGGCGCCGCAGCTCGGCCGGGTCCTTGCCCATCTCGCGTGCGGCCGTTTCCATCATGCGCTCTACCAGATAGCTGGCTTCTGGTCGCCCTGCTCCACGATAGGCATCAACCGGAACGGTGTTCGAATAGACCGCCAGCACTTCGCAATAGATGTTCGGAATGTTGTACGTGCCCGAGAGCAGCGTGGCGTATAGATAGGTCGGCACGGCGCTTGAGAAGAGCGACATGTAGGCCCCGAAATTCGCCTTGGTCGCGACCTTGAAGCCCACGATATTGCCGTCCGCGTCGAAGCCCATCTTGGCGTTGGTCACGTGATCGCGGCCATGTGCATCGGTCAGGAACGCTTCCGTCCGATCTGCCGTCCATTTGATGGACCGCTTGGTTTTCATCGCGGCCCAGAGGCAGACGATTTCTTCAGGGTAGATATAGATCTTCGACCCGAAACCGCCGCCCACATCAGGGGCGATCACGCGCAGCTTGTGCTCGGGGGCGACCTGATAGAACGCGCTCAGAACAAGGCGGGCCACATGCGGGTTCTGGCTTGTCGTGTAGAGCGTGTAGTGGTCTTCCGCCGCGTCGTACTTGGTAATTGCCGCGCGGGGTTCCATCGCGTTCGGGCTGAGACGGTTGTTGGTGATGTCCATCTCGGTCACGTGTGCCGCGCCGGCGAGGGCTGAGTCCGTATCGGCGAGTTCACCGATGTCCCAGTCATAAATGACATTGCCCGGGGCGTTGTCATGGATCTGTGGCGCGCCGTCAGCAACCGCCGCTTCGATATTCGCGGCAACGGCGAGCTCTTCGTATTCCACCATGACGGCTTCGGCGGCTTCCGCTGCCTGCGCCTGCGTTTCCGCGATCACGGCGACAACCGCGTCACCGACATAGCGAACCTTGTCGGTCGCAAGTGCGGACCATGCGCCCATGTTCATGGGCGAACCGTCTTTCGAGGTGATGGCCCAACCACAGATGATGTTGCCGATGCCGTCGCCAGTCAGCTGTTTGCCGTCCAGAACGGCCAGAACGCCGTCCATGGCTTCTGCCGCCGACTTGTCGATGCTTTTGACGTTTGCATGCGCGTGCGGCGAACGCACGAACGCTGCATATGCCTGATTTTCAAGTTTGATGTCGTCGGTATACCGGCCTGAACCGGTGATGAAACGCTTGTCTTCCTTACGCTTGACGGCTGCGCCGATACCTTCGCTCATGAATATTCCTCCCTTGGCTGGGCCCCGCAGGATAGCGGTCCCTCGCTAAGTCCGGCGTCCACGCGGACGCCCAAAATTACATCTCGCCAGCGGCCTGGCTGATCGATTTGACGATGTTGTGGTAGCCGGTGCAGCGGCAGATGTTGCCTTCCAACTCGGCCCGGATCGCCGCTTCGTCGAGGGTTTTCCCTTCGGCCTTGTAGCGGTTCACCATGTCGATCCCGGACATGATCATGCCGGGTGTACAGAACCCGCACTGAAGACCGTGGTTGTCGTTGAATGCCTTCTGCATCGGATGCAAATCGCCATTGGCCACGCCTTCGATGGTGGTCACTTCGGCGCCGTCGGCAGCAGCCGCCAGCATTGTGCAGGACTTCACGGCCTTGCCATTCACGTGAACCACGCAAGCCCCGCATTGAGATGTATCACACCCCACATGCGTGCCCGTCAGTCGAAGATGCTCCCGGATGTAATCCACCAGAAGCGTGCGATCTTCGACAACTTCGGCAACAACCTTGCCGTTCACTGTCATTGAAACTGTCGCCATTCTTTCCTCCCTAGGAATGTCGCGGCTCACCCTGTGCGCAATCGACTGAGCCAAGTCTTGGTTTTTGTATCGTTCGTTTCGGCTTCTTCTATCTCTTCGTCCGGCTTGGGATCGATGACGTCCTGAAACGTCGCGAAAAACTGATCTGCCATCTTTACGGCGAAACTATCGATTATGCGGCTGCCCAGTTGGGCAAGTTTGCCACCCACGGCGGCATCAACCTCATAGTTCAGTCTGGTGCCGCCCGCGTCAAGATCAGTGAGCGTCACGCGCGCCCCGCCTTTTGCGAAACCGGCCGCACCCCCCTTGCCTTCCCCACTGAGTGTCAGGCTTTCGTGATCCACGATTTCGGCGAATGTCACACGTCCTTTGAACGTCGCCTTCACCGGGCCCACTTTCTGGACCACGGTAGCGTCGAATCCGTCCTCGGGTGATCCCGCCATCTCGGTGCAGCCAGGCACAGACTGTCGCAACACATCAGGGTCCATCAGCGCGCGCCAAACGACGTCACGTGCACAACTCAAATCTCGTGAGCCGGTCAGGTTCACGTGCACCTCCCATCAAGTGTGCAAGAACCCTAGACAAATGGTTGCGGGGAAAACCAGTCTGACCAAGCCGCGAGTCTCACCTATGAGACACTTGCGGCTACTTTTCGAGGCCCAGCCGTTTCATGTGCCGATAGAGCGTGGCGCGGGAGACGCCGAGGGCTTGCGCGGCCTTCGACACATTGCCTTTCTCGCGCGTCAGCGCCCGAACAACGGCCGCACGTTCACCCTTTGCAAAACCGCGATGTTCATTTTCGTGACCTAGAACGTCGCTGGCGGGGAAAGGATCAAACGCGCCGCTCACCGTAAGCCCAAACGCCCGCCGCGCCGCGCGGGTTGCGCCGATCACGATGTCGTCCTCGTCCACGGCCAGCAAAACGCTGCCTTCTTCACCGTCAACCGCCTGGTCTGCAAAGACGATGCGGGACGTCGCATAGGCCGCGCGAAAATTCTCGATCTCGATCTTGCGGGCTGTTTCCACGACCATGGCGAAGATCAGATCGTTGATCGCCTCGGTCTGATCAACGCGGGCAGACGATACGTCCAGCGCGGCCAGCAACTCGCCATGAGCGCCAAAGATCGGCGCATCGATGCAACTCATCGCGATGTTCTTCGCCATGAAATGCTGATCGCGATGTATCGTTACCGCGCGCTCTTCCGCCAAACAGGTGCCAATGCCATTCGTGCCTTCGCGCGCCTCGCTCCAGTCACTGCCAAGCCGCAACCCCCAGCTTTCGAAGGAAGACACATCGCCGGTCGCGTAACGATGATCAAGGATCACACCGTCGCAATCGGACAGGACAACGCCGCAGCCTGAACGCCCCACCAGTGAAAAGAGCCGGTCCAGATTGGGTTGTGCGATGTCCACGAACTGGCCCAGACGTTCGCGACGTCCGGCGATCGCCCCGAACTCCTCGGCTGCGGACACCTCGCGAGAGGCAGGATCGAGCCCGTGCAAGACCGAAGACCGCCGCCATGACGCCGCAAGGCGCGATTTCGCGGCTGCCGAACCCGATCCGACAGTCCGGTGCACTTGATCACAGTGCTGAACTTCAGGCTTCAAGGGCATCCTCCCATTCCTTGAGCGCTGCCCATCAAATAAGCCGCAGGGGAAAGTTCGAAGTCAAGAGCCTCCCGAATGGCGCGTTCTGTCTTCCCGTTATGCATAAAGCCCGATAGCCTCCCTTCATGACCGATTTCCTCCTCCTCGCATTCATCTTTCTCTTCGCCGGGATCATCTCCGTGCCCATCGCATCGCGGCTTGGTCTCGGTTCGGTGCTCGGCTACCTGATCGCGGGCATCGTCATCAGCCCCGTGCTCGCTCTGCTTGGCGTCGATGTCGTGTCGATCCAGCATTTCGCGGAATTCGGCGTGGTCATGATGCTGTTTCTCGTTGGGCTGGAATTGGAACCGAAACACCTTTGGGGCATGCGTACCCAGCTTCTGGGTCTTGGTGGCGGTCAGGTCGTCCTGACCACGCTCGCCGTCATGGGCCTGGCCATTCTGTTCGGTCAAAGCTGGAATGTCGCGCTTGCGATCGGCTTGGTTCTTGCGCTTTCGTCCACGGCAATCGTCCTTCAGACCCTCAATGAAAAAGGGCTGATGAAAAGCCGCGGCGGCGAATCGAGTTTCTCCGTCCTGCTGACACAAGATATCGCCGTCATCCCCATTCTCGCGGTCATCCCGCTCTTGGCCCTCCCCGAGCTTGCTGATTTCCAGCAGTCCGTAGAGCTGCAGCACAGCGTCGAAACCATCGCGGACGATGGGCACGGAGCCGACAGCCACGGCGACGACCACCACGGCGACGGGCACGGAGCGTCGATGAGCCTCGTCGACGGGTTGAACGGATGGCAGACGGCACTTGTCACGCTTGGCGCGATTGCGGCCGTTATTCTCGGAGGAAGCTATCTCACCCGCCCGGCCTTCCGCTTCATTGCAACTGCGGGTCTGCGCGAGCTTTTCGTTGCGACCGCACTTTCCATGGTGGTCGGCATCGCCCTTCTGATGTCGCTTGTCGGGCTCTCTCCAGCCCTCGGAACCTTCATCGCCGGCGTCGTGCTTGCCAACAGCGAGTACCGGCACGAGCTTGAAAGCGACCTTGATCCATTCCGCGGTCTGCTCCTCGGGGTGTTCTTCATGACGGTGGGGGCAGGCATCAACTTCGGGCTGCTCTGGAGCGCTCTGGGTCTGACGGTCCTCTTGGTGCTGCTGCTGATTGCGATCAAGATCGGCGTCCTTTTCGTTTTGGGCACCGTATTCGGACTGCGGGGCACGGACCGATGGCTCTTGTCTCTCAGCCTCGCACAGGCCGGTGAATTCGGCTTCGTCCTTCTGTCGTTCACGGTCGCGAACAATGTGCTGCCTTCCGCAGTGTCCGATCAGCTTTTGCTCGTAATCGCGATTTCGATGTTGCTGACGCCGCTTCTCTTCATCCTCTACGACCGCGTCATTGCCGCCCGCGCTGTGGCTGAAGAAGCGCGCGAGGAAGACACGATCGACGAACCCGGCGAAGTCATCATTGCAGGGTATGGCCGGATCGGAACGGTAGTGGACCGCATGTTGCTGGCTGCCGGATACAAGACGACCGTTATCGACTTCGACTCGACCCAGATCGATTCCCTGAGAAAATTCGGCGCACGCGTCTATTACGGTGACGCCACGCGCCCGGACCTTCTGATGGCCGCCGGGATCGACCGGGCGAAGGTTCTGGTCATCTGCATCGACAGCCCGGATCAGGTCACGAAGCTGGCCGAATATGCCCTGACCAACTACCCGAACCTTCATGTCATCGCGGCCGCTCGCAATCGGCACCACGTCTATGAGCTTTGGGAGATCGGATGCCGCGACATTATTCGCGAAACCTATGACAGTGCGCTCCGGATCGGGCGGTCTGCCTTCGAAGCAACAGGCATTCCACGCGAAAAGGCCGATCTGCTGGTCGACGCCTTCAACGAGATGGACCGCAAGGCCATGCTGGAGGTCGCGAGCGCTTACGATCCGGCGATCCCGCCCGCAGACAACGAAGAATACGTCGCACGGGTCCGGGAGATTCGCGGCCCCTGGCAGGACGAGCTCGGCCGCCAGATGAAAGACATCCTTGCGAGCTGAAGCGTCCGGCAATCGAACGGCCAGGTAAAGCGGGGGTTGCGGCTCCGCACGGTGAGCTTGTCCACATTTGTACGCGTTTGGAGAATGGCTCCGACCGTTTTGCCCACGCAGCCGCGCGCTGTGGTGCACGAGAGGTTAATCACCGGATTTGGTGGAAATAGCGAGATGTTGGGATCGCATGAAACCAGAACACAAATTCAACTCAGATAGAGCATTCGGACATCTTCAAGGCCGGCGGGTGCAGCGCATGTGCGCTGCCCACGATTACTTGCTAGTTGCCGTCGCTGATAACTGCCTTGGCGCGGTCGAACCTACCTGCGCTCAGATCGGCAAAAGGGAGAACAAATGACAGCGTGCCGCCGTCACTGAATATCCAGCCCGGAAGCTGACTGTACCGCACCTGAAGCAGAAGCGCGTTGTCGTAATCGAAAGGTGCTTCGGGGACAGAGTGAGTCCTTTCGGCGCGCGGGAGATAAATGTTGTCTCCGAAGTATTCGAGGGCGATTTCCCCCTCCGGAATGCCGCCAACACGATCGCGGGGTTCCGACGCAAACTTACTGTATTTGTCGCTCAGATAGTCGCGCACGTTGTCCGGAAGGCCCGACGGGTCGTCAGCGTACCTGAACATCAAAGCATCCAAATTCGTCCTATGCCATTTATAGAGAAGGTCTGGTGGGGATGCGTCACGGATTGTCACTTCCTCCAACGGCCATACGTTTGGCGCAACTTCGGTCCAGACGAGGTTGGGGAAAAATAATCCTGCGAGACCGGGTGCGGCTTCGCGCCACTCGGCGTCAGACATGGGCAACCTGTGTCTTTCATGTCCACCGATGGCATGGCGTGCCGCCATTGCCCGGTCATACCCATCGCCAACAATCTCCGTCGCGCGAGCGAATTCGGCACGACTGTCTTCAAGGGTCTCTCGCAGCAAAGTAAGAAACTCGGACTGCTCGTCTTCACCTTCCGCCTTGGAAATTTCGTGCTGCAACTGGCGTTCCAAACCAGCGAGAGCGTTTTCTATCTTGGATGACTGGCGACCGCGCGATTTGAATTCGGAATGGGCCAAGATCACTTTTGTCAATTGAGCCGAATACTCGCCGAGCGTTTCAGGTTTGTCGATCAAGGCGGGTTCGAATTCGAACGATGCTGTGCGCACTTGTTGCCGGCCCGGACGCACGAGCGACCAGCGCGAAACCGGAATGACCACTTCCTTACACGCCTCTTCGAACTCGGTCCAAACCGCGGGGTCGAGGGGGCCTTCTCCTTCATGATCGGAGAAACGTGCCAGCATTTGCGACAATGCTTCTTGCCGCGCAGGCAAGTCTGCCAAGGCTTTCCTCAGCGCCTTCTGGCCGCGATGTATTGTCTCCACGGCAAGCTGATCTCGCGGACTAGCCTTTTCAAGGTCATTTTCCAGACGCGCTGCAAGTGATTGGAAGACGTCCTTCTGTTTGACGGCCTTCTCGGCGATCTCTTCCAGCATGAGCCGAAAAAGCTTTGCGTTGGCCGGATAAACCGGAATGGCTTTGTTACTTGCATCCGTCGTCTGACGTGGCGGCGATTCCTCACCACGCTCTTCCTCGTGAAAACGTAGCGGCCACCTCGGAAAGGGCGCAGCGCTTACAGGTTTTTCTTTTTGATCCTCTTTCCATAACCAATGGCGGTTCTCTGCGGTTGCTGCAGTCAATTCGACATCCTTCTTTGCGCCACTTCCATCGGTATGGAGGACGGCACATTGGCATGTGTCCCAATTCTCGGTTGTCGAGGTCACGAAGAAGAGCAACCAACCCGCGCGCGGACCAGCACCGCCCCAGAGTTTCGTCGGGAACCGTTCGCAGTTCAGCGCACCGAAAAACGTCATCGGTATGTCGTTGTCAGTTGGCCAGGATACGCCATCGGGCAGTTGCGGCTTGCCACCATACCAGCCGTCCGGCTCCGTTCCTGGGGGCAGCGGGATGATCTTCTCGATACTCACCCACAACTGATTTTGAGGCAACGCCTGTGCAACTGGCCGATAGCCTCTCGCGCTGAGGCGGCGAAGTTCTCTCTCGGCAGCTCGCTTTGCGCGATCAAGCCAGTTCAAGCGGCCAGCCCTTGCTGACCCATCTTCAGAAACTTGCTCCGACGATCCTGGATCAGGTCATCTCGCGACATGTGCGACAGCTGGGTGATGATGTCGTCGAGGCAACGGCCAACCGCCTCGATGGTCGTGCCCGGCTCGCGTTGCGCACCCCCCATGGGTTCCGCAATGATCCGGTCAATCACACCAAGCTTGTGCAGATCCTGCGCGGTCAGACGCAGCGCTTCCGCGGCTTCCCGCATCTTCTCGGCATCCTTCCAGAGGATTGACGCACAGCCTTCCGGCGAAATGACCGAGTAGATCGAATGCTCCAGCATCGCCACGCGATTGGCGGTCGCGAAGGCCACTGCACCGCCCGAGCCACCTTCGCCGATAATCACGGAGACCAAGGGGACACCAAGCTTCAGGCATTGCTCGGTCGAACGCGCGATGGCTTCTGACTGACCGCGCTCTTCCGCGCCCTTGCCCGGATATGCACCCGGCGTGTCGACAAGCGTCACCACGGGAACGTTGAACCGATCTGCCAGGTCCATCAGGCGGATCGCTTTGCGATAGCCTTCCGGTCGCGCCATCCCGAAGTTCCGGGTAATGCGACTGGTGGTGTCGCTGCCCTTTTCATGACCGATCACCATGACGGGCCGGTCATTCAATCGGGCCAGCCCGCCCATGACCGACAAATCGTCTGCAAAATTCCTGTCACCCGCCAGCGGCGTGTATTCGGTGAACAGCGCATTGATGTAATCTTCGCAATGCGGCCGGTCCGAATGCCGGGCAACTTGGCACTTCTGCCACGGGCTGAGGTCCTTGTAGAGGTTGGAAAGCATGTCGCGCGCTTTCTTGTCGAGCGCCGCGGCTTCCTTTTCGACGTCCATTGCCTCGTTCGACCGCGCCATTGCGCGCAGTTCTTCCGCCTTGCCCTCGATCTCGGCCAGCGGTTTCTCGAATTCGAGATAGTTCTGCATCGGTGCTCACCTCATTTCCGCTGACTATATGACCTTCTGCCCGTCGTTCCGCAAGAATCATGCGCGCCGCGCGGTGTAGAGGTGGATGGTGGCGGGAATTCGCGCCTCGCCGTCCACCTCGTAGGGCAGGAAGGCGCGTGTGACCGCTTCCCGGTACTCCGCGATCAATTCAGGAGTTGCCTCCACCTCGGCCATGGGGCGCACTGCCGGACCGATGCGCAAGGACAAGTCTGCCGCGCCGGCCGCGCCAGCCGCGTGCAAAAGCGGCACTTCCAGTGTTTCAGCCCTCACGTCCGACAGTTCGGACGCGCGCATCTGCTCCAACGCCCAATCTGCGTTCGCCAAACCCATCGGACCCGGCGTGTTCGGCAAGGGACGTGGGCGTGGGGCGATCAACTGATCGACCATGTCGCGAGGAATGCGCCAATACGGGTTGTCTTCAGCCCGCCCCCATGCCGCGAAGATCATCCTGCCACCCGGACGCAGGGCCAGTGCGATATTGGCAAAGGCCGCTGCCGGGTCCGCGAAGAACATCACGCCGAAACGGGAAACTGCCATATCAAACGGTTCGTCCGGCCAGGATGCGGATTGCGCGTCGGCGACCAAAGCGCCAACCTGCGGCAGCGTGCGCGCGCGCTCCTTCACGCGGGACGCGAAAGGTGCGGCGATGTCGGTGGCCAGCACATGACCGCCCGGCCCGACGACGTCTGCTGCCAAAATCGAGACGGCGCCGGTCCCGCATCCAATGTCGAGGACGCGTTCACCGGCCTTCGGGGCGGCCTTCTCGATGACCGCGGCTGCGACGGTGCTCAGGAAATGGTCCTGTTCGGCCTCGTACTCGATCCATTTTGCGCCGGCTGGTCCCGACCAGAAATCTGCCTCATCCGCATTCCCGGTCATTTCCGCGCTTCCTCCAAAAGCTCGTCCGAACGGGTCTCCACCTGCGTTTCGAGCTTTTTCATGAACTCTTTCACCGGCAACCCGGCCGGGATCGGGTCGAGAAATTCCACCACCGCCACGCCCGGTTTCCGCAAGACGCCGCGCTTTGGCCAGAAGTGACCGACATTCGCGGCCACCGGCACGCAATCCTGCCCGAGTTGTTCATAAAGAACGCCCGTGCCTACCTTGTAGGGTTTCTTCTCCCCCGGCGCGACGCGGGTGCCTTGCGGGTAAATGATCAGCTGGCCGGGCTCGGCACGTCCTTTTTCAACGTCCCGCTTCATCTTTTCGATGGCCGCGCCACGCTTGCCGCGATTGACCGGAACGCACCCAATCCTCAGCGCATACTGGCCGAGCATCGGGGCGTACATCAGCTCGCGCTTCATGATGAATTTGCCGCGCGGCACCGAGTTGTAGATCATGATGATATCAAGGAAAGACTGGTGCTTGGCCGCGATCACCACTTCACCTGTGGGTGGTGTGCCCCGCACCTCAGTTTTCAGCCCCACCATCCAGCGCAGCGCCCAGCGTACATAGACGCACCACGCATGGCAGGCACGAAACGCCCAGTCGCGGCTGATCAGGGCCGGAATGAAGAACAGGATCGCGTAGACCAGCATCATCACGTAGATGGAAACGTTGAAGAGAAGTGATCGAACGTACTGCATCAGCCGTCCTGTCTGAGCCGTCTTGCCGCAACCACCCATGTCGCACCAAAGGCCAGCGCTGCCGCAAAGAAGGGGACGAGAAGCGGCAAAAGCCACTCGGCTCCGTCAAACCCAAGGCCACTCAAAACGCCCGCCTCGACCCCGCTGGGGATCATGGAAACCGCGATCATCGCCAGAAATGTGCCCGCCAATGCGCCAAAGAAACCGCGGAGCGTGAAACGACGGGTGAACGCCGCGGCAATCCAACCGTCCTTCGCGCCAACAATTCGCAATACGTCTATGACCTGTCCGTTGGCAGCCAGCGCCGACGATGCCGCCAAGGCGATGGTTACGGCCGTGACACCGCCAATGAGGAACAAGGCGATACCACCAAGCTGGCGCAGGCGGCTGGCGGCATCCGACAGCGGCACGCGCCACCGGCTATGATTGTCGTAGATCGTCCCCGGGGCTTCTGCCGAAAGGCGTTCCGACAGGCCTGTCAAATCGGGCCCTTCCGCAGTTTCGGTGACCTCGATCAGGGTCGGCAGACGCAGTTTGTCCAGCGGGATGCCCTCGCCGAACCAGGGCGCCAGCAAAACCGCCTGTTCTTCATCGCTCATCCGTCTTGCGGCAACAATGCCGGGCGTTTGCTTCAGGGCCGCAAGCACCGCGTCCGCCCGCCCCTCGGAATCCTCCGCAGCCGGAATTCGAACCGTGGCCGTGCCTTTCAGCTCTGCCTCCCAGCGCGCCGCCAACTCACCGGTCGCCAACTGAAGCGCGATAGCGAAAACCGCGAGGAACGCCATTGCCGCCGCGCTGGCTATCGTGAGGACGGCCGTGAACCCCGACGGCGGCACAATCCGTGCTGCAGTCGGGTCACCGACGAGAAGAGTGCGGAGACGGCTCATAACCCGGCCGCCGCCTGGACCACCTTGCCTTCGCGAATGCGCAAGACGCGGGTGGTGGTTTTCGGTTTCGCGTGACGAATAAGGTTCAAATCATGCGTCGCACAAAGAACCGTCTTGCCCAGCTTGTTCAGCTCGACCAGAAGATCGAGAAGTTTCAATGACATATCCCAATCGACATTGCCTGTTGGCTCATCGGCCAGAATGATGTCTGGCGACAGGATAATGGCGCGGGCAAGCGCAACACGTTGGCGTTCGCCACCTGACAGTTCAGGAGGTCGGCGCTCGGCCACATGAGCGAGGCCGACCCAGCCCAGAAGCTCGCTCAGATCCTGCGTCGCGTCGCTTTTCTTGCCTGTGACCGACATGGGAAGAAGCACGTTCTCAGCGACGGTCAGATGATCCACGAAGCGGCTGTCCTGATGGACAATCCCGATCTTGCGACGAAACCCGGCAATTCCATCCCGGTCCAACCCCGTCACATCTTCGCTCAGCAGGCGCACGCGGCCTTCGGACGCGGTCAGTTCCAGTGAACACAGTTTGAGCAGGGTCGTCTTTCCCGCACCGGAAGGCCCGGTCAAAAAATGGAAGCTGCCATTCGGCAAGGATAATGAGACGTCGTGGAACAACGTCCGGTCGCCATAGCTCATCGCGACACTGTCCAGCTCGATCACGTTGCCTCCCACGCTCGATATGGTGCTTTTGCACGACTTCGGAACAGGGTTCAACGGCGCGGCTTTTCGCCAAGCACGCAAAGTGTTAGAAAACGTGCAGGCAGGGTGAACAAAGGCCGAAAAAGGCGAAGGTTCAGGCGAGGGAATAGAAATGCGGCTGGTTTGTCCCAATTGCAGCGCACAATACGAAGTTGATGGATCGATGATCCCCGACGAGGGGCGCGATGTGCAGTGCTCTAACTGTGGTCATACGTGGTTTGAACTGCCCGGACCGCGTGATGCAGAAGGCGGTTCCGTTCCGGCGAGCGAATTCTTCGGCACCAGTGACAGTGACGACGCGCCAATCGATGAAGAACTGGCAGAAGCGCCGCGAGGGACCGACGGGTATGACGACGACGGTTTCGAGGAGATCGAGGAGCCTGCCCCGTCGAGCCGCCGGGAAACGCGCCCGGAAAACCTGAGTCGCGAAGTCTTTGAAGATGATGACGATGTCGATGAAACCGACCAACAGGACGGCGACGACGACGTGTCTGCTTCCACTGAAAGCACGGAAGACACGGTCGAACACACATCCGACGACGACGATGCTGACACCGACGACGATGGTCAGAGCGATACAAGCGAGGCCATTCGCGCGATAACCTCCGCCGCTGCGTCTTTTGATGACGACGACAAGGACGACGACGACGACAAGGAAGAGGTTGCTGATACCGAGGACGAGGACAGCGACGACATTCCGCCTGTCGCGGCTGGACCACGCAAGCGCCGTCCTGCGGATACCGCGGCGCTCGATATCCTGCGCGAGGAAGCTGAACGGGAGTTGTCCCAACGGCGCGCGCGCCCGTCCGAAAACCTTGAGACCCAACCAGACCTGGGGATTGGCGATATTCGGGCGCGCAAGACGCCATCTCGTGCCCTTCGCGCGCGCATGGCGCATCTTGGCGAGGAGATGCCGGATACCGAGGATGAAGCCGCAGATCTGGACGAGAACGTCGCTGACGCCGTCGAAAGCGAAGAACCCTCCCCCAACAAGACAAGACTCGTCAACCCGTCAGACGACGCTGATGACGGGTACGAGGAACCCCGCCGGGATCTCCTCCCCGATATCGAGGAAATCAATTCGACCCTGCGGCACGCCGCGCGCGGTCCCGAGGCAGTTGAAGCCAAGCGACGGTCCGGCTTCCGGGTTGGGTTTCTGTTGATGCTGTTCCTGACGGTAGCGGCGGTGTTCACCTATTCGCAGGCTCCCGCGATTGCACGTGCGCTGCCCGAGAGTGAGCCGGCCCTGACGTCTTTCCTCGATTGGACGAATGGCCTGCGCGACCAGATCTCAAATCTCATTGGTGAATGAAACCGCCGCCGGACATCCGGCTTGGGAACCTGTCTCGATTCGGGCGGGCTGACCCCTTGGTAAGGCGGTAGTTCAATGGACGGTGCGGGCAGCCTGCTCATCGTTGCTCTGATCATCGCTTTGGTCGGGATGGCTGTGCGCGTGTTCCGACACGCGCATGCAGCCAAAAGCACGCATTTGCCAGAAACCCTGCGGCTCTACAGAAAGGGCGACAGCTCGATAGAATATGCATGGTTTTACGAGTTTGCCCCCAACCTGCATGTCGACCGCGGGCAGGTCGGGGAATTGGCCGAACGCCGAGCGGTGCCCATCGCAGAATGGACCACGATCGCTGCCGAGATTGACGCCGCACGCGCGGAGGGCTTCCGGGAGCTTGCCGATAGCGAATGGCAATTTGTCGAGATCGTCTACGCCGTCGAAGCCGATTTTGCGTCAGGCGAGGAACTCAACAAGCGAAACAGGGTGACCGACATACTCGATGAGCATTTCGCGCTAACCGGTCAGGGTCACTGGATCGACTCCTCCAGTGGCGGCGGCACGATGGAAAACGGCTTTCTCGTGGTTGATGGCTTGATTGCCGAGAAGAGCATCAAGGAGGTTCTGAGCGGCACGGAATTCGACGATTACATCGCCATCCGCGTTGATGACCGCAGCGCCTAATCGCGAAGTCCAGCGAACAGGTTTGATCGCCTCAGAACCGGTCGAGCAGGCGCTTCAGGTATTCAAGTTCTTCGGTGGGACGCTGTTGGTCACCAGAGCGGCGTCGAATTTCGTCCAGCAGTTCTCTCGCCCGGCGATAGACATCTTCGCCCTGCAATAGCTGTTCGTCCGTACCAACCTGCCCGTTTTCACCGACATCCCGGCCAAGAGGGTCTCGCTGGCCGTCCGGGTTGGCGCGGCCAACCTGTTCGCCTTGCTGGCCATTCTGCTGCTGTTGCTGTTGGGCCATCTGATCCGCCAGTTCGCGCATACCCTCGCGGAGGGCTTCGATTGCGTCAGCCTGGTTGTCCAACGCACCGGCAAAGTCTTCTTCGCGCAATGCGTCTTCAGCCCTGTCCATCGCGTCTCCGGCGCGGCCAAGCGAGTCGCGTGCTGCATCGCCTTCCGGCGTGCCGGCTCCCGGCAGGTTTTGCATCTGGCGGTCCAGTTCCTGTCGCAGCGCCTGCTGGCGATCAGCTAGACTGCCCTCTGCGCCACCCGGCTGTCCGTTCTGCGACTGCTGGTTGCCACCCGGCTGCTGGCCCTGCTGCTGGCCGGGTTGCCCGCCCTGTTGACCCTGACCCTGCTGGCCTTCACTGTGCTGCTGACCGCGGCCTTGATCGCCGCTCCGACCTTCGTTCTGCTGCGACTGGCCCTGCTGCGCGTTCGGGTTGAACTGTTCCTGAAGATCACGGAACGCCTCGTCCGACAGGCCCTGCTGCTCGCGAAGCGTCTCTGCAAGACCTTCCATGGCCTGCTCGCCCGGGCTTTGCTGGCCCTGCTGGCCTTGCGTGACCTGCATGTTCTCCATCATCTGGCGAAGCTGGTTCAGCAGTTGCTCGGCCTCGGCCATGCGGCCCTGTTCCATCAGTTCCTGCAACCGGTCGAGCATGTCCTGAAGGTCCTGGCTCGACATCTCCTGCATGTTTTCGGCTTGCTGCTGTTGCTGCTGAGATGGATCGCTCTGCTCGGCAAGCTGACGCATGTAGTCCTGCATCGCCTCGCGGAGTTCCTGCATCAATTCGGCGATTTCCTGATCGGTCGCTCCATTCTCGATCGCCTCCGAGAGCCGATCCTGCGCGCGTCGCAGGCGCTCCAGTGCATCGGAAAGGTCACCTTCCTCGATCTGCAGCGCGAGATCCCAGAGCGCATCCGCCAGTTCGGTCACGATCTCATCGTCGAGCTTTTCAAGCGACACACGCGTTTCCAGCCGACGCACCATGAAACGCAGCTTCAAATACGCCGTTTCAGACCGGAAGATATCCTCCGGTGTGAAAGATACCGCCCGAAGAACCTGTGCGACACGTGGTGCGTTCGCCCGGTTCCACAACAGGTCGCGTCGCTGTTCGATGATCGCCTTTGCCAGCGGGTCAAAGAAACGGCGGCCGGGGAGCGTTGCAAAAGCAGGCGCCGAGAGCCCTTCCTGCCCTGCCGCGTCCGACGCAAACAAGGCAGCTGTCACAGGCAAATTGGCCCATGGGTGCTTCGAGAAATCGTCAATCACCATTTCGGTGAATTCGGTCCTGTCTCCCGAAATGGTCATTGGCAGGTCCAGAACGATGGTCTCGCGCGGCTCCGGATCGATGGTCAGGCCATAGGCGCGTTCGACCTCTTTGAGATCAAGGCTGATTTCAATCCGGCCACCAACGACACCGTAATCGTCCTTGGCCAGGAACGGCGCTTCCATGCGGCCCGCCTCGCCCTGCACAATCGGTCCGTCAAACTCGATCTCTGGTGGCAGATCGGACTCCGCCTCAATGGCCCAGGTTTGCCCGCCCGGCCCTTCAATCCGCACTTCACCGCTCTTTTGAACCTCGAAGTTCTGAACACTATCCGTTGCGGGAGGAATGTCAGATGTCCGGCCCGATACGGTCTCGTGCAGTGTCAGCTCGCCAACCTCACCATAGAACCGGACGGTGACGCGCGAACCCGCCGGAACCGCAAACCCTTCTTCATCAATGTCGTTCAGATAAAGGCTCGGTTTGCCGGTATAGAGCGGAGGTTCCACCCAGCCTTCCCAGGCAGGCCCGGACGCCAACGTATCGCCAGTACCACCCATTTCGGCGACTGACGCCACGCGCAGGAAGGACCCGAAGATCAAGGCGACCACGAACCCAAGAAGCGCGATGTACCGCAGACCAAACCGGTCACGGCTTGAAAGCGTCAGGTCCGGCTCAGCCCGCTTGGCTCTGGCGACCCGTTCCGTCATGCGCGCGATATGGGCCTGCCACACGGCTTCCGAGGCCGCATCGCCCTGACCGATCGCCTGGCTGTCGGCCAGCGCCGTGATCGGCCGCTCCGGCAACGTCCGATCCACCCGGTCCATCGCCTCGGCCATGTCCGGCCATGCAAAACGCCTGACACCCAGGGCAAACGTCCCGAGCAGCCCCAGCACAGCCAGAACACCCAGGCCCCAAACGGCCTCAAGCGGCAAAATCTCGTGCAATCCCAACATCATGGCGGCAAGCGCCACAAGCGACAGGGTCCAAAGCGGCCAGAACGCGCGGACCGTACGCTCCGCAAGAATGCCGACGAACGTCAGCCGAAGCGGCCATTTCAGCCGCTCGGCCGCGTTTTCAGGAAGATCGCGCGTTTCGGTCATACGCCCTATAGATAAGGCCGGGCCAGCGAATGGCTAGCCCTCAAGCCATTCCGGGATGCTATCGCGGTTTATGATGTCTTCATAGCTCGGTCTCGCCCGGATGACGGCAAATTGATGCTCATGCACCATGACCTCCGGAATAAGCGGCCGCGTATTGTATTCCGAAGACATAACGGCGCCGTAAGCACCCGCGGACCGAAAGGCCACGAGATCCCCTTCGGACAAAGGTGGCAAATTGCGCTGTTTGGTGAATGTATCACCGCTTTCACAGACCGGACCCACCACATCGAAAGGCGCCCGTTCAGCCGCAGGCGCGGGTTCCATGACCGGAACAATGTCGTGGTACGCGCCATACATCGCAGGCCGGATCAAATCGTTCATCGCCGCATCGAGAATCAGGAAGTTCCGCCCGTCCCCTTCCTTCACGTAGATCACTTCGGAAACCAGAATGCCCGCATTTCCCGCGATCAGCCGCCCCGGCTCGATCTCAATCTCGCACCCAAGATCGCCGACGGTGCGCTTCACCAGGTCGCCGAACTCGACCGGCAAGGGCGGTGCCGTGTTCGAACGCTCATAGGGAATGCCAAGCCCGCCGCCCAGATCGAGCCGACGGATGTCATGCCCCTCCGCCCGCAAGGCATGGGTCAGTTCGGCCACCTTGTTGAATGCAAGCTCGTAAGGCGCAAGATCGGTCAACTGGGACCCGATATGCACGTCGATCCCAACCGCCTCCAAACCAGGCAAGGCTGCGATCTCGGCATAGACCTCGCGCGCCTTGGCAATCGGGATGCCGAACTTGTTCTCGGATTTGCCGGTGGAAATCTTCTCGTGCGTTTTCGCGTCCACATCCGGGTTCACGCGCACGGTCACGGGCACGGTGACCCCCAGCCGCGCCGCAACCTCGGAAAGCCGCCGCATTTCCGGCTCGCTTTCCAGGTTGAACTGGCGAATACCACCGGTCAGCGCGGCCTCCATCTCCTCCACGGTCTTGCCGACACCGGAAAACACGATCCGCTCACCGGGGAAGCCGGCCGCCTTGGCACGCGCGTATTCCCCGCCGGAAACCACGTCCACTCCGGCCCCAAGCGACGCCATAAGCTTCAGCACGGCCTGATTGGAATTGGCCTTCATCGCATAGCAGACAAGATGCTCAAGCGGCGAAAGCGCGTCGTGAAACAGCCGGTAATGCCGTGTCAGAGTTGCGCTGGAGTAGACATAGAACGGCGTTCCCACGGCCTCCGCAATCTCGGCGACCGGCACGTCTTCCGCATGAAGCTGACCGTCCTTATAGAGAAAGTGATCCATGGCGCGCGTTTCCTTGAACTCCGGCTGACGCTCATAACAGAAGCTGGACGTGGCGCAACATGGGCCTTGGGCAAAGGGAAAAGGGACATGCACACACATCACGCCACGATCCGCTGGACCGCCGAGGGCGATTTCGCGAAGGGCCGCTACACGCGTGCGCATGACTGGCAGTTCGACGGCGGAGCCGTCGTGCGCGCCTCCGCTTCACCTGCCAATGTGCCCCTGCCCTTCGCCGACGCGGCGGCGGTTGATCCGGAAGAAGCATTCGTCGCCGCAGTCTCCTCTTGCCACATGCTCTGGTTTCTCGACCTCGCACGTCAGGCCGGGTTCGAAGTGGCCAGCTACACCGATGCGGCCGAGGGCCATATGACAACGGGTGCAAAGGCGCATATCGCGCGCGTCGAGCTCAACCCCGACATCACCTGGACCGGCGACGCGCCCGATCCGGGGCAGCTTGCAGCACTCCACCACGACGCCCACGACCGCTGCTTCATCGCCAACTCGATCAAGTCCGACGTCGTCGTCAACTAGTGCTTTCTTCTTGGCAAAAATATCCCGGGGTCTGGGGCAGAGCCCCAGCAAGACATCCTGTGCGCCGACAGGCGCACCTTCAGGGACAGCGTCAGTCCAGGTTCCGCGTGCGGAGGAAAAGGTACAGCGGCAATCCGCAGCTGACGCCGATGCAATACGTCGCTGGAATGGCAATAAGCGCGGACCAATTCTTCCGCACCCAGGTTTCCGCAATGATCCAGACCGTCAACGCAATGGCGGCAATGGTCAGGTCCCATGTCAGTCCGGTCGTCGAAGCATTGACGTACCACGCGTCAATCAGACCGGAGAGACCGGTACCGGTCTCCTGCATGTAGGTGATGAACCAGTACATCGGATGCACGGCACCCCAGACCGCGAGTGCCAGATATGTCATTCGCAAAAGAGACATCAGGCAGCGCCTACGACACCCACCCCGGCGACCCCGTCATCCGGAATGCCGCCTGCCGGTTTCGAAGGCGGTCCATCGATCCCGCAACCCGCAAGCGCCAGAAGACCGGCGACGACAAGAGCGCGGGTCATCCGCTGACCGCCACGCCGACATCACCAACACGGCCCGACACCGTGGGCGACACGCTGACGCCACCTCCGCTGATCGTCGCGCCGATGCCCAGCGCCGGGTCTTCGCACCCGGGCAGTGCCAGAAGGGCCAGTATCAACAGTCGTTTCACGTCAGTATCTCCTTCCAGCGGGCAATTTGTGCGCGCACCTGATCCGGCGCCGTCCCGCCGTAGGATGTGCGACTGGCCACCGAGTTGTCCACACCCAGAACCGTAAACACATCGTCCGTGATCGCCTCATGGGCGGATTTCATCTGATCGAGTGTCAAATCCGGCAGGTCTTTTCCTTCGGCCTCCGCCAGCGCGACAAGGCTGCCAGTGACGTGATGCGCATCTCTGAAGGGAAGTCCTGCTTCGCGCACCAGCCAGTCTGCCAGGTCGGTGGCCGTCGAAAACCCGGAAGAGGCCGCCGTCCGGAGTGCCTCTGGATTGCCCGTCATGTCGCGCACCATGCCTTCCATCGCGGCAAGTGCGAGCATCAGGTTGTCAGCCGCGTCAAAGACCTGTTCCTTGTCTTCCTGCATGTCCTTCGAATAGGTCAGCGGCA
The DNA here is from genome assembly GCA_022824525.1 of Silicimonas sp. GTDB lineage: Bacteria > Pseudomonadota > Alphaproteobacteria > Rhodobacterales > Rhodobacteraceae > JAJDOD01. The sequence continues at coordinate 52,556 of JAJDZT010000063.1, read as the reverse complement.
GCCCCTTCATCACCGTGAACAGCCCAACCGTTGCACCCAGAATGCGCCCGATCTTCGCGCGAACCAGTTCAGCCGCATCGGGGTTCTTCTTCTGCGGCATGATCGACGACCCGGTCGAAAACCGGTCCGACATGGCGACGAACCGAAACTGCGCCGAAGACCAGATCACCAGTTCTTCCGCAAACCGCGACAAATGCATCGCGCAAATCGACGCGGACGACAGGAACTCCAGCGGAAAATCCCGGTCGGCCACGGCATCCAGCGAATTGGCCATGGGCCGATCGAAACCCAGCGCTTTCGCCGTCGCCTCCCGATCAATCGGGAAGGACGTGCCCGCCAGCGCCGCCGCACCCAGCGGGCTTTCGTTCATCCGCGCCCGTGCGTCGGCAAATCGCGACGCATCGCGACCCAGCATCTCCACATAGGCCATCATGTGATGGCCCCAGGTCACGGGCTGGGCTGTCTGCAGATGCGTAAACCCCGGCATGACCCAATCGGCGCCCGCTTCCGCCTGCACCAGCAACGCCTTTTGCAGCGCCTGAATGGAGGTCACCGCCGCATCGCACTGGCCCCGGACCCACAGCCGGAAATCGGTGGCGACCTGATCGTTCCGGCTTCGCGCCGTGTGCAACCGACCGGCAGGTTCGCCGATCAGGTCTTTCAGCCGCGCTTCCACGTTCATGTGGATGTCTTCGAGCGCGGTGGAGAAACGGAATGTTCCCGTTTCAATCTCTGACAACACCGTGAGGAGACCTTCCCGGATCGCCTCTGCATCGTTATCCGTAATGATGCCCGTGGCGGCCAGCATGGCGGCATGGGCACGTGAGCCTTCGATGTCTTGTGCGGCAAGGCGCTGGTCGAAGCCGATCGAGGCATTAATTGCCTCCATGATGGCATCCGGTCCGGCGGCGAACCGCCCGCCCCACATCGAGTTTGCGTCATCGGTCATGAAGGAGTGTCCCATGCGTCAGTTTCTTGCCGTCCTTTACATCGGCCTTTCGCTTGCTGCAAACGCGGCGGTTGCGGACACGTCCGCGCTTGAGGCCATGCGCGAAGGCTCGATGAAGAAACTGCTCTTCTCCGATCCGACACCCGTCTCGGAAGAAGTCTTCACCCATGCCGATGGCGGCGAGTTCCGGTTGTCCGACTTTAAGGGCAAATACGTGCTCGTGAACTTCTGGGCCACATGGTGCGCGCCCTGCCGGAAGGAGATGCCGATGCTTTCGGAACTCCAGACCGAGTTCGGGGGCGATGCGTTCGAGGTCGTGACCATTGCCACAGGTCGAAACGACATCAACGGGATCAAGCGGTTTCTGGGCGAGATCGGGGTGGATAACCTGCCGCTTTATCTCGATCCGCGGCAAGGGCTGGCACGGGATATGGCAGTTCTGGGTTTGCCCATCACTTTGATTCTCGATCCCGAAGGCAACGAAATTGCCCGGATGCGCGGCGATGCCGAGTGGAACAGCGAGAGCGCCAAGGCGATTATCTCGACTTTGATCGGCGAGGCTGCCGAGGGATAAGGCCCCTAGACACTATGGTTTCCGAGCCGCACGGGCGTCACGTCGACCCCCATCTCTTCGCGCATGTGCTTGGCGAAACCATCGGTCGCGTCCGTCATGGCTTCACGGAAAATCTGGTGCAGGTCCTCACTTGAGATCGGCGGGCGTTGCGCAACCTGCTGACCGGCCCGCGACAGGTAGAGACGCACGGCTGCATCCATGCATTCGAAGGCTTTCGCTGGATCGAGGTCGTGCACCAGCCCCATCCGGAAGGCCTCAGCGTCGATTTCCAACTGGTAGAACGCGCCGCCTCGGTCGGTTTCCATGATGACGTCGAGATACGTGTGGTGCGCGCGCATGGCCACGTCCACCATGGCCTGGAGGAACGCATCCCGTTTGCGAAGCCAACGGGCGTCTGTGCTGTCGTCACCCTCTGGCAGGGCCCAAACAGCATAGCCGGTCACCGTTCTGATCGGGCAGTTCGGACCGAACTCGGCATTCCCCTTTGCCAGCCAGCGTTCATAGGCCGCACAGATACGCGATGCATCGGCCTGCAAGCCACGCAAACGGCTGAGTGCCCGACCTGCGCGGCACTCCCAATCCTGTATCTGACCCGCCTTTCGCAGGATGACGCGCACATCGTCGTCGGCTTGCCTCTCGCTGCGGTCGTTTGACTTCTTGCCCATCGGGTTGGTCTAGCCTTCCAATTGGTCGGAAATCTGGCGTCATCCGGTGAAAAACCGGGCAAGAGCGGTCCTTTCTGGTCCTATTGCAGCTACCACTCTGGCCCTACCGTACGAGTCTCATTTATTGACTCTAGGGTGTCACGTTCTCTCAGAGGATTCTCTCGCATGGCCATCGTTCCGAACGACATCTCCGACGTCATTGAAGCCGACCGCAAGAATGTCTGGCACCATCTGATCCAGCATAAACCGTTTGAATCCATCGACCCTCGCGTGATGGTCGAGGGCAAGGGCATGCGTGTCTGGGATGCGACCGGCAAGGAACATCTCGATGCCGTCTCAGGCGGCGTCTGGACCGTGAATGTGGGCTATGGCCGCGAGCGGATTGCGAATGCCGTGCGCGACCAGTTGCTGCAGATGCCCTATTTCGCTGGTTCTGCAGGGTCTATCCCCGGCGCGAAGTTCGCCGAGAAGCTGACCGAACGCATGCCGGGCATGAGCCGGGTTTACTATTGCAACTCCGGCTCGGAAGCGAACGAGAAGGCGTTCAAGATGGTCCGCCAGATCGCCCACAAAAAATACGGCGGCAAGAAGCACAAGATCCTTTTCCGCGAGCGCGATTATCACGGCACGACCATCACCTGCCTCTCCGCCGGTGGTCAGCCCGAGCGGAACGCGCAATACGGCCCCTACACGCCCGGTTTTGTCGAGGTGCCGCACTGCCTGGAGTACCGCGCGCAGGTCGAAACCGAGAACTACGGCGAATGGGCCGCAAACCAGATCGAAGACGTCATCCTTCGCGAAGGGCCTGACACCGTCGGCGCACTTTGCCTAGAGCCGGTGACGGCAGGTGGCGGCGTTATCGTTCCCCCCACAGGCTATTGGGAGCGGGTGCAGGAGATCTGTGCCAAGTACGACATCCTCCTCCATATCGATGAGGTCGTCTGCGGCGTGGGTCGGACAGGCGAATGGTTCGGCTACCAGCAATTCGGCATCAAGCCCGACTTCGTGACCATGGCGAAAGGTGTCGCTTCCGGCTATGCCGCCATCGCCTGCATGGTGACGACCGAAGACGTCTTCGAGATGTTCAAGGACGATGCCAGTGACCCGATGAGCTATTTCCGGGATATCTCGACCTTTGGCGGATGCACGGCAGGTCCGGCGGCCGCGCTCGAAAACCTCGCCATCATCGAGGAAGAAGACCTTCTCGCCAACACCACCGATATGGGTGCCCGGATGATCAGCAACCTCAACGCGCTGATGGCAAAGCACCGTGTTATCGGCGATGTGCGCGGCAAGGGCCTTTTCTGCGGTGCCGAGCTTGTGGCTGACCGCGCCACCAAGGAACCTGCCGACGAGAAAAAGGTTCAGGCCGTCGTTGCAGATTGCATGGCGCAAGGTGTCGTGATCGGTGCCACGAACCGGTCCCTGCCGGGTCTCAACAACACGCTGTGCTTCAGCCCTGCCCTGATTTCCTCGGCCGACGACATCGATGAGATCACACTGGCCGTCGACAAGGCGCTGACAAAGGTCTTCTCCTGACCCGAACGTGATTGGTGCGAAGCGCGGCAACATGCAACGCTTCGCACATGCGCATCCTTCTTTTCCTGATCTTCGCCCCGTTTGCCGCCTTTGCCCAGGAAGGCATCCGTACGACGGATACTGTCCTGACCGGCCCGGAAATGTCCGAACTTTTGTCGGGGCGTCTGGTCGAGTTCTTTGACGGGTCGAAGTCGCGCTACAGCACCGATGGATCGTATGCCTACACCTATACGGACGAGGGACCGGCATGGACCGGAACCTATACCGTGGCAGATGACAGCGTGGTTTGCGTTGACTTTGACAACGGTTCCACCCGCTGCGACCGCTTCGTGCGGGACGGCGAACGCGTGGTTCTGGTCATTGAAGACGGCACACGGTTTCCAGTTCGGAACCTGTCTGTTTACACGGAATGAACCCCGTTCATCTTGAGTTCACCCAAATTCCGCCTTATTTCTGACACAGTCGATTTTTGACCGATCGGCTGTGTGTTTTCGAGTTTCTGGGGGTCACTATGAGCGATTTTCTCTTTGGCTTTCTAATTTTGGTAGCCTTGGCCGCGGTGGGCAATTTTGCCACCGCACCCGAAGCGTTCGGCACGCAATGTGCCGGGAACTGGCTGCAGTTCTGCTGGTAAGGCCATCGTTTCTTCAAAGCGCGTTCAGCAAACCACGGGTTGGCCATGCGTCCGCTGGCAATCCAAGACGTACCTGTTCCCTCTGAACCGCCTTTCTCGTCTTGGCGCCCAGAATTCCATCGACGCCGCCGACATCATGACCCCGCGCCTCCAGTTTTCGCTGGAGAGATTTCATTTGGCTCTCGTTCAAAGCAGATGACGGATTGCCCGGCTGGTAGACCGGCGCTCCTTCCAAACGGGTCGCAAAATAGGCAGCGGTTGTCACGTAAATGAAGCTTTGGTTCCACTCGAAGAACACCAGGTAATTCGGATAGACAAGAAAGGCCGGCCCCTCACGGCCCTGGGGCAGAAGAATTGCGGCTTCCAGATCGGGTGCCAGAAGCTCCCCCGATCGCGGCTTCACTCCTGCGGCTGTCCATTCCGTTGCCTTTGACCAGCTGTCGAGGCCCGTGCGCGACCAGTCGAAGTCGGACGGCATGACAACTTCCTGCATCCACGGTTGCCCGGCCCGCCACCCAAGGCTCTTGAGCAAGTTGGCGCCTGACAGAAGCGCATCTGCCGCGGACGTCTTCAGGCGCACCTTGCCGTCGCCATCTCCGTCCACACCGTTTCGAATGATATCTTCAGGCAGCATCTGGACCATACCGATCTCACCGGCCCACGCGCCCGTGGTCCGGGCGGGATCGATGTCACCGCGTTCGTAAAGCTCAAGCGCTGCGAACACCTGGGGCCGGAACAGCTCCGGACGTCGGCAATCGTGCGAAAGCGTCACAAGCGCGTTCACGGTATTGAAGTTGCCTTGCACCGCGCCGAAATCCGTCTCGAAGGCCCAAAACGCGAGAAGCACACCGCGCGAGACGCCGTAGTCGCGCTCGACCCGGTTAAAGACGCTGTCGAACTTCTTGCCATTGCGAATGCCTGCATTCAGACGGTTCTGGCTGATGAGACGCCGAGAGAAGTCGATGAAAGGCATCTGGAAAATGCCTTGCGCCCGATCCGCGCGAATAACCTTGGGGTCCTGTCGGACAGACGCGAAAAACCGGTCGATCGAACGCGCGTCATGCCCGCGCGCCGCGGCTTCTTCTTTCAGGCCATTTACGAAACTGCCAAAACTTCCGCCGCAGGCCTGCGCCGTAGCGGCTCCCGCGAGAATGATGAAACAAAAGCTTGAAAGAATGAGCGACTTCATGGGGCAACCTATCGTTGTTTCGCGCGATGCTAGCGTCACAGTGAGCGCGGACAACCCTGCGCTGGCAAGGTTCCGCCGAGCGTTAACCATTTTCTCAGATACGTTAACGATCCGTTAAGGTTTTCGGCGCAAGGTTGGCAAGACTGGGGGCGGTTTCTGACTGGTTTTTGCACCAGAGGGTCTGAATGTGATACTCATCGTTGCTTCAAATGAAGAGCTTTCGCACATCTGGGCACGCCACCTGGAGCGGCAAGGCCATGCGGTCCATGTCGTGACCAGCCAGGACGAAGCGGCCGACTTCCTTTGCACGAAACAGCCGGATGTGCTGGTTCTCGACGTCATGCTTGAAGACGGCAGCGCCATCGCAACTGCAGACTTTGCAAGCTACCGGCGACCAGAAACGCGGATCGTGTTCGTGACACGGAGCACGTTCTTTGCGGACGGGTCGCTCTTCCAGCATATTCCGAATACTGCCGCCATTATCCCCGAGCGCACCAACCCGACCGACCTGGCGGAGATTGTCGCGTATCACGGGCGCGCGTCTTAAGATTTTATGGCGCGGGCGATGCGCGCAATCCCGTCCGGGATGCGTTCCTTGGGGATCGAGCTGTAAGCAAGACGAAAGTACTCGAGCGGCTTCTTCTCGACGGGAAAGAACGCCGCGCCGGGTTCGATCAAAACGCCTTCACCGCGCAATTGTTCTGTCAGTGCTCCGGCATCGATCTCGTCCGGCGCACGCATCCAGAAACTGGAACCGCCCTGTCCTTCGCCCGCGATGTGAAGCCCGTGATCATTTATGGCCGACATCATGACCTCGCGCCGCGCAGCCAGCGCGCGCGCCGTGCGCTTTATCAGCGCGTCGTAATGCCCGAGCGACATGAAATAGGCTGCCGTCCGCTGCACATGGCCGGGGGGATGCCGCAACACGGTCGCCCGCAGAGCGCGCGCTTCCCGAATGAACGCGCGGGACCCCACGATGTATCCCAGCCGCAAGCCCGGAAAGAGCGATTTGGAAAACGATCCGATATGAATGACGCGCCCTTCCTTGTCGAGTGACTTGAGCGCGGGTGACGGCGGGTTCACGAAGGACATTTCAAACTCGTAGTCATCTTCCACGATCACGAAATCGTCCTCCGCCGCACGCGCCAGAAGCTCATTCCGGCGATTGAGCGGCATAGTCACAGAGGTCGGGCAATGATGGCTCGGCGTGACAAAGACCACGTCGGCAGCGTTCGGAAGCTGGTCCACCGGTAAGCCGCCAGAATCCACCGGGACCGGAAGAATGGTCGACCCACGGCGCTCAAGGATACTGCGAAGTCCAGGGTAACAGGGGCTTTCAATCACCGCTGTCCTGCCCGGGCGCAACAAGACTTCGGAGGCGAGCCAAAGCGCGTTCTGGGCGCCGAGTGTCACCAGGATCTCGTCAGGTGCCGCAAGTATGCCCCGTCGGGGCAAAGAGTGTCGCGCAATGAACTCGACCAACCGTGGGTCGTCGCGTTCAAAGTAATCCATGGTCATCGCCTCGAAGTCGCGCAACCCCAGCGCCTGCAAGGCGCAAAGTCGCCAATTCGCATGATCGAAAAGCGTCGGATCGGCCTGCCCGTAGATGAAAGGATAGCGATAGCTTTGCCAATCGGCCGGTTTCCGAAACAAGTCCGCATCCGAGAAACTTGTGCCGACAAAGCGATCCCAATCGACGGTGTCGTTATCGCCGACAGGTTGGCCGGTCAGCCGTGGCTGCGGCGCATTGTTCGAGACGTAATAGCCAGAACGACCCTTCGACAGGATGTAATCGTCAGCCTGCAACTCGGTATAGGCGAGCGTCACGGTGATCCGACTGATCCCAAGATGACGCGCCAGTCTTCTGGTCGATGGCAACTTTTCCCCGGCGCGCAGGCGCCCGGAAAGAATCCCTTCGGCCACCAGCGACTGAATCTGCTGTTGCAACGTTCCTTCGAACGCGGGGTCGAGAAAGAAAGTCTCTTCGGAAACCGCCATCAAACTGGACTGATAGCATGAGTCCAGTTTGCTTCACAAGAGGTCAGCCCTCGGCGGCACGCTGTTCCGGGTTGTACTTCGTACCGCTGTCGATCGTGAACTGGCCACGCTCAAGTTTCTTGAACGTCCCGTCACGCAACAACTGCCCGAAGGAGCGGAGGCTCTCTTCTCGGGACAGCTCCAACGATGGGTCCATGCGCGTGACAAGTTGCATGATCTCCGGGCGCGTGAACGAAGGCTGGCCTTCGGAAAAGATCGTGAAGGCAGCCGCGGCCTCCATCAGCTCGGGCAAATCCTTGGCGCCGAACTCCGCCGCGAACTCGGCAACTTTTGCCCTGACCTCGCGCACTTCCGTGTTGATACGCTGCGACGAGACCAAAACGAGCGGAGGCGTCGATGGCTGGCGCGCCGAGACGGGCGTGTCTTCAACGGCTTCGGACAGATCCTCGCGATAAGGGTCTTTCTCAGCCTCTTCCTGGTCTTCCTTCGACATCTGGTTGGACACCAGTCGATCTGCCTTGGTCGCGGCCACGGCAGCCCGCATCTGGGAAATCACGCGGCGGCGACGGACAGTTTCGTTGTCGTTCAGCTTGGAATCCGTCTCGTCTAGGAGACGGCCAACATCTGCTTCAGGTTCGGGAGAAAGCGTGCGCGACGTCGCACGATCCTTGGGATCGGCATTCTTGTTGCTGCCAGCTTCTACCGTCTCGTCGGACGCGATGCGCTCGGCAACCTGACCAAGCATCTTGCTGAGCGACTGGTCGTCAGTTTCGACGTCGTCATCTGCCTCTTCGTCCGCTTCGGCCTGAACGGTGTCCTCGTCAGCAGAATCGAAAGCGGCTTCTGTTTCGAATTCCCAATCGACGTCCGGCGCGCTTCCGCTTTGTTCCGGTTCATCGAAGCTCTGTTCCGGCTCGGCCAGCACGTTCGCGGCCGGTGCATCCTCGTCGTCGGTGAGGTCGTTCTGGATTTGCTGGATGGTTCGGGTCAACGCGCGATTCCGCAGTTCCGGATTTCCCGCATTGGGCGCCTGTTCCTGGCGCAGAGCTTCCGTATTCGTTTCGTTGTTCCGCGAAACGACGGCACGGATACGGCGCAACTTCTCGGCAACGGACTCGGCTGGTGCAGGTTGGCTTACGGTCGCGTTTGGATCGACGGCCAGAACATCCTCCGGTTCGTCGGACATCAGGAAATCGTCATCGAATGTCAGTGGGCCACGATCGCCTTCGACTGTGGGAATATCGGCCGGGGCGCTTTCCGGTGCCATGTCGACGGTATCTTGGGCTGCGTCCTCCGCGGGGGCGTCATCTTGCACGCTGTCGGCGTTCGGCGCAGCAACGAGCTGTACGCCGGTGTCGGAAACGCGCGCCTCGACGCGGCGTTTAACCTCCTTCTCGGCGATGCGCTGAAGCATCTCCACATCCGGAGTCGGCGGCTCGGCACCGAAGTAACGATCATCGGACGCAAGATCGCGGAAATATTCCGCAATATCGCGCATCGACCCCAACGGATCATCGAACCCCTCAAGCGTACAGCTGAAGGTGCCGTAGGAAACCGTTAGAATTTTCGTCGACCCATTCATGAAAATGTTCGCCTTTTCCGGTGCATCAACAATGTGTTTACCAAGTGGGCGACCGAAAATAGGAACGGATCTGGGGAATTCACAAGATTTTTTCGGGTCAGAATTATGGCGTTTACCCAATGATTGAGCGACAGTCGGGCATGAGTGAAGGCAATGTTCAATCCTTGCAGGGGATTACCCTTGTCGGTGGCGGAGACCCCAAGCTCGACGATATCCGGATTTTGATCGACCTCGCTCCCACGCTGATTGCGGCCGATGGAGGCGCAAATACCTGCGCCAAGCACGGACTCTCGCCGCTGGCGGCGATTGGCGATTTCGATTCGCTGACATCGCAAACGCGGACAGCTCTGCCTGAAACTCGGTTCATTCATGTCCCGGAGCAGGACAGTACAGATTTTGAGAAATGTTTAACGCGGATTTCGGCGCCCTTCATTCTCGGCACGGGTTTTACCTCCTCCCGTCTCGATCACACGTTCGCAGCAATGTCGGCTCTCGTTAAGCATAACGGCCCCCCCGTCATCATTCTCGGTGCAAAGGACATCGTTTTCGCGGCCCCCGAGCGTATTGCGCTCGACCTTCCTGCCGGCACTCGGTTTTCGCTTTTCCCAATGACGCAGGTGAGCGGGCGATCCACCGGGCTCAAATGGCCGCTCGACGGCCTGAACCTCGATCCCATGGGCACCATCAGCACGTCCAATGAAACGCTGGGTCGGGTGACACTTGATTTCAGTGCGACCGGATGCCTCGTCATTCTCCCGCGGGAGCATCTGACGACCGCGCTGGAGAGCCTGATCGGTTGATCGCATGCTCCCGGTAAATGACGTAGAGACCGGCAGCGATCGTGACGGCAATTCCAACCAACGCCAATCCGTTCGGAAACTCCCGAAAGATCAACCACCCCAAAAGGGCTGCCATCGGAATCTCCAGGTATTGCATCGGTGCAAGCGTGGCTGACGGCGCAAAGCGCAGCGCCCAGGTCATCAAGAGATGGGCACCGGTGCCCAGCGCGCCCATCAGGAAGGCAAGGGTCCATCCCATGCCATCAGGCACTGTCAGCGCGAAACCCGGCAATCCGCTGAGCAACGGCAGGAGCGGCAGCAAAAAGGCGCAGGCGAAAAGGCCGGACACCATCTGAAGTGCAATCGGGTCGACCGCGCGCGCCAACTGGCGTGTCACCAACATGAACAACGCGAAAACAACAGCCACGCCGACCGGCAGCAACGCAGGCCATCCGACCTCGGCAAAGCTGGGTTGCATCACCATGAGTGTGCCGAGAAATCCGACGCAGCAGGCGATGATGCGGCGTTGCCCCACCTCTTCTCCAAGAACGAAACGACCCAGCAGAAGCATGATGAACGGCATCACAAAGGCGATGGCCACCGCATCGGCCAGCGGCAGATAACGCAGCGACAGGAACATCAGTCCAATACCGGCCATGTGCAGCAGGGCCCGGATGGCCGATAGGCGCAAGTCGCGCGCAGTCATCGCCAGCGGTATGGCGAAGAACAGGATCACGGGCGCCAGCAACAGCACCTGCAACGCCATTCGGATCGCAACCAGTTGCGCCACGTCCATCTCCTCGCCCAACAGCTTGGCCAGCGCGTCTCCCATGGGGGCAGCGATGCAGAAACCAAGCATCAGAAAGATGCCGAGAACGGGTCGGTCGTGGCTCATGCGCCGACCCTAGCGACGCATAGAGACCCGGAAAACGCTCTTTTTCTTGATCAATGCCATAACAAGAAATCGCTTGCCCGACGGTCGGAGAGCCTATTTAACCATCCAGACCTTTTTCAATCCGATCTCCCCCATGTCTCAGACAACTGGCCGCGTTACCGCGGTCCTTGGACCCACAAATACCGGCAAGACGCATTACGCCATCGAGCGGATGTTGGGGCATCGGACAGGGATCATCGGCTTGCCGCTCCGACTTCTGGCACGCGAGGTCTATGACCGGATCGTTGCGGCGCGGGGTCCCTCGGTGGTGGCGCTGGTGACGGGTGAGGAGCGGATTGTACCTGCTCGGACCCAGTACTGGGTGTGCACAACCGAAGCGATGCCGGAAGGAATGGGCGTCGATTTCCTTGCCGTGGACGAAATCCAGCTATGCGCCGACCCCGAACGCGGCCATGTCTTTACAGATCGCTTGCTGCATGCGCGCGGGCTGCACGAGACGATCTTCATCGGCTCCGACACCATGCGCGGTACCATCAGCGCATTGGTGCCCGGCGCGCAGTTTCAACGGCGAGAGCGGTTCTCGACGCTCTCCTACACGGGCTCGAAGAAGATCAGCCGCATGACCCCGCGTGCAGCACTTGTCGGGTTCTCGGTCGACAACGTCTACGCCATTGCCGAACTGCTCCGTCGTCAGAAAGGCGGTGCGGCCGTGGTGATGGGTGCGCTCTCCCCGCGCACGAGAAACGCGCAGGTCGACATGTACCAGAACGGCGATGTCGACTACCTCGTGGCGACAGATGCCATCGGCATGGGGTTGAACCTCGACATTCATCATGTGGCGTTTTCAGGCCTCAGAAAGTTCGATGGGCGACGGATGCGCGATCTTCAGCCGAATGAACTGGCGCAGATCGCGGGCCGCGCCGGCCGCTTTCAGCGAGACGGCACCTTTGGTGTGACCGGTGAGGCACCACCACTTGAACCGCGCGTTGTGGAAGCGATCACCAGACACAGCTTCACGCCGCTGAAGAAGCTGCAATGGAGGAACTCCAATCTGGAGTTCGGGTCCATCGACCGTCTGGTGGCCACGCTTGAGGCTCCCCCGGAATTGGAACATGTGGTCCGAGCGCGGGAGGCCGATGACCTTATCGCCCTGAAAACATTAGGAGAAGACGCAGAGACCCGGGCGCGTGCTTCGGATGGAAAATCCGTTCGTCTGCTCTGGGATGTCTGCCGAATCCCGGACTTTCGCGGCATCAGTCACCAGGAGCATGCAAGTCTGCTGACCGCGATCTTCGGCTTCCTGCACGAGCACGGAGAAGTGCCGGAAGACTGGCTGGCCCGCCAGGTCAAGCGGATCGACCGCACAGATGGCGACATTGACACGCTCTCAAAACGCCTCGCCTTTGTAAGAACATGGACTTACGTGGCCCAACGCAAGGGCTGGACGCGTGACGAAGACCATTGGCGTGACGCGACGCGCGCTGTAGAAGACCGTCTGTCAGACGCGCTCCACGAGGCGTTGACGCAAAGATTTGTCGATCGGCGGACGAGTGTGCTCCTCCGCCGGTTGAAACAGAAGGAGGCTCTTGTGGCCGAAGTGAACGACAAAGGTGAAGTGACCGTCGAAGGACAATTCGTCGGGAAACTGGAAGGTTTCAGGTTCCATCAGGATGCCAGTGCCACAGGTGATGAGGCAAAAACGCTGAAAGCCGCGGCAACCGCCGCCCTGCAACCTGAATTTCACCTGCGTGCCGACCGGTTCTATAATGCACCGGACACAGAAATGGACTTCACCGAACAAGGTGGCCTCATGTGGGGCGAGCATGCGGTCGGCAAGCTCGTGAAGGGCGACGACCCGATGAAGCCACGCGCGCAAGCCTTTGTTGACGATGAGGCTGGCACGGATGTTGCCGAGAAGGTCCAGCGACGCCTCCAGCATTTCATCGACCGCAAGATCGCCGCGCTGTTCGAACCTCTCATGGACATCCAGAAAGACGACGCTCTGGCCGGGCAGGCCCGCGGCTTCGGCTTTCGCATGGTCGAAGCCATGGGCATTATCGACCGCCGCGAGGTCGCAGATGAGGTGAAAAGCCTCGACCAGGACGCGCGGTCGCTTCTGAGAAAGCACGGCATTCGCTTTGGTCAGTTCACGATCTTCATGCAGGCCCTGCTCAAGCCCGCTCCCACGCGCCTGAGGCTCGTGCTGGCATCGCTCGCCAGTGATGCGGACGAATTTCCGGAAAGCCCGCCGCCGGGTCTTGTGACCATTCCACATCTCAAGGAGATACCGGTCAGCACCTACCTGATGTCAGGTTACAAGCCCGCCGGGGACCGCGCCATTCGCATCGACATGCTGGAACGGCTTGCCGATTTGCTCCGCGCTGAAGACAGCCGGGGCGGTTTCGAAGCCAATCCCGACATGCTTTCGATCACCGGCATGACGCTGGAGCAGTTTGCCAACCTGATGGAGGGCCTCGGCTACAAGGCAGAGCGCGGGGAACGCGAAAAACCTGCACCGGTCGCCGAAGGAGAAGCGCAACCGGTGGATGCCCCAGCGGAAACCTCCGAGACGCCGGCAGAGCCTGCCGAGCAACCTGCGGCCGCTGACGAGAACACCTCGCCTTCAACACCCGAGACATCCGAAGGCGAAGCTGCCGAAACGGAAGAAGACCGGATTGAAGTCTTCTACACGTTTACCTGGGGCGGCAATCGCGGGGGCAATCAGCAGCGTCGCGGAAAGCCGCAAGGGCGGCGTGACGGTGGCAAACCGAAGGGCAAGGGCAAACCACGTCGCGATGGTGGCGGCGGAAAGCCCCGGAATTTCGAGTCCCGCCCGCCGAAGAAGGATCGGATCGATCCCGACAACCCCTTCGCCCAAGCGCTCATGGGCCTGAAGACCAAGGACGAGTGATGCAGGGCCGCGATTTCTGCATGGAAATCGTTTCGTACTGCGCCTGCGCGTATGCACGTTCAACAAGCCCATCGGCGGGTCGATGAGCGACACTCAGAGGCTCGATCAGTGGCTCTGGCATGCGCGTTTCTTCAAGACGCGGAGCCTTGCCACCAAGCTGGTCTCCGGTGGACATGTCCGTGTTGACGGAACCCGTGTGTCAAAGCCCGCCCATGCGCTTAGGTCCGGGGTCACCCTGACCTTTCCGCAAGCCCGCCGGATACGGGTGATTCAGGTCGATGCTGTCGCCACCCGGCGCGGCCCGGCACCGGAGGCGCAAACGTTATACACCGATCTTACGCCTCCTGAGGAAGAGCGTCCTGCGGAAGCCAAGATCGAAAGAACAGGGCGACCAAGCAGGAACGATCGTCGCAATGCGCGTCTTTCCAAGCAGGGTACGCTTGAATGACCTTCACCAAACCGCTACGTCAGCTTCGTTGACCGTTTGAGAGACCCGGAATGACCTACATCGTCAATGACAGTTGCATCGCCTGCAAGTACACGGATTGCGTCGAAGTGTGCCCCGTGGACTGTTTCTACGAAGGCGAGAACATGTTGGTCATTCATCCGGATGAGTGCATCGACTGTGGCGTGTGCGAACCGGAATGCCCGGCAGACGCCATCCGCCCGGACACCGAACCGGACATGGAGAAGTGGGTCGAGTTCAACCGGAAGTACTCGGAGCTCTGGCCGGTCATCATCACGAAGAAAGACCCGCTTCCAACCGCCGAAGAAATGGACGGCAAGGAAGGCAAGATGGAGCTTTTCTCCGAAAATCCGGGTGAAGGTGGCTAAGCCGCGGCTGATTTGACCCAACGTCATCGGTAAGAATTGGCCCAAGTTTCCTTGGGCTTTCTGCTCCGTTCATGGACACGCCTTGGAATTGCCCTAATTTTTTGCTATATTTCTGTCACATAGGGCTGATCCGAGTGGGAAAACGCTCGGCGCGAACCGACAGGGATGTTTCAACGGGAAGATTTGTGTGTGTTCCCGCTAATTTTTTTGTCGGTGTAATGCCTGTGGGGCTGAAAAGGGAAAACGCTGAATGAGCAAACCCAAGAAGATGGAATTCCGACCGAACGATTTCGTGGTCTACCCTGCGCACGGCGTCGGCCAGATCATTTCGATCGAAGAACAGGAAATCGCCGGCATCAAGCTGGAGCTGTTCGTGATCTCGTTCGAGAAGGACAAGATGACGCTCCGCGTGCCGACCAACAAGGCGGCCGACGTGGGCATGCGCACCCTGTCGTCTCCCGACGTTGTGTCGAAGGCGATGACGACCCTGAAGGGCAAGGCTCGCGTCAAGAAAGCGATGTGGTCCCGACGGGCGCAGGAATACGAACAGAAGATCAACTCGGGCGATCTGATCGCGATTGCCGAGGTGGTGCGCGATCTGCACCGCGCTGACGACCAGCGCGAGCAGAGCTATTCGGAGCGTCAGCTGTACGAAGCGGCACTGGAGCGTCTGACACGCGAAGTGGCAGCCGTGAACGGCGCCGACGAAATTGACGCTCAGCGCGAAGTGGGTGAAGTTTTGATGGGCCGCGCCGCCTGAGCAAAACCCCATGAAATCAAAGGGCCGCGTCTCACCGACGCGGCTTTTTTGCATTTTTTTGCGCTGTCTTTGGAATAATTCGGAAGCTGATGCGTAAGAGAGGTACACACCAGCAAACGGAGTTTCCCATGCGCCCCTCGATTTCTCTCGCAGTTCCTTTTCTTCTCGCTCTTTCCGTCTCGGCTCACGCGGCAGGCAGCAGCAACGATTCACCTCCGAAGACCACCAAGACGACAACCGAATGCACCGATGGTCAGATTTACGATGACAACGCCAAGGCGTGCGTCGACGCAGACCAGCAGTCGTTCAATGATGACGATCGTTACGACGCCGTCCGTGAACTGGCCTATGCCGGTGAATACGACCGTGCCCAGCAGGTCATCGCAAGCGCCGACCAGCCGGAAGGACCACGTTTCCTGAACTACAAGGGCTTCATCAGCCGCAAGATGGGCAACCACGATGACGCCATCGTCTTCTACTCTGCAGCCCTCGCACAAGACCCCGACTACCACCTCGCACGGTCCTACATGGGTCAGGGGCTTGCCTCTGTCGGTGACATCGAAGGCGCAAAAGAACAGCTCAAGGAAATCCTGGCCCGCGGCGGCCGCGAAACCTGGGCCTACGTCGCCTTGAAAAACGCCATCAGCGGCACCTACACCAGCTACTAAGCCGTCTGACTTCGATCCAGGCGCCCGGGCTGTCGTGACAGCGCCCGGGCGCTCTCGTTTCAGGCCATCGTCGGATCGTCGAGATATTGGCGCCAATGGTGCTGCGGCGCATAGCCAAGAAGCCGCTTGGCCTTTTCGTTCGAATAGAACGTCTCGTTTGGCCCCATCTCTTTTTTGACGGGCACACCCTGATAGAATTGCTCAAGCAGTTCCGGCGTGGTTGCCGCGACGGAGTGATCGTCGTTGGAAACGTTGAAGATCTCGAACCCAAGCCCGTCAGTCTTCAGGCAACACTCCACCATCTCTCCCAAATCCCGCGCGTCGATATAGGCAAAGATGTTCCTGAGCCGCGTAGACGGATCGGCAATGTAGCCGGGGAAGTCCTGCTTGTATTCGTGCGGCTCGATCACGTTGTTGATCCGAAGCCCATAAATATCCGCACCCGATCGCGCCTGGAAACTGCGCGCCGTCGCCTCGTTCACCACCTTGGACATCGCGTAGCTGTCCATGGGAACGGTCGGATGCTCTTCGTCGATCGGCAGGTAGTCGGGCTTCTTCTCGCCGTCCCAGAAGCAGATCGCATAGGTGGTTTCGGACGACGCGAAAATGATCTTCTTGATCCCGGCCTTCAGCGCCGCGTCGATCACGTTGTAAGTGCCCATGACGTTGGTGCGATAGGTTTCGTTGTCGCCGGTGACAAGGATGCGGGGCACGGCCGCAAAATGGACGACAGCGTCAAAGGACGGAACGCCAGTGCCATGCACCAGCTCATCGAAGCCAGCATAGGATTGCATGACATCGTGCATGTGGCCCGGATCCTTGATGTCAGCGATCCGATTGTCCACACCCGGATGGTCAAGCGGCACTCGATCCACGTTTACGACCCGATGGCCCTTGTCGAGCAGGTACGGAACAACATGCTTGCCGGCCTTGCCTGAACCGCCGGTGAACAGGATACGCATGGGATACTCTCCTCCTGAGGACGTCATTGACCAGCATGCTCCGGAGCCGAAACGCCCCGGCCAACGCGGTCATCTTAGGCTTCATGAGTTATGCGCTAAACCGGCAGAATGATAGTGCTGCCGGGGCAGGATATCGCGCGCGTTTGGATTTCTTCCTGAGTTCGGAAACAGAAAGCGGATCAGTTGACGCTTTCCAGACCCTCAGGTTGGCCGACGACAACGAAGCGCAATGCCTCCGGTTGATAAAGGCGCTTGGCGACACGCTTCACGTCTTCAAGCGTCACCGCCTCAACCTTGCCATTCCGCGTTTCGATGTAGTCGATGGGCAACCCATCAATCTGCATTCCGACAAGAATGCGGGCGATCGACGCGTTGCTGTCAAATCGAAGCGGATAAGCCCCGGTCAGATAGGTTTTGGCCGTATCCAGCTCATCTTCCGTCACGCCTTCCTCGGCGATCCTGGCCCATTCCGCTCTCACGACATCAATAGCCTCGGCGACACGATCATTGGCCGTGGAAAACTGCCCGAGAAGCATGTGGGAGTGGTCCCAGTTCACGAGGTACGAGCCGATGCCATAGGTCAATCCACGTTCTTCCCGCACTTCAAGGCTCAGGCGCGACTGAAGACCTGAGCCTCCAAAAACCTCGTTTGCCACGAAGGCCGGGAAAAAGTCAGGGTCGTCCCGCCGGATGCCAACATGCCCGAACATTGCGACCGACTGCGGAATGTTCATTTGCTCGACAGTGACACCGCCCGTGACGCGCGGCTCGGTCTGCGGCGGCAGCGCAGCCCCGCCCGTCGGAAGTTCTCCAAGCAGATCATCGAGGATCACGGCAAGCTCATCAGCCGACATGTCCCCGGCCACTCCGACATAAACACGATCCTTCACGATGACGTCGCGGTAGGCATTCAGAACGTCGTCGCGGCTGAGCGCGCCAACGGACTCCAATGTCCCGTCAAGGGATGAGCCGTAAGGATGATCCCCGTAGGTCAATTCCGACGCGATACGGCCAGCAATTGCATTCGGGTCGTTCAGATCGCTTCGGATGTTCGACAGGATTTGGCCCCGCACCCGCTCGATCGCCTCTTCATCGAACCGTGGCTGGGTCAATGCCAGCTTGAGAAGGGCCAGGGCTTCGTCCTGATTTTCGGTCAGGAACCGCGCGGAAACCGAAAGCGCGTCGCGCGATACATTGAACTGGAACGATGCTGCCAGCTCATCGCGCGCGATTGCAAATTCTTGCGCGTTCAGATCGCCTGCGCCTTCTTCGATGGTGGCCGTCATCAGATTGATTGCGCCACGCTTGCCATCCCGATCAAGCGAACCACCGCCGCGAAAGCGTAACTCAAGCGCCGTAAAGGGCACGGCATCCTCTTCGACAAGCCAAGCCGTTATGCCGCCCGGTGTCGTCACTTCCTGAATGTCCACGGCGGCGTGGATCGGCGATGAAAAACCTAGAACCGCCACAAATGCGAGAGCCAATCGGATCATTGCGTCACCTCTTCGGTCGCGGACTTTCGGATATGGCCGGTGACGGCCTTGCGACGATCGAACACCTTTTTCGCGGCGGCGATGATGTCGTCCTCCGTCACGGCCTGTAATACATCCGGCCATGCCTCGACATCGGCGATTGTCAGCCCCGATGTCAGAGCCGAGCCATAGCGATTGGCCAGCGCCCTCGGATTATCGAGGGCATAGATCCTGGACGCCCGGATTTGCGTCTTTATGCGCTCCAGTTTCTCCGGGTCGACTCCTTCTTCGATGAATTCCGCAATCGCGTTGTCGAGGGCGGCTTCCGCATCTTCGAGCGACGTGCCTGGAACCGGCACGTTCGCGATGCCGAACGTCGTGTCATCCAGCGACTGCCCGGAGTACCACGCAGCCGTATAGATCGATTGCTGGCTTTCGAACTGAAGCTTCTGCGCCAGAACCGAGGTCGTCGATGAGCCGCCAAGGACTTCGGCCAGCAGCGTGAGTGCGGCGGCCTCTTCCTGCGCGCCCGGATCGCGTTCCGGTGCAAGATAGCTGCGGATCACATAGTCGTTTCCGATACGCGGATCGGCATATTCCAGACGACGTTCCGCCAGTTGTGGCGGTTCGGTCACCCGTTCACGTTCGACCACATTTGGGTTGGGAGGGATCACGCCATAGTACTTTTCAGCCAGCCTGCGAACTTCGTCGGGGTCGGCATCGCCGGCGACCACGAGAACCGCGTTGTTGGGTCCGTAATGCGCTTCGTAAAACGCAAGAGCATCTTCAAGGGTGAGCGAGTGCGCCTCGTGCTTCCAACCGATCACCGGGATGGAATACGGGTGGTTCAGGTACTGCGCGGCCCGCATCTGCTCGCCGAACAGAGCGCCCGGGTCGTTCTCGACACGCTGGTTGCGTTCTTCGATCACGACATCGCGTTCCGTGCCGATGTCTTCCGGCACAAGGCGCAGCCCATCCATGCGGCTTGCTTCCATCGACATGACAAGTTCCAGCCGATCCGAGGCAATCCGCTGGAAGTACCCCGTGTAATCCTGCGCGGTGAAGGCGTTGTCGCTGCCGCCATTGCGGTTCACCGTGTCGGAAAGCTCACCTGATTCCAGTTCGTCGGTTGCCTTGAACATCAGATGCTCAAGGAAATGCGCTATGCCTGACTTGCCGGGCGGTTCATCGGCGGCTCCGACCTTGTACCAAACCATGTGCACGATGACGGGTGCGCGGCGGTTCTCCACGACGACCACTTGCATTCCATTGTCGAGTTCAAAGCTCGTCACTTCGGCGGCGGCAGCAATGCGCGGCGCAAAGGCAAGAGATGCCAGAAGGGCAACGGCTGCAAAACGCATAAACGTTCCTTTCAAAACAGATTGGGAACAAATGGCGCTCGGAGCGCGCGCTTCAAGATGCATCTAACGCGGTCGTGACCGCTCATTCATCCTCCGCCGGGTCCGGCGGCACGGCAGGCGTCCGTATCCCGGCGCGTCGCAGACGAGCGAGTTCGCGGTGCTGATCCAGCGACATTTCTTCATATGCACGGAAATAGACGTTCACGTTGAAGAGACGCTCCAGAAGTCGGCCGTCGTTCCGGCGACGGAATTCAAGGTCAGCCGCTGCCAGCTGTGGTCGGATATTCGGGTCCGATCCGAACCGTCGGGCATAGGCCACCAGCGCGCCATCCCCGGAAGCACGGCTCAGAACCGCCGCGTTGCCACCAAGCGCGGCAATTGCATCGGCTTCAGGGGTTGGATCCGTGCGATTGGTGCCACCCGGTGTCGGTTCGGGCAACGCTGCCACATCTTCGGGCATTTCCAATGGCTTGGTAGGCAACACCGCGAATTCATCCGGGCCTTCCGCGCGTGGCTGCGAGATGTTCAGGAGATTCGGATCCTCGCTGCCGCCGCCACAGGCAGCAAGTGTCGTTACCAATCCCAAAACCACTACCGAACGTCGCATGATCACTCCCGTTTCGATCCTTTTACGTCAGTCCGGACGCTCTGGCGAGTCGCCCGTTGGCTGTACGTCGTTTGTCAGAAGGATCAGCCCGATCGCTCCGATAAAGATCGAGATGTCGGCCACGTTGAAGGAATAGGGATTCTCGTAGCCGCAGCACGACATGTTGAGAAAATCCGCAACCGCACCATAGATGATCCGATCGATGACGTTGCCAATCGCCCCGCCGATCACGAGCCCCGCCGCAACCTGTACGATCATTCGCGGCCGGTCCCGGTTCATCCACCTCACCACCCAGGCGCAGATGGCCAGTGCAAGGGCAATGAGAATCCACCGGTCCCCAAGCTGGATGCCAAAGTTGATACCTGTATTCCATGCCATTCGGAAATTGACGAACGGGTCCCAAATCAGCATTCCGCCCCGTGTTTTCAGGTCGAGCGCATGGACGACGATGAGTTTCGTCATCTGGTCGATCACCAGAATGATCACCGCGGTGACCCAGAGGGGAAGAAGTGCGCGCATCAGTGCCGGAAATGTCTCATGCCGGTGAACACCATGGCAAGCCCTGCTTCATTGGCCGCTTCGATCACCTGATCGTCGCGCATGGAGCCGCCGGGCTGGATCACCGCCGTTGCACCAGCTTCAGCTGCAGCAAGAAGGCCATCGGGAAACGGGAAGAACGCATCTGAAGCGACCACCGAACCGATGGCCGGCGTTTCCGGAAGACCGCATTCCTCCGCCATGCGCTTGGCCTTGAGAGCTGCGATGGTGGAACTGTCGACCCGGCTCATCTGGCCTGCGCCGATGCCGACGGTCGCACCGCCCTTGGCGTAGATGATCGCGTTCGACTTGACGTGCTTGGCCACTTTCCAGGCGAAGAGCATGTCGGCGATCTGCTCATCGCTCGGTGCTTTCTCGGTCACGACCTTCAGATCGCTTGCTGCAATCCGGCCAATGTCGTCATCCTGCGCAAGCCACCCGCCAGACACTTGCCGCACGGCCAATCGCGCTGTCGCGGGATCGGGCAGGCCGCCAGTAGTGAGAAGGCGCAGGTTCTTCTTGGCGGAAAAGACCTCCTTCGCCTCATCCGTCGCGTCGGGCGCGATCACAACCTCGGTGAAGATCTCGCTGATGGCGCGCGCGGTATCGCCGTCAAGTGTGCCGTTCAGCGCAACGATGCCACCAAAAGCGCTGGTACGGTCGCAGTCGAATGCCTTGCCGAAAGCTGCCGCGAAGTTGTCTCCGCGCGCAACGCCGCATGGGTTCGCATGCTTGATGATCGCTACCGCCGGGCCGTCCTTCGGGTCGAACTCGGCCACCAGCCGGAAGGCGGCATCCGTGTCGTTGATGTTGTTATAGGACAGCTCCTTGCCCTGATGCTGGGTCGCCGTTGCGACGCCCGGCACATCGGAGCCGTCCTTATAGAACGCTGCCGACTGATGCGGGTTTTCGCCATAGCGCAGGGTCTGTGCCAACATGCCCGCAAATGCGCGGCGGCGAGGAGCCTCTTCCTCAAGCGCGTTCGCCATCCAGGCCGACACCGCCGCATCATAGGCCCCCGTCCGCGAATAGGCCGTCAACGCCAGTTTCTGGCGGAAAGCGAAGGTGGTCTGGCCGTCATTGGCATCCAATTCGCCAAGCAAGGCGCGATAGTCTTCGACGTCGACGACCACATTGACGAATTTATGGTTCTTTGCAGCAGCCCGGATCATCGCGGGGCCACCGATATCGATGTTCTCGATGGCCGTGTCGTAATCCGCACCGCCCGCAACCGTGGCTTCGAACGGGTAAAGGTTGACGACAAGCAGATCGATCGGGCCGATCCCATGATCTTCCATCGACGCAACATGCGCCTCATCATCGCGCAGCGCCAGCAAACCACCGTGAACCACCGGATGCAGCGTCTTCACGCGCCCGTCCATCATCTCCGGAAATCCGGTGAGATCGGCGACATCCGCAACCTTCAAGCCAGCCTCGCGCAGAGCTTTCGCGGTGCCGCCGGTGGAGACGAGTTCGATCCCACGTGCGGCGAGCGAAGTGGCAAACTCCACCAGCCCGGTTTTGTCGGAAACGGAAAGAAGCGCGCGGCGCACCGGCTGCAGATCGGTCATAAAACTGGGTTCCTTCAGGTCACACTCGTCAGCGCAGATGTCCCTTCCAATTCGAAATCGCGGACCGCATTCGGCGTGTCCTTGGTTTTGGCAAGGGACCAGCTGACGCGCGTGGCATACTCCACTGCGTTGCCGGATAGAACCACCTGTTTGGTCGCACGTGGGCTTAGGCGGGATTTTTCCAGATAGACGCTTGATTCCAGCTCGAGTTCGACTGGCCCTTCAAAGCGGAACACCCATATTTCACTGCTTTTGAGCACCATCGAAACCGCCTGCCCGCCCATGTCGAGCGTCGCATCCACTTCCGGGTGAAGATGAAACCGGATCGAAAAGGGAATGCCCCGAAGCCGGGACTTGTCGAACATCAGGTCAAAGCGCTTCTTGTCGGCTTCGGATCGGGCGAGAAGCACGTCTTCGCCGCGCAAGTCCCGTCCGTCGAAGCCAATGTGAAACGTCCGAATATGCGTCAGCCCGTGCGTTGGCACGTAGCCGTCATGCCCGACGACCAATCGGGTCCCGCCTTCGACCTCGGCGCGTTCGAAGCCCACCTCTTTCGGGGTATCAATAAGAAGCTCCGCCTCGCTCTCCGCGCGCGAGCCTGCGTCGCCGAGACGTGAGGACGAATACCCTTCGATCCCAAGCGTCGAATGGCTTGGGGTGGCGCGTCCGGCCCGCCGCCAGCTTCGCCCGAACGTCGCACCCGACCCGCAGTTCACGATCAACGGGCGTCTGCCCGACGTCAGTTCAAAGGCCAATGTCGAGGCATGGGCATTTGCCGACGCGGCTCGCCTTGGCGGTTCCGCGGCGTCAACGATAATGCTGGTTCTTCCGTGCGAGATCCGGGCGTACCCCATGCTGCGCTGGTTGGTCGTGGCACCGCGCACACCCGCTGTCGCCAGCGCGCGGTCCAACCGACCATCCGGGCCACGACCGCCGCCGTGAAACCGGGCAAGCCCCCCGTCAGAATGCCTGAGCGCCCTGAGAACCGGGGCGATCGCCTTGATCGAATTCGTGATCGGTTCCGCAGGCACCTGGCCTGCCTCATGAAGCGCGTCCGAAGCCCAGTTGAGAAGCGTAAACACTTCGAGAAGTTCTTCCGGATTGCGGGTCACAAGACCGCCATCGCTGTCGATCTCCGCCTCGCATTCCCTGGCAAGCGCGCGGGTGGCGACGGCCACGTGCCGATCCATCCCCTCAAGCGCAAGACCCGCATAGATCAGGCCTGTCAGCGCCTCGAACCGGGGAAGGCCGGAAGACGCGGCCTTCCAACGCCGGGCAAGAAAAACTGTCTGCTGCGAAAGGGCCTTGAAATAGGCGTTGCTGACGGGGGCATCCTGACTGTTCAGAAGCATGATGGAGTGGTTGATCCAGCGGATCAGCCTGCGCCCTGTCAAATCCGGTGTCCACCCCGGCCCCTGCCCGCCCGAAAACCGCTTGATCCAGTCATGTGTCCAGTTCCGGGCCCGGTGACTGGCATGAAGATCACCCACCGCGGCCAGATCATCGAGCCAGGTGAAGCCGTGCAGCTCCATCTCGAACCCTTCGTCCGGCATGGGCAGATCCCAGATGGACGTCCCCGGTGCCTGCACCAGGAACCCGGCGAACAGGAAATTGCCGCCGTTGATCTGGCGACCCCGCGCAAAGCTGCCAATGGTCTTGGGTTCGGGCGTCGAGGTGAAGGCGGTGGCCGCACGCGAAAACGTTGCCGCACGCGCATGCATGCGGTTCAGAAACCGTTCTTTTCTTGTGGACCAGCTTTCGCCCTTCGCCACCGGCTGCCTTGCCTCTGCTTTTGCCCGTTTTCAGGTCTTGTGCGCCAGATTACCGGGATCGGTTTGCGCTGTCATGAGCGTTTTTCGAGGCAGGCGACAAAAAACCCATCGATACCTCCCAATTCCGCCCAGTGATCAGGTCGAATACGGAGGCCCTGCGACACTTGCCACTGTGGGTCCTCGGCCGGCAGCTCGATTGCAGCAAACTCCTTGTGCCGTTCGAGGAAGGCGTCGACCTGTGCCTCCCCTTCCTCCGGCAGAAGCGAGCAAGTGCAATAAACCAGGCGGCCGCCCGGCTTGAGGAACGTGATGGCCTTGTCGAGCAGGCGCTTCTGCAACGTGACAAGCGCGTCAATGCCCGTGCCATCGCGGGCGAAGGCAAGATCAGGGTGACGGCGGAGCGTGCCCGTGGCGGAACACGGCGCGTCGAGAAGGACGGCGTCAAACGGGTCTTCCGGTGTCCACTCCAACGCGTCTGCGGCGATGATTTCCGCAGTCAGACCAGTGCGTGCGAGATTTTCCTGCACGCGCGCCAACCGGGCCTCCGACACATCAAGCGCGGTCACCTTTGCGCCTGCCGCTGCAAGTTGCATGGTCTTGCCACCCGGCGCGGCGCAGAGATCGAGAACGCGCGCTCCGGGTTCACCTGCAAGCGCGCGGGCCGCGACGGTGGCCCCTGCGTCCTGCACCCACCAAGCGCCTTCGTCGTATCCGGGCAGCGAGGTGACCTGCGCACCTGCGGGAAGCCTGAGCGATCCGACCGGCACCCGCTCTGCCTTCAACTCCTTGGCCCAATGGTCGAGACGGCCCGGGTCCCGGCAGGTGATATCGAGGGGGGGCCGTTGGGCATGAACCTCTTCCATCGCCGCCACTGCCGCCTTGCCCCATGCCGCGACCAATCGCTTGCGGAGCCATTTCGACATTTGCGGCACCGGCAAAGCTGCCCAGTCGACCTCTCGGCGCAGAACGTTGCGCAAAACGCCGTTTACCAGCCCGGATTTGGACCGTTTGACGATGGCAACCGCGCTGTCGACGACACCATGCGGCGCGGCCTTCTCTTCAAACAATTCATAGAGGGCGAGGCGGAGCGCATTCATCACCGGGTCTTCCGGCTTCAACCTGAGATGTGGCCCCAAAAGCCGGTCCGACCGATTGGCCCAACGGAGTGCCTCGGTCGCCAGACGCCCGGCGCGCGCGGCTTCGGCGGGCGGCAAATCGCGGGTTTCGCGGGGCAGCGCATCGCCCAGCGTTTGCCCACCCTCGGTCACCGCCGTCATCGCACGTACGGCTGCGGCCCTTGTGTCCCGTCCCTGATCGCTCATTTGCCTGCCTTGAAAGAGGTTCGGCGAGCGTTATACCAAAGGGACATGAGCGACAAGAAACCTGATCTCACGCCGGAAGCAAAACGCGCCTTGGCCGAAGCCGAGGCACGCAAGAAGAAGGCGAAAGAGTTGGACCTTCCGACCGAGCTTGGCGGGCGCGATGGACCGGAACCCATTCGTTACGGCGATTGGGAAGTGAAAGGCATCGCGACGGATTTCTGATACCCACGCGGGTTCATCGCCTGCCGCCGGTTGGGCGGGGCGTTCGTTTTTTCCACATCGATGACTGTTTTGAGAATGGCGGCGCCGCCGATGGCGTACACCCGGGGTTGCCCCCGAAGACCAGATCGCCCCTACTTTACGAGGCGGGATGCGCGGTTTGGGTTGGTCTGTCCCTGACAGGGAGCAGTGCAAGCCCGGTGAACGTTCGCGAGAGACTCTGCCGCTCAAGCCTTACGAAATGCTGATCCGAGCGTGCGCTATTCTGCGGCGATCTTGATCACCGGTTCCATCGCGTTCAGGTCGGCTTCGGAAAGGTGACACTTGATCTGGTGCCCGCCGTCGATGGTGCGCATCGGCGGAACTTCCTTCTCACAAAGACCGCCCGCGACCTTTTCCTTCCACCGACACCGCGTCTGGAACGGGCAGCCGGGCGGCGGGTTCATCGCCGACGGTATGTCGCCTTCGAGCACGATGTGCTGCTTTTCGATCTTGGTGTCGGCAATGGGCACCGCAGATAGAAGCGCTTCAGTGTAGGGGTGATACGGCGGCGCGAAAACCTGATCCGTATCGCCGATTTCCACCACGTGTCCGAGGTACATGACCATCACGCGGTCCGAAAGATAGCGCACGATGGAGAGGTCATGGCTGATAAAGAGAAGCGTCGTCTTCTCGTTCCGCTGGATCTCCATCAGAAGATCGGTGACGGCGGCCTGCACCGACACATCAAGCGCTGAGACCGGTTCGTCGGCAACCACGATCCGCGCACCACCGGCAAAAGCGCGGGCGATGCCGACGCGTTGTTTCTGACCACCGGAGAGCTGACGCGGCATGCGGGTGGCAAATTCGCGCGGCAGTTTCACAAGGTCCAGAAGTTCGAGCATCTTCTGCTCGCGCTCAGCTTCCGTGTCACCGATGCCGAAGATTTCCAGCGCGCGGATGATCTGACGGCCGACCGTCATTGACGGGTTCAGCGTGTCGAACGGGTTCTGGAAGACCATCTGGACATTGGAGACGGTCTTGGTGTCGCGGCTTTCAATCGGCACTTGTTCAATCGACTGGTTGTCGAGCAGGATCTGCCCTTCTGTCGCCGTCTCCAACCCCATTAAGACCTTGGCGAAGGTGGATTTGCCGCAGCCGGATTCGCCGACGATGGCGAGCGTTTCGGATTCACGGGCCTCAAAAGAGAGGCTTTCGTTCGCCTTAACCACCTTCTTGTTGGCACCGCCAAACAGCGCACTGGCCGCCACTTCGTAGTATTTCTTGAGGTTGTCCATCTTGAGGACAACGTCGCCGGGTTCCGTTTTCTCGGTCTGGTCGCCGACCTCGATGGGGGCGTTCCAGTCGATCTCCTCGAATTTCAGGCATCGCGTCGTGTGCCGGTCATTGCCGGGCACCTTGGCCATCTTGATGTCGCTGGCATCACAGCGCCCAGCCTCGAAATAGTCGCAACGCGGGCCGAAGTTGCAGCCGGGCGGGCGTTCATGCGGGAGCGGGAAATTACCCGGGATCGCCACAAGCGGCCGTGCATTCTTATCGGCGCCGGGAAGCGGGATCGAGCGGAAGAGCGCCTGCGTATAGGGGTGCTGCATGTGGTCGAACACGTCCTCGATGGAACCGGTCTCCACCGCTTCGCCCGAATACATGACGCAGAGCCGGTCACAGGTTTCCAGCACCAGCCCGAGATTGTGGCTGATGAACAGCATCGACGTGCCGTATTTCTTGCCGAGGTCCTTCACCAGTTCGACGACGGCGGCTTCGACGGTGACGTCGAGCGCGGTGGTCGGTTCATCGAGGATGAGGAGCGATGGCTTCGACATCAGCGCCATGGCGATCACGATGCGCTG
This sequence comes from Silicimonas sp., assembly GCA_022824525.1. GTDB lineage: Bacteria > Pseudomonadota > Alphaproteobacteria > Rhodobacterales > Rhodobacteraceae > JAJDOD01. Next base: position 24,909 of record JAJDZT010000063.1, on the reverse strand, counting down.
CTGCTGACCGCCCGAGAGCTGGTGCGGGAAGGAGTTCAGCATGCGCTCCGGGTCCGGCAGCCGCACGTCGGTCACCACCTCCAGCGCGCGGGCGTAGGCCTCCTTCTCGTCCACACCTTCGTGGATCATCGGCACTTCCATCAACTGCTTGCCGATCCGCATCGCCGGATTCAGGGACGCCATGGGCTCCTGATAGATCATCGCGATTTCAGAGCCGCGAATGTCCCGCAATTCTTCCTGGCTCATCTCGTTCAGATCACGGCCTTTGAACTTGATAGAGCCCCCCACGATGCGCCCATTGACGCCGAGGTCCTGCATGACACCGAGCGCCACGGTAGACTTGCCGCAGCCGGATTCACCGACCAGGCCCATGGCTTCCCCAGGTTGCACGGTGCAGGAGAAATCCATCACCGCCGGGATTTCCCTCAGCCGGGTGAAGAAGCTGATCGAGAGCTGATCGATTTCGAGGATCGGGCCGTCATAGTCCCATTTGCTCATGGAAATCTCCTATTGGTTTCGCCGCCTTCGGCGACGACCCGCCGGGGGCGCTGCCCCCGGACCCCCGGGATATTTTCGGGCCGGTAACAGGCCATCAGTCTCTCAAGCTTTCTTCCCGGAGCCCGTCGGCGAGGAGGTTGAGGCCGAGGACGAGGCTCATCAGGCTGAGGGCTGGCACCAGCGCCGGGTGCGGGTAGATCGAGAGAAGCTTGCGGCCATCGTTGATGGTCGATCCCCAGTCGGGGCTTTCGGGCGAGAGGCCGAGGCCGAAGAACCCGAGCGTGCCGAGGAGGATCGTGGTGTAGCCAATGCGGAGGCAGAAATCGACGATGAGCGGTCCGCGCGCGTTGGGCAGGATCTCCCAGAGCATGATGTACCAAGGACCCTCGCCGCGGGTTTGGCCGGCGGCCACGTAATCCCGCGTCTTGATGTCGAGGGCTAGGCCGCGGACGATCCGGAAGACGGTGGGCGAGTTGACGAAGACGACGCTGACGAAGACGACGAGCAGGTTCGGCGGGAAGTCGATGATGCCCAAGGGGTCGGCGTTCCATGCGATGCCTGCATAGAGCCAGAGGCCGATGATCAGCGTGATGGCGAGGTAGATGTTCCGCTTGGTCGGCTGCACGTAGAAGCGGCTGTTGATCAGGATCACCATGAAGATGATCGGGAAGATAAAGAGGACCGCCGCCATGTAGACCGGGATGCCGGTCAGGACGATTTCCGGGGTGACGAGCAGGTAGAAGAGCAGGATCACAGGGAAGGCGAGGATGAGGTTGGCGAGGAAGGTCAGGAACGTATCCAGCTTGCCGCCATAGTAAGCCGCTGGCAGGCCGAGCGTGATCCCCACCATGAAGGCGAAGAGCGTGGCGAAGGGGGCGATCTTGATCACCTCCCATGAGCCCTTGACCATCCGGCTGAAAACGTCGCGGGCGAGGTTGTCGCCGCCGAGCAGGTAGTAGGGGTAGAGGTCCTCGGGGTTCGACAGCGCGGTTCCGGGCACCTTGTTCTTCATGCCGGAGACTTGTGCCAGCGGGTCATGGGTGACGATCTCGCCCATCGCGCCAAAGACAGCGGTGAAGACCCAGAACATGACGATGGCAAAGCCGATCATGCCGATGATGCTGTCGAACAATTTGCCGTAGAGCCCGAGCTTGCGTTTGAAGGTGATCGAAAGCGCGAAGGTGAGTGCAAGGGCGATCCAGACCGGCAGGAGCCGGGTGGAGATCGTGCCGATGATGCCCTTGGCTTCGATGCCCGGGATCAGGATGCCGCCGATGAGGTAGGCGAGCGTGACAAGCATGGCGCCGAAGAACGACCATTTGACGGCCATGCCAGCCAGCGCGTTGGGCGTCTTCTTCACCACAAGCTGATCGCCCACCACGTCGACTTCGGTGCCGAAGAAGCTGGTGACGATCTGCGCGATGACGGCAACGCCCAGAAGCGCCCAGAGGCCGAGGAAGACGGGGTTCAGGAAGGAAAGGCTGCCGGTCCAGGTGAGCGGTTCCATTAACTTGTCTCCCTATCTGCGGGCAAAACTTCGAAGTCGAAGAACTCGACATTGCCGGTTCTTGTGAACGGATACCAAGCAGTCACAAGCTCACCCGTTGCCAAGGCGTGTTTGCAATGAACTTCGCGAAAAACGCCGCCCGTCTCTCCGTCCGCGATATGACAGTCGGTCCACACCGGACCGGCTTCGGCGTAAATTTCGGCGATGGCGCGTGCAAACTTACCGACCGCAATCTCGTTAAAGCGCTGCTCGCTTGGGGTCGCCACTAACGCGAAGGCAAACCAGCCCGCGAACATGCCAACAAAGAAAATGAGTGCTTTCGATGCCATGTTCCTCACCTCACGCGATCCTGAACCGGGGATTCAGGAAGGAAAGGCTGCCGGTCCAGGTGAGCGGTTCCATTAAAGCGCCTCCGTCATTTGGGCTGGTCGCGCCAGGCGACGAATACATAGTAAATCCAGAAAAAGATGACCCAGGCCATCAACCATTCGGCCCTTGGAATGTCGATGTCGACGAAGCCACGGGTCAGTTCGCCGATCAGCATGGGTATGCCGATGTAGAACAGGCAGATAATCCAACCGATCCATCCGATGGTTTGAAGGCTGTGTCGCTTCTGCTCGGACCGCTTGCGTTTCTCGTCTTCGGTCAAGCGATCGCGTCGATCTCTTTCTTCCTGCAGACCACGGTCGATCATGCGAAAGCAGAGACGGTAATACCACGTGAAGGCGCGCCACAGCATACATCATGCGATCCGGATCCGGGGGTTCAGGAAGACATATCCGATGTCGGATATGAGCTGGGTGACCAGCACCACGAAGACGGCGACGACCGAGCAGGCGAGCAGGAGCTCGATGTCATTGTTCCCCGCCGCCTGCACCAGCGTCCAGCCGAAGCCCTTGTAGTTGAAGAGCGTCTCGACGATCACCACGCCGTTCAGGAGCCATGGGAACTGGAGCATGATGACGGTGAAAGGCGCGATCAGCGCGTTCCGAAGCGCATGCTTGATCACGATGTTGCGAAAACTGACACCCTTCAATCGCGCGGTGCGGATGTATTGGGCGGTCATCACCTCGGTCATGGAGGCCCGCGTCATCCGGGCGATGTAGCCCATGCCGTAGAGCGCGATGGTGAGGACGGGGAGAAAGAAGTTCTCGAATGTGGCGTTGTCTGCCGCCGACGTGGCCGTGCCCTTGAACCACTTCACCCCGGCGGACGAGGCAAGGAGCGTGATGAAAATGACGCCGGAGACGTATTCGGGTGTCGCGGTCGAGGCGATGGAGAAGGTCGACAGGCTTCGGTCGAGTTTAGAGCCTTCGCGCATGCCCGCGAGCACGCCGATCAGAAGGGCCGATGGTACCATCAGCACCATGACCCAGAACATGAGCTTGCCGGTGAGCGCGAGGCGGGTGCCGGTCACGGTGCCCACTTCATCCTTGAAGACAGTGGACTCGCCCCAGTCGCCTTGCAGGATGCCGCAGAAGGACGGGGCGTCTGCCGGGTCCATTCCCGGTTCGATGCAGCGTCCGGTGATCTTGCCGTCTTCGGGGTCCTCGAATGTCCAGCCGGGCAGGACACCCAGCCAGCGCCCATACTTCACCGGGAGCGGGTCAAGGTAGCCGCGTTCGCCGAGCCAGCTTTCGACCTGCTCGTCCGACATCCGCATATTGCCTTGTGTCTTGGCGAGCTTTTCGAGGTTGGGATACAGGTTGGTCAGGAAGAAAACGATGAATGTCAGGCAGAGCGCGGTGAGTATCATCACGCCGACGCGTCTGAGTATGAAAAGCCCCATATTTCTTCCCTGCTAGCTGCTGCGCCTTGCGCGTGGCACGCGGTCCCCGGTTGCGAAAAGGGCCGCACCTTGTCAGTGCGGCCCTTTCGTCTTGTCGTCAGGCTGCGAAGCCGAACTTGTAGTGATGATGCTCGTAGGAGATGTGGATCCCCGTGCCCACCTGTCCCGGGCGAGCGTGGTTGTAGAGCGAGCGCCAGTACGGCTGAATGATCACGCCATCTTCCTGCATGATCGCCTGGATCTTGGCCATCACCTCACGGCGCGCATCGGCATCCGCGATGGACAGAGCTTCGCCAAGCAGGCTATCGAACTCGGGGTTCGCATAGGCGCTTTCGTTCCAGGCTTCGCCAGAGCGATAGGCCAGTGCAAGCACCTGCACGCCAAGCGGGCGGTGGTTCCAGCTGGTCGAGCTGAACGGATACTTGGCCCAGTCATTCCAGAAGGTCGAACCGGGCAGAACCGTCCGTTTGATGTTGAGACCTGCATCCCGCATCATCGCGGCGGCGGCATCTGTCGAATTCTTCCGCCAATCGTCGTCGATGGAGATCAACTCGTGCTCCATGTCGGCGTAACCGGCTTCCGTCATCAGCGCGAGCGCCTTCTCCGGGTTGTACTCCGGAGCGGGCAATTCGGCATATTCCGGGTGTACCGGGGCGACATGGTGGTTCTCGGCGACGACGCCTCGGTTGCCGTAACCAAGTTCGAGGACAACCTCGTTGTTGACGGCAAGCGCGAAGGCCTGGCGGACGCGCTTGTCGGCGTAAGGCGTGGCACCATCGATTTCCGCCGCTTGGTTTGTGCGAATAACGACAGTCGCGCCGGTGACCACTTCGTTCTTTTCAAGATCAAGGCTGTCAAAGACGTCGATGAATTCACCAACCGATTCGTAGAGAACATCGACCTCTTCGGCTTCGAGCGCGGCCAGCCAAGCTGCCGGGTCGGTGCCGTAGTCGATATACTCGATCGCATCGAGGTACGGGCCGCCGTAGATCTCGGTCCCCCACCATGTGTGGTCGGGCTTGCGTTCAAGACGCGCCTTCACGCCGACTTCAAGCTCAACAAGCTTGAACGGGCCGGTGCCCTGAGCACTCATGATGTCATCAGGATTGAGGTCCGCAGGCACGATGGCCGCAGGATAGTCAGCCATGCCCACCATGATGGTGATGTCAGGGTTCGGCAGGTTCAGGCGCACGGTGTGGCTGTCGATCACTTCGATCGCACCTTCGATGGCAACACTTGTGTCCGGATCGATCAGCGTGTTCATGCGACCGGCCATCGAGTTGCCCTCAACGTCCTTCTCGCACCAGCCTGCAATGTTGCGTGCAACGTCTTCAGCGGTCAGTTCGCTGCCATCGTCCCACATCACGCCCTTGCGGACGTTGAGCGTGATGGTCTTGGCATCGTCGCTGACATCCCAGCTTTCCAGCAGCATACCGCGCACCGAGCCATCGTTGTTGTACTCGACGAGGTATTCGAAATTGCCGCGCATCAGGTTGGCGATCTGCGGCCAGTCATAGACGCGAGGCTCCTTCAGGCCGCGCACTTCCATCTGGTGCCGCAGCGTGCCACCGGCCTGTGCATGGCCCTCGGCCTTCGCCGGGGTTGCGCCGATAAGGCCGTAAGCGGTCGTGGCGGTCACACCGAGAGCGGTTGCGCGGGTCAGGAACTCGCGGCGGCTGATCTTCCCCTCGGCATACTCTTCGGCGTGCATCTTTGCCGCCGGATGTATCCGCGACGAATGCTGATTGGTCATGTCTTCAACTCCCTGTGACACGTATCTCCAAGGTGCATCTTGGTTTTGTTGGTTTGAATGCACCCTTCACCCGCGACCATTTCGTCACGCGCTTTGCGCAAGGTCAACGGTTCCTTCCGGCATAAGGTATAACAAAAACGACAAACGTTTCACACGAAAACGACACTTTCCCCCGGGTCAGGCACCGTTTCTGAATTCTGACGGGCTTTGCCCGCTTCGTGACCGGAACGCTCGTGTGAAGTACGCCGCCGACGTGAAGCCGCATTGCCGTGCGACTTCGGAGATCTGAATGTTGGTGTCCTTGAGAAGCCGCCGCGCCTCGAAGTGACGTCTGTCCGTCAGGATGTCCAAAGCCGGTCTTCCAGCCACCTTTCGGCAAACGCGGCTCAGATGCGTGGGCGTCACGCCAAGAAGAGAGGCATAGTGCTGAACCCCTGCGGGATTGCGAAAATCCCTTTCCACCAAGGCCGTAAAGGCTTCTGCCAACCGATGTGCCGCAGTATCGAGACGTGTCGCGGAGGATGCGTTCGGCAAGTCGGCATAGGCCTCGCCGATCCGAGACAGCCACACGGACAATAGGCCGGAGTGATAAGCGAGCGCACGGTTGGCGTGATCTTCTTCGCGTGTCAGCTCGCGCTGCATGGCTTCGATCATGCCCGTCAACTCACGCTGCTGCTGCGTCTCGTGAACGCGGAGATGCAAGGGCTCGACCGGCCAATCGAGGCTTGGCTCATCTTGAAGAAATACGATCGAGCCGAGGACCGGACCCATTGTTGAGAAGCCGTGCATCGTCTGCTTCGGCAAGAAAACAAGATTGTGCGGCCCATACCCGCTGCTTCGCCCCGCGATGGTCAGGCGTCCCTGCCCGCGCGTGAACCAGATCAACACCGGTCGATCATAGCTGCGCATGGCTTCAGTGCGCCAACGCCCGCCTTGCACAAGGCGGGCAACGGAAGCGATTTCGACCGGCGCAACGTCCGGCTCAGGCAACATTATACGTGCCGTCGAGGCTTCCTGCCGCTCCGGTTGCGGCAGAAGCGTTAAACGCGGCAATGACATTACTAGTACCCCTACACCCCAGGCAGTTTGTGGCAAAACTGTGGCAAAAACGCTTGCCGAGAGTCAATCAACCGCATCGAGATCCACCACCTTCGACGGCTTGTGCAATCACTTTTCACCGCTTCACCCCGGTCAGAACGACGGATTGTTCCGATCGACTCGCGCATAGATTGCCAACATTCCTTGGGTTCAACGCGTACTAGACCACCTGTCTTGACGTTGGGGAAAGCTGGAAAGAACAGGTCGTCAAAGATTGTTTCGGTAAGTGAAACATTTTCGCTCGGCTCGCCGAATACGTGCTGAACGCCTTGAGTGGCAACGATTTCAATGCTCACAGCGATTCGCATTGCCTGGGCATTTGGAAGGCGACATGCTGCAGTAAAGATAGCGACAAGCAGGCAAACCGGGTCGAAACGAGCCATGGAAGGCGAGACCGTGACCGTAATGGAAACATTCGATTGGAATGACCGGTGAGACTGGTCGCGTCCGTGGCAGCCGTTGTCTTGAGCGCACTCTCTTCCGGGCTGTTCGCGGAAGAGCTCGGGCGAATGACAGCCTATGTCGATGGCGAAGAGCGCATCTGGTATACGATCACGTTCCCGCAGGCCGGGAACACGGTGTTCACGGCAACCTTGGAACAGAAACCGTACCAGGTTGAATTGTTGCTTCAGGGCCATCCGGTTCGCAGCTTCACCAGCAAGGATGTTCTGAGTGTGGATGCGCGTTTTTCGGGGACATACGCCGCGGGCGATGAGCCCCTCTCCGTTGAGATTCTCTACACCCCGAATGGCCTTTCCGGTCCGCTTTGGACAAGCCGCGGTGCACCCGAGGCACCGAGACTGCAAATTGTCGAGTTGAACGCCTGGGGTGGAGCCGGCGACCTTGTCGCCATCGTTTCTGGCGAGATCTGTCGACGGGCGCGCCTTTTCTCACAAACTGACGTTTCGGATTGCAAACGCGTGAGCGGCAAGATCGAAACGCGGCTGGAGGTGCGCTAGGCGGCCTTCCATTTGATGGAACATCCCATGGACGGGATTTGCTCGGCCGGGCCTTTGCCTGTCTCGGCCACCTGTTTCATCGCGTCGTAAAGATCGCGCGGCAGGTCTTCATCCACCGGCTGGGCGCGGGACGCATCGAGGCGACCGCGGTATTGCAGACCTTTGGCGGCATTGAACCCGAAGAAATCCGGTGTGCAGACGGCGTCATAGGCGCGTGCGACGCTCTGGTCTTCGTCGTGGAGTTAGGGGAAGGGAAAACCGCGGTCTTCGGCCATTCGCTTCATGTTCTCAAAACTGTCGGCCGGATGCGTGGTCGCATCGTTGGAGCAAATGGCCACAACCCCGATACCGAGTTTCTGCAAGTCGGCGGCATCGCGAATGATCTTGTCGAGAATGGCGAGGACGTAGGGGCAGTGATTGCAGATAAACATGACGAGCGTGCCATTCGGCCCTGCGATGTCATCATAACCGTAGAACTTACCATCGGTGCCGGGCAGGCTGAACGCAGGCGCGGACCAGTCGAAGTCGCAAATCGGGGGTGTCGCGGCCATGGATGTATCTCCTCAGTACAGAACGCCAGCAATGCGGAGCGCTTCTTCACGATCTCCGTCATAGGGAAGGATATCGAGATAGGTGTGGTGAGCCTTCAGGTGCGAGGCTTCAATCTCACTTATGCGCGCCTCGGCTTCTTTAAGCGTGGCAAAATCATTGGGTGGCCCGGCAAGCGCAGGAGGGCCGGAACCGGGATTCCGCAGAACCAGATACCTCATCTCACCTCATTTCATCTTGCCGAAAATACGCCGGGGAGCGCGAGGGGCAGTGCCGCTCGCACACCGCGACGCTGAAAGCGGCGCATCTCCCTAACCCTCCATCGCCTCCAACTCGTCGATAAAGCCGGAAATCATACTCAGCCCTTTGTCCCAGAACTTAGGATCGCTGGCATCCAGCCCGAAAGGCGCCAGAAGCTCTTTGTGGTGTTTGGAGCCGCCGGCTTTCAGCATGTCGAAATATTTCGACTGGAAGTCGGCATCGCCCTCTTCGTAAACGGCGTAGAGCGCGTTCACCAAGCCGTCGCCGAAGGCATAGGCGTAGACGTAAAACGGCGAGTGGACGAAATGCGGGATGTAGGCCCAGAAGCTTTCGTACCCGTCCATGAACCGGAACGCAGGGCCAAGGCTTTCGCCCTGTACGCTCATCCAGAGCGCACCGATATCGTCAGGTGTCAATTCTCCTGCCCGGCGGGCGTCGTGCAGCTTGCATTCAAAATCATAGAACGCGATCTGGCGGACGACCGTGTTGATCATGTCCTCGACCTTGTTGGCGAGAAGCACCTTCTTCTCCGCCTCGCTGGGCGCACCGGCCAAAAGGCGGCGGAAAGTGAGCATCTCGCCAAATACTGATGCGGTTTCGGCAAGTGTCAGCGGTGTCGAGGACAGCAATTCGCCCTGCCCGGCCGCGAGGCGTTGGTGGACGCCATGGCCCAGTTCGTGTGCCAGTGTCATCACGTCGCGCGGTTTGCCGAGATAGTTGAGCATGACATAGGGGTGCGCGTCGGCGACGGTCGGGTGCGCGAAGGCGCCGGGGGCCTTGCCCGGTTTCACACCAGCGTCGATCCAGCCCTTTTCGAAGAACGGCTCCGCAAGGCGCGCCATCTCCGGGTCGAACGCGCCATAGGCCGACATGACGGTTTCCTTCGCCTCATCCCAGCCGATCTTGCGATCGCTTTCCATCGGCAAGGGCGCGTTCCGGTCCCAGACTTCCATCACGTCGAGACCCAGCCAGCCGCGCTTCAATTCATAGTACCGGTGGGAGAGCTTGGGATAGGCCTCGACGACCGCGTTGCGGAGCGCTTCGACCACTTCAGGCTCCACCTGATTGGACAAATGCCGCCCAGTTTGCGGGGTCGGCATGCCGCGCCAGCGATCCTCGATCTCTTTTTCCTTGGCCAGCGTGTTATGGACGCGCGCGAAAAGCTTGACGTTCTCACCGAAGACCCGCGCCACTTCACGGGCGGACGCCTCGCGTTTGTCGCGGTTCTGGTCGGAGAGGCCATCGAGCGTGGCTTCCAGCGATTTCTCCTCACCATCAACCGTGAAGGTCAGCCCGGCGACGGTTTCATCGAACAGGCGGTTCCACGCGGCCGCCCCAACGGTGGATTGATCGTGCAGGAACTTCTCCAACTCGTCCGACAACTGATACGGGCGCATCAGCCGCAGACGATCGAAAATCGGCTTGTAGCGCGCGAGGTCGGCGTTGGTGCCAAACCAGCCGTCCAGCACGGCATCGTCGATCCGGTTCACTTCCAGCGAGAAGAAGACAAGCGGTGTCGTGAACCCGGTGATCTTGTCCTGCGCGTCGGACATGGCCTTGGCGCGGTCGGCATCCGTGGTGTTCTGGTAGTAACGGAGGCCGATGAACGACATGATGCGGCCTGCGACCATGTCGATCTTCTCGTACCGCAGAACGCAGTCGAGCATCTCATCCGCCGATAGCTCTGCCAGCTTGCCTTCGAAGTCACGGGCGAAATCGGCGCAGGCCTTTTCCAGCCAATCCATGTCCCGTTTGAATTCGGGCGCGTCCGGCGACGCATACAGGTCGCTCAGGTCCCATTCCGGCAAATCGCCGAATTCGCTGGACGTGGCATTGGTGTCGAAGACGGGCTGGGGGGTAAACTGCATGGAGTCAGAAATCCTTCGGTTTGCTGCTTTCGACGTAGCGGGAGGCGTTCCGGCTTTCAAGGAACGCCCCGGTCTTTTCACGCTAGCGGTATTTCTTTCACTTGGCGCCCCGGTCCGCGGTTAGAATGTCAGCCATCCAGACGCCAATATGGTGCCGGTGGCAAACGCGGCGCCTACTGGCACGCCGAGAAGTCGCAAAATCCAACTGTGCCGCTTGCCGCTTCGCAGCCAATTGTAAAGCGCCGCGCTCATCGCGAAACCCGTCAGGGACCCCGCGGCAAACGAGCGATACAAAGGCCCGAAGTCGATGTGCTGCGAGTTGGGCTCTTCAAACGCGAAAACCAACGTTGCGCCTGCGAGGAGGCACGTCATAGCCGCAGATGCCGTTGTTGTCATACGGCCTGTCGGCAATGACAAGAGAAGGCCGTAAAGCACCAGGCACGCAGCGAGAACAGTAAGGCCAAATTCAGTATCCGGAGACATTTCCCTGATCCATGAACAGTGTTCATTGTTGTTTTGGCAGAGTAGTCTTTTCAAGACAATCCGTGACGCAGCGTCGTTTCTAACCGTACGTCGCCAACATCGCCTTCAGGTCATCCAGCGTGTTCGCTTCTGAAACCGGCTTGTCCTTTCGCCAACGGCTCATCCGGGGAAAGCGAAGCGCGACACCAGACTTGTGGCGCGTGCTTTCCTGAATGCCTTCGAACGCGATCTCGAACACATGTTCGGCTTTGACGGACCGGACCGGGCCATAGCGCTCCAAGGTGTTTTTGCGGACCCACGCCGTAATCTCGCGGAATTCTGCATCCGTCAGTCCGGAATAGGCTTTGGTGAACGGCACGAGGTCGTTGCCGTTCCAAACGGCAAAGGTGAAGTCCGTGAATAGATTGGCGCGGCGTCCGTGGCCGGATTGGGCATAGATCATCACGGCATCGATCACGAGTGGATCAAGCTTCCATTTCCACCAATCTCCCTTTTTCCGGCCATCCCGATAGGGGCTGTCGAGGCGTTTGAGCATGACACCCTCTGCGCCGATCTCACGCGCCAGGGCGCGCTGCTTGGACAGTTCGTCCCAAGTTTTGAATTCGAGACGTTCAGACAGCCGGACCGGAACATCGGTCGGCGCGTTGGCGATCATGTCTTCCAGCGCGGCCCGTCGGTCTTTGAAGCTGTGCGCGCGGATGTCCTGACCGCCGTGTTCGAGCAGGTCGTAGGCCCGGATAACGACCGGTGCTTCCACAAGCAGTTTCTTCGGAACTGTCTTACGCCCGATCCGCTTTTGGAGCGCGTTGAAGCTTTGTGGGATGTCGGCGGCATGGTCCCAGGCAAGAAGCTCCCCGTCGATTACCGTTCCTGCTGGGAGGAAGTCGGGGAGAACGGCCAATTCGGGGAACCGGTCGGTCATCAGTTCTTCGCCGCGCGACCAGGTGAAATGCGCACCCCCCCGCAGGATAACCTGCCCCCGGATACCGTCCCATTTGTACTCGGCGGCCCAGTCGGCGGGGTCCCCAAGGGTCTCGACGGGATCGTCCAGTTGGTAGGCGAGGTAAAAGGGATAGGGTTTTGACAGGTCTGCTTCGGGATCGGGCTCAAGGATCAGGCGCTCGAATGTCGTGGTCTCGGGGGTCCAGTCCCCCATCAGGCGATGCGCCAGTTCCGGCTCCTCGATGCCCGTGGCGCGCGACAAGGCACGCGTCATCAGCTTTTGGCTGACCCCCATCCGGAAACCGCCGGTGATGAGCTTGTTGAAAACAAAGCGCTCGGACGTGCCGTAACGATCCCACGCGGCAAGGATCGCCGCTTTTCGCGTCTCGTCCTCTTCAGCGGCGAGGGCGCGGATTTCGCCGATCTGATTGGAAAGCGACGTGTCCGCCTGAGTCCCCGGAGGCGGCAAAACAAGCGCTATCGTTTCGGCCAGATCACCCACGATGGGATAGCTTTCCTCAAACAGCCACAGCGGAATGCCCGCGCGTTCTGCAGCCCATTCGCGAAGCCGGGTGACGGTGATGGCGCGTTTGGGGCGGCGCCCGGAAAAAAGCGCAATGGTCCAGAGCTTGTCGTCATCCGGTGCGTCGGTGAAGTACTCCGCAAGCGCGGCCACCTTCGCGTTGGTCTTCGTGGTCTGATCGAGCGCCTGAAACAGCGCGGCAAAGCGCTTCACAACAGAAAACACCCGTCGATCTTTCGAAAGACGGGTGTTCTGGGTGGCGGCTTGGTCATGCCGCGAAGATAGCACATGGAGGCCTCACGTCACATGAAACGACGGCGGCGCTCCAGAGACATGCGGCGGAGTTCCGTTGCCGCATCGCTTGAAAGAGGCAGGCCTGTCGCGATCTCGATCTCACCACGCGTGACGCCAACGTCCTTGAGCATGTGATCATCAAGATCGAGGAGGCGCTTCAATCTCCGGCGCGTGCGGATTTCGCTGATCCGACGGATCAGATTGCCACTGAGCGTGCCAATGTAGTCGCCGGAATGGGTGCGGCCAAAGTCTGTATGTGTCATGTCAATTCTCCTGGTTTTCATATTTCGGAGACGTCGCGACGGCCTCTGTTGGGAATATGCGGGCTGGACATGTCTCAATCAAACGAATAGATTTGATATCATCATTCATTTTTTCTGAAAGATGGTCATGAACGCGCCAACAACACCCCGCATCCCGCTTTTGGATCTCGACCTGTTGAAAACACTGGTGGCCATCGCCGAGACCGGGAACTTCTCCGCCGCCGCTGCCGCGGTGCACCGGACGCCGTCTGCGGTCTCGATGCAGGTCAAGAAAATGGAAGAGATTCTGGGGCGCCCGGTGTTCATCCGCGACAGCCGCTCTGTGGAACTGACGGAGGATGGCGCGTTCCTGCTGGAACATGCGCGCCGGATGCTGGCGCTCAACCGGGATGCCGTCGCGCGTTTCGTGCAGCCGGATGTTGAAGGTGTGGTGCGTTTGGGTGCGCCCGACGATGTGGCAGAGAGATTTCTGGTCGACATGCTTCGGCGCTTCAATGAAAGCCATCCGCAGGTGACGGTGAACGTCACCATCGACGGAACCGCGCGCATGATAGAAATGGTTCAGCGCGGGCAACTTGATATGACGTTGGCGACCTGTGAAGCGGGGTTCAACGAAGATGGTGCCGAGATCCTGTTTCGGGAACAGCTGATTTGGGCCGTTTGCAAAGGCGGCGTCGCGGCCGAACAGGTTCCGCTCCCCGTGAGCGTCTGGGAGGAAGGCTGTGTCTGGCGAAAGGCCGCCTTGGAACAGCTTGAGGCGCAGGGGATACCCTGGCGCGTCGCCTTCCAAAGCGCGCATATTTCAGGTCAGCGCGCCGCGGTGCTGGCCGATCTGGCTATCGCTCCGATCCCGGTGTCGTCGCTGGGTGGCTGCATCGTCGAGGCACCGGCACGGTTCGGTTTGCCGACACTGCCGAAATACGCGCTGGGCCTTTTGATGGCGGACGATCCGAACCCTGCCGTCATTGCGGCTGCGGATCATTTGCGGGCGAGTTTTGCGTCGCGCTGAACAATCTCACAACGGAGGGCGGTGCAGTCTGCTTGTGATTTGAAGGACCTTGGTCGGGTCGGCGGACAGTACCAGTTCACCGAAACGCGCTCAGACCTCCACCAAGGTTGGGTGGTTCGAGCGGGACAACGCCGCTTTTATGCGCACCGCCGTAGAGAGGCGCGCTTAAAACGACGAGCGAGGTGTTAGATCCCGAGGAAAGGCTGGGCAATCCGGGGCACGATACCCTTGAAGCGCAGCGGCGCGTCCGTGGCGGCGAGGCAGATGCACGTCTCACCCGCAACGGCGACCGGCGTGTGGTGCAGATCCTCGTTGGCAACTTCCACGTCACCCCGGCCGAAATAACCGTCTTCGTCTTCGAAAGCGCCTTTCAAAACCATGGTGAGTTCTAGACCGCGGTGTCCGTGGTCAGGCATCGCAGTGCCACCCGGGATCGAAAGCAAGCGTACTTTGTCGTTGCCACTTGTCTTGAGAACAGCCTGCATGACGCCACCGCCAAGCGCGCGCCAGCGAACCGCCTCCAAGTCACCACCCACATACTCTTGGAGCGGTGTCGGGAAGACGCTGTCAGGCGCAGCAATGCGCCGCTCAGGTTCTTCTGAAAGCCCAACATCGATGAGCGCAAACGTCGCGTCGAGCGCGTCGTCGGAGAGCGCGACATTGTCGCTTTCTTCGACGAGCACACCGCCGACGGCTTCAAACGCTTCAAGCCGCGCACGACATTCGTCACAAAGCGACACATGCGTCGCAACAACGAGGCTGAACGCTTCGTCCAAAGTACCGGCTGCGTAGCTCATAAGCAGCGCGTCGGTCAGGTGATGGTTTATGTCACTCATCCACTTTATCCCATGGCATGGCGCAACCGTTCCAGCGCCAGTCTTATCCTCGACTTGATCGTTCCAAGCGGAAGCCCCGTTTCCTCGGCAATCTGCGCATGGCTGAGATCGCCAAAATACGCCCGCTGGATCAAATCCCTCTGTTTCTCCGGCAGCTCCGCGATAGCGACTGCCAATTTCTCACTCTCCTGCCGGAGCGTCATCACGTCCGCCTGATCCGGCTCCGCCTCCGGTCCCCAAGGAAGATCCTCGGGCTCCGGGCGTTTCATGCGACGCAATGCGTCGATCTTCCGGTTTCGGGCGATCGTGAACACCCAGGTCGAAACGCTGGCCCGCGACGGGTCAAACATGTGCGCCTTCGTCCAGAGTGTCGCCATGACCTCCTGCGTGCATTCCTCGGCCAAACCTTCGTTCGTGCCGCCTTTCATCAAAAACGCCTTCACCCTAGGGGCGAAATGGCGAAACAGCGCCGCAAACGCTTCACGGTCCTTCGATTGGATCCGTTCGACGAGCGCGACGAAATCTTCGTTCTCCGGCGAAGGCGATTTAGGGACAGCGGGTTGCATCACGCGCCCAGCATAACTTGCTGGCCGCGCCGGTACAGACCCTTCGTCAATCGCGATATCCGTCGGCATTTGTGCTGTTTACGCACCGCTGTCCGGAGCGGATCAGATTTTTTGCGCATTGCGGAAAAAAACGTCTGCTTCTTATCGATGGATGATCCATTGCGACATACGAGACGTAGCAGAAACAGACGACCAAAGACCACCAGGAGCACGGAATGCCATTTGAAGAGCGCGGGACGACCGCAAGACGCATCGCGGTCATCGGCGCAGGAATATCGGGCATGGGTGCTGCCTATCATCTTGCCGAAGAAAATCACGTGGTCCTGTTTGAAGCTGAAAAGCGTCTCGGTGGACATGCCAGAACGATCGTTGCGGGAAAGAACGGCGATCAGCCTGTCGACACCGGGTTCATCGTTTTCAATTATCACACCTATCCGCATCTGATCGACCTCTTCGACAAGCTCGACGTGCCGGTGACCGAAAGCAATATGAGCTTCGGCGTTTCGGCCCGCGGCGGGCGGTTTGAATACGCGCTGAACAGTGTGGACAGCGTATTTGCGCAGCGACGCAATCTTGCAAGCCCCCGGTTCCTGCGCATGGTGCGGGACATTCTGACATTCAACAAAAAGGCTGAAGGCGCGCTGAAGCCGGGCATGACCATTGGTGATCTGGTCGAGAAGCTGCGGCTTGGACAATGGTTCGTGCGCCATTACCTGACGCCATTTTCGGGGGCCATCTGGTCAACGCCGAAGCTGCGCATTCTGGATTTCCCCGCAGACACGATGGTGAAGTTCTTCCGGAACCACGGGATCCTCGACTGGAACGAGAACCATCAATGGTACACCGTGAAGGGTGGATCAGTTGAATACGTGAAGCGGCTGGCTGCCAATATCGAAGCGCGCGGCGTCGATATCCGGCTTGGCGCTGAAACACAGGCGGTTCGGCGCACGCCTTTCGGCGTCGAAGTGCGTTGCGAAGGCGGCGAGTGGGAATCGTTCGACGATGTGGTCTTCGCGACCCATGCGGACGACACGCTGAACCTGCTTTCGGACGCGACAGGAGTGGAGCAAACCGCGCTCTCTTCAATCCGTTATCAGCCCAACCGCGCCGTTCTTCACGCCGACACAAACGCAATGCCGAAACGACGCAAGGTCTGGTCGTCCTGGTGTCATGTTGAGAACGGCACGGGCGAAGACGCTCCGATTGAGCTGACCTACTGGATGAACTCGCTTCAGCCGATCCCGCAGGACGACCCGCTGTTCGTAACGCTGAATGCGCAAGGTCAGATCCGCGACGAACTTATCCATGACGAAACCGTTTTCCGTCATCCGATCTTCGATCAGGCTGCCGTGACAGCGCAGGATACCGTCCGCGCCATCAACGGGCAGCACCGGACATGGTTCTGTGGCGCATGGATGCGTCACGGGTTTCATGAAGATGGTCTGGCAAGCGGCTTTGAGGTGGCGCGCCTTATCTCTGCGGAAGCTCAGATGGGACTGGCTGCAGAATGACACGCGCGCCGGAACATATCCGGGGCGTGACGTTCCATGGCCGGAAAGGCGAGACGCAGAACGCGTTTCGCTATTCGGTCGATTATGTTCTGGTGGATGCCGAAGAGGAGCAACGCGGACCGTCCCTCTTCAGACGCAACAAGTCCGGCGTGTTTTCTCTCCATGACAGCGATCACGGCGGCATGCCGGGTGCCGGGCGCGGCACCGGCTGGGTTCGGGAAGTTCTGAAAGACGTGCCTTTCGAAATCGGGCGGATTGAGTTGCTCGCCCAGCCCCGTGTCTTCGGCCACGTCTTCAACCCCGTTTCGTTCTGGCTGATCACTGATGCGGATACCGCCTTGCGCACGGTTATCGCTGAGGTGACAAACACCTATGGCGACCGTCATTCCTATCTTTGCCACCATGACGATTTCGCACCGATCACGCGAACCGACACATTGGCGGCACGAAAGGTGTTTTACGTCTCGCCTTTCCAGCCGGTGGATGGCGGCTACACGTTCCGCTTCGACATCGATGACGAAAAAATCGGCATCTGGATCGACTACACGACTGGAAACAGCGGATTGCTTGCCACGCTGACCGGCCGGCGAGCGCCCTTGACAAACCGGGGGATCCTGGGCGCGATGCTCCGCCGTCCTCTTGGCAGCCGCCGGGTCTTGGGTCTCATCCACTGGCAGGCGTTGAAGCTCTGGTGGAAAGGCGTTGCTTTCCGGTCGCGTCCTGAACCTCCCGCGCAGGAGGTATCGCGATGAACCTGTCGCTGGCCCCTTACGCGCTGTTCGCTGGCATGCTCGCGATGGCAGGTCTCCCGATCTACATCCATGCGCCGAAGTTCTATGTGGACGAGTTTGGTGTGAGCCTTGCGGCTCTTGGGACAGTCCTCTTCTTCCTGCGTTTGGTCGATGTCGTCCAGGACCCTGTACTGGGCTGGCTTTCGCGTCGTTTCTCCAACCACCGTCGGGTGGCCGTCGCGGTCGCCGTCGCTCTCATGGCGCTGGCCATGGTGGGCCTTTTCGCCATGACGCCGCCGATCGCACCTATCGCGTGGTTCGCGATCACGCTGGCTCTGCTCTTCTCGGCGTTCAGCTTTCTGACCATCAGCTTCTACGCGGAAGGTGTGTCCAAGGCACGTGCGCTTGAGGGAGACGGCCATGTCCGGCTGGCTGGCTGGCGGGAGACCGGTTCCCTTCTTGGCGTATCGATCGCAGCGGTCGCCCCGGTGGCATTGCTGGCTGTAACCGGCGCGCCCTTTGTGCTTTTCGCCGTGGCTTTTGTTATCATTTGCGCTGTTGCGGTCTTTGCGATGCGGCACGAATGGCGCGGCATAGAGATCGCCGGTGGCGTCGGGCTGAAACCCATTCTTGGCGACCCTATGGCGCGGCGGTTGCTTCTGATCGCACTTTTGAACGCGACGCCGGTGGCTGTGACCTCGACGCTCTTCCTGTTCTTCGTCGAAAGCCGATTGGACGCCCCCGGTTGGGAAGGCCCGCTTCTTCTGTTGTTCTTCCTTGCTGCCGCCGCGGCCGCCCCGATCTGGAGCCGCCTGGCGCAACGATATGGTGCCAAACCCACGCTGGTCTTTGGCATGAGCCTTGCGATCGCGTCCTTTGTCTGGGCGGCGCTCCTAGGTGCCGGCGATGTCGCCGCATTCGCGGTGATCTGCATCTTCTCCGGCGCGGCCCTCGGAGCCGATCTCACGCTTTTGCCTGCACTCTTCGCAACGCGGATGGCGCAGATTGCCCCTGAAGCGGCGGAAGGTTTCGGCCTTTGGTCCTTCGTTTCCAAGTTCTCACTCGCCTTTGCGGCTGTCGTCCTTCTGCCTCTTCTGGATGCAGCCGGGTTTCAGGCGGGTGCCACGACCCAACCCGAAGAGGCACTCAGCACGCTCACCCTCTCCTACGCGGTTTTGCCCAGCGGCCTGAAAATCGTCGCTCTCCTGCTTCTGTTGGCAACGCCAATCGAAGCGCCCGGAGGAACCGCCCTAAATCGAGGACTAAAGTGATGGAACTATTTTCTTTCTTGATCGGCGTTGCCGTCATGGGTGGACTGGTGTGGTTCGCCAGCCGACGCATGGATTTCCTGGCGCAGACGCCCGGCGACTACGCCGTCGGACCAGAGTTCGACATACGCGAGACCCTGAACGGGCCAATGCTCTGCGACGGCATCATCTATGGCCCCACAGGTCGTGTTTCGTCCCGCTTCACCGCGAATTTCGAGGCAGAGTGGGATGGAAATTCCGGTATCATGCGCGAGCACTTCAAGTATGACAGCGGAACCGAACAGCACCGGGAATGGAAGCTGTCGGTGGACGAGACCGGTCGGATCACGGCGGACGCAGACGACCTCGTTGGGTCTGGGACCGGTCAACAGACTGGCTCGGGTGTCCGGCTGGCCTATCGCATCAAACTGCCTGAAGGTGGTGGCGGTCACGAACTGGACGTGGTTGACTGGATGTATCTGTTGGACAACGGAACCATCATGAACCGCAGCCAGTTCCGGAAATTTGGCATCAAGGTCGGCGAACTTGTCGCCACCATGCGCCCCGACCCTGAAAAGGCAGCACGGCAGGAGGCCGCCTGACATGAGAGACTGGCCCGGTAAACGGTATTGGCTTGTGGGCGCGAGCCAAGGGCTTGGACGGGCCGTTGCACAGGAGATCTCAAAGACCGGTGCCGATGTCATCCTGAGTGCACGAAGCACTGAGGAACTGGAAACGCTCTCAGCCGAATTGCCCGGGAAATCCGAGGTCGTCCCGGTCGATGTGGCGGATGCCGACAGCGTGGCCAAGGCCGCCGAGGCCGTGGGCGAGATTGACGGAATGGTCTACCTCGCCGGGGTCTACTGGCCGCTTGGCGCATCCGAGTTCGACGGCGAGAAGGTTGCCACGATGATCGATGTCAACCTGACCGGCGCGGCGCGTGTGTTGGGCCATGTGCTCCCACCGATGGTGGCACGAGACAAAGGTCACATTGTCCTGACGGGATCGCTTTCGGGCTTTCGTGGTTTGCCGGGTGCCAACGGCTATGGCGCATCGAAGGCCGGGATCATGTCACTGGCAGAGACGCTTTATGCCGACCTTCGGAATACCGGCGTTGAGGTTCAGCTTATCAACCCGGGCTTCATCAAGACGCGGCTGACCGACAAGAATAATTTCACCATGCCCTTCATCATGGAACCGGAAGACGCTGCGCGCGTTTTTGTGGATCACATGCAAGGCGATGATTTTGCACGGAATTTCCCATGGCATTTCGGGGCGATGTTCCGGCTGAGCCAGTTTCTCCCCGATTGGCTCTATTACCGGATGTTCCGCTAACGTCTTCCCTTCGGGATTTGCGTATTTTTGAAGAGATGAAGGTGGGACGACGCTAGATCCCCAGCCGGTCTCGCAACGCGTACCACGTCATCGCGAGCGTGAGGAGCGGGGCGCGCGCATGTTTCCCGCCCGGGAAACGCGAAACCGGAAGTTTGCCGAGCAGATCAAACCGGGCTTCGTGACCAGCGATGGCTTCGGCGATGATCTTGCCAACCAGCCCCGTGATCGCGACGCCGTGACCGGAGAAACCTGCCGCCGCGATCGTCGAAGGACCAATGCGGCGCACCATCGGCAGGCGGGTCATGGTGATCCCAAGCGTGCCGCCCCAGCTATAGTCGATGCCCACGCCCTTCAGTTGGGGAAAGAGATGTTCCATCCGCTTGACAAGTGCGGTGTTGATGTCGGTCGGGAAGCCGATGGAATAGCTCTCGCGCCCGCCGAAGAGCAAACGCTTATCTTCGCTCAGCCGGTAGTAGTTGACGACGAACTTGTCGTCGGCAACGGCGATATCTTGGGACAACACATCGTTGGCGCGGTCTCCCAATGGCTCAGTCGCGGCGATGAAACTGTTGATGGGCATAACGCGAGCCGAGATATCGTCGGCGAGGTCGGGCAAGTAGCCGTTCCCGGCGATGACAACGTGCTTGGCGGTGACGGTGCCCCCGGTGGTTTCAACGACAGTCCCGTTCACGCCTGTCGCTTCTGTCCGCTCGAAGATTTGAGCACCGGCGGCTTCGGCTGCACGACCAAGTCCGAGCACATATCGCAGCGGGTGCAGATGACCGGCGTCATGGTCAAGAAGACCGCCCGCGTAGACCGGACTATGGCAAATGCTCTGGAAGGCATCGCTGTCGAGGTATTCTGATGGGTAGTCGTAGTGTTCCTGAAGCCAGTCGCCGTAGACGCGCGCGTCCTCGGCCCCTGACTTGCTCCAATGACCGTGAAGAACGCCCGGCTTGAAGGTGGCTTCCGGCGCGTGCTTGGCGACGAGATCACGCGTGAGCGCCTTGGCCTCCACGGTGATGTCCCAGAGCTTGCGCGCATCATCCGCGCCGAGCGCTTTCGCAAGGTCACGCTGATCCATGTTCCAACCTGTGCCCGCCTGCCCGCCGTTTCGGCCAGACGCACCGAAGCCAACGCGATGCGCTTCGAGCACTGCGACCGAGAACCCCTTCTCCGCGGCGTGCAAGGCCGTCGAAAGCCCCGTGAAACCGCCACCGATCACGGCGATATCTACGGTGATGTCGGTTTGAAGGGCCGGGCGCTCCGGGCCAAGCTCAGCCGTTGCCGCGTAGTAACTGGCGGGAAAGCTGCCGGGCGGATCGTTGCGATAGAGCGGGTTCATCTCAGACGTTGAGAAGCAGGTGTTCGCGTTCCCAAGGCGAGATCACTTGAAGGAACTCATCGTACTCGCTGGCTTTGACACCCGCGTAAACGCGGCAGAAATCTTCGCCCAACACACCGCGCAATGGTGCAGACGCTGAGAACTCGTCGAGTGCAGCATAGATACCTCGTGGAAGTTCTTCTTCGGCATCGTAGGCGTCACCGGTGAATTCGGGCTTCGGTTCGATTTGCTCGACCATGCCGAGATACCCGCAAGCGAGGGAAGCCGCGATGCCCAGATACGGATTGCAGTCCATGCCGGCGATGCGGTTTTCGGCGCGCCGTGCCTGCGGGTCGGCGACCGGAACACGGATCGCGGTGGTGCGATTGTCACGCCCCCACTCCACATTGATGGGGGCCGCGTGGTCTTTCACGTAACGCCGGAAGGAGTTCACGTAAGGAGCGAACAGGATCGTCGCGGCGGGCATGTAGTGTTGCAGGCCGCCAATAAAGTGCATGAATTCGGGCGTCTCATCATCCGCATCGCCAGTAAAAATGTTCTTTCCGGTCTCTGTCGACAAAACAGAATGGTGGATGTGCATGGCGGAGCCCGGTTCACCCTCGATCGGCTTGGCCATGAAGGTAGCGAAGCAGTCGTGGCGGAGCGCGGCTTCCCGGATGAGACGTTTGAAATAGAAGATCTCGTCGGCCAGCTTGACCGGGTGACCGTGTCGGAGGTTGATCTCCAATTGCCCGGCGCCGCCTTCCTGCGTGATGCCGTCAATCTCGAACCCTTGCGCCTCCGCAAAGTCGTAGATGTCGTCGATCACCGGGCCGAATTCATCAACCGCCGAGACGGAATAGGCCTGGCGCGCCGCTGCCGGTCGGCCCGAGCGGCCTGTCATCGCGCGGATTTCCTGTGCCGGGTCCACGTTGCGCGCGACGAGGTAGAACTCCATTTCGGGCGCGACAACTGGTTTCCAGCCTTTTTCCAGATAGAGGTCCACGACACGTTTCAGGACATTGCGAGGCGTGTAGGGAACAGGTTCCCCGGTCTTGCTGTAAGCATCGTGGATGACCTGCATGGTCCAGTCCGCTGTCCAAGGGGCCGCGCTTGCCGTCGAATAGTCAGGCTTCAGAACCATGTCGGGTTCGGTGAAGCCGTCGATGGCGGCATCATCTGACCAACCGCCGGTGATCGTCTGATAGTAGATCGAGTTGGGCAGGTAGAAATGGGTTTGGCGCGCGAACTTGGAGGCGGGCATTGCTTTCCCGCGCGCGATGCCGGAGAGATCGGAAATCAGGCATTCGATCTCGTCCAGCTTATGTCCTTCGACATAGCTGCGCGCGGCCTCCGGAGCTTCGTCTAGCCAATCAGACATGGGCTGGCTCCTTAAAAAATGCTGCAATCTGATCGGCGAGAAGTGAGTTTGACATTGGCTTGCCCAGATTGCTTCGCACCTCGCGAGCCTGGTCCTCTGAAAGTGCGGCACGCCGCACATTGAGCAGCAGATCGATCTCGCCGTCTTCGAATTCCGGATGACCCTGAACGGAGAAGGCGCGGCCCTTGTAGGCCAATGCCGCGTGTTCGCAGAAGTCGCTGCTGCCGATGGTCCGTGCTTCGTCCGGAATGCGGGTCACCTGATCCTGATGCCATGCGTTCAGAGCAACATCCTTGCCTTCGATCTGGTACGTCTGACGACCCAAGGACCAGCCTCCTTCGAACTTCTCGACTTTACCGCCAAGCGCCTGCGCTATCATCTGGTGTCCGAAGCAGATGCCGACGAGCGGGATGTCCTGCGCATAAGCCTCGCGAACGAAGGTTTCGAGCGGCGGAATGAACGGGTGGTCTTCATAAGCTCCGTGCTTGGAGCCGGTCACAAGCCAGCCTTCGGCATCGCGCACGTCGCCGGGAAACTCCATGTCAACGACCGACCACGTTGTGAATGTCAGGCCACGACCCGCCAGAAGCCTGGCGTAAAGATCGCCATAGGCCTGTTCAGGGTAGCCGTCGGCCGTCGGGAAATGGCCGCATTGCAAAATGCCGATGTGCATAGGTCACCTAAGGTGGTTTGCCCTTCCCTAGCGCGTTTTGGAACAAAGCTGAATCGCTTATTCACGACGCATCTTTGCGCTATGGCGAGAAACCCCGCAACGCGTGTTCAAGATTGTTGGCGCGGACCACCCAGGTACCAGGCAAAGAAGGCCAGCCCCGGCAAACACAAAAGCGCCGCGGCCCAAAGAAACTTGGATAATAGCTTTGCGCGAGATCCAATGACCGACAAAAGCGCCCACATGTTCAAGGTCAGCGCCAGTAGTATCCAGAGACCCAGATACTCGATCATCAATCGATGCGTACGCTGGGGGACGACTGGCGTTCACCGGAACCGAATCCGGCTTCGTGAAGTCCGTAGTAGGCCCCGACTGAGATCAGGCCCATTACGACAAACGCGCTCATCATGGCTTTCATGGCTGTTTCCTCACGTGTTGTCCTTCAGGAAAGCGATCAGGTCTGCGCGATCTTCCGGCTTCGCAATAACCTGCATAGGCATTTTTGAGCCGGGAATGAAGTGGTCAGGACCCAGATCGAACAGTTGATCGACAGTTGTCTCGTTCCAATCGAAACCAAGCCCTGCGACGGTTTCGGAATACCTGTATCCTTCCACACTGCCTGCGGGGCGTCCGAACAAGCCGCCAAGATGCGGTCCCGCGCGGCGGGCGCCATCGTCCGTCAGGCTATGGCAGATGGAGCATTTGCGGCGGAATTGTCGTTCCCCGTTTGACATGGCGTCCGGGTCGCGCAGAAAGCCGCGCTCCTCGGTCGCCATGATCGGGGCGTCGAGCGTGTTATGTGCCGGCCAGATGTAAGCGGCGTCGTCGATACCACCCGCAAGAAGGCTCTCGCCATCGCCGGAATAGGCCAGAGCCCAAACCGGACCTTTGCCTGCTGCCTGATAGTCCCCGGTGATCGACCAGCTTTCGGTTGAAACGGTCATCACGAAGCCTTCGCCGTCCCCGACTGCAATCTCGCCGCCATCGGGACGGGTCGCCATAGACAGGATTGGGCGTCGGTCCAGCGTAAGGTCGGCGATCTCCTCTCCGCTATCCGGGTCGATGACGCGAGTGCCTCCGTCCACCGCGCCATAGGCAAGCCAGCCGCTGCCGAGAAGAAGTTTGTTCACTCCGAAGCCGTGCTGCACGAGTTGGCGCGTTTCCGATGCCTCCGACACGCGCCAGACACGGATGGTGCCATCCGCGGACGCGGAATAGAGAAGTGCGCCGTCGCTTGAAAAGGCAACGTCATTCACGACACCTCCATGGCCCGTCATCATTGCGACCAGAGCGCCGTCCGGCAGGCTCCACAAACCAACCGAACCGTCCCAGGACGCAGAGGCCAAGTGCGAACCGTCAGGAGATACGCTTAGCACGGCGAATTTTTTCTGTGCATGATCGTCTATTTTTACATTGGGTTTTCTGAACAGGCTGGACATTCTTCTGTCAACCGTCTATGACGTTTTCTGACTGAAATCGAATCAGAGGCCGCAATGGATCTCTCGAACCTGA
>JAJDZT010000052.1 GCA_022824525.1 Silicimonas sp. | reverse complement strand
TCAGGTTCGAGAGATCCATTGCGGCCTCTGATTCGATTTCAGTCAGAAAACGTCATAGACGGTTGACAGAAGAATGTCCAGCCTGTTCAGAAAACCCAATGTAAAAATAGACGATCATGCACAGAAAAAATTCGCCGTGCTGTGCTTCCTGTGTCGCCTTGTTGGCGAACACGCGAGCTTTCTTCAGATTTTCTTCTGATGCCTCCAGCATGGGGATGGCATCCCAAAGGTCAGCGACGTCCTTTTCGCTTGGACCACGTCGACCATTCGTCCGCGGCAGCGGATCGGCGCGGCGAACCGGACGACCGTCATTTTCGCGTTTCTCACGGGCACGAGCCAGGGCAGCTTGCAGTTTTTCCATAGGTCAATCGAGGTCCACTTTAGAGGCCCACGCGGTCCACCACCTTCTCGAACAGAAGATCGAGAGGCAAGTAATACGTGTGCACTGCCCACAGCCCCAGTGGGACAGAGATTAGAACGAAGAGTATGAAGAGGATCTTCAGAATACGGCGTCGGCGAAGCACGGATTCCTCTTCAAGGTAGGGAATGGTCGCAAGCGGCTGAATCTTCAGCGCCTGGGTCAGATCGACCGGCCGCCGGATCGCGGAATTCACCAGTTCCGTCAGAATGAAGAACGCAGCGGCAAGCGCCGTTCCGACGAAGACTCCCCCACCTGCAATGAGTTTACGGTTGGGCGACGTCGGCGACCGAGGAACAGCGGCCTGTTCGATCAACACAACGCGCTCGCCTTTCGCCGCGACCTCCACGTCGACACCCTGCTCGGCGCGCGCGCGTCCACGCACAGCCTCGTCGTATTGCGTCTGCGTTGCGGCATACTCACGCTCGAGCTTTTCGAGCTGATTGGCCACCGATGGCGTCCGGTCGATCGCGTTTTCCAGCGCCGCAAGTTCTTCGCGCATCGTCTCGGTATCTTGCTCGAGAGAACGAATTTCAGAATCGATCCCTGCAAGCTGAAGGTCCAGCATCGACTGGAATTCATTGGAGTCTTCGTCGTTGCCAGGCAAGTCATCTGTTCTCAGCAGCTCGATCCGCCGCTTGAGGAATTCGATGGTCGGACTGTCTGGCGCGTAAATCGCAAGCTTGGATCGAAGCTCCGTTTCAAGACGATTGATCTCGGCCTGTTGTGGCGTCATCTGCACTTCGGGCAGACCAATGCGCGACCCGGCCTCGACGACCCGGTTGCGCTGCTCTGTCAGCGACGTGCGATCGCGGGCGTTCAGGTTGATACGTTCCTGAAGTTGTGACTGCCGTGCCAGACGGAAGTCCAGTCCCTCAGGCAGAGCGTCCTTGTTTGCTTCTTTGAAAGCCACGATCTCTGCGCTTTGGGTCGAAAGCCGTTCAGACAGTTCCGACACCTGCTGCACGAAGAAATCCAGCGTCTCGCCACTTTCGCCCGTACGCCGTTCAACATCCGCCCGCAGGACGTAGGTGACGAACTCGTTCACCACATCCGCGGCAACCTGTGCGCTCCCGGAAGTGAACGAGATATTGAGGATCGTCGCGTTCTGCCCCCCCCCGCGAATGTCGAAACTCGTGCGATCGCGCATCTCCTGCACGACCTGGTCGGGAGACATCGTTCCTTCACCTACAAAGACGCGGAATTTGGATGCGATGTCGATCAGGTTGGCGCGTGTCATCAGACGCAATCGAATGCTCTGCAATTCGCGAGATGCTTCACTTTGAACGGTCGACTGGATCATGTCCGTCGGAAGCTGGGCGCCTTCGACCAGAAGCTGGGCACTGGCGCGATACTTCGGCGGCATGGTCAGGGCCAGCCCGACACCAACGCCCGCACAGAGCATGAAAATAACCATCATGATCGGCAGACGCCGTTTGATCAGCTCCCAGTAAAACTTGATTTCTGCGTTCATTCTGCAGCTTCCCCAGCTGACTGCACGGTGGGCAGGAAGATGCCGTCATCAAGGACTTCCTCGATGATCGCAGCGTCTACGATGCGCCGTTCTTCCGTCGCCGCATAGACCATCGCGACATCGCAAAGCTTGTTCACGAGGCGCGGAATGCCGTGCGTATGATGATGTATAAGGTCGATCGCTTCCGCGGTGAATTCCGAACCGGTGCCACCGACATGTTGCAACCGGTGCTGCATGTAACCGGCGACTGCAGCACGGTCCAGCGACCCGATGTGGTAGGTGGCCGTCACCCTCTGAGCGAACTGCCGAAGTTCGGGGCGCAGGATCATCTGTCTGAGTTCCGGCTGCCCGACAAGGATCAACTGCAGAAGCTCATCCTTGTTGGAATTGATGTTGGTCAGCATCCGCAATTCTTCCAGACCTTCGATCGAAAGGTTCTGCGCTTCGTCGATCAGGATGATGACCCGCCGACCGGAGGCATATTCTTCGATCACGAAATCCTGGAGCTGCTGGAACAGCGTCACGTAGGCTGCCGTCAGGTCTGTCTCGATTCCCAGCGAGTTCAGAGCCCATTGCAACAGCTCGCCCCGCCCGCCCTGCGCGTTCGAGACCATGCCGATGGTTATGTCGTCATCGAGCGTCTGGAGAAGTTTCTGAACGAGGGTGGTTTTGCCGACACCCACCTCCCCCGTGACAACTGTGATCGGGGAGCGTGTCATCACGCCATATTCCAGCACTGAATAGGCCCTGCGATGTGCGCGGGACCAGAACAGGAAGTCCGGATCGGGCAGAAGCGTAAAGGGACGCTCGGTAAACCCGAAGAACTCAATATAAAGATCGGAACTCGTCATGGTCTCACTGGTTGGCAGGCTTTCTATATAAGGGTCGCCATGCGCTCTGTCCA
Organism: Silicimonas sp.; assembly: GCA_022824525.1. Taxonomy (GTDB): domain Bacteria; phylum Pseudomonadota; class Alphaproteobacteria; order Rhodobacterales; family Rhodobacteraceae; genus JAJDOD01. The sequence goes on along the minus strand of JAJDZT010000052.1, from coordinate 205,445 downwards.
AGCTGAAAGAGACTGCAAGCAACCCAATCGCTGTAAACGTGTCTATGATGCGTCAATTCTACAAGCTTACAAGCCGTCTCCGTGCGAATCGCGGCAATGCAGCCCATTCGTGAAGCGCCCGTGCATTTGTCTCGCTTTTGGCAACAGTATCACTCAATGCTACAAATTGTTGAATTTCTCGCGCAAACCGCCCTGTTTGGGATTCTGTGAACAGTTCGCCCCTTAACGCCTGAATCTTCCAGAGATTTAAAGTGATCCTGTTAATCCCTTATTAACCCTTTAACGGTGTTTTCACGGCTGAAAGCCTTTAAAGTAAATGTTCTGCTTTGAGTTCTGCGTTGCGGCATGCTAAACGGAATGTGCTTTTAGTGTGGCGCTGCCAAGGCAAGTGTGGCGTAAATATGTAAGTGTGAGTTAGGGGGCCGGCTGCGGCCGGTGAATAAGTTAGTGACGGTGCAACCATCCAAGTTTTGGACCGCCGAGTCTCAGGCGGTTGCGAGTGATACGAATAAGCGCGGTTTCTATGTGTTGGGGGCTAAGCGAGTACTGGACATCGTTTTCGTCCTAGCTGCTCTTCCAATCCTTGTTCCTGTGTTCCTGGTCGTCGGCGCTTTGATCGCGCTGGACGGGCACAACCCGTTCTTCTGGCAAGAGCGTGTTGGACAGGGCGGCAAGCGCTTCAAGATGCTGAAGTTCCGCACGATGGTGCCGAACGCGGAAGCTCATCTGCAGCAGTACCTTGCGCAGAATTCCGAAGCTCGTGCCGAGTGGGACGAGATGCAGAAGCTGTCGAAAGACCCACGTATTACTCGGTTCGGTCGTCTACTGCGCCGGACTTCGGTCGACGAACTGCCTCAGCTCATAAACGTGCTTCTGGGCGACATGTCCCTTGTCGGGCCCCGTCCGATGATGCCAAGCCAGCAGGCACTATATCCGGGTCATGCCTATTATCGGCTGCGTCCCGGCCTCACCGGCAGCTGGCAGGTTTCGGAGCGCAATGCGTCGACTTTTGCCGACCGCGCGATCTACGACGACACTTACGAAGCCGAGCTGAGCTTCAAGACCGACGTGAAGCTGATCCTTCGCACCGTTGGCGTAGTGTTTCGCTGCACCGGTATCTAAGAGAACTTTTCAAGTTTTCGCGATTGAGTGGTTGTGATGAACGGGAGCTGTTAAAACTGCTCCCGTCTCTTTTTGTGTCCTGGGAGTTATCGATCATGCGCAGTGTTTTTCGTGGGGTCATGATTGCGGGCTGCTTCGGCCTACTTGTGGCCTGTGACAGCGCTGAAGAACGTGCCGAGAAACATTTCCAAAGCGGACTGGAGCTTCTCCAATCGGGCGATGTGTCGCGCGCCATGGTGGAATTCCGCAACGTGCTCGCCCTTGATCAGATGCATTCGGAAGCCCGCACGGTTTATGCGCGGACAGCCCTTGAGAACGGAAACATCTCGGAAGCCTATTCCCAGTTCCTGCGTCTTGCGGAGCAGGATGCCAACAATTGGGAAGCGCGGCTTGTCCTGTCCGAGATCGCGATTCTTGCCCAGAACTGGGACGAAGCCGAACGGCACGGACAAGCCCTTCTTGCGGCCAATGCCAGGCTGGAAGGCGAGGACATCATTCGTCTGGCGCTCGAGTTCCGTGAAGCGGCTCTGGAAAGCAACCAGCCCCGTCTTCGTGAACTGACACGGGAAGCGGAGGCGCTGGCCGAAGCAAACCCGAACCATCGCATCATCTCGCGCCTTCTGATCGACGGGTATCTCAGCGACGGCCGGATCGACGAGGCGATCGCCGTGACCAGCGCAATGATCGCGGAAGGCACCGACGACGACCTTTTCTACAAGGTGAAGGCGGAACTGCTGATCGCAAAGCAGGACTCCGATGCCTTGGAAGATCACCTCCGGGTCATGCTGGACCAGTTTCCCGACGATGATGACACCAAGTCCCTTCTCATTCGTCTTCTCGTTACGGAAGGACGCGTCGACCGCGCTGAGGAGTTTCTCCGCGGGGAAATTGCCCGTGCGGACGACAAACCCGGCGCGCATGTCAATCTGATCGCCCTGATACGTCAGCTCCGGGGCGATGACGCGGCGATGGAAGAAATCGAAACCGCGCTCGCAACCTACGACAACGCCCCCCTCCTTTCGGCTTTGAAGGCGGGGCTCCTGTTCGATCGCGGCGATCGGGACGCAGCGATCGATTTGATGGAATCGATCACTGAAGGCAAAGACCCCAGCGCCGAAGTCGATGACTTCCGTGTTACGCTGGCCAAGATGCTTGTCGCCACCGGCAACGATGTCGGTGCACGGCAACTGGTCGAGGCGGTGCTCGAGCACGACAAAAGCCACGTCGAAGCTTTGAAGATGCGCGCGACCTGGCAAATCGAGGCGGATCAGGCGGACGAAGCGATCGCGACCTTGCGCCTCGCGCTGGACCAGGCGCCGGACAATGCTGAAGCGATGACAATCATGGCGCGCGCGCATGAACGCAACGGCGACCAGTCGCTGGCACAAGACCTTTTGGCACTGGCCGTCGAAGCTTCCGGCAACGCGCCGGCCGAAAGTCTGCGTTTTGCAAGCATCCAGCTGAACGAGGAACGTTTCAGCACCGCCGAAGAAGTTCTGATCAATGCCCTCCGCCAAACCCCGGGGCACCCGGAACTGCTGTCGCTTCTGGGCGACGTTTACCTTGCAAGCAGCGACTGGTCCCGGGCCGAGCAGGTCGTCAACACGCTTCGGCGCGCCGACACTGAAGCCACCACACTTGCTGCAGACGACCTGCAGCTTCGGATCATTTCACGTCGCGACGGCCGCGAACAAGGTGTTGGTTTCCTGGAGCAACTTGCGGAAAACGGGCCAGACACCACGGCAGCCAGGGTGGCGTTGATCCAGACCAGGCTCGAAGACGGTAACGAGGCCGACGCGTTGGCGCTTGCCCGCGAACTCATGGAAGAAATGCCCGACAATCCGAGCGCCGCCATGGTTCTTGGAAACACGCACCTTGCGCTTGGCGACCTGGCGGCGGCAGAGACCGTGTTCCGCGATGTCATTTCGCAAGATGACCAGAACCCGGTCGCCGTTCTGCAACTGCTCAGAACGCTGGGAGCACAGGATCGCGTGGAAGAAGCGGAGGCTCTCGTCGACAGCGCACTCGAGCGGATGCCAGATATGCCCGATATCCTCTGGGCAAAGGCGTCCTTTGAAGAGCGCAGTGGCGATATCGACGGCGCGATTGACATCTACGAACGCCTTTACGCCATGAACAGCGACAATCAGGTGGTCGCGAACAACTTGGCCAGCCTTCTGGTTACATACCGGACCGGGGAAGCCGACCTTGAGCGGGCCGTTTCTGTCGGGAAACGTCTGCGCGGCACGAATTTCCCACCCTTCCAGGACACATATGGGTGGCTCCAATACCGCCAAGGCAATTTCGACGAAGCGCTGACCTATCTGGAACCCGCCGCCGCCGCCCTTGGCGACGATCCGATCGTGCAGTTCCACCTCGCCAAGGCCTATCTGGCAGCTGGACGGAATGAGGATGCGTTGGCGCAGTTCCGCAAGGTGGTCGAAGTCGCGGGACCCGCGGACGAGAGGACGCAGATTGCGGAAGCGCGCACGGAAATTGATCGACTGGCAGCGACAGCATCTGAGTGATCGAAATGCATTTGTTCTGCGCTGCTGTGCGCTGTATCATGGTGAAAGAAAGCTGAATTCACCGACTTCGGTCGGATATGGATGCGGAACACTGAAGTAAACGAGTCTTGGGGGAAGAGTTCGATGAGACAAATCCTATTCGCAATCCTGGCACTTTTTGTTGCCACCGCTGCATTTGCCCAGGCGGGCTACCAAATCAGGTCTGGCGACACGCTGCAGATTGAAGTCCTTGAGGACCCGTCGCTCAATCGATCGGTTCTGGTTCTGCCCGATGGCACCATTTCCTTCCCGTTTGCCGGGTCGGTGCGGGCGGGCGGACGCACAGACAGCCAGGTGGGTGACTCCATCACTGCCGGCATCGCCTCAAACTTCTCCACGCAGCCGAATGTCTTCGTGACGGTCCAGGCCCTTACGGAAAGAGCTGCCAGAGGCAGCGGTCCGTCGCAGATCAGCGTTTTCCTGATGGGGGAGATCACGACACCCGGCGAAGTCTCCATGGACCGGGGAACGACGCTTCTTCAGGCGCTGGCACAAACGGGCGGATTTACACCATTTGCCGCGACCAAGCGCATCGTGCTGCGCCGCACGGACCCGCGCACCGGGAAATCCAGCGTGCACAAGATCAACTACAAGGCCATTGCGAATGGTACTGCCGTCGGACAAGACGTCCGCTTGCGTGATGGTGACGTGATCATCGTACCGGAACGCCGGCTCTTCGAGTAACGCAAGGCATGGCTCCGCTGCGCACCAAGTTCACGCTCTCGGCAATCGCTTTGGCGGCGTGCCTCGGCACGCCAGCCATTGGACAGGATCTCGCTCGGGAAGGTCGGCTCAGCTACGGTGTCGGATTCGATTACGATTTTGATGAGGGCCTCGAGGCGACAAGCGATGTCACCTTGACCCTGATCACGCGCACGCGGTCCGATACGCTTGAGTTCCAGCTTGGCACGGAGATATTTGGCGACTTCACCGATAACGGTTCCGACGAGTTCGACTTCCGCGACTCGACCGCCCGCGCAATCTATGAACGCGTCGGCGCGAACTCCCTGCTGAGATTCTCGGCCGCTTACACGGACGCAAACCTAAGAGATAACGTCGTGGACTCCGTCATCACGGATGCCGGCACCCAAACGACCAGCGAGGTTTCCGGGAGTATCGAGACCGGTATCGAAGGTCCTTTCGGCCTTACGCTGAGCGCGCTTTATCGGGAGCGGTCGTTCACGGACGCCGACCCCGCCCTGACCGACGACACGCTTGTAACCGTTGACGCCTTGGCACGGTTCGGACTGTCGCAGTCGACCAATCTTCGGGCCCGGGCCGGGTTGCGGCAGGAAGACGAGGACGACGCGGCCGGAACCGAGCGTGAGACCAGCTATTTCGGAATTGGTCTGGCAACGGAGACGGCCAGCGGCTTGAGCGTAACGGGCGACATCCTTTTCGATCAGACCGAAACTACGACGACAGCACCGGCCTCCAGAGTATCTGAAGATGGCATCGGCGTAGAACTTGAGATCAGCCAGGACCGCCCGAACGGGTTCGTCGCCGCGTCCCTTTCGACCCGCGTGGATGACGCGGGACGGAGGACGCGTGCGGATGTGACCCGAAACTTCCAGACCAAGACCGGGCAGGTCCAACTTGCTCTCGGAGTTGTGGATCAGGAAGGTGCGGACGATCTGCAGCTTGTGGGATCACTGCTTTACACAATCGAAAGACCCCGCAGCGTCTTGACTGCAGATGTATCCCGCGAAGCCAGGACAGATGATGGCGATACCGTCATCGATACAGCCCTGACGCTGGCCTACCGGCAGGAGATCAATGCCGTTTCTGGCTGGGAGACCGAGTTGGGATATGTTGCCACCGACGAGCTTGGCGGCCCGGACGACAACAGAACAACAGCGAGCTTTGCCTATACCCGCGATCTCACCGACGAGTGGAGAATGCGGACCGGTTACGAGTATTCGAAAGACGATGGCGGCGACGCCGAGAATTCTGTCTTTTTCAATATCCAACGCGATATCACTTTCGGTTTCTGAGGCATGACCACGGAGGCGCCGGAGCCGGGCCGCATGCCTTGGAAAGCGCCGATCATTGCACTCATTGCGATTTGCACGGCGGTTGAGCTGTTCCTGCAGGCCGGTGATCTGGGATGGGTTGGCCTCTCGCGGTTTCGGCAAAGCGTTTACGAGAACGCGGGGTTTTGGCCCGGCCTTCTGGCGAACTGGCAACCGAACTACCCGGGCCAAGCCTGGGCAATGTTCTTCAGTTACGGATTTCTTCACGCCGGGTTTTGGCATCTGGCGCTGAACATGATCACGCTTTTGAGCCTTTCTGGCGCGGTCATAGAGCGGGTTGGCTCGCTTCGGTATCTCGTGATCTACGCCACTTCCATCCTTGGGGGCGGTGCTGGATACGGGCTGTTATCCGACAGTTTCAGGCCAATGGTCGGGGCATCCGGCGCGCTCTTCGGACTGGCAGGCGCCATTCTGGCGTGGGAGTATCTTGACCGTTTCGTTCTCCGGGACCGCCTCTGGCCGGTCGCGCGTGCCGCCCTTTTGCTGATCGCGCTCAATATCGCGCTTTATTTCGCGATGGGCGGTGTATTGGCATGGGAAGCCCATCTCGGCGGATTCATCGCCGGCTGGATCATGGCGATGCTGGTCGATCCACGGGCGCGGAACTAGCGCCGTCTACATTCGGGATACATAGACACAGTGGGTATCGGGCGTCGCCTGTGCCGGAGGCGCACTTGTCTTGCAGGACAACTACCAGGCGGAAAAACCGCCATCCACATTGACGAGTTGGCCGGTCATGTAGCCTGCGCCCTCCGAGGCGAGAAAGAGCATCACGTCGGCAATTTCGTCCGGCTTTCCCATGCGATCAGCCATGATCAGTTCGGAAACCCGCGACTGGAACTCTTCGGAGTGACCGTTGAAAACAGCGCCCGGAGCGATCGTGTTCACAGTGGCTTGCCGTCCGGCCCAATAGCCTGCAAGCCAGACGGTCAGTCCGTGAATGCCAGCCTTCGTCACGCCGTAGGCGGAGAAATTCTTGAACGGCATGCCGTCATAAATTCGGTGGTGCGCGCCGTTCAGAGCGTACATCGAGGCGACATTGATCAATGTTGCTGGATACTTGCCGACTATGTCGCGGTCCATCTGACGCGCCACCATGAAGGCCCCTGTGAGATTGGTGCGGAGCGTCTTCTCGAAATCCTCGACCGTCGTGTCGGCAAAATCGGGGAAACTCTTGCCCTTCCCCATCAGCATCTCGCCCGTGATCGCGGCGTTGTTCAGAACCACGTTCGGCTGCCATCCATCGGCCATGACGCGTTGGAATATTGCCGTGACGGCCGCCTCATCCGAGACATCCATGTCGTAGAAGACAAAATCCGGATTGTCTCCGTGCGTTTCCAGCAGCGCATCCGCCCGGGGCCCCGGAAGGTCTGTCGAGACGACCTTCGCCCCAGCGGCGAGCATGCGTCGCACGTAGGTGGAGCCGAGCACACCGCCCGAACCTGTGATGAAAACGGTGCGACCAGTGAGATCAACCATTGAGACGTTCCTGCATGAGATTCTGGACGATCTTGAAATCGAGTTCCGTGTCGATGTCAAAGCAACGTTCTGCGGGCATGAGGTAAGGCAGCACCCTGCCCTGGAAGATACCGCGTGCCCGTTTCAGGTAGGCGGGGTCGAGAACATAGGTCGAGGCGGCGTGTTCCCAGACCACGGGCGCTTGCTGTCGGGCAACAACACCGCCCGGCAGCGGTTTCGACACGTGGAGGTAGCCCGACTGGTCCGGCTCGACGAGGTTGAAATACGGGTTCTTCCGCGCTTCCGTGCAGGACATGATCATGTCGGGGCGTTTGTCGAAGAACGCATCGAGTGCGCCGTCAATGTCTTCCATTTCTCTGAGAGGAGACGTGCAGTCCAGATCGAGAAAGGCTGTTGCCTGGCCGGCAAGCTCCTCTGCCCGGCCCAGCGCGTGCTGCCAGACATCCCACTTGGCCGCGGTGTCAGAAGCAAGTTCGGGTGGTCGCAGACCCATTTCAAGGCAACCCTTCCCGATCGCATGGTCGTATATGGTCTCGTCGTCGGTTGAGACGACGACATGGTCGACGCGGTCATGCGACAGAAGCTGGTCAAGTGACCAGTCGATGAGGGGCTTTCCAAGAAAGTCGCGGAAGTTCTTGCCGACGACGCCTTTCGATCCCTTGCGAACCCCGATATGGCCGATGATCATTCGAAGCCTCCGTCGATGGAATTACGAAATTCCCTTTTTTCCCATGCGCTTGCAATGAGATTTACGCTTTGCCTGCAGCGATCAAGGCGCGGGAGCAGTGGATTGTCTGAGGGCGCGCGTCCCTCCGCCAAGGCCATGAAATCGCGCATCAGATCGAGGAACATGTCGTTTCTCTCGAAATCATATGTGCGCACATCGCCTTTGGATACACCCCAGCGCTCTTCTGTACAGGCCAGAAGATCGAGATCGATGCGTGTCTCGCGACCTTCCAGCGTCATGGACCGCACGAACACCGGCGAAAGGTAGTCCATCGCGACTGTGCCATTTGCTGTTCCACCAAGTGAAACGCGCGTTGCAAAATCGACGCCCGGGAAGTCCGTGTGCCCCGTGCAGTCAACACCGGTCACTTCGAGATCGCCGACAAGGCAGGATGCCATATCGAGTTCGTGGCAGAGATCCAGAAGAACGCCGCCGCCCTCGGGCTTGGCTGCGTAACTGTCGGCGAAGCGCCAGTTCTGGCGCCATTGCCGCACGTCATGTCCAATCTGCATCGTGAACCCATAGAGTTCGGGCAAATCGGCATGAACGGCACGAAAGGCAGGATGGTACCGCATCATGTACCCAAGAACGGACCGGTCCGCGATCCCGCTCGTCGCATCGAAAATCGCGGCGACGTCGGGCGTCCGGAATGCCAGCGGCTTCTCGATGTAGAGCGGGACGTTTTCTTCGGCAGCCATCGAGATGAGATCGAACCGAACATCTGTGGCGGTCGCGATAACGGCCCCGGTCGCTTCCTTGAGCGCGCGCCGCAGATCCCAAAGGTCGATGCCGCGCCACGGAATCAATCGGCTGTCGGCTCCGAGCTTGGCGAGATTGTCGTGGTGGCGCTTCCCGATCGATCCACTGCCAATGACGAGATAGCTCATGACGCATCTTCCATCAGGGGCGCGATGGTATCGAGAATGCGAGTAGAGGCTCCTTGGTTTGCCGCGTGAAACGCCTCTGCAGCCGGTCCGCCCGTGCGAATGGCATGGCGCACTGCGTCGGCGAGGTCTGCGCTGTCCTTCACGATGGTCAGAACGCCTGCGGCCTCCGCCTCGACCGCTGGATACTCGATTGTCCAGACATGCGGCCCGGTGATCACCGGTTTGCCGAGCGAGAGGGGTTCGATCACGTTATGGGCACCTTTCTCCGTGAACCCGCCGCCGACGATGACCGCATCGGCAGGCGAGAGATAGAAGAACATCTCGCGCATGGAATTGCCAATGAGGATTTGGGTTTCGGCAAGGTCCTGCGTTGGCGTCAGATCGGCGTCAAACGCCTCGGTGCGGCGCGTGACCTGAAAACCAGCGCGCTGCAGCAACTGCGCATGGTCGTCGAAACGCTCCGGTGCGCGGGGAACCCATATGACCATCGGCGGCTCTTCGTCGGCGAGCAAATCGCGAAGAAGGTCGACATAGGTCTCTTCTTCACCGGCGACGACGCTGGCCAAGGTGAGAACGGGGCGCACTCCCAAGAGCAGCTCTCCGCGTTCCACGAGACGGGAGGGCGCGGGAATGTCGAAGCGCGTTTCGCCGAGGCTCAGGACAGGATCAGCTCCCAGCGCGCGGAAGCGGTCCGCAATCGGGTCGGACTTGGCGAAAACGGCGGCGGCGCGCGCCACGGGATGCCCCGCGAATGATGCCAATCTGCGGGCCCGAGGAAAGCTCTTGGAGGGGACCTGACTGTTCGCAAGGCACAGGTAACACCCTGATTTCCTGGCCTCTTCAAACATGACGGGCCAGAATTCGACCTCCATGATCAATCCGACCTTTGGCGCGCAGCGTTCGAAGAAACGGTGCCAGTACACTGGCCGGTCAATCGGCATGTAAAACGTGGCGACGTTGTCATGGGAGCCGAAGGCGGCCTCAGCGGCACCTCGCCCGGCGGGCGTGGCATGCGTTGTGACCACGCGCCAGCCGCGCGCAAGAGCCTCTCGGATCAGCGGCTCGGCGGATGTGAACTCTCCGAGAGACACGGCGTGCACCCAGAGGTCTGCATCAAAGAGTGCGCCCTTCCCACGGCGTTCTTCGGCATGCTCCATATACGCCGGATCGGCCTTGGCTCGCTTTCGAAAGTACCGCCAGATCAGTGGCTCTCCGAGCTTCAGCACCGCAGCGTACAGCGCCAGAAACACCCGGTAGCGCAATCCCGGCGTCGATTTGAGGGTTGGCCCAGTCATTTGGCGCAACGAACAGATTTCACGGGGCCTTCGCAAGCCCTTTCGTCAGGTCCTCTGCCCGGTGAGCGGCCGCACGCAAGAGCCGGTGCAGACTCTTGTCACCGCAGGCCCCTCCCCCTACACCTTTCGCATGCAGATCGCACATCGCAAGATTGGCCCCGAAGAACCCCCTCTCGTCATCGCCGAAATCGGCATCAACCATGGCGGCGACCTCGACGTGGCGCGGCACATGGTCAGCCTCGCCGCGGGCGCGGGCGCAGAGGTCGTGAAGCACCAAACCCATTTCGTGTGGGACGAGATGACCGAGGAAGCAAAGTCGGTGCTGCCCCCCAATGCCGGCGGCAAGTCGATCTGGGAAGTGATGGAGGAATGCGCGCTCTCGCCGGAGGATGAAGCCGCATTGAAGGCCCACGCCGAAAGCCTTGGCGTGATTTTCATCTCGACACCGTTTTCCCGGGCGGCAGCTGACTGGCTGGACGAACAGGATGTGCCCGCTTTCAAGATCGGCTCGGGCGAAGCGGATCACCTGCCGCTGATCCGACACATCGCGGCAAAGGGGAAGCCGATCATCATGTCGACGGGCATGCAAACCATTGAAAGCGTTTCTCGTTCGGTCGCGATCCTCGATGAAGCGGGCATCGACTATGCACTCATGGAATGCACGAACCTGTACCCCTCCCCGGCCGAGATCGTGTCGTTGAAGGGGGTTTCCGAATTACAGGCGGCGTTTCCGAAGGCCGTCGTCGGGTTTTCCGACCATTCGATCGGGCCGGAGATGGCCCTGTCGTCGGTGGCTCTGGGGGCTTGTATCCTTGAGCGGCATTTCACGGACACGCGGTATCGCGAAGGTCCGGATATTGCCTGTTCGATGGACCCGGCAGAGCTCAAGTTCCTGATCGACCGCTCCAAGGAAATCCACACGGCGCTGCGAAACGAAAAGCAGCGCACCGGACCGGAGGAAGCCGTTTATAGGTTCGCGCGCGGCTCCATCGTTGCGGATGCAGATTTGCCGGAAGGCCATGTCATTGGGGAGGCGGATATCTGGGCGCGGCGTCCCGGGTCGGGAGAGATCCCGGTCTATGACTTCGACACAGTTGTCGGCAAGCGGCTGACACGGGCGGTCACGCGGAACACGCAATTGAAATGGAGCGATCTTGCCTGAGACGTTCAAGGAACTGGGACTGGACTTTCCCCTCTTTGAGGCACCTGTCGAAGAGGCTTCGGGCTATATCGGCGAGGAGACCTGCGACATCTGTGGCAACACCACCCAGCATGCCTTTGATACGATGGAAGAAAATGTCTGTTACACCTGCCTGCGTTCTCGCAAGGCCTCCATCACGAAGGATACCGAATTCGGAATGGTCGGTCGCGAAGAGGCCGAACGCGGTCGCAGCCATGGCATTCCCGGGCTGACGACGGACATGTTTCCCGTCGTTCCCACCGACGATCCGGAGTGGCAAGCGGCGGTCATACCGTCCAAGCATCTGTGGGAGCTTGTGTCCACACCGAGCTATTCGACATGGCAAGGCGACCGCTGGTTGTTCTGCTGCGCGCGGCCGATGGTGTACCTCGGGCCATGGACGCGAGAGGACTTCCAGAAGGCAGCGCCGGACGGTGATGCCTACAAGGAAGCCGCAGACATGGTCAGTTCCGACGAGGTCAGTTACTGGAAAGGTCAATTCCCGGATGGATTGAGCTTCTACGTTTTCCGATGCGCAACCTGCGACAAGCGTCGCGCACATTGTGATATTGATTGATGTTCACTTTTGACGAGATCAAAGCCGCGCAGGCCTTCGTCGCTTCGCGAATGTCGCCAACCCCGCACTATGCGTGGCCGCAACTGCAACGACGGTTGGGCTGCAAGGTTTGGGTCAAGCACGAGAACCACACGCCAACCGGGTCGTTCAAGGTCAGAGGTGCGTTCACCTTCATCGATTGGTTGAAACGCACACAGCCAGACTGCCCCGGCATCATTACCGCAACACGGGGCAACCACGGACAGGGCCAGGCGATGGCAGCCACCGCCGCCGGGATGCGCGCGCTCGTCTACGCGCCGCGTGGGAATTCCAACGAGAAGAATGAAGCGATGCGCGCCTTTGGCGCGGAATTGATCGAGTTCGGCGACGATTTCGACGAAGCCCGTGAAGAGGCATATCGCGTTGCCGAGGTTGAAGGGTTGTTCATTGTTCCACCATTCCACCCGGAACTGGTGCGGGGAGTGGCGACATACGCCTATGAATTGCTGCGGGATCAGCCGCAAATCGACACGCTTTATGTTCCCATCGGCTGCGGTTCCGGCATTTGCGGGTGTATTTCAGCGCGGGATGCATTGGGGCTCGATACGAAGATCGTCGGCGTTGTGAGCGAGCATGCACAAACGGCAAAACTCTCGGTCGAAGCAGGTCGATTGGTCGAAACGAACTCCGCCCGCACCTTTGCCGACGGCATGGCCGTTCGCGTTCCGGTACAAGAGGCCCTCGACATCTACGGAAACGGTGCGGAGCGTATCGTGACCGTGAGCGAGGAAGCCGTTGCCGAGGCCATCCGCGTCTACTACCGCGACATCCACAACCTGGCGGAAGGCGCTGGCGCGGCCCCCTTGGCCGCGCTCATGAACGAAGCGGACCAAATGGCCGGACGCGAGGTCGCCGTGATCCTCTGCGGCGGGAACATCGATACCGATTGGTTTCTCACGGTGATGCAGGGGGGCATACCGGCGGTGTAGGGCGTCAGTGCCGCGTACCGCTCGCCCCGAACCGCCGTGCGGTGTCGTCCCCGGGCGCACAGGTCATCCAACGGCCGTTACGCAATATCCAGACGGCATCGCCAACGTCTGCGTGCACCGTGATCCGGTCGCTGCCACGCGAGACACGGTCTTTCGGCAAAAGCCCGAGGAAGAGACTAAGCGCACCTTCGGAGAGCGTGAGGATCGGAGGTGTATGCGTCATGGCTTCAGGATAGCGCTGTTCGCGATTGCGGGAAACCGGGCCCGTAGCAGTTAAACATAAAATAGCAAAAACAGATACTTAATTAGATTTCGCCGTCCGCTCGAAAAAATTTTGAACCGAATGCCATGATGGGCCGACCCATGTTCGTAACACAAACGAATGAGGTCGACATGACACGTGCAATTTTCTTCGCAACTGCAGCAGCAGTTCTGGTTTCTTCGGCGGCGGCTGCAGATGTGCAGCCCAATTTGCGCCCGGGCTTTAACGTCAACACGGGCCAGCTTACCGTCAAGAACGTAGGTCCCGGCGATGCTGGCCGCTCGATCGCGACAGTCCGCTGTAACACTACCGCACCAAGCGGTTGTCCTGATCCCGCACCAGCCCAGATCGCGCCTTACGAGAACCCGGCCTTTCCGAATGCAGCTGCTGTTAAGTTCAAGCCAATCGCCGGGAACTCCGGTGCATCGCACACGTTCCCCTTCTATGCCGGACTTGCATGGGGACCAGGTGTCTACACGCTGACAGTCTGCGTGGATGCTGGAAAGCACGTCGCTGAATCCAGCGAAGGAGACAACTGCAAACGCTTCCGCAAAATTGTTCGCAAATCCGCAGGAGGTCCGACGCATTTCAAGACGAATTGATTGTGGTGTGAATGGTTCGCTTTTCTCCTTTGTCCGGGCAGTGCCGAAAAAGGCCTTGCCCGGGCAAAGTTTCCTTCCCTACCGTGTCCCCAAAAAATTTGGCGAGTGGGCAATTTGAACAGATATCAGACACTGCTTATTGCAGCGGCGCTTCTGGTCGTACCCGGCACACCTGCTCCGGCGCAGGCGGACGGTGGTGTTTTCATCGCGTTCGATCATTCGTCTTTGAGCGGTGATATTGCCGTCGAGATTGATGGCATCGACATGACAGAGTTCGCCGCGCTTACAGAGGGCGGTCTTGTTGTTCAGCCAGATATTCCCTTGGCACCAGGCACTTATGACGTCGTCGTTTATCTTTGGACTGGCGAAGACTACCGGGTGATTGCCACAGACACGGTTTCTGTTGAGGGCGGTGCCGCCGCTGGGCCGGACATTGGCGTCGCGGTGGTCAACGAGGTCGAGGCCAGAAGCTTGAACGGCGACGATCCGGACATTCGCGCGGAGTCGGATGGCAGGATCGAGATCGTTGGTGCTGGGGGTCGCTTGAAGGCCGGTGCGGCTTGGCTTGCCACGACAGAAACTGCGGATCAGTTGGCTGGCCGGCCAGTTGATCTCGGCGAATATTACCTTGAATACAGCATGTCCGGCGAAAAGCTGGATTTCGTGGGCCGCTTGGGCCACCAGACCCTTTCCTACGACAGAGCACTTGTCAGCGACCTGAACCGACGCGGTGTCTCGGCGTATTTCACAACGACCGATCAAAGGCTGGAATTCGGGTTCTTCGGCCTCCAATCCCAGGATGCCATTGGCGTCGACAATGGTCTGGGCCTCGCGGACGACGATGATCTGATGTTCGGCGGAACGATTGCGGTTCGTCCCTCCGCCTCGACGGATTTGCAATTCGGGATAACGGCTTACTCAGGTCGTGGCATGGCCGAAGACAGCCTGACGGTCGGCGAAGGCGATGGTGTCGCAGCGTTTTTTCGGGGTGCGACGGCGGACCAACGGCTTCGCTACCAATTCGACGCGGCCTTTACGGAATTTGACGAGGATGCCGAGCTTCTTGGGTATTCCGAAGTCAACGGAACCGCGGCGCTGGCGGATCTTGAATACGACCTTTGGCAAGGCGACACCGGCGGCGTACTGACCCTTGGCTTTGCTTATGAACGGGTTGAACGCACCTTTACCAGTCTCGCCGCCCCCGGCATGGCCCCAGGTCGCGAAGATATCCGGTTGAGGTTCGACTACTACAACGACCAAACAACGTTGAACGGCCTTGTCGAACACAAGACAACCAATGTTGGCGGTCCGGATGACGAACCGATTGATCGGATTGTCACGGCGCAGTTGGACGGCACGCATATCCCCTATTTTAACAGTGAGGCCCCGGGCTGGATGGGAAGCCCGTCTTTGGAGTTCGGCACCATATTGACGGTGCAGGATCGCCTTGAGACGCCTTTTCTTGCTCCACCGCAGGAAGATTTCAACGACCTGCAGGTTTATGGCGGACTTTCGGTGCAACACGACAATTGGAGTTGGTCGGCGACATACACCTTCGCCCGTTTCGATGATGAATCCGCGGCGAACGCCGACGAAACCTCTCACCAACTGGATGCCACCCTCGATTGGACCGATAGCGACAGATGGGTGATTGGAACCAATACCACCCTCACACTGATCGACGACTTTACGGGACAATTCGTCGACACCGAATTTGGGCTCACGGCCAGCTACGAGTTTGTGCCCGGCGAATGGAACGGCGCGTTTGGCGTGAACTATTACGACTACGGCGCGCCGGGCAGTGATGACGGGTTTTCTGTCGGGGCCGACGTGACTTGGAATTTTGCACCCAGCGCCGAACTGGTGTTCAGTGGTGGAGTTGCCACTGGCGGGCTGGCCACGGAAAGCCCGGAAGACCCCGAGTGGTTCGTGGGGCTGATGTTGCGTCAAACGATTGACACGATGGGCGGAGTGTTTTGATGATGATCCGCGTATTCACACTTGCAGTCACGCTGATTGCCTTGTGCACCGCACCGCTCTCGGCCGCGGTTACGGGCGTATCCGCGTCGCCCAATCCGATCACCGTCAACGATCAGGGCAGCGCATTGGCCAATCTGCGTTGGACGGTCGAGGTGACCACATCAACACCGACCACACTGGTCTCGACTGTTGGAACTGTGACGGGCGGGCCAAGCGCGGAAACACCGGGGCGGCAGCTGCAAAAGCGGATCACGACGCTGGGCGTGACAACCCATCGCTTCCGCGAGCGCATTCGGATCAGCCGCGCATCGCTTCAGGCGCTTAGGTCCGGGGCAACGGTGACCTATTCCCGCGCATGGTCTGATGGCGGGGCACCGGCCACGTTGGTGCTTGCATTGCAATTGACCTCGGGCGGGGAGTTGTCGATCCGGTCTTCGGACCTGAAATTCGGCAATGACAGTTCGACCATTACCGTTGCCCGTGGCGAGGCATTGACCGCCTATGCCCGGATCACCAGTGCAGGTCGTGGCAGGTTCAACGGTGTCTGGCAGGTCTCGGGCCCGAATGGCGGATCGACGGCAAGCTTCGTACCGGTCGGGCGGGTTCGGCAGATGCTGGCCGGACCGCGTTCCACGGTTTTTGAAAGCCCGGAATTGCCAACGGATCGTCCCGGTTCTTACCTTTTGCGGCTCCTGCCCGATCCGGGTGCAAGCGATGTCACAGCCGGCGTCTTTCCAACAATCCGCTATCGCGTTTTGCCGTCGGACGGTGCGGACGCGATCACATTGAACACGCCATCGGCGGGCGCATCCATCACCCCCGCAACCCGTTTCGCGTGGAACAGCGCGGCCGGTGCACAGGTCTATCGCCTGGAGTTCCTCGCCGAAGGCAGTGTTGGGACGCGCAACCGAGTTGCGGCTGTCGATGTCGCAGCCCCTGCGACCACAACATCCATTCGCAGCTTTACAGCTGCACGTCTTGCCCGGAACGGTGCCAAGTTCTGGCGTGTCCTGGCTTACTCATCGGATGGGAACCTGATCGCTGCTTCGGCGCCACGGCGTATTGGCGGAACGGATTGACCGCTTATGTCGTCGGATGCTGCATTTCTTATCACGCAAGTTGCATCAGGGGATAAGGCTGCATTTTCAGCTCTTTACCGGGAGTTTGAACGCCCCGTATACAGATTTATCGCATCGAAATTGAACGATCCGTTCGAAGCCAACGACATACTTCATGAGGTGTTCATGGAAGTGTGGCGTTCGGCTGGAAAGTTCGAAGGCCGCTCGACCGTCAAGACCTGGCTTTTTGGAATAGCCTACAGGAAGACGATGGACAGATTTAGAAAGAGCGCACGCGTGTCGCTGGTTGACGAAGTGCCCGAAGAGGTCGACGACACGGTCGATACCTTTGGCGACGTTGCCGCTGCACAGGAAGCCGGGCATGTCCGGTTTTGCCTCGACGAGTTGAAGGCCGAGCATCGGCTGGCCGTCGAGATGGCTTTCTTCGAGGACCTGAGCTATCGCGAGATCGCGGTGGCGACGGATGTCCCGGAAGGAACGGTCAAGACGCGCGTCTTTCATGCTAAGAAACTGCTTATGCGTTGCCTGTCAGGCCGGATTGGAGAACGGACATGAGCGGCGAAGATGACAGACAAAACATAGAAGAGCTTTTGCCCTTCTATCTGAACGGGACGCTTGATGCAGACGAGCGGCAACTGGTCGAGGATGCGCTGGCGCAGGATGAGGTCTTGCGGGACGAGTTGTCTTTTCTGGAAGCCATTCGCGACGATGTGCGGTCACGAGACACGGCAGCCTCCCCTGGCGAGTTTGGTCTTGCCCGATTGATGCGTGATATCGAGCGCGAGGGGGCGCAGACCGCACCCCAGCGAAGCAATGTCTGGAAGATCGCCGCCTCTGTGGCCATTGCCCTGTTCGCGGCGCAAAGCCTCTATGTCGTCACGCAGTCCGGTCCGGATTTCGAACTTGCCGGTGGCGGCAGCGAAAGCTTGGACGGCACCATTCTGATCGTCGGCTTCTCGGAAACGGCGACCGAAGGCGACATTCGCAACCTACTGTTGGATCTGGGGCTTGAGATCGTCGGTGGCCCATCCGCGATTGGGCTGTACTCGATCATCGTGCCTGAAGGTGTATCTGTCGCAGACACCGAGACAGCGTTGTCCTCTGCGGCTATCGTGGACAGCGTGGAGACGGAATGATGTTCAGGCTCGCCTCACTTGTCTTTGTCGCGGCCTTGTTGCTTGGCGACGCCGCATTTGCCCAAACGCGTGGTTTTTCCGTGGCCGCACGCGACTGCGTCAAACCGGGCGCGCAAGTCACGCTGAACGGTGCTGGCCTCGGCACTGCACCCGTCGGCGAGATCATGATGCGTTCACGCGGGGCGCGGCTGGACATGCAGGTCACGTCATGGAGTGACCGGCGGCTTCGGGCGCGGGTTCCAAGCCGCCGGGTCAAGGCAGGCGAATACGAGGTGGTCTGGGTCAGAACGGGCCGGGTTGTCGCCAGTTTTGGCGCGTTGGAGGTTTGCGGCAATACACGCACGGCGCGTCCCTCGACAGAGCGAGCTGGCAAAGATGAAGTTGCGGCGCCCAACGGTGCACCCGAATACGTCGTGTCGGTCTCGCAAGGTCAGGCTGCTGCTGCCGCCAACGCGCTTCAGGCGCAGGGCGTTCAGGTCTTGCGCACCCGTCAGCTGAACGCTCTTGGCCGCACATTGCTGATCGTTTCTTTGCCGGGGAACCTGAGCCGAACGCAGGCGCAGGCAATCCTCAACGGCACGGTAAACGGTGCCCAGATTGATGTGCACAACATCTATGGTTTTGTAGCCGGTCCGCGGGTCTATGCGGCCCAAGCGATCGGCGACGATCCGGGCGGGGTTTGCCGACTTCGGCGCGCCGTCGCGGTTGGCGTCATAGATGGCCCGGTCAATCCCGGGCATTCGGCGTTGAAAGGCACGCGGATCACCCGAACCAGCGTTCTTGGGCAGCGAGACCGCACACCGTCTGCGGCACATGGCACGGCGGTTGTCAGCCTCATTTCAGGCAACGGCAGCGGCGAGGTTCAAGGCTTTGCCATGGGGGCGAACGTGTTTGCCGTGTCGGCCTTTACCGTCCGAAAAGGCCAAACGGGCGCGACGCTGGAGCACGTGGCGGCGGCGCTGGATTGGCTGGCGGGCAAGCGGGTGCAGATCGTGAACATGTCCTTCGCAGGTCGACCCAACTCTGCGTTCCGCGATGTTCTTGCTGCCGGTGCAAGGCGTGGCATGGTTATGATCGCTGCCGCTGGAAACGATGGAAAGGCCGTCGCGGCCTATCCCGCCGGTGCGCCCGAGGTGATTGCTGTCACTGCGGTGGACGCACGCGGCAAGCTTTACCGCAAAGCCAACCGTGGCAAGCATATCGAGTTCGCCGCCCCTGGCGTTGATGTGTACACCGCCAAGGGCAACAAGGGCGGATATCAGTCTGGCACTTCTTTCTCGACCCCCATTGTCACGGCGCTTGTCGCAAGACAGGCCGCCAAGGGTCGGGTTTCGGCAAAATCCGTGCGAGCCGCCTTGGCGAAACGCGCGAGCGATCTGGGCTCGAAAGGACGCGACCAGAACTATGGCTGGGGCCTTGTTCAATCGTCTGGCTGCTAATAAATCTGTTTAAAAACAGTTATCTGAAAGAAAATCGCAAAAAAAAATCCAGTTTCTTTGAACCCTTTTCCGGGGTGCTGCGACCCATAGACATGAAGGGCGGCAAAGTCGTCCAGGATCGCAAGGAAACTGAAAGATGACACGTATTACCAAATCCACAGTTGGCGCTGCTTTGCTTCTCGCTGGGATGACGGCCCCTGCCTTCGCCGATGTCGGCGATGTTCGGGTCACGAACTTTTCCCCGAAGCCGCTTGTCGTTTCGAGCAACGGGCAGTCTTACACAAAGCTCAAGAACCTCGGGAACACGAACGTTCAGATCCGTTTCGAATATGATGTCGGCTCTGTCGGTCGCGTGAAGTCCTGGAAGGTCTGGCCGCATATCACAAACGGCTATGGGATCGCTGCGAACCTCGGCAATCTTGAAGGGTACGCCTATTCAAAGAGCTACTCGGTTGGAAACCGCCCCAAAGTTGTGGACCGCACCGTCGCCGTCGCAATACCAGCCGCGCTTTACAAGGATCACGCCGTCAATATGTGCAACTGGCTGGCCAGCAACCTTCGGAACCAAGGTCTCAGCAACAACCAGATCTTCTCGCAAGACCGTGAAGTTCACTTTGACGCAAGAGCGGATTTCAAGGTCAGCGCCACGGGTGCTGGAAGCAACAATGCGCTCTACCAGTACAACCCGGCGTACAAGATCAAGGTCCGCTGCGCGAAGTGGCAGGGTACGAAAGTCCCGCTCGGCGGCAACGCCAGCCTGAAGAACCCGCTGCACGTGAAGAAAGCTACGATGCAGCTTAAGGAAATCGCGACGATGGCCGGGGCGTGCGCCGTGAAACTGACGACGGCAATCTCGACCAATACAGCTGGTGCAACAATCAAGTACCGCTACGTTCACAGCTCGGGCAAGAAGTCGAAGGTCTTCACGACGAAGACTGCGGCCAACAAGATCGCCGTTGTCACTCATCAGTGGGATATCCCGAACAAGAGCGGGCCGGAGAATGGCGCAATGCAACTGGTCGGCGTGAACCACAACTTCAAGTCGAACGTCCGGCACTACAGCATGAAGTGCACCGACGGCCCTGGTGGCTTCAAGCCGAACCCCAAGAAGCCGAAAGTCCGTATTCCTCTTGGGTCCACTTCGCTCAGCAACTGAGCCTCGAGCCCAAAACAAGATGGCCCACATTTGTGGGCCATTTTTTTGTGTCTCGTTGCCCATTTGCGGACTGCGATCAGTAAGTTAAGGAGGCGGATCTTGCGCGATACCTTCTCATTCGATGCGCGGACCGTGGATGTTTCGGACGATTTTTCACCACGTGCAGAGTTGCGAAACCAAACCTTTCGACAAATTTCTGAGTTTTTCACTTGGTTTTTCTTTGGGGAGAATTTAAGGACGCTCTGTAGCCAAAAGGAGAGCACGCTATGAACACTCGATTCATGAGCGGCTTTGCCCTTACGCTTGCAGCCACCGTGACACTGCTCACGCCAGCAACATCCGCACAGGCCGAAGCCTTGACCCTGACCGACATTGCCGGCCGGCAAGTGACGCTGGATGAGCGTCCAGACAAAATCATTCTTGGCGAGGGCAGGATGATGTACGCGATTGCCGCGATTACTGACGGCAATCCCTTTGAAAGCATCGTTGGATGGAAAGATGATCTGGTTCAGTACGACCCGGATGCCTTCCGAAAGTTCGCGGCCGCGTTTCCCGCTGAAACCGAGAGGTTGATCAATTTCGGCAACCCTTACGCGGGAGATTTCAGCATTGAAGGCGTTCTCGAAGCGGATGCCGATCTGGTGCTTCTGGACAGTGCCAACCTTTTCAAGGCCGAAGAAACCGGCCTGATCGAGAAACTCGACAAGGCCGGGGTGCCCGTCGTCTTTATCGACTTCCGGCGCAATGCAACTGAGAACGCGGTTCCATCGTTGCTGATTTTGGGGCGAATCCTGGGAGAGGAAGCCGGCGCAGCGAAGTTCATCGACTTCTACATCGCCGAGATGCGCAAGGTGACGAATGTTGTCGATACAATACCGGCCGAAGACCGCCCGCTTGTGGTGGTCGAGAACGCGGCGGGATGGCAGCCTGATTTCTGCTGCTGGTCCTTTGGTCCCTACAACTATGGGCGCTTTGTCGAGTTGGCGGGCGGTGTGAACTATGCGTCGACACTCGCCAATGCCTATTCTGTGACACTCTCAATGGAAGGTGTTCTGGAGGCAGACCCTGACCACGTGATCGGCACAGGTGCAAACTGGGCTGAATCCAAGCCGGAAGTCACATCAACCCTGTTGGGTTATGAAGGCGATGCTGCCGTCAATGCCGAGAAGATCGCAGCGCTGGCGGCACGGTCGGGATTTGACCAGTTGCGTGCGGTGAAAGAGGGCAACTACCACTCGATCTATCACCAGTTCTACAATTCGCCATATCACTTCGTGGCCGTGCAACAGATCGCAAAATGGCTCTATCCGGACGAGTTCGAAGATCTGGACCCGCTGGAGACGCTCAACCGTCTGCATACAGAGTTCATGCCTTTTGAAGCCTCTGGCCAGTTCTGGCTGAGCGTGGATCAGGCAACACAGTAAGCAAGTGGACCCCGCCGCACGCCCATGCGGTGGGGTCGTTACCCATGACAGAAATTTCAAACGCACCGACCGTCGACGCAATCGTCCGCGGCTATCGAAAACGCGCCATGTGGCGCATCGCTCTGGTCGCGGCTGCCGCGCTCATGCTTTTTGTCACCATCGTCCTCGACGTGATCACCGGGCCTGCGGATCTCGATTTCTGGAGGGTCGCGGAAGTGATCCTGAACCCTTCCGTCGCAACCGCGAAGGAAGAGGTCATCGTCTGGGACTTGCGGCTGCCGGTCGCGATGATGGCTGTGGTCGTGGGCGCCATGCTCGGCGTCTCCGGCGCAGAGTTGCAGACCATTCTCAATAACCCGCTCGCCGAACCGTTCACGCTCGGTCTCTCCGCAGCGGCAAGCTTCGGCGCGGCCGTCGCCATCGTTTTGGGCTGGTCCGTCCTGCCTGGTGTCGGCGCGCTCTTTGTAACGGTGAACGCGTTTGTGTTCGCGATGGGCGCATCGCTTTTGCTGTTCCTCGTGACCCGTCTGCGTGGAGCAAACCCTGAGACAATGATCCTGATGGGCATTGCCATGATGTTCACCTTCAACGCCCTTCTGGCCCTCCTCCAATATGGCGCGTCGGAGTTGCAACTGGCGCAACTGATCTTCTGGCAATTGGGCTCGCTCTCTCGCGCAACATGGCCCAAGGTGGCGATCTGCGTGGTGATCCTGGCAGTCGTTCTGCCCTATTTCCTTGGCCGATCCTGGGCACTTACAGCGCTGCGTATGGGCGAAGACAAAGCTGCTGCCCTGGGTGTGAACGTCAACGCTCTTCGGCTCATGGTTCTGGCGGGCGTATCGCTCTTGGCGGCGGTGGCTGTCTCCTTTGTCGGGGCGATCGCCTTTGTGGGGCTTGTCGCGCCCCATATCGCGCGAATGATCGTGGGCGAAGACCAACGGGGCTTTCTGACGTTGTCTGCAGTTGCCGGGGCGTTGATCCTCTCCGGCACTTCGATTCTGTCGAAGGCGATCACACCGGGCGTGGTCTATCCCATCGGGATGATCACCTCCCTGATCGGAGTTCCATTTTTCGTCAGCCTGATCCTTGGGCAACGCAAGAGGCACTGGCAATGACCCTTAAAGTGCACGATTTGAGGTTCTCATACGGGGCGCGTGCAATCCTGAGAGGCACCGGATTTGCACCCCTGAAGAAGGGACATCTGACCGCTTTGATCGGGCCGAACGCGTCGGGAAAATCCACGCTGTTTCGAGCCATCGCGGGTCTGTTGAAGGCCGAGGGCAAAGTGATCCTTGACAGGACGGACCTGGCCACGCTTTCCCCCAAAGCCCGTCTGTCACGTGTCTGCTTCATGCCGCAGTTCTTTGCGGCCAATGCGGCCCTGACGGTATTCGATGTCGTCATGATGGCGCGGAAAAACCTGACCGGTTGGCGCGTCACATCTGAGGACACAGAGGCTGTGGCCCACGCATTGCGTGATGCGCGGATCGGCCATCTGGCCGAAGCCTATATCTCCGAGCTTTCAGGGGGGCAGGCGCAAATGGTGTCCGTGGCTCAGGCGCTCATTCGCGATTCCGACGTCTATCTCTTCGACGAACCCACCTCGGCCCTCGACCTGAACCACCAATTGCGCATGTTGGGCCAGATCAAAGACGCCATTGCCGCCCGCAAGGCCATCGGCGTGGTTGCCCTGCATGACCTCAACTTGGCCGCTCGCTTTGCAGATCATCTGATCCTGTTGCGCCAGGGCGAAGTGCTGGCCGAGGGCGCTCCAGACGAGGTTTTGCAGCTTCCCGAGATCGCGCAGACCTATGGCGTCGATATTCACATCACCACCGGCCCAAGGGAGGACCTCGTTGTCCATGCCTATTCCCATGATTAGCCGTCGCACTTTCGCGCTTTCGCTTGGTGCGCTCGCCACGGCAACACCACTGCTGGCCCGCGCCAACGCGGCCCAAGAAACGGCGGCGGATCACTCCATCCTGATGCTCAATGCCGATTGCAATGACGCCAACATCGTAAATGTCTTCAAGCCAGCCATTCTGCATATCGAGCCCGGCGACAGCGTCCGATTTCTGGCCACCGATGCCAGCCACAACTCGGCCTCCAAACGTGGCATGATCCCCGAAGCCGCCGAGCCTTGGAACGGTGCGATTGACGAAGAGCTCGTCATCACCCTGACCGTGCCTGGAATTTACGGCTATCTGTGCCTGCCTCACTACGAATGGGGCATGGTAGGGTTGATCGTGGTCGGCAACGATCTCTCAAACCTCGCGCAAGTAAAAAAGGTCCGCCATCCCGGCGAGGCCCGCAAGAACTTCCGAGCGTTACTCCAACAACTCGAGGACGGAGGAACATAAGGTGACAAAACCTGACTTCGCCGGGTCCGAGGGCTAGCACGCCGAAGTCGGCGGGG
Organism: Silicimonas sp.; assembly: GCA_022824525.1. Taxonomy (GTDB): domain Bacteria; phylum Pseudomonadota; class Alphaproteobacteria; order Rhodobacterales; family Rhodobacteraceae; genus JAJDOD01. The sequence continues at coordinate 181,116 of JAJDZT010000052.1, read as the reverse complement.
CCGACGCGCGCGCGGAACTGGCCTGAAGTGACCAGCATCGACCCGCAACATGATCTGTGCTCTGCACGCGACTTGGATATCGGATGCAAGCCCGGCGTCCTCCTGCGGGCGTTTTGAGACAGCCGGGGCTATGCATCCGGCATGGGTTTTGGGCACGCTCATCTTCGCATGGTGCAGGCCAGAGCTGCGATTGGCGACGGGCCCATGATCGGTTGTAGGAACCGGTGCAGAGCACCCCTCGGGGTTGCGTCGCTTTCAGTCAAGAGCATTCACCACGTTCGAGCGGTGTTCCAATCACTCATGCAGTTGGCGCACCTGTGGCTCACCAATTTCGAAATCTGAGAACCGCGCGCGGAACCCTTCGCGTTCTGGCGAACAGAGGTAAGGGCCAACATGCAGCGTCGCCGCGTTTTCCGGAGACGGGGCAAGGCGCAACATGCGCCACGTCCCGTCATCAAGCCATTGCAGGATCAGTGCCGAGTTGATCCGCGTCACGCGGATCGCAACCGAGCCGTCCTTTTCGAACGGCTGTGCCGACCAATCGGACAGCCCGTTGCGCGTGACGACAACACTTAAATGAGCAGTATCATCTGTCCACTCGACGCCCAACTTGATCCAATTTTCAGCGTTTGACCTTATCATGAGACCGGCTTGATCGTAGAGGTGTTCATAATCCCCCTCGAAGCTGACCTTTGCCGTGAAGTCACCATCAACAGGCCGAAGGAACGCGTGTCCGTCGTCGCGCCGAAACCCATAGAAGGTGGATTGCCAAAAGTCTGTGCGCAGACCGGAAACCGCATGCAATGCTTCATCCGGGGCGACAGACCAATCGGATGGTGCGTTCAGCCAGGCAAGACCTGACCAAATTCCGGCGGAGTGCGGCGTATTCATGAAGGCTCCTTGTTGTGCGCCTTCACCCTACCCTGCTCGCCGAAGTGTCCCAAGGTCTGGTTTGGGCCCCGAAAGAAGCATGCTGCGACGGGCCGCGATGACCGTTTTCGTGTAGGAACCCCAGTTTTCTTATGATCGCTGTCGTGAAAGTAAGTCTTTGAGCGCAGGGTGAGGGAATTCGCGCGGAAGCGTTACAGCATAGAACGGCTCGTGGATGGCCAAATCAAACTCCGCCGCTTTCAGAATTCCGTTTGCCACCTCATCTGCAACGACAATAGAGGGTGTAAGTGCAACCCCTACGCCAGCGCGTGCAAGCAAACGCACCATGGCCATGTCATCTACGCGCGCGATGATGTTCGGCTTCACATTCAACGAAGCAATAATGCCTTCGAACGCCGCCTGGATGACATTTTCGGTCGGGATGATCAGCGGCTCATGTGTCAGCAGCTCAGCGAGGGACCCGTAGTTCAATCGCTCGGGTATGGCGTGCAGATGAACGGGCTGTTCCGCGATCCGTTGCGTGGCAAATCGAATTCCCGACCTGGACGCCGGGACCTCGGTTGTCAGGACGACATCGAGCGCAAGGGTTTCGAGGTCATCCAGCAGGGTCTTTGTATCGCCGGACTTGAGCGAGAGTTGGTATCTCCCATCCAAAAACAGTGGCTCCAGGAACTGCATTTGGAAGTTGCGGGACAGCGTAGAAAGCGCACCGATGCGAAGAGATTGCTTGGCATCCCGCCCTTGCTGCAACGTGGCAAGCAGTTCGTCGCCAGCGGTGAAGATACGATCGGCATGGTCCAGCGCAATTCGCCCGGCTTCTGTCAGCACAAGGGTGCGGCCAACGCGGTCAAATAACTTGAACTCAAGCCTGTCTTCCAACTGACGGATTTGAGTCGACAGGGCAGATTGCGAAACGGTCATGCGCTCGGCAGTACGGCTCAGATTGCCTTCTACCGCAACTTCGCGGAAGTACCGCAGGTGGTGGTAATTGAGACGCGTATCCATTCTTTTTTATAGAACGGAATTGTGCAAAAGATATATTTTTATTTCTCACCCGCTTTCCGTATGCCGGCGAAAAATATCGCTCAGGAGCGGGATCATGGATGTTGTCGTCACAATCGCAAACACTATTCTTGAACAATTACAGAAGCCTACGCTTGCGTTCTTAATTGCAGGCATGTTGCTTGCAGCCCTTGGCAGCAAGTTCGAAATCCCGGCTCCAGTCTACAAGTTCATCGTCATATTGCTTCTGTTGAAGGTGGGCATGGGCGCGGGGATCGCGATCCGCGATGCAAATGTTGTGGCGCTTATTGTGCCTGCGCTTGGTGCTGCCTTGCTTGGGGTGGTGATCGTCTTTTTGGGCAGCAAGACACTCGCAAAAATGCGCGGTGTGGGCGAGTTGGACGCCCTCGCGACGGTCGGCATGTTCGGCGCGGTTTCCGCGTCGACCTTGGCTGCAGGGATGGCGATGCTTGATGATGGGGGCATCGAATACGAAGGCTATATCGGAGCACTCTATCCGTTCATGGATATTGCCGCTCTTCTGACAGCTATCGTTCTCGCCAAGCTAGGTCTTGCCCGCTCCGCATCGGCAAACATGCAGGTCGACGGTGGTGGGACGGCGACGATGGGTGGCCCGGCCACGCCGAGGCAGGCCCCCTCCCCCGGCGACACCGGAAAGCTGGTGCAGGCTATCATGATCGACACACTGCGCAGTCCAGCAATCTCAGCTCTGATTGCAGGCCTGTGCCTTGGCGTGCTGACCAAGCCGGACACAGTCTTTGACAGCTTCTATGAGCCTATGTTCCGCGGTCTGCTGTCTTTGCTGATGCTGATAATGGGGATGGAAGCATGGTTCCGGTTTGCAGAGCTTCGCAAGGTTGCGCATGCGTACATTTTGTACGGGATCAGCGCTCCAATCGTTCACGGTCTGCTAGGATTTGGCGTTGGCTTGATCGCGCACGAACTGACCGGCTTCTCCGCGGGCGGGGTTGTCTTGCTTGCAGTAATGGCTGCCTCAAGCTCGGATATTTCCGGACCGCCAACAATGCGCGCGGCGCTTCCCGAGGCCAATCCGTCGGCCTATGTCGGCACGTCCACAGGCTTGGGAACGCCCGTCGCAATCCTGAGTATCCCACTGTTCATGGCTTTGGCAGATCTATTGATCACATGAGGCCATACAAAGCCGATGCTGCCGGGCTGCTGACAACCTGAATGCTTGTCATGTTATCGCGATGAGCCTTGCCCGACTTTGAGCGAGCAACGCCCCGGGCGCGGCAAACCGAGTGTTCGCTTCGTTCCGCATTGACGTCCGTCATTTCAAAAGAAAAACGCGGCCCTTTGGGGGCCGCGCTTGGTGTTCGTCCTGGGGCGGGAAATTACTCCTCGCCGCCCTCCTCTTCGCCGCCTTCAGCTGCGGCTTCGGTGGCTTCACCTTCTTCAGCGTCGCCCTCTTCATCGTCAGAAGCACTGGCCAGTGCCGATGGCGCCGAGATGTTGGCGATGACGAAGTCACGGTCGATCGTAGGCTTCGAACCGGACGGCAGCGTCACGTCGGAAATCGTGATGGTGTCGCCAATGTCGAGGCCTTCGACGCTGATCGTGATGCTCTCGGGGATATCGCCGGCGGTCACGATCAGTTCGACTTCCGGGCGCACCATGGTCAAGAGACCACCTTTGCGGATGCCCGGGCATTCGTCTTCACCGGTGACTTCAACCGGAATGAAGAGGTTGATCTTGGTGGTCCGCTTAAGGCGCATGAAATCGACATGCGTCGGCAGGTCTTTGACTACGTCGCGCTGCACGTTCCGGCAGATGACGCGCACGTCGTCCTGACCTTCGACCTTCATGTTGTAAAGGGTCGACAGGAAGCGTCCGTCTTTCAGCTTCTTGAACAGCACGTTGAAGGGGATGTTGATCGGAAGCGGATCCGTTCCGCCACCATATACAATGCCTGGTACGAGCCCGTCTCTGCGAGCCTGACGGGCGGCCCCCTTGCCTGTCCCCGTCCGTACCAGGGCTTCGAGATCAGGAACCTCGCCAGCCATGGGTCTTCTCCAAATTTTCAATGTCGGGCGGCCTCCAAGGGTGTCCGCCCATGAGCGGGTGCGTATAGCGACGATTCGGTTGGTTGGGAAGTGGTTTTCGAACCCGGGACTCAGGTCGCGAAAAGTGCTGTCAGGACGGGCGCACCGTCTTAGCCGGCAACGTCGAAGACGTGAAAGTTGGCGTCGATGGCGCCATAGGCACAATTGGCTTCGAGCAGGCTCTGCTGGATCTCTTCATCGGAGGTCACGCCGAGTTCCTTGAGGTCCACGAAACTTGCGCTGATCTGTTCGAGCTGCGGGTCATCCGGATTGGTGACGTCCCATGTCAGATAGCCGCAGACTAGGCTTCGATTGTCGTCCCATGTCCCCATGAAATCGACACTTCCGAGCAGTCTTTCAACGGGATACCAGGTGATCCGGTACGCTGTCAGGTGGTCGACTGGCCCCCGCTGGGTCAATGGACCCGTGTCCGCTTCCACGCTGACGCTGATCTTGGTCGCCAATGCCGGTGCGATGATGGATGGCGTTTTCCTCAGGCGCGGCTGCTCTGCCTCGACACGGTCGAAGTAGGCGGCCGTGGCCGCGATCAGTGCGGCCTGTTCCAGAGCGAATTCAGCTTCGCCCCCTTCATCGGCACGCGCAGTTGACGCCGCCACGATTGCGGCGACACCGAGCATGGTCGAAAGGGTTTTGATGCCTGGAATACGCATGTCAAAAGCATACGCCGCCCGGCACATTACGGCAAGAAAGTGACAGAATACCGGCGCTGCCGCGGCCAATTGCGTGACGTTTTGTCCACAATCAGCGCGATTGCCAGAATTGTTTATCGGTTCAGGCGTATTTGCCCGCAAACCCCTCAGGCACGAGAAGGATGTCCCGATCGACATCCGCGATGTCGCGTTTGCCGCACAGGGCCATCGAGAGGTCGAGTTCCTTTTGCAGCACGTTAAGGGCTTCGCCGACTCCCTTTTCGCCCATCGCACCCAGGCCGTAGACGAAAGAGCGCCCGATCATCACGCCCTTCGCGCCCAACGCGATGGCCTTCAGAACGTCTTGACCCGAGCGAATGCCGCTGTCCATCCAGACCTCCGTCTTGGAACCGACAGCTTGCACGATAGGTTCGAGCATGCGTATCGCCGAAAGCGCGCCATCAAGCTGCCTTCCGCCGTGATTGGAGACACTGATCGCGTGGCATCCTAGCGCGGCGGCCTTTTCTGCGTCCTCGACATCAAGGATGCCTTTCAGGATCACTTTTCCGCCCCACATGTCCATCAACTGTTTGATCCTGTCCCAATCGAGGCTTTGATCGAATGCTTCGGCGATCCAGGACGAAAGCGACGTCGGATCGGTCACGCCTTTGGCATGTCCGACAATGTTCCCGAAGAAACGTCGCTTGGTCTGCAGCATCTCCAGCCCCCACGGGACCTTCGTCATCATGTTGGCAACCGACGTCGGCGTCAGCTTCGGCGGCGCGGACAGACCATTCTTGATGTCCTTGTGACGCTGCCCCATTAGTTGAAGATCGACCGTGATGACGAGAGCGGAACATTGCGCGTCCTTGGCCCGCTGCATGAGGCGAGACATGAAGTCATCATCCTTGAGCGTGTAGACCTGGAACCAGAAGGGCTTCGAGGTGTTCTCAGCCACGTCTTCGATCGAACAGATCGACATGGTCGAAAGCGTGAAGGGCACGCCGAATTTCTCAGCCGCTCGAGCCGCCTTGATCTCTCCGTCCGCGCTTTGCATGCCCAGAAGGCCGACCGGGGCCAGCGCAACCGGCATCGAGACATCCTGACCGACCATTTGACTGGCGGTGCTGCGGTCAGCCACGTCGACGGCGATCCTTTGCCTCAGCCTGATATCGTTGAAATCACTCGTATTCTCACGAAAGGTCTGCTCCGTCCACGATCCGCTTTCAGCGTAATCGTAGAACATTTTGGGGACGCGACGGCGGTACATACGGTGCAGATCCGCGATTTCAGTGATAGCTGGCATAATGCTCCCCATCCCGTATTGGTAAGGATTATTTACCAATGCGGCCCGATAACCTCAATTGTTATGATTGCATAGCCGGTTGTCGTTTGCCGGGACAGTCCCGTTCGGTCCCGTCACTGCGTTTCCGGCAATTGGAACAAGTTCTCGACAGACGTCTCAAGCGCGGCGGCGAGCTTCAGAGCGAGTACGGTGGACGGCACGAAGACCCCGTTCTCGACCGTGTTGATCGTTTTGCGGCTGACCTCCACTCGTTCGGCGAGGGCCGCCTGTGTCAGCCCTGCCCGCGCGCGATGCTCACGCAAGCGGTTTTCCAATGACGTCATCCAGCACGCCCCTTGAGGAAGGCCCAAACCATGTAACTGGTCGGACCAAGTGCAAGCGGGACACTCATCCAGAGGAATGCCGCCTCGGCAGACAGCGCTTCTGCGAGCACCGCCGCAAGGAAGATCAGGAAAACCAGCATGACGCACCAATAGCCAAAGACATAGCTGGCGCGGTTCGATGCGGCGGATTGCTCATCCCACGCAGCTTTCGCGTCTTTTGGCCGAAGCACCGCAGCCGCCAATTGAGCGAGAATGCCAAGAGCAGCGATACCGAAAAGCAGGACGGCCCACGTTGTGCCGGACACCTGCGGAAAAAGCGGCATGACCACGAACAGGATGGCCGTGAACCCTACAGCAGTTGCGAGATTTCCAATGAAACGTGTGAGGGCAACAATATTCATATATCACCTCCAGGTTACAAATTGATACGCAAAGGTTACATATTCCTTCAGATAAGTAACTTCAAGGTTACATTTCTTTCTTTAAAACATTTTTTTGAAAAACTGGCCAAGGATTGACCTTTGGCGCGCGTCTTACAAACGTGATGCGCATGACGGTTTCGGATGAGGCTCTGGCAAGAGCAGCGGCGGATGGCGACAGGGACGCCTTTTCCAGCCTGCTGTCTCGGCACTATGACCGGGTCTTTCGTCTGGCCTTCCGGTTGACCGGCGTGCGGGCCGAGGCCGAGGATCTAACGCAGGACATCTGCGCCGCCCTGCCCGCCAAGATGCGGGGTTACAGCGGTGAGGCGCGGTTCACGACGTGGCTCTATCGCGTCGTGGTGAATGCCGCGAGCGACAGGCGCCGCCGCCGGGCGACTTACGTAAAAGCGACCGAAGGATGGGGCGATGTGGAGGTCGCGCGCCAGGCTGACGCGGTCGAGGCGGCTGACGCACTGGACTGGCTCACGGCGGCGATGCGCGCGTTGCCTCAGGAGTTGCGCGATACGTTGGCACTGGTGCTGGACGACGTGACCCACAAAGACGCCGCCGAGGTGCTGGGCATCAGCGAAGGCACTGTCAGCTGGCGCATATCCGAGGCGAAGAAGCGCCTCAGAGAGATGAAGGAGCTTGAGGCATGACCGACGAGCTTGACGATCTGAAAGCGGCGTTCGACGCCGCAACACCGGCGCCTGACCCATTGAAAAAGCGGAAAAATATCGCGCGGGCCGAAGAAATTTTTGCGCGCACCCAAGGATTGGCGAGCGAGCCGCGTCAGACAGTTCAGAAAGGCCGGATGTCCCGGCTTCTGGACGGAGTGACCGCTATGCTGACAACTTTGACTTCCCGCGCCGGCCTAACGGCGACCACCGCGATTGTGGCGGTGGGGTTCGGACTTGTGTTCTATCCGAGTTTGAATACGCCGCCTATTTTCCACGCAGGCGAGGTTTACGATTCCATGAGATCGGCGGACGACGAAACGGCCTTGCAGGAGGCGATTGCTTCTAATCGGGTGCAGAGCCTGCCGCAAGAAAACCAGGCTTTGAGAAGAGAGTCCGACAGCGCGGCTTCCTCGGAACTTGCATTGAGCGACGATGCAGGCAGCACTCCAGCAATTTTGGCCGAGCCGATGTTGGAAGCCGAGACTTCGAGGGAGAACTTCGCGCCACAGGCACAAGGCCGTGCCTTGCCAGACCTCTTAGTCGTCTCCCCTGTACCGGGCACTAAGGCCAGGCAGATCGCATCACCCTCGGATGCGGTGCTGGCACCGGAAAGCGATACGGAAGCCTACGCCTCCGCCCCCGAAAACACACTCAAGGTCGTGACCGAGGAACCGGTTTCCACCTTCTCCATCGATGTGGACACCGCGAGTTACGGAGTTGTCCGGTCGTCCCTGACTGCGGGACGTTTGCCGCCGCGGGAGGCTGTTCGGGTGGAAGAGATGATCAACTACTTCCCATATGCCTATCCCGGCCCAGAAGGACCTCATCCGTTCGAGCCGACGATTTCGGTGGTGCCAAGCCCATGGAACGATGGCACGCGGTTGGTTCATATCGGCATCCAGGGTGAACTGCCCGCCGTCGAGGATCGGCCTCCGCTCAACCTTGTGTTCCTGATCGATACGTCCGGCTCGATGCAGGATGCAAACAAGCTGCCACTTCTAAAGCAATCGTTCCGCTTGATGCTCAGTGAGTTACGCCCGGAAGATGAAGTTTCCATCGTGACCTATGCAGGCTCCGCCGGTCAGGTTCTTGAGCCGACACCGGCGGCAGAACGCACGACAATCCTCGACGCGCTTGACCGGTTGCAAGCAGGTGGCTCGACGGCCGGTCAGGCCGGTCTGCAACAAGCTTATGCGGTGGCCGAAGGCATGGCGGGCGAAGGCGAGGTCACGCGGGTCATCCTTGCCACCGACGGTGACTTCAACGTCGGTCTGTCCGATCCTGAGGCGTTAAAGGACTTCATTGCAGACAAGCGCGAGAGCGGGACCTATCTGAGCGTGCTCGGCTTCGGGCGCGGCAATCTGGACGACGCCACGATGCAGGCGCTGGCGCAGAACGGCAATGGTCAGGCCGCCTATATCGATACCCTTTCCGAAGCGCGGAAGGTGTTGGTGGATCAACTGACAGGCGCTCTCTTCCCGATTGCGAATGACGTGAAAATCCAGGTGGAGTTCAACCCCGCCGCCATCGCCGAGTATCGGTTGATTGGCTATGAAACACGCGCTCTTGCACGGGAAGACTTCAACAATGACCGGGTGGATGCCGGCGATATTGGTGCAGGCCATCGCGTGACAGCGATCTACGAAGTGACGCCGGTCGGATCGGACGCGATCCGGAATGGGCCGCTTCGCTATGGTGACCAACCGGTTCTTGCAGGCGATGCATCGGAACTTGGCTATTTCAAGCTTCGGTACAAGGAACCAGGGGCATCGACGAGTGTCCTGATCGAGAACCCAATCCCGGTGACCGAAACCGGTGCATCCGAAGACGTGCGTTTCTCCATCGCCATGGCCGGTTTTGGAGAACTTCTGCGCGGCGGCACATATCTCGGGGCGTGGACCTGGCAGGACGCCATCGATCTGGCGACCGGTGCCCGCGGAGCGGACCCGTTTGGCTACCGCGCGGAGGCGGTGACACTCATGCGGTTGGCAGAAGCCCTGGACCGGTAACGGACCTGCGGAACCCGCCCAAAACGAAACGGGGGTTCGCCCCCGTTTCTCGTTCCCCGCTTCCGCCCGGCGAACCGGCGTGCTAGGCGGGTGGCATGTTGGAGATCTTCCTCAAAACGCTGCCGTTTTTTGCCGTGATCGGTCTCGGATACGGGGCCGGTCGCACGAAGTTTTTTACCGAGGAAGCGACCGCCTATCTCACAAAATTCGTTTTCTACTTTGCACTTTCCGCGATGATCTTTCAGTTCACTGCCACGCTGCAGATTGCGGACGTACTGGATTGGACGTTTGTCACCGCATACCTGTCAGCCTCCACGGTCGTGTATTTGCTGGCAGCCTTCGTCGCGCGTTTTCGTGGGCTTTCGCTCGCGGAAGGAGCCTTCGAGGCGCAGTGTGCCGTCATTGGAAATGTCGGGTTTCTCGGCATTCCGATGCTTGCGCTGCTGATGGGACAGGCTGCGGTTGCGCCAATCATCCTGATGCTGGCTGTCGATCTGATCGTGTTTGGGTCGCTCATTGTCATTCTCGTGACGGGCAGCGGCGGGCGTTTGTCACCGGCCGTTCTCGGGACAGTGACCATGGGCCTTTTGAAGAACCCCATGATCGTCTCGATCGTACTTGGATTTGCCTGGTCCGGTTTCAAACTGCCGATGCCAGACGTCGGACGGGAGTTCCTGACATTGCTCGGAGCCGCCGCGACACCGGGCGCCCTCTTCGCGATCGGAGCCTCGCTGGCGTCGAAAAGTGCCGAGCGGGCTTCCGTCGCACTTTGGCTTTCCTTCGCGAAGCTCATTCTGCATCCGGCGGCCGTGGCGGTCAGCGCTTTGCTGATCTTTCCCGTAGAACCCTACGCGGCGGGCGTGATGATCGCGGCGGCGGCCTTGCCGGTGGCGGGCAATGTCTTCATTCTCGCCCAGCATTATCGGGTCGCGCCGCAACGTGTGTCGGCGGCCATTCTGTTTTCGACGGCGATTTCAGTGGTGACGGTTGCCGTCGCGATTGCATGGGTTGAGACGTTTTGAGCGAGAGGACGTGATGGAAACGATTAGTGAGAACAAGAGCTTCGGCGGGGTGCAGGGTGTTTACAGTCACCACTCGGAGGCGACGGGTACCGACATGACCTTCGGGCTTTTCATGCCGCCACGCAACGGTTCGGTTCCCGTGCTTTGGTTCCTTTCGGGCCTTACCTGCACCCACGAGAATGCAATGGTGAAAGCAGGTGCGCAGGCATTCGCGGCCGAGCACGGGATCGCGGTTGTGTTTCCTGACACGTCCCCGCGCGGAGAGGGCGTCGCTGATCACGAGGATTACGATCTTGGCCAAGGTGCAGGTTTCTACGTTGATGCAACAGAAGCCCCTTGGAGCCCACACTTCCGGATGGAGAGTTACATTCTGAACGACCTGACTGAACTCCTGTTTTCGGAATTTCCGCTGGACAGGGGCGCGCAGGCCATCACCGGACATTCAATGGGCGGGCATGGCGCGTTGACGCTGGCGGCCAAGTCACCCGGTCGGTTCCGGTCGGTGTCCGCCTTCTCACCGATTTGCAATCCGAGCGAAAGCGACTGGGGCAAAAAGCAGTTCGGCGCCTATTTCGGATCAGTCGACGAAGGGCGTGCGCATGATGCGAGCCTTCTTGCCGGGGCCGGGAAACTCAATTTGCCACTTCTCACGGACACCGGCACCGACGATCAGTTCAGCGCGCTTCTGCGGACAGATGCGCTGAAGAGCGCGGTTGTCGGACGTGCGGACGCGGAGGTGCGCATGCAGGATGGGTACGACCACTCGTATTTTTTCGTGGCGACATTCATGGGCGAGCACGTCGGCTTCCACGCCAAGTATCTGACGGCGTGATCTACGTCGATGCAGATGCCTGCCCGGTAAAAGCCGAGGTCGAAGCCGTTGCGACCCGGCGACAGGTTCGCGTCGCGATGGTCTCCAACGGAGGTATTCGCCCTTCCCCCAATCCACTGATCGAAAGTGTCTACGTTTCTGAAGGTGCAGATGAGGCGGACAAGTGGATTGCCGAGCGTGTTTCCAGCAGGGACGTGGTCGTAACGGGAGACATTCCGCTGGCTGCGAAATGCGTGGCTGCGGGCGCGCGCGTTCTCAAGCCCAATGGTGAGGTCCTGAGCGAGCGGAATGTATCGGAAGCGCTTGCGATGCGCGATCTGGCAGCGGATCTTCGGGCGGCCGACCCGTTCCGCCAGGGCGGTGGACGCGCGTTTTCCAAGGCGGACCGGAGCCGTTTTCTGGAGGCTTTGGAACGCGCACTGCGTTTCAGTGAAGACGCCCCCTGAGGTCGCGCGATGACCGCGCCAAAACCGTGCGCATCGTGGCACGCCCCCGGCATATTTGAAGCAGATTGAAATGACCGGTTTTCGCATCGAGCGAAGTGCATATGCTGTGCGGACGAAACCTTCGATTCGAGATTGACCATGGCTCTCGCCACCGACCGTGCACCGTTGATCGGCGCCCTTTGGGCGCTGTTTGCGACCGTGGGCTTCACGGCTGTGGACGTGATCGTGAAGTTCCTGTCCACGGGTTACCCGCACTACCAGATCACGTTTCTGAGGACCGTCGTGGCTTTTGGCGTTCTTCTGTTGCTTATCGTGCCGCTCTCGGGCAGCGGATATGACTTCCGAACAACGCGGCTGGGCTGGCAACTGATGCGCGGTCTCTGCGTGGTTCTCGCCAATCTTGCATTCTTCCTGGCCCTTGCCGCTATGCCTTTGGCGGAAGCCGTCGCCATCTTCTTCGTGAGCCCGTTTCTCATCGCGCTCTTTTCCATCATTTTCCTTGGGGAAACGGTTGGACCGCGCCGATGGGCGGCGATTGCCGTTGGACTTCTCGGGGTGCTGATCGTGCTCAGGCCCGGAACAGAAGCGTTTCAACTGGCAGCGCTCCTTCCCATACTGGCAGCCGCAGGTTACGGCATGCTTCACATCATCACCCGGCGCATCGGGGACACGGAGAACGCCGCAACCCTGACGTTCTATACGATGGTGGTCATGATGGTCGTGGCGGGCGCAGCGGGACTTGCCTTCGGAGACGGCCGGTTCGACCTTTTCGACCACCCATCCCTTGCCTTCCTGTTTCGTGCCTGGATTTGGCCTGGGGCGTTCGATGCGGTCCTGATCTGTGCGCTTGGCGTCGCGATTGCGGTTTCCGGCTTCGCCATATCGGAGGCCTATCGACGCTCCGAAGCAGCTTTCATCGCCCCGTTCGAGTATGCCGCACTGCCACTTGCTGTGCTTTGGGGTATTCTGGTCTTCAACGAATGGCCGGACCTCTGGGCATTGATCGGCATTGCGCTGATCCTTGCCTCCGGCATGGTATTGATCTGGCGCGAAGCGGTCGTTCGCCGGTCAGGAGACGTTGATCGGGCGGAGCGGATCTGACCCATGGCTGCTTTTCTTGTCTTACTTGCTGCTCTCGCTCTGCTGCCGTTTCTGGCAGAAGCCATCCGGCGACGCGTGCCTGATGATGTAGATAGCCACACACCTGGTGACATCGCCCATCTGCCACAAGGCGCGACGCATTACAGCTGGACCGGGCGTGAGGGCGATCCCGTCATTGTTTGCATACACGGGCTTTCGACACCGTCATTTGTTTTCGCAGGCACGGTACGCAGCCTCGCTTCGCTTGGCTATCGCGTGCTCAGTTACGATCTATACGGACGCGGGTATTCGGCACGCGTTTCCGGTACGCAGAATGTAGAGTTCTTCCTTGCACAATTGCGCGCGTTGCTGGCGCATCAGAACGTGACTGGACCGGTCACACTTCTTGGGTTTTCCATGGGCGGCCAGATTGCAACGGCGTTTGCGGCTGCCGAGCATGACCGTGTCGAGAAGCTCGTCCTCGTTGCGCCTGCCGGGCTAGCCGATGAAGACGCAGGCCCTTACGATTGGGTGTGGCGCGCTCCGTGGATCGGGGACTGGATGACCCGGGTGTTTGGTGGGATTGCGCTTCGTCGGGAGCTGGTCGAGCATCGGTCTCTGGCGACCGTCATCCCGGATTTCGAAGATCGGCAAGCCGCGGAAACTCGGATGCGGGGGTATTTGCCAGCCCTGCTCTCGTCGCGGCGACATTTGCTCAGCCAGTCTTCAAGCAGTGACCACGCGCGCATCGCCAAGGACGGGACGCCGGTTTTGGCCATCTGGGGTGGAGCTGACCCGGTCATCCCGGCCCGTTCGGCAGGCGAGTTGGCACGGATCAACCCGGACGCGCACCATGTGGAGATCAAAGGCGCGGGACACACGGTACTTCAGACCCACCCGAGCGAGGTGGCTCTCGCGCTCAGAGCATTCTTGCGCCGCTAAGTGGCAAGCGTGCCGGGCGCCCGGCCTTCACGGATCGGCAGGTGGATGAGCGCACTGAATGCACCGACCGCAACCCCAATCCACCAGACCAATGTGTAGTCTCCGGTCGCATCATAAAGCGCTCCGCCAAGCCACACGCCTATGAATGACCCAAGCTGGTGTGACAGAAAGACAAAGCCATAAAGCGTGCCCATGTAGCGTAGACCGTACAAATGCGCGACGAGGCCGCTCGTCAATGGCACTGTCGCGAGCCACAGCGACCCCATCACGGCAGAGAACACAACCACGGTCGTGGGTGTAATCGGCAGAGAAATGAAGATCGCGGCCGCCACCGTCCGCATGGTGTAGATCGTGGCGAGCAGGTATTTCTTGGAATAGTGTTTCCCTGCCCAACCGGCCAGAAGCGTACCCGCGATATTGAAGGCTCCGATGATCGCGATTGCGGCGGCGCCCAGCACCGACGTGGTTGTGATACCGAGATTGTGCAAAAGCCCGCCCTGTTGGATCGCACCGCACATCTCGGCCACCATGGCCGGAAAGTGCGCGACGACGAAGGCAAGCTGGTAGCCGCAAGAAAAGAAGCCAAGGAATATCATTCCATAGGACGGATCCTTGAAGGCTCTCAGAACGACGGTTCCCATGCTTTCCTGCAACTCGGATTTCGAGGCCGCCGGCGCGCGCATCATGGGCAGAGTGAAAAGCGTGATCAGGATGAGACCGGCAAAGACAAAGAAGACCGATTGCCATGGCATGAACCGGAGAAGTGCCTCGGCAAGCGGTGGTCCCACCACCTGTCCGGCAGAACCGGCGGCCGTTGCAAAGGCGAGTGCCATGGAACGGTTTTCATCCGAAGCAGCACGTCCGACCATGGCGAGGATCACACCGAACCCCGTTCCGGCGATACCGAACCCGACAAGGATTTCGAGGCTCTGCATCGCAAAAGGTGTGGTGGCGAAGGCGGACATGACAAGGCCGCTCGCGTAAAGCACCGCCCCTATGACGATGGCTTTCCGGTCACCGATCTTCTCCGCAATCGCACCGAAGATCGGCTGTCCTAGTCCCCAGAACAGGTTCTGAATGGCGATAGCGAGGGAGAATTCAGCGCGCGCCCACCCGAAATCATCCGCGATCGGAATCTGGAACACACCGAATGCCGACCGGACCGAAAAGCTCAGGAGCATCACGATAGAGCCCGCGATCAGAATGGGCGTTATGAGCGGTGCTCTGGTCATGAACGCGGTTGTCTGCCCTGAACCTCGTCCGGTCAAACGCGAATTCTTGATGGTTCAGTTAAGGTGACGTGATGTGGAATGTCCGGTCTTCGCTTTTCCAGATGCCTCACAAAACTCTCATTCGTTGGGGTTCCGCATGTTTGCAAGGGGCTTGGAGGTTGGTCCCTGAAAAAACCCGCGCGGCTGCGTGAACATCAACGATATCCGAAAAGGCGCAAGACGCCTCGTGGCAGTAAGTTATGGGGGATCAGCAGCTGATCTGACAGAGCTTGCGGGTTCGTGCGGACGACTTCAAACTGCGCAAGAATGAGGCTTACAGGCGTTCACGATGCAGCGTTATTGACGGCGGCAGTCGCCGTGGTGTCCTTTGTCGTGCTTGGGCACGCATATTCATCTTTCGATGGATACATTTCCCCGGACAGTGCCAACTATCTGCGATTGGCAGAAAGGCTGTTGGACGGTCATGGGTTTCACGTACCCTCAGATGGGCGCGATGGGCCAAGCGAGGTTTGGTTCGCCATCTGGCCACCGGGCTATTCCCTTGTCATCGCGGCGGTTTCATGGGTTACGGGGGCGAGTACTTTCCTCGCGGCAAAAATGGCCAACGTGGCGATATTCTCGGGATCGCTTTTCCTGCTTTACCGGTTTCTAGGACGAGACAGTCTTATAGCTGGCACGCTCCTATTCTCCGCAGGAACGCTTCATATCTTTTCAATGACGTGGAGCGAGGTGCCATTTCTTGCGTCCCTGATCTTCTTGTGTTTGCTCATGGGCGGCATCCTGACTGGCGATAGAGAGCTTCGTGGAGTGTTCCTTTGGACATTACCGGTCATCATCGTCTTGCCATTTGCTTTCCGCTACATCGGCATATTCGTACTGGTACCGGTCGGGCTTGTCGCGTTGCGCCTCTACAGGGACGGTCGGAGCAAAGATGCGTTGCGGCTTGTGCTGGCGGCTGGGGTCGCGGTGCTGATTTGCGCGGCCTATCTTGGGCACAACTGGCTTCAGACCGGTCATCTGACCGGGATCGAGCGAATTCCGGCACCGGAAAGCCATTCGGCACTCTTCAATTCTTTCGCCGTCGCCTTGATGCGTGAGTTGGCACTCCCGGTCGTATCCTGGACACCTGCCAACGGCGTGCAGTCCGTGGTTGTTGCCATCTGGGCGCTTGGCGGCCTGTTCGTTGGAACACAACTCCTGCGCGCTGGGCCGGCACCACTCGAACTACGCGTGAAACTCTTAAGCCTCGTGTTTTTGATCGTGGGCGCAACCTATCTCGTGTCGATCGCAATCCTTCGTTGGTACACCCACTTTGACCCGTTTTCCGCACGCCTGCTCGATCCGGGTTTCTCACTTCTGACGATTGGTGCAACAATTTGGATGTTAAACGCGTTCAGAGCGGCACGTGGGCCGATCATTGCGTTTTTGTTGGCAACGGCGCTTCTGTCCGTATCGAACCACGCGGCCAGCATACTGAGCCGGGATGGGTTCGGCACTTACGCGACCGCGCGGGAAGCCGCGATCGCCAGATACGCAATGCTCCCTGATGATGCCATTGTCGTCTTTGGAGAGAACGAGCTGCGCTACCTTCGCCCCGATGTTCAAATTGCCTACCCACGGTTCAGGCCATACTCGGCAGATGACGAGGATTGGCAGTCGTTCCTCGAAACACTGCAACCCAACGTGCCGGTTTTCATTGAAGTTGGTCCACGGGCTTCGATGCCAAACCGCTATCACCCGAGCGTTCGCGAGGCGGTGGCGACCATGCCGCGGAACACCGTGACCCTGCTTCAGCGATAGGTTTTCAGCCTAGCCCGAAAGAGACCCCAATCGAATAGCCCGCGCCTGTGCTTCCATCGCGAGGCGCATCACCGTGAATGTATGTTGCTGGGAGCACGCCGTTTCCGTCCGGTTCTCGATATCCTGACGAAGGCGCGCGAAATATGGCGTTCCCGCTGTACTGGCGTCGAAACGTTCGCAACTCTCTCCGTTGACGAGGAACACATGATCTGTGCCCTCTTTGCCGCTGATATCCATATACTTTCTGACTTCGATGAAACCTTCCGTCCCAAGAATGGTGAGCCGACCATCGCCCCAGTTCGGTGCGGCGTCAGGCGTGTACCAGTCGAGGCGCACATAGCCCTGCACCTCTCCGGCGGTGAGGTTCATTTCGCCGAAGTCCTGAAAGTTGGGATGCTCCGGCGTATTGAAGTTTCCGACAGTCGCACGGGTGATTTCCGCTGTCTCCGCACGCGCGAAGTGAAGGAACTGATCGATCTGGTGGGTTCCGATATCACCAAGCAGGCCGCCATATACCTCCGGCTCCCAAAACCAGTCGGGCCGCATATGCGCGTTCAGCCGATGCGGACCCTGGCTCAGAATGTGGACGGTTTTGCCGATCCGGCCATCGCCAACGAGTTGGTCGGCGAGTGTTGAGGCTGGAACCTCGAAACGTTCGGAGAAATTGACCGACCAAATGCGCCCGGTTTCGGCGACAGTCGCCTCGACCTCTGCCAACTCCGACTGCGTAAGGCAGCCGGGCTTGTCGAGCATCACGTCTTTTCCATGCCGCATGGCTTGTATCGACAGCGACGCCCGTTCGGCAGGCGGCGCCGCGATCAGGACAAGATCGATGCTTTCGTCTTCGAGGACTTCATCCAAGGTATGGCTGCGCGGAACATCCGGAAAACGTTTGACAAATCCCGCCATTGGCTGCGGCTCGCCATCCGTCCAGAACCGCGTGAATTCACAACCCGCCTCGCGCATTCCCTGCGCCATGCCATAGATGTGCCTGTGATCCAGCCCAAGTGCCGCGAAGCGAATGGTCATGGGTGTGTCTCCAACCTTCGAAGCTTTGTCAGCACATGCGCCCGCGCTCGATCATGGTCGTGAGCACGTCGTCAGGGTCCGTCTTCCACCACGTCTCTGCAGAGAATATCTCGACTTCGTTCAACCCATCGAACCCGGTCGCTTCCACTGCTGCGCGGATGCCGGGAATGTCGATCACGCCGTCTCCCATCATGCCCCTGTCTGTGAGGAGGTCTGATGTTGGCACCAACCAATCACAGATGTGGAATGCGAGCATTCTCGATTTGCCGGCGCGCGCGATCTGGGCCTGCAGGTCGGGGTCCCACCACACGTGGTAAACATCCATCGCAACACCGATCCCGTCCCCCAATTCGTCGCAAAGGTCGAGCGCTTGCGACATGGTGTTCACGACGGCGCGGTCTCCGGCATACATCGGGTGCAAAGGTTCGATGGCGATCGGTACACCAGCTTTTCGTCCATATTCCAACGTCTTGGCCAAACCGTCCCGTACGATTTGGCGGGCGCCGTTGATATCACGCGATCCTTCCGGAAGGCCGCCAACCACCATGACGAGGCACGCGGCACCAATCGTCGCAGCTTCGTCCACCGCGCGATAGTTGTCGTCCAGAACACTTTGGGTCAGCGCACCCTCCGCAGTATACCATCCGCCCCGGCAAAGTCCCGAGACCGAAATTCCGGCGTCGCGGATCGCCTGCGCGGCGGCATCCACCCCCATCTCCTGCAGTTTGTCGCGCCACGGCGAGATGCCCCCCAACCCGTGGCGTGCGGCTCCATCGATACACTCGGCGAGGTTCCACTGCTCCTTGACGGTCGCGGTGTTCAAGGACAGACGGTCTGCAGTCAGCATCCTAAACCTCCACGCCACGTGCTGCGAAAACGGGTCGGGCCCGCGCGGCAGCCATTTCTGGATCGACGAAGAGACCGGAGGCATTTGCCAGACGGATGATCTCGGCCAGGTGAAGCGACGAACGTGCGCTTTCCTGACCGCCAATCATGGTGAAGTGATCCTGATGCCCCGTCAGGTAAGCGAGGAACACGACACCCGTTTTGTAAAACCGGGTCGGCGCTTTGAAGATGTGCCGTGACAAGGGAACGCTTGGGGCAAAGGTGGCGTGATAGCCATCGAGGTCTCCCTCGCCGAGTTGCCCCAATGCGCGCGCAGCCACCCCTGCAATGGGATCGAATATGCCCAGCAGCGCGTGACTGAAGCCCTCTTCGTCGCCAGCGATCAGGTCCGGGTAGTTGAAATCATCCCCGGTATACATCCTGACGCCGTCCGGAAGACGGCGGCGCATCGCAATCTCCTTTTCTGCCGACAAGAGCGATATTTTGATCCCATCGATCTTGGCCGCGTTGTCAGAGATGACGGAGATTGCGGTGTCCATGGCGGCCATATGGTCATTCGATCCCCAGTACCCTGCAAGGGCGGGGTCGAACATCTCGCCCAGCCAATGCAGGATCGCGGGCTGGGACAAACCACCCAGCACATGGGAGTAGACCTTTTCGTAATCGTCCGGCCCTTTCGCAGCCTGCACCAAGGCGCGGCTTGCCATCATGATGACCCGACTGCCCGCAGCCTCCACCGCCTCGCATTGCTGCTCATAAGCGGCGATAACCTGATCAAGGGTCACGTCAGGCGCTGGTGTCAAATGATCCGTCCCGGCACCGGACGCGATCATATGGCCACCGGATCGGGCAAGAGCCGTCGACCGCTGGATGAGTTCCAGCGACGTCGGCCAGTCCAGCCCCATCCCCCGCTGAGCCGTGTCCATGGCTTCTGCTACTCCGAAGCCAAGCGACCAAAGATGCTCACGAAAGGCGAGTGTGCGGTCCCAATCCATTGGGCAATCAAGCCACGGGTCGGCCTCAGCCAAGGGATCGGCCACTACATGGGCGGCCGCATAGGCGGTTCGGTTCCACGACGCGCCAGTTTCTGGCATTGGTCCGGCTGACAGTGTTACGGCACCGCCGGGTAAGTTGAGTTGGCTCATACCGAGAGTTCCTCCAGGTCGATCCAGCGGCGCTCTTTCCAGCTCTTGTATCCCGCCTCGGCAAGTTGCACGCCCTTGGCCCCTTCCAGAAGCGTATAGTTCCAAGGCCCGTCTTCCACGACATGGCGGAGGAACGCCTCCCACTGCACTTTAAAGCCGTTGTCGAAGATCGTGTTGTCGGGCACTTCATCCCAGCCGTCGAAAAAGTTCAGTGTTTGAGGTTCATCAGGATTCCAAACCGGCTTTGGCGTGTTGACTCGATGTTGCGACCTGCATGAGTGAAGCCCAGCGACAGCGGACCCATGGGTACCATCGATCTGAAACGTCACGAGGTCATCGCGTCGAACGCGTGTGCACCAGCTTGAGTTGATGTGGGCGACGATGTCTCCTTCGAGAAGGAAGGTGGCATAAGCTGCATCATCCGCGTCGGCCCGATATTCCTGATCCGCCTCATCCCACCGGTTCGGAATATGCGTCGCACCAAGGCAGCTGACGGATTTGACCGGTGCCACGACATTGTCGAGCACGTAGCGCCAATGGCAGAGCATGTCGGAGATGATACCGCCGCCGTCCGCAGCGCGATAATTCCACGAGGGCCGCTGTGCTGGCATCCAGTCGCCTTCGAAAACCCAGTAGCCGAATTCCCCGCGCACCGAGAGCATGCGACCGAAAAAGCCTGAATCGCGCAGCCGCTTGAGTTTCAGCAGGCCCGGCAGGTCGAGCTTGTCATGCACAATTCCGTTTTTGACGCCCTTTTCCGCCGCATAGCGCGCAATCGACACCGCATCTTCCAATCCTTCCGAAACGGGCTTCTCGCAATAGACGTGTTTGCCCGCATCAATCGCGCGCCGCAGAAGAGCGGGACGAAGTTGGGTCGAGGCTGCGTCGAAGAAGAGCGTATCGTCCGGGTTCGCCAGTGCTGCATCGAGGTCGGTTGTCCAGCGCGCCACCCCGTGTTCTTTCGCCAGCGCTTCGACCTTGAGTGCGTTTCTGCCAACAATGATCGGATCAGGCATCAGTCTGGATCCGTCGGACAGCGCCAGCCCACCCTGGTCACGGATCGCCAGGACCGAACGGATCAGATGCTGGTTCATCCCCATGCGGCCTGTAACCCCATGCATGATGATTCCAAGTCTTTGTTCGGTCATAGGTCTTTCCTTTACTTCAGGGATTTGGCGGAGGTACTGGGTCCGCGCGCAGATAGCGCACCAGCATTTCGCCTGCCTCTTCGGCACGGCGCTTTAGCCACGGAGCATCGATCGGGGTCTGGAACACGACGCGCAACGTGTGCTGGTTGGACACCGGGAAGAAACAGAGCGACGCCATCATGATGTAGAGTTCCACCGGATCGATACCGGACCGGAACCGACCGGTCGCGACCCCGCGCTCCAGGATGTGGCTCATCTGAGCGATCATGGTCGACTGGATCTCGGCCACGTCTTCGATCTCGCGCACGGCAGCGCCGCGTCTCAGGTTCTCGGTGTTCAGCATCGAGATGAACCACGGCTTCTGAATGAAGTGCTCCATGGTGAAGCGCGCCAGTTCCCGAATGGCGTCTTCAGGCTCCATGTGCTCCGTTGCGATCTGGCGTTCGCCCTCGCGAATCTGAACGTATGCTTCTTTCAGAGCCGCCTTGTAGAGTGCGTCCTTGTCCCCGAAATAGTTGTAGATCATCGGCTTCGAGACCTCGGCCATGGCGGCCACACGATCGACTCTCGCACCGCCATATCCGTGGGTCGAAAACTCACTTAACGCGGCGTCCAGAATGCGGCGCTGTGTTGCGGCGGCGTGGCGTGGATGCGCTGTTTCTGTCTTGGTCATGCGTCCTTCCTCTCCTGACGGAACCATCCCAGTCGAGAAATGGCCCGACGCACAGGCTTTAGGCCAGCGACGATGGAAAGCACAATAATCACAACGAAAACTGCGGAAATCGGTCGGGTGAAAAACGGCGTCAGATCGCCATCGGTCAGTGTCAGCCCGCGGCGCAGGCTTTTGTCGACAAGCGCGCCAAGAATAATCCCGAGCACCAAGGGGGCCATCGGGTAGTTCATCTGACGAAGCACAAATCCGATAAGGCCGAAAACAACCATGACCCAGATGTCGAAAACGCGTTGGGTCAATGCGTAAGGTCCTATGACGCAAAGGGTGAAGACCACCGGCATCAGCAGTTCACGCGGAATACGCAAGACCTGGATGAAAAGCCGGGTGAGCGACAGGCCGAAGACCGCGATTGCAAGTGTTGCGAGGACCAGCATGGCTGCGACGGAATAAATGAATGTCGGCTGCTCGATCATGATCATCGGGCCGGGCCGAATGCCGTGAAGGAAAAGCGCGGCAATCAGAACCGCCGCCGGGGCAGACCCCGGGACCGCCAGCGTCAACGCCGGGATCAGAGCGCCGGGAACCACCGCGGAGTTTCCGGTTTCCGCAGCCGTCAATCCCTCCTTGGAGCCCTGCCCGAACTCGTTCTTCTCTCGGCTTGTCCGCCGGGCTGCGGCATAGGACGCCCATGCCCCGATGTCTTCGCCCACACCCGGAATGATCCCGATCAGTGTTCCTATTACACCGGACCGGAGAATGGTGAACTTGTACCTCACAAGGTCTACAAGTTTCGGCAATACACGGTCGGGGCGCCCCTCGCCTTTCACCAACTCGGCGCGTCGACGGTGCATCACCGTCAGCACCTCGGCAAATCCGAATGCACCGACCATCGCCGGGATCAATCCGATCCCGCCATTCAGCTGGTCAAAGCCAAGATTAAACCGCACATGCGCGTGGAGCCCTTCGGAGCCGATCATCGCCACCATCAACCCGAGCAATCCTGCGATGTAGCCCTTCAACGGGGACACACCACCGGTCAGTTGACCCGAGATGACAATGCCGAAAACCGCGAGCCAGAAGAATTCGAATGATCCGAAATCGAAGGCAATCGCGGCCAAAGGCGGGGCCAGAAGCACCAGAAGCAGAATGCCCACCAGTGTCCCCAGTGCCGACCCCGCCGTGGCCAGACCCATTGCGTACCCGGCCTCACCGCGTTGCGCCAAAGGGTAGCCGTCAAGCGATGTGGCTGCCGAAGCCGGAGTGCCCGGAATATTCAACAAAATCGCACTGCGCGAGCCGCCATAGATTGCGCCCACATACATGCAGATGAGAACGAGGATCGCGGCGTCACGCTCCATCGTGTAGGTCAGCGTGGTCAGCAACGCGACACCCATGGTCGCGGTGAGACCCGGCAGAGACCCCACGAAAATCCCGAGCAAGGTCGCCCAAGCCACGTGAAATAGGCCCACCGGCGTCAACAGGGCCAGCAGGGCAAGCCCGAATTGTTGAAGCGCCTCCATCAGGGCAGCCTCACCAGAAAGCCGTAACGGAACAGGCTCGAAATCGCGAGCGCCGTCACGAGGCCGAAGCCGATGATCAGAACAGTAACCTTGAGGCGCGAGGCGCTCGGAGTATCAGGCAGCATGAACCAGCCGGCAAACCCGGCGACATAGATTGCCGTGGCCGCAGCAAACGGAATGCGGCTCACCAGAACGACCGCGAAAAAGCAGCTCCAAACGGCGGTGAAGGCAAAGTTCCGCCACGAGCCTTCATCCGGCTTTTTCCGCTCGGCGCTGGTCGCACTCCATGCCAGGAGCGCCGCACACAGCATCATCGCGGCACCCAATATCATCGGAACGAGACCGGGTATCGACGCCGGATGAATTTGACGGATTTCCAGGCGATCCATCACGAAGCCACCCCAGAGCATCGCACCTCCAAGGGCGAACAACACGACGGCAGTCACACGATCAGCAATGGCGGAATCAAAGCGCATTTGCGGGGCTCGCTCTAGAAGTGGATCGGAGTACCGGACCTGTGAGGCGACGTGTTGCTCCGCCTCACAGGGATAAGGATTATGACCTGACAAGCGTCACTCTGCCGGACAGGAAATCCCGATTTCGGACGGATCGACAACGGCCTCACCGCGCGTCACACGGGCACAAGCCTCGGCGATCACAACGGGCATCGCCCGCTCACGTGCCTTGTCTCCATAGGACGGATCGAAATCCGCGCCGCGTTCGAGCGCGTAGGCCGCCAGTGCTTCGGAGTTCATCACGTGCTCGGCCCATACCTTGTCCACGGTGTCATAGACTTCCTGTGGCGCGCCCTTCGGGATGAAGACACCGAAGTAATCCGGTGCAACTGGCATTTCGGTAAGCCAATCCGTGATTGGCGGGATCGGGTCGATGCCTTCGACCGTCAGTGCCTTGTCCGAAAGAACGGCAAGCGCGCGAAGTTTGCCCGCCTTGATCATTTCCGTCTGTTCCACTGCAAGCTGGGTCGTTGCCACAACTTCCCCGGACGCTGCTGCGAGTACTGCAGGATTGCCACCGTCATAGGTTACGGCGCGAGCACCAAGTTCCCCGCCCGATGCCTCCTTGATAGCCGCCAGTGCCATGCCGCCGGAGGAATTCACCCCTGCGGTACCCACGGTGACGTCTCCACCTTTCATCGCTTCCAGCAGTTCACCGAAATCGGCATATGGCGCGTCCGCATTGACGCTGACGACCGGGACATTCGCGACGTGAAGGTAGATCTGGTAATCATCAATCGACGTGCCTTCGATCAGACCGGTGACCGAATAGGTCGCGTTGTTCGCGATCGCGTTCGCTGTCCATGTATATCCATCGCGCGGTGCATCGAGAGCCGCCTTGGTCCCGATCGATCCGGATGCACCCGGCTGGTTCACCACCACGATAGGCGTTCCGAGCGCTTCCTCCAGAATTGGTGCAACAACCCGCGTAACCTGGTCCGTCGATCCACCCGCGGACCACGGAACGATGATGTTGATCGGCTTGTCAGGCTGCCAGTCAGCAGACACTGAAGTGGCCGTAAGCAACAGCGCAGCCGTACAGGCTGACGCAGAAATCAGTCTTAGCATAAGATCCTCCCAAAATGTTACTATCTAGTAACTTACTAATTGGTAATATCAGTTCTGAATTCCGTCAACCCAACATTTCAGGGTCAATCGCGAGAGCTTGAAGCGAAACCTAGATACTAGTTTAGAGTACTGTTTTTAGTATGTTTTATTTGATTCTCATTC
Organism: Silicimonas sp.; assembly: GCA_022824525.1. GTDB lineage: Bacteria > Pseudomonadota > Alphaproteobacteria > Rhodobacterales > Rhodobacteraceae > JAJDOD01. Next base: position 156,289 of record JAJDZT010000052.1, on the reverse strand, counting down.
GCAGAGTGCACCCGAACACTCCCCCAAAAATGCATCCGAGGAGTTGTGGAGGAACGGCCATCGCGGAGAGCAGCAAAGCCACTCTCCGCAATCAACTTGGGTGTATTTCTTTATGCAGGGAAAGCCGCAGGGCCCAATGGCGCCCATTAACGGTGCAGAACCGCCCGCCCTACTCTCACTCCGCCGCGACGCGCAAGTCAGGCATGTCACGGACAGGGCTGGCATCCACCTCGCGTTTCTCCACCCGCCGCCGCACCAGGGCGAAGATCGGCGGAGTGAAGTAGAACGAAACAACCGTCGACAGGAGAACCCCGCCCGCAATCGCAACCGCGAATGGTGGCCAAAAGGCGCCGCCTTCCAGAATGAGGGGAAGGAAACCGCCAAAGGTAGTGATTGTTGTGGACACGATATGACGGCTCGAATCCGTAACGACCCGCGCTATGGCATTCGTATCGCCACGGCTGGCATCGGGATCGTTCTGCAGGCCCGTCAGGATGATGATTGCCGCATTGATCGAGACACCGATCGACCCGATCACCCCGATGATCGCCTGAATGCCAAACGGGTACTGCATGATGGCAAGCGACAGCATGGACAGGCCCGCGGACAACACACAGACCACCAGTGTCACCAGCGTCAACCGGAAGGAATTGAAGGTCAGCGCGATCGTGGCAATTGTCAGTGTCACGATCAGACCAACAGACGCCATGAGGTTACCCACGGTGTTCGATCGTGCATCGCTGTCACCGCCGAGCGCGATCTCGTATCCAGACGGAACTTCAAAGCCAAGTTCATCAAGCGCGGCAAGCACTTGCTGCAAGGCTTCTTCCGGCAAAACATCCGGGACCAAGAAGGCCTGAACCGTGTTTTCGCGAATACCGTCGGACCGGGTGATCACGCTTTCCGACGGCTCAATCACGGGTGTGGCGATCTCTGAAAGCGGAACCGCCGGAAAGGCTCCGGTGGCAGAGACCGCGGCCGCGTTCGGCAGAAGGATCGGCATATCGGAAATTGCGCCCAAGTCCGAGCGAAGCCCATCGCCCATACGCACACGCACCGGAAGCTGTTCGGTCCCTTCAACAAGCGAGCCCCCTGTCAGCCCGACCAGCGCCGTGTTCAGCTGTGATGCAACATCCGCCACATCCAACCCAAGAAGACGCGCTTTCACTTCATCGATCTGGAAGCGGACTTGCGGCGCACCGCCGTTCACGCCCGACCGCGCGTGGGTGACAAGGTCGAGATCCGCCATGATTGCGCGCACTTCGTCGCCGAGAGATCGCAGCGTCGCGATGTCCTGGCCCTTGATCGTGATTTCCACCGGCGCATCCACCGGCGGCCCCTGCACCAGCCCCCGCACGATGATCTGCGCATCGGGGAACGTAGTGTCGAACTCTGCCTGAAGAGACGTCACAAGGCGCGCGGCGGCCGCGTCGGTTTCGGTCGTGACCATTGCCTGCGCGAAGCCCGGTTCCTGAGAGCGATTGCCGACGATGTTGTAGTAGAACGCGGGCCCGGAACGACCGACGGTCCAATAGACACTCCGGGTTTCCTCGTCCGCACGTATTATCTCGTCCATGGCCGCGGCTGTTTCCGCGGTGTCCGAAATGGATGCGCCCGGCGGGAGATCGACCTCGATGTAGAACTGGTTGCGCTCAACGCCCGGGAAGAACTGCGCGGTCAATGTCGGGAATGCAGCGAAGCCCAGAACAGGCAAGACGAGCGCGACGGCCATGGCCCGCAGCGGATTGTTCACTGCCAGCCTGATCGACGCCTCGAACGGCTTGGCCAAGGCGGGAATGGAGATGCCCCTGCTCAGGAACGAACCGCGCTCCGCAGTTGGCAGCACCCAGCCCGCGATGGCGGGCGTTACCGTAAGTGCGACCACAAAGGACCAGACGAGCATGAGAACAACGGCAATGGCGATAGCGCCCACGAAATCACCTGCCGGCCCCGGAAGCAGGATCATCGGAGTGAACGCGAGAGCCGTCGTGACCGTCGATGCCAGAAGCGGGGTTGCAAGGCGCCGAACGGCATCGCGGACAGCATCCATTCGGACCATGCCTTGCGCCAGACGTCGCCGGATTTCGTCTGTCATCACGATGGCTGCGTCGACCAGAAGTCCGAGCGCCACGATCAAGCCTGTCACGGACATCTGGTGAATGGGCAGGCCGATGAAGTTCATGGTCGCCAGCGTCGCCAGCGAAACCACGGGCAGGACCAGCGCCACAATCGCTGCCGCTCGTGCGCCAAGTGTAATGAACAGGACTGCCACAACGAGCGCGACGCCAATCGCCATGTTTGTCGCGACATCCGCAAGACGGTCGAGCGTGTAGGTGCTCTGGTCAAAAAGTAACGTTTCTTCGATGCCCAGAGGGATTTGTGGGGCACCGGCAGCAAGCTCATCGCGGACGAAACTCATCCATCGGTCAATCTGGACCCCATCCTGCGCCAGCACTCCAACGAGAACAGCGGGGCGGCCGTTGGCAATCGCATATTCCGATCCGGGAGAGCGCGGTCCCCGGTCGATCTCAGCGATGTCCCCCAGCGTGACGGTGCTGCCTGCCCGACCTTCCCGCAATACAACTTGCCGGAGACGATCCAGAGTTTCGATTTCGCCAGTTACACTGATCGTCAGGTCCACGTTACCCGTCAGACGTCCCGCCTGCACCTTTCCGTCCGCTTCAGTGATGCGGGAGGAGATTTCGGCAGCGGTCAAACCCAGCGAAGCCGCCTTGGTTGGGTCGACGCTGATCAGAACTTCCTCGTCCGGCGTCCCGAAATATTCGACCGCACGGGTCGATGGGATCGAACGCAACCTGTCTCCCAAAGCCTCCGCATGACGGGAGAGCAATGTCAGAGGAACGCCTGCCTCGGTCGAAGTTACGGCAATGACAGCCGAGTAGGCCGAGATCCCTTCCGCATCGAAATCCGGGGCAAGAACGCCACTTGGAAACGACCTGCGCGCATCTTCCACGGCGTCGCGCGCTTCGGACCAGACTTGCTCGATCGTGGCCTCGTCAAGAGTTTCCAGAAGCTCGATCGAAACAACCGAAACGCCCGAACGCGAGACCGAAGACACCGTGTCGATTTCCGCGATGGTTCGGAGTTCTTCTTCGATTTCCGCGGTAACGAGTGCCTCGACCCGCTCCGGGTCAGCGCCCGGGAATTGCGTGGTCACCGTCGCAAAAAGGTTGGTGATCGTCGGGTCTTCCTGGCGTCCAAGGGACAGGAATGAAGACAAGCCTGCCGACACGAGTACGAGGATGATCAGGGCAACGAGGCGCGGCTGGCGGAAGGTAAGGGTTTCCATGAGTTTGATCCCTTACTCAGCCAGCGTGGCGACGACGGTTTGACCCACTGTCACCCGCTGCGGCCCCTCACCGATCAACCGGGTGCCTTCCGGGAAGGCAGCGCGGACGAATACCCGGTCACTTTCCGCATGCAAAATCTCGACAACCCCCGAGCGGACGCGATCGTCCGGACCGACCGCCAGAACGGTCCACTGCCCGCGAACACCCTCCTGCAAGCTTGTCAGAGGCACCCACATGCCGTCTGCTTCCACTCGCTCGGTCAGGTGAATGCGTACCGTCTGTCCGAATGCGGGAGCGACATCGGCCTCGAGAGTGAACAGTGCGGTGCGCGTCCGCGTCACCGGATCAATGTCCGGGCGCAACGCAATCAAGTTTGCTGAACTGGTTTGACCATCGATGACGACCTTCGCGTCCGCCAACCTCGTCTCGTCCAGATCAAGCGGCACGCCGACGCGGATCTGCGGCGCGCGGAGTTCGACCAGACCAAGCACGGCCTGCCCCGGTGACAAAGCCTCTCCCCCATCGACGGACCGCATCGTGACGCGCCCATCGAAAGGTGCCCGCAGCGACGATTTTTTGATCCGGATGTCCACGTTGGCGAGACCCGCCTCGATCTCTGCGATGCGCGACTTCAGTTCGTCTCGGGTCGCAAGTGCGCCATCCAAAGTGGCCTGTGTCGCAAACCCGCGCCGTTTCAATTCCTCGGTCCGCACAACCGTCTGCTCCGCAAACTTTAGCTGTGCCTCCGTTGCCGACTTCGATGCAAGAAGCTGAGATCTTTCCGCCATCAGAAGCGCAGTGTCCTGCACTGCAAGGACCTGTCCGCGTTCGACGGTGTGGCCTTCGTCGACGGCAATTTCCATCACGCGTCCAGCCAACTCGAAGGACATGGAAACGGTCTTCTGCGCCTCCACCTGCCCTATGAAGGCCCGCGTGATGTCGAACCCCGTCTCCACTTGGAGTGGGAGCGCGTTCACAGGAATGGCGGGCGCGGCGTCTGGCGCGGGCGATGCGTCTGCACGTTGAGCGAGTTCAGAGGCCCCGAACTGCACGGCAAATCCCGCGCCACCAATGACGCCCAGCGTCAGAAGAACACGGCCCGAAACAGTCGCTGCGCTTTTCAGACGTCGCGTTACGCTACGTCCTTCTTTCTGGTCTTGCGCCTTGGCCATCTTCGAATCCTCGCAATGTTAGATGTGCTAACTTATATGTTAGAAGTTCTTACTTTGACAAGTGTTACGTTATCTGCGAGGAAATGGATCATGGAAGACGTCGAGAAAATTTCGGAAGACCAGCCGCCAGCCGATGATGGCAAGGCGCTACGCAAGTCCGCGTATCATCATGGAGATTTGCGCGCGGGCCTGATCGAAGCGACGCGCCGTTTGGTCGAGGAAAAAGGCCCAGATGGCTTTTCGGTTTCCGATGCCTGCCGACTTGCGGGCGTATCTACGGCAGCGCCGTACAAGCACTTCAAGGACAGGAATGACATGCTTGTCGCCATGGTGCTGGAAGGCATGGTTCGCCATCGCGCCAAGATGAAGGCCGCATTGGACGGCATCCCTGAAGGCACGCCAGCACGCGTGACTGCCCTGGGGCGCGAATACGTCAACTTCGCCATAGAAGAACATGGATGCTTCCGATTGAAATTCGGCGGCTTCACGGATCGCCTGGAAGACGAACGCCTTCAGGCTGCAGGCGAGGAGACCTTTGGTATCGTCCTGAAGGAAGTCGCCGCTTGCCTCGGCGAAAAGGACATAACTCCCGAGGTTCGGCGGCGCGCCTTCATGCTGTGGAGCTTCGTGCACGGCCTTTCGTTTCTGATTGTCGACAAGAAGCTGGCCGACATGGGAGGCGACGTTCAGTTGAATGCACTCCTCTCGGACATAGCCGAACGGGTTCTCAAAGACTGAACCGGCGGGACGGGCCACCTGCGCGCAAGGCGCGCATGCCCAAAGCGCCCTACCCTTTGCCCGTTGTCAGTCGCACAACCTCGGGCGCATCGGGCGCCAATTCCTCGAAATCGAAATTGTCGAGCCGCGCGGCGCGCTTGCCCGCGCGTTCGCTGGCCACACCCAGACCTTCGATATCGGCACGCGCCTGGTTGAAATGAGTTTCCAGCTTTGCAGCGCGCTCGCCAATGATCTCCACATCGCGATGCAACTGCTTCAGCGCCTTCCGGATTGCACCGGCCTGCTCCCGCATGCGCGCGTCCTTGAGAATGGCGCGCATCGTGTTCAGTGTCGCCATGCATGTTGTCGGTGACACGATCCAGACACGCGCGGCAAAGCCCTCACGCACAAGCTCCGGGAAATTCGCATGAAGCTCCGCGTACACGGCTTCGGACGGCAAAAACATCAGCGCGCCGTCTGCCGTCTCTCCGTCGAGGATGTACTTCTCGGAGATGTCCTTGATGTGCTTCTTGACGGAGACCCTGAGAAGCTTGGCCGCCTCATTCACCTCGTAATCGCTTGTCGCGTTCCGCAGCGCCTCATAGGCTTCCAACGGAAACTTCGCGTCGATCACGATGGGTCCGGGAGGGTTCGGCAAATGGATCAGACAGTCCGCCCGCCGCCCATTGGAAAGCGTGACCTGCTTGTCATAACTGTCTGAGGGAAGGGCTTTTTCCAGAATATCGTAAAGCTGGATCTCACCGAACGCGCCACGCGTTTGCTTGTTCGACAGAATATCCTGCAACGTCAGAACGTCGCCCGAGAGCTTTTCGATATTGGCCTGAGCCTTGTCGATGGTTTCCAAACGCTGTTGCAACTCTCCCAAGGATCGCGCCGTCTTGGTCGAGGAATTGGCCAGATTGTCTGCCATCCCCTTCGAGACCTCTGACAGCCGGGCCTCCATGAGCTTGAGCATGTTTGCCTGGCTCGCGGCACTTGCTTCCGACACCTGTGTCAGCCCGCCCGAAAGTGCGGCCTGCCCGTCCGCCAAGCTCTCAACGCGTGACTGCATTGCCTGCATCGAATGGATCACCGGTGTAATCTGACGGGAAGCTTCGCCTGCCCGGCGCACGGCCATGATCAAAAGCACGACAACCAGGAACACAACCACCCCACCCGCCAGCGCAAGCAGCGCCACCGGATCGCTCAGATCAAGTGTTATCTCTCCAAGTTGGATCATCGCCGACCAAACAGTTTCTCGATATCGTCGAGCTTCAGTTCGACGTAAGTCGGTCGGCCATGGTTGCACTGCCCGGCGCGAGGCGTTGCCTCCATTTGCCTCAGAAGTGCGTTCATCTCGGCCGCGTTCATCCGCCGTCCGGTCCGAACAGAGCCATGGCAGGCGATGCGCGACAGGATCGCATCGATCCGCGCGATCAACGCTGCACTGCTTCCAGCAGCCGACAGTTCATCGACGATGTCCCGAATGAGCGCACCTGCGTCCACCAGCCCCAATATGGCAGGCACTTCCCGCACCGCGACCGCGCCCGGACCGAACGGTTCGACAACGAGGCCGAGACCAGCCAGTTCATCTGCAACCCCAAGCAACAGCTCGGCGTCCTGCCCAAGCTCAACGATTTCGGGTACGAGCAAGGCCTGAGCCGCAACACCGTTTGTGTCCCGCTGAGACTTAAGCGTCTCGTATACAATTCGTTCATGGGCGGCATGCGCGTCGACCAGCACCATGCCATCGCGCGTTTGCGCAACAATGAAATTCTCATGCAATTGCGCCCGCGCCGCGCCAAGCGGCAAATCGATGTCTTGCGCCAAAGGCTCGGGTTCAACGCGCGCGCCTGCGGCCTCAGTTGGCGGCAGGAAACCTGATCTGTCCTGTGCAGGTTCTTCGAAGAAGACCGGACCGCGTGATGGCCGATCCATTTGATAAACCCTTGGCTCCGGCTGAAATGCCTCAAGCGTCGCGTCAGCGACGGTCGACGAGGCCCGATGCCCGGCAGTCGTCAATACCTCGCGCAGCCCGCGGACGATCAGGCTACGTGCCGCCTGCGCGTCACGAAACCGAACTTCCGTTTTGGCGGGATGAACGTTCACATCAACCAAGACAGGGTCACAATCGATGAAAAGTACCGCGGCCGGATGCCGGTCGCGGCTAAGCACATCCATGTAACCGGCGCGTAAGGCTCCGATCAGCGCCTTGTCCCTCACATTGCGGCCATTGACATAGACGAACTGCTGAATGGCCGAGCCGCGCGAATATGTCGGAAGGGCCGCAAAGCCGGTCAGATGCAAACCTTCACGTTCCGCCTCCAATGGAAGCGCATTTTCCACGAAGTCGGGCCCCAAAACCTTCGCCAATCGCGCACGCAGAGCCGCCACCGGCTCCCCTTGCTCGACATCTGCCTTGAACAGGGTGCGATGCGTATCGCTCTCGTCGACGAGTTCAAACCCGACATACGGCTCTGCCATGGCAAGGCGCTTGACCACGTCGACGACCGCGCGCGTTTCTGCTTGCCCACTCCTGAGAAACTTCAAGCGTGCCGGTGTAGCAAAAAAGAGATCCCGAATCTCCACGACTGTTCCCGGTCGGCCAGCCGACGGTCGGAGGTCGCCAATCTCGCCAGCCGAAGCGTCCAGCCGATACGCGTCGCCGCCCGCCACCCTTGATGTCAACGACAGACGGGATACAGCGGCGAGGGACGCAAGCGCCTCGCCTCGGAACCCAAATGTACGGATGTTCAAAAGATCGGTGCCGTCGATCTTGGACGTCGCGTGTCGCGCCAAGGCCAGCGGCATCTCATCTGGAGCAATCCCGCTCCCGTCATCCGCAACGCGGATCAAGCGTTTGCCCCCATCCGCAATGGCAACGCCGATCCGGGTGGCCCCGGCATCTATCGCATTCTCCACCAGTTCCTTCACGGCGGAGGCAGGTCGCTCAACAACTTCGCCAGCGGCGATCCGATTGATCGCCCCATCGTCAAGTCGACGAATTGATTTACGATTTTCGCTTATGTTGGGGTCTGGCGCGAGCATGCCACAATAAGTAGCATTCCCGACGTGCAGGATCCAGTCACTTCACCACCGTCAGGTCCCGAAAAGCAACGCCAGTGCGATGGCCCACATCAGCACACCAACGCCGAAATCAAGAAGCCGCCACGCACTTGGCCTGGCGAAGAACGGCGCAAGCAGGCGTGCACCATATCCAAGGGTGAAAAAGAAGACAAAACTCGCCGATATGGCACCGACTGCAAAGGCGACCCGATGTCCGTCAAGCGCAGCCGCAATCGTTCCCAAAAGCACCAAAGTATCCAGGTAGACATGCGGGTTGCCCCAGGTGAGCGCAAGACAGACGCCAACGGTCGCCCAGAGCCCGGTCTCCTCTCCGTTCCCCGCTTTCAGAGCGCCGCTTCCGGTCCAGGCAGACCGGAAGGACAGCGCCCCGTACACGAAGAGGAACAAAGCACCGCCATATGTCATGACGGGCTTCAGCCAAGGAACGGCTTGGGCAAGAGCACCGAACCCGAGCACGCCCGCCGACATCAAAATGGCATCAGAAAAAGCACAGGTGAGAACAACGGCCAGAACATGTGACTGCCTGATGCCCTGGCGGAGGACGAAAGCGTTCTGCGCGCCGATTGCGACGATCAGGGATAAACTGAGTAAAAATCCTTGAACAAAAGACAGTGTCACGCGAGCTGTGCCATCACCTCGTCGGAGATCTCGAAATTGGCGGTGACACGCTGGATGTCATCGTCATCCTCGAGGACCTCGATCAGTTTCATTAATTTCTGAGCGCCATCGAGGTCGAGTTCCGTCGTTGTCGTCGGCTTCCAAATGAGTTTCGTCGATTCAGCTTCGCCGAGGACTGCTTCGATATCGGTCGATACCGCGTTCAGTTCAGTGTCAGCCGTATAGATTGCATGGCCTTCGTCGCTGCTTTCAACGTCTTCGGCACCCGCCTCGATGGCGGCCATCATCACCGTGTCCTCATCACCCGCATCTGCCGGGTAGAGGATCTCCCCTTTCCGCTCGAACATGAAGCTGACCGACCCGGTTTCACCAAGGTTGCCGCCATGCTTGCCGAAGGTGGAACGCACCGTCGATGCAGTGCGGTTTCGATTGTCGGTCATCGCTTCAACGATCACCGCAACGCCGTTCGGTCCATAGCCCTCGTAACGGATTTCCTCGAAATCGTCGCCCTCGCCGGCCTGACTTTTCGAAATCGCGCGGTCGATCACGTCCTTCGGAACCGAATTCGATTTGGCTTCCTTGACGGCAAGGCGCAAACGCGGGTTTTTTTCAGGGTCGGGGTCGCCCATCTTGGCGGCCACCGTGATTTCTTTCGACAGTTTCGAAAAAAGTTTAGACCGCGCAGCGTCCTGACGCCCTTTACGGTGTTGAATATTTGCCCATTTTGAATGGCCAGCCATGACCCACTCCCTCGAATGCCGATTGTCCGCCGCACATATAGGCGAGGTTTTTCATGGCTTTCAATCCTCACCCGTTTAGCGAGAAAATCAGGCAGTTACGAGCCAATTAAGCGATTTTTTTTAAACTTTTTAATAAGTTACGCTAATATTTCATTAGCGTCATTGCGCCAGTTTTATGAGCGCGTGTCGTTTTTTTCCGGCCGATAGCTTGATCGGTGCCGAAAGAGCAGCGGCATCGATGACATGACCGGCGTCCGTCAAAGGCGCGTCGTCAAGGCGCGCCCCATTTTCGGCGATCAGTCGTTTCGCCTCTTTCCCGGACTTCACAAGACCGGAACGCACGAACAACTGAACCACCGAGATGCCATCAGACAGGTCAGAGGCATTGAGTTCAAGCGTCGGCAGATCATCTCCGACGCCACCTTTTTCAAAAACTTCTCGCGCCGTCGTTTCTGCTGCCACCGCGGCGTCCACGCCACGGCAAAGCGACGTGACCTCATTCGCCAGAATGATCTTTGCACCATTGATTTCCGAGCCACCCAGGGCACCCAGCCGTTCGCATTCATCGATCGGCAATTCGGTAAACATCTTGAGGAACTTGCCCACATCGGCATCGTCCACATTCCGCCACCACTGCCAGAAATCATAGGACGACATCATATCTTCGTTGAGCCAGATCGCACCGTCTGCCGACTTGCCCATCTTCTTGCCATCGGCCCGCGTCACAAGCGGGGTCGTCAGACCAAAGGCTTCGGCCCCCTCGACCCGGCGGATCAGGTCGGCCCCCGAAACGATGTTGCCCCACTGGTCAGAGCCACCCATCTGCAGGATGCAGCCGTGACGGCGGTAGAGTTCCAGGAAGTCATACGCCTGAAGGAGCATGTAATTGAACTCGATGAAGCTCAGCGCCTGCTCCCGGTCCAGCCGCGACTTTACGCTTTCAAACGCAAGCAAGCGGTTGATCGTGAAGTGTTTTCCGATGTCGCGAAGAAACTCGATGTATTTCAGCTCATCCAGCCACTCGGCGTTGTTCACAAGCGGAGAGTCTGTCGGACCATTCCCGTAGGAAATGTAATTCGCAAAAACCTTGCGGATGCTGTCTGCGTTCGCGTTGATCTGCTCGACCGTCAGGATCTTCCGCATCTCGTCCTTGCCGGACGGATCACCCACCTTGGTCGTCCCACCCCCCATCAGCGTGATCGGACGGTGCCCGGTCTTCTGCATCCAGCGCAGAAGCATGATCTGAACGGCATTCCCGATATGAAGCGAGGTCGCCGTGAGATCGAAGCCGATATAGCCGGTCACGGTTTCCTTGTGGAAACGCGCGTCCAGCTCCTGCAGGTCGGTGCAGTCAGCCAGAAATCCGCGCGCCATGATCGTGGCGAGGAATTCGGATTTCGGGTGGTAGGTCATCGGCTCATCCATTACGTGGTTCACGCCCTATACTGGGGCACGCGGCAAAGGGGAAGTCATGAGCAAGGAAAGGCCGGTTTGGGCTCTTGGCGCCATGTCAGGGACATCGCTTGACGGTGTCGATGCGGCCATGCTGCAAACCGACGGGCAACGGGTTCTGGATTTTGGCCGGCACGCCTATCGTCCCTACTCGAACGCGGAGCGAGACACCATTCGCAACGCTTTCGGCAAGCTTGAAGGGGCCGAAGTGAAGGCCGCCGCTGAAGTCGTCGAAAACGCACATGCAGAGCTTCTCTCGGAGTTCCCGGACGCCGAGGTCGTCGGCTTTCATGGGCAAACGCTCACGCACCTCCCGGACCAGAACACGACCTTGCAAGCCGGGAACGGCCTCGTGCTGGCTGGCGTGCTCGAGAAAACAGTCGTCTGGGATTTCCGCACGGCGGATATGGAACTTGGCGGCCAGGGCGCGCCTTTGGCGCCTTTCTACCATTGGGCGCTCGCTCGACATGTCGGCGCTACAGAACCACTTGCTTTCCTCAACCTGGGCGGTGTCGGCAACATCACCTGGCTCGACCCTCTCGCCGACGCTCCGGAGGCGGACGGCGCTCTCCTCGCCTTCGACACCGGGCCCGCCAATGCGCTGATTGACGATCTGTGTCAGGAGCGCCTCGGACAGCGCTATGACGTCGATGGAGCTCTGACCCTTGCGGGAAAGGCACACGACCCGATCGTCGATCGAATGATGTCGGCACGTTACTTTGCGAAAGTGCCGCCCAAATCGCTCGACCGGAACGATTTCGCGAAATGGCGTGAATTCGTCTCCGATTTATCGAACGCGGATGCGGCCGCCACGCTTGCGGCTGGAACGGCTGCTGCCGTTGAAAAGGGTCTACAACATTGCCCGACGCCACCCGCTCGCGTTTTGGTGACTGGCGGCGGCCGAAAAAACCCGGGGATCATGGCCGGACTGTCTGCGCGTCTTTCGTGCCCAGTCATGCCCGTCGAAGACGTCGGGCTTGATGGCGACATGCTGGAAGCCCAGGCTTTTGCGTTCCTCGCGGTTCGGGTGCTCCGCGGCCTTGCGACATCGGCACCCGGTACAACCGGCGTAGCGACATCCGTGGGCGGCGGGAAGATCAGCCGTGGAACAGACCTTTAGCGGCAGACTGCAAAAAGACATCGGGCCGGAACTCCCGAAGGTCCCGGCCCGACTTTTCATAGCTCAGACAACTGAAGGCTAGTGCGCCACCGCGCCCGATCCTGCCTTGGCAGCCGCCTCCGCAGCACGAGCCGCCGCTGCCGCTTCCTCGGCAGCCTCGTCCCAATCAATCGGCTCCGGTTCGCGCACAAGCGCGTGCTTCAGAACCTCGGAAACGTGCGTGACAGGAATGATCTCGAGCCCGTCCTTCACGTTGTCCGGGATCTCCGGCAAGTCCTTGGCATTCTCTTCAGGGATCAGCACCGTCTTGATGCCACCGCGAAGCGCAGCCAACAGCTTTTCCTTCAACCCGCCGATTGGCATCGCGTTGCCGCGGAGCGAAACCTCACCCGTCATGGCGATGTCCTTGCGTACCGGTATCTTCGTCAGGACCGAAACGATCGAAGTCACCATGGCGAGGCCGGCGGATGGACCATCCTTCGGCGTGGCCCCATCCGGCACGTGAACGTGAATGTCCATCGTGTCGAACTGCGGCGGCTTCACACCGATCGAAGGCGCGATCGAGCGGACATAGCTGGACGCCGCGTCGATTGACTCCTTCATGACGTCGCCCAGCTTGCCGGTCGTTTTCATGCGACCTTTGCCGGGCAGGCGCAGAGCCTCGATCTGAAGCAGATCGCCTCCAACGCTCGTCCAGGCCAACCCGGTGACAACACCGATCTGGTCTTCCTTCTCCGCAAGCCCATAACGGAACTTTTTCACTCCCAGGAAATCTTCGAGTTTCTCGGGAGTTACCGTGACCTTCTCATCTTCCTTCTTGATGATCTTCGTCACTGCTTTCCGCGCCAGCTTGGCGATCTCACGCTCAAGATTCCGCACCCCTGCCTCGCGGGTATAGGTACGGATCATCTCGGTCAGCGCCTCGTCGGTCAGCTCGAATTCCTTCTCACGAAGGCCGTGGTTCTTGACCTGCTTGGCGATCAGGTGCTGCCGCGCAATCTCGGATTTCTCGTCCTCAGTGTAACCCGCCAACGGAATGATCTCCATCCGGTCCAGAAGCGGGCCCGGCATGTTGTAGGAGTTCGCCGTGGTCAGGAACATGACGTTCGACAGGTCGTATTCGACTTCCATGTAATGGTCGACGAACGTGCCATTCTGCTCCGGATCAAGCACTTCCAGCATCGCCGACGCCGGGTCGCCCCGGAAGTCCTGACCCATTTTGTCGATCTCATCGAGCAGGATGAGCGGGTTCGTCGTCTTCGCCTTCTTCAGCGCCTGGATGATCTTGCCGGGCATCGAGCCGATATAGGTCCGCCGGTGGCCGCGGATTTCGCTCTCATCGCGCACGCCGCCCAGAGAAATTCGGATGAACTCGCGCCCGGTGGCCTTCGCGACCGACTTGCCGAGCGAGGTCTTACCCACACCCGGCGGCCCGACGAGACACAGGATCGGTCCCTTCAGCTTCTTCGAACGCTGCTGAACGGCCAGATACTCGACGATCCGCTCTTTGACTTTCTCGAGACCGTAGTGATCGTCATCCAAAACCTTCTGGGCGCGGCCAAGATCCTTCTTAACGCGAGACTTCGTGCCCCACGGAATCGACAGCATCCAATCGAGGTAGTTGCGCACCACGGTCGCTTCCGCGGACATCGGCGACATGGACTTTAGTTTTTTCAGCTCGCCCTCTGCCTTTTCGCGCGCTTCCTTGGAGAACTTCGTGTCTGCGATCTTCTGTTCGAGTTCGAGAATCTCATTAGATTCTTCGCCGTCACCCAGTTCCTTCTGGATCGCCTTCATCTGTTCGTTGAGATAGTACTCACGCTGCGTGCGCTCCATCTGGGACTTCACGCGCGTCTTGATCTTCTTCTCAACCTGCAGAACCGACATTTCGCCCTGCATCAGGCCGTAGACCGATTCCAAACGCTCGGCGACGACGAGCGTCTCCAGAAGCGCCTGCTTTCGGTCCACCTCGATCCCAAGATGCCCGGAGACTAAATCGGCCAGTTTAGACGGCTCCTGCGTGTCGGCGACCTGCGACAGCGCTTCTTCCGGCACGTTCTTCTTCACCTTTGCATAACGCTCAAATTCCTCCGCGACGGAGCGGATCAAAGCCTGAACGGCTTCCTCGTCGCCCATTTCTTCGGAGAGCGGCTCTGCAAAGGCCTCAAAGAAGGCTTCGTTTTCAAGATATCGCGTGATTTTCACACGCTCGCGCCCTTCCACGAGAACCTTCACGGTTCCATCGGGAAGTTTCAGCAATTGCAAGACGTTGGCGATGACGCCGACGTCATAGATTCCATCCGCATCGGGCTCATCAACCGACGGGTCGACTTGGCTGGACAACAAGATCTGCTTGTCATCCTGCATGACCTCTTCGAGAGCCTTGACCGATTTGTCGCGCCCAACAAAAAGAGGCACGACCATGTGCGGGAAAACCACGATGTCCCTCAAGGGGAGCACGGGGAAAGCGTTTTCAAAAGATTCGTTCATTCTTGCGTCCTTGAAGCTGCAAGAGGGTTCCATCCCGATATCGGCAATGCGAGCCCTCTCCTGGCTTCTATATGTGGTGCCATACTGGTTGGCTTCAACCATCTGCTCGTACTCGGGACATTGCCCGTCGAGCAGCGCAGGGGCAAGCATACTTTGGTCAGACGTCTCAACAGGGCGGCATTCAGCTCCTCACCACGAACGAATCCCGCTCTGAGTGTCCATCGTTTCCGTAAACGAAAAATTAACAAGTGCGCCTCAATTTGGCCCGAAACCGTGAATAGCTCGAGTGTGGTGGGGGCACCGCGAAAAGGCCGCGTGTGCAATGATTATTAGCCTTCGGGCACTGCTATACCGCGAACGTCGACGGCTCATCTTGGTTGCAAGCTTGGCCTATTTGGCAGGCGTGCTACTTTACCTGCCGTCACCGGCTTACATCGGTGCAGTTCACATCTCATTTGTCACGGGTGCGGTTTACGCCGCGGTTGTCGGAGTTGCGGCGATTCTGATCTGCGCCCTGCTGCCATCCATGCGCTTCATGATGGAGGCTGTTGCGATCTCACGGCTCTTGTTGGCGCTTGTGATCCTGGGAGAGCCTGCACTTCGCGCCTTTTTCCTCGGGAATCCTCTCATCATGGCGTTTGTCCTGGTCGTGGGAGGTGTTTGCATCAGCCGCGGCATTCACGGACGGATCGAGAAGCCATCGAAGCGCCTTTTCCAGATGAGAACACCGTGGCAGCAGGCAATCGTTCGCCAAGGTACCGATTGGCAAAGGAAATTTGTCGGCTGGGTCGAAGGCGGCACGGCCTCAACAATGCCCCTTCGCGCCTGAGCGCCCTTGGCGTCACCCAATTCTTGCGAATCCCATGACCGCGCGCCATGGTCGCGCCCATGGGCTTGCGTAAAATCATCATAGACACCGACCCGGGACAGGATGATGCGGTGGCCATCCTTCTGGCCCTCGCCTCTCCGGAACTTGATCTGCTCGGCTTGACTGCAGTTGCGGGCAACGTTCCGCTGGCGTTGACGGAAAAGAACGCCCGCATCGTCTGCGAATTGGTGGATCGCGCCGACATTCCCGTCTTTGCGGGGGCCGACACTCCACTCAACCGGAAGCTGGTCACTGCCGAACATGTCCACGGCAAAACCGGGCTGGACGGACCGCAACTGCCTGACCCGACCATGCCACTCCAGCCAACACATGCGGTCGACTTCCTTATCGACACGCTCCGCCAGGAACCAGAGGGCGAAGTCACGCTCCTGCCAATTGGTCCCCTGACGAATATCGCGATGGCCTTCGAGCGCGCGCCCGACATCATCGGAAAAGTCGCCGAGATCGTTCTAATGGGAGGCGCTTATTTCGAGGTGGGCAACATAACTCCGGCAGCCGAATTCAACATTTACGTCGACCCGGAAGCCGCTGAAATCGTGTTTCGTTCCGGCGTTCCGCTGACCGTCATGCCTCTCGACGTCACGCATAAGGCCCTTACGACCCGCCCGCGCGTGGAGGCATTCAGAAGCCTCGGCACCCGGACAGGTGAAATGGTCGCCGCATGGACTGATTTCTTCGAGCGCTTCGACAAGGAGAAATACGGGTCCGAAGGGGCACCGCTCCACGACCCCTGCACTGTCGCCTACTTGCTGGAACCTGACCTGTTCACCGGCAGGCACATCAATGTGGAAATTGAAACCCAGTCTGTTCTGACGCGCGGCATGACCGTCGCGGATTGGTGGCGCGTGACCGACCGGACGGCAAACGCCACCTTCATTGGTGACGTGAATTCAGACGGCTATTTTGACCTGCTGACGCGACGCATCGGAACCTTGCCATGAGCCAGGTGTTGCACCTTGCCGGCAAAGACGACCTCGACCGCCTCGAAAAGATGGTGGCACTCTATCATGCGTTTGAGGGCATCGAGAGTGATGAAGCGCACCGGCGCGCCGCACTCGAACCGCTGCTCAATGGTTCGCCCCACGGTGCGATCTGGCTCATCGGGCCGCAAATGGCCCCGGTGGGATATATCGCGGTCAGCTTTGGATGGTCGCTGGAACTCGGCGGTCTGGATGGTGTGCTTGATGAATTCTGGATCCGTGAAAAGGTCCGGGGGCGCGGAATGGGGACCGAAGCCCTCACAGCCCTCCAGAAAGCGCTGAAAGACGCGGGCGTCATGGCACTTTCCCTCGAGGTTGCGGCCGGAAACGACACAGCGGCACGTCTTTACGAACGCGCAGGATTTGCACGACGCGATTACCATTTCATGACATGGCGCGCGTGAGGCGCCTTTGGCCCCTTTCCCGCGGCGCCCGGCAGACCTAAATTCAAACGATGAGCCTCGATCTTCCCTTCGACAATTCCTACGGTCGCTTGCCTGAGCGTTTCTATTCGCGCCTTGAACCGACGCCGGTCAAAGAACCTGAACTCATCGCGCTGAACATTCCGCTCGCCGAACGTCTCGGGCTCGACCCGGATGCGCTTGCGACACCGGACGGAGTTGCCGCGCTGGGCGGCAACCTTTTGCCCGACGGCGCGGATCCCTTGGCCCAAGCCTATGCCGGACATCAATTCGGCAACTTCGTTCCGCAATTGGGCGATGGGCGCGCGCTGCTGCTTGGAGAAGTGGTCGCCCCGGACGGCGCGCGCTTCGATCTTCAGCTCAAAGGTTCTGGCCCAACGCCTTACAGTCGTATGGGCGATGGCCGTGCGTGGCTTGGACCGGTGATGCGCGAGTACATCGTCTCCGAGGCAATGGCCGCCCTGGGCATCCCGACTACCCGTGCGCTCGCTGCTGTTCAAACCGGCGAAATCGTCCTGCGCGAAGCCCCGCTGCCGGGCGCTGTGCTGACCCGCGTGGCATCAAGCCATATTCGCGTGGGCACTTTCCAGTTCTTCGCGGCAAGAGATGATCGGGAGGCGCTCGAAGCACTGGTGCAGCACGCATTGGAGCGCCACCAACCGGACGGCGAAACCGCGCTCGATCTCCTCGACGGCGTCATCGAGCGCCAAGCACGGCTCATCGCCAAATGGATGGGGCTGGGCTTTGTTCACGGCGTGATGAACACGGACAACATGACCATTTCGGGCGAAACAATCGACTATGGTCCCTGCGCTTTCATTGACTCCTATCATCCGCTTCGCGTCTTCTCCTCGATCGACCATGCCGGCCGATATGCCTATGGCCGGCAACCCGATGTCGCCATGTGGAATCTGGCGCAGCTTGCGATGGCGCTTCTCCCGCTCATCGGTTCGTCGGAACCGGCACAAAAGTCGCTCGACCGGTTCCCCGACCTGTTCCGTTCGGCGTGGAGTGAGGTATTTCGCTCCAAGCTGGGACTGACGAGCCAGAGCGATGGAGACGACGCGCTCGCCAATGATCTTCTGAATGCAATGGCTGAGAATCAGGCGGATTTCACCAACACCTTCCGTGCGCTCGGCACACGACATGCCCGAGACGAGTTCGTCGACCCTGATGCCTTCGATACCTGGGAGAGGGCGTGGCGCGACCGACTGGCCCAAGAGGACACCACACCGGAAGACAGGCTCGACGCCCTGCGCGCAATCAATCCCGCCGTCATCCCACGCACCCATAGAATCGAAGAAGCGATCTCGTCCGGTGTCTCCGGCGACCTCGCCCCGTTCCATCGTCTCAACAAAGCTCTGCAGACGCCCTTCGTTCTGAGCGAAGACGACAGCGATCTGGCCCGCGCACCGACCCAGGACGAGATCGTGCCGCAGACTTTCTGCGGCACCTGAACGAGCCAAACTCCTTCAGTAGCCACCGTTCCGTTTGAACTTTGAGCTTTCAGAGCAGAACGCCTTGCCATCCTGACACGCGTCGGAAACGGTACCACCGTGGCTGCAAGAACGCGGGGAAGCAGGCTATGGAACTCAGGCTCGATGGAAAACGTGCGCTGGTAACCGGTGCGTCGAGTGGGCTTGGCCTTCATTTCGCTGGCCTGCTCTCCTCCGCTGGCGCGGAAGTGACACTCGCCGCACGGCGGCTCGACATCGTTGAAGCTGAGGCGGCCAAATTGCCTCTTGCTCATGCGTTCGCGCTTGACGTCACCGACGCCACGTCAGTGGAAAACCTCATTGGCGCCAATACCTTCGACATCGTTGTTAACAATGCAGGCATCGCCGAAAGCGGCCCGGCGCTTGAAACCACAACCGCTGATTTCCAAACGGTACTCGACACAAATCTCACCGGCGTCTTTACCGTCGCCCGGAGCGCCGCGCAGGCAATGTCGGAAACGGGCGGCGGCTCCATTATCAACATCGCCTCGATCCTCGGCATCCGCGTTTCCGGAGGCGTGGCAGCATATGCTGCGTCGAAGGCAGGCGTCATTCAGCTTACCAAGTCCCTTGCACTCGAATGGGCGCGCCACGGTATTCGGGTCAATGCCCTTTGCCCCGGCTACATCGAGACGCCGATAAATGCAGAGTTCTTCACAACTCAGGCAGGACAGTCGTTGATCAAACGCATTCCCCAGCGCCGTCTTGGCAAACCGGACGACTTGGACGGTGCCATGCTGCTGCTCGCCTCAGACGCGTCCCGTTACATGACGGGATCGGTCATAGCGGTGGATGGCGGTCACCTCGTTTCCGGATTGTGAAACATCGGATCGACGCGATGCAAAACACCCACCATCCGAGCCATTTTCCGGAACACGCTTTCAGCACGAACCACGTCGAGCGGCGCAGAAAATGGCAGAAGGTCAGATATCGCTGCGTAAAGACGATTGATCCACCTTGTGGTTCCTCCCAGTTTCGCGAAAACTGACCACACGATCAAAAATAATATCAGGGAGTTCTCATGAGTATTGCAACCAAAGCCGTACTGGCCTCGCTGGTCGCCACCCTCGCCTTTCCCGCAACAGCCGAAACGCTGCGCTGGGCAAGTGCGGGTGATGCGCTGACACTCGACCCGCACTCACAAAACGAAGGCCAAACCCACACGATTCGTCACCAGATGTACGAAGCACTGATCATCCGTGACGTGACCGGTGCCTTCGAAGCCGCTCTGGCAACCGATTGGGGACCGAGCCCAGATGATCCGAACGTCTGGGTCTTCAACCTTCGCGAAGGCGTGAAGTTCCACAACGGCAATGATTTCACGGCCGAAGACGTGGTCTTCAGCTTCGAACGCGCAAAGACGCCAACCTCCGACATGAAGGAACTTTTGAACTCCATCGACGAAGTCCGCGCGGTCGATGATTACACCGTCGAGATGGTCACCGATGGCCCGAACCCGATCCTGTCGGCCAACCTCACCGACCTGTTCATCATGGACAAGGACTGGACCGAGGAAAACAACACCGTCAAGGTGCAGGACTTCGAGGGTGGTGAAATCACCTATGCCACGACCAACGTGAACGGCACCGGTGCCTACCGGCTGGTGAGCCGCGAGCCGGACGTGAAGACCGTGATGGCACGCAACGAAGACTATTGGGGCCGCGACCAGTTCCCGTTGGCCTTTGAAGAGATCATCCATACACCGATCCAGAACGCTGCAACCCGCGTTGCCGCCCTGCTGTCAGGTGAGATCAACTATCTTCAGGATGTGCCGGTCCAGGACCTTGAGCGCGTCAACAGCGCCGATGGCCTGGTGGTCAAGACCGCCCCGCAGAACCGGGTGATCTTCTTCGGCATGAACCAGGGCGCAGATGATCTCGAAGCCGACAACGTCGACGGCAAGAACCCATTGGCAGACGTGCGCGTGCGCAAGGCGATGTCGATGGCCATCAACCGTGACGCGATCAAGCAGGTCGTGATGCGCGGCCAGTCACAGCCCGCGGGCATGATTGCGCCGCCCTTCGTCAACGGCTGGACTGCCGAGATGGATGCAGAAAGTTCCACCGATGTCGAGGCCGCGAAAGCGCTGATGGCCGAAGCGGGCTATGGCGATGGCTTCTCTATCCGTCTGGATTGCCCGAACGACCGCTACATCAACGATGAAGGCATCTGCCAGGCAGCCGTCGGCATGCTGGGTCAGATCGGCATCACGGTAAACCTCGACGCGATCCCGAAGGCACAGCACTTCCCGAAGATCACAGACGGGAAGACCGACTTCTACATGCTGGGCTGGGGCGTTCCGACATACGACTCGGAATACATCTTCAACTTCCTCGTCCATGGTCGCGAAAGCGATATCGGCACTTGGAACGGGACCGGGTATGACAACGACGAACTGGATGCCAAGATCCTGTCGCTGGCGTCCAACACCGATCTCGATGCACGGAACGCTGACATCGCCGACATCTGGCGCGTGGTGCAGGACGATGTGCTCTACATCCCGATCCACCATCAGGTTCTCAACTGGGCCATGGCGGAGAATGTGGGCATCGAAGTCGATCCCGAGAACCAGCCGATGATCAAGCACGCAACACTGAACTGATCGTCGCAAACTGAAAGGGTGCCGCCCGGGCGCAGACCGGGCGGCACCAGACCCGCGTTCACAATTCCGACGCTCAGACGGGTAGTGATTGATGTCCCGGCACCAGTCGCTAGCCTGCTTCCCCGAAGGCTCGATCAATGGCCGATCTGAAAGAGAGGACCGTACAAATGCTTCATCGCACATCTGCTCTTGTGTTGACCGCAGTGCTTGCCACACCCGCCATGGCGGAGGAATTCCAATGGGCCGGACGCACCGACCCGCAAACCATGGATCCGCATGCGGTCAGCTCGGCCCCGGTTCTGGGCTTTCTGAACAACGTCTATGATGGCCTTGTCCGCATGTCGAAAGACATGAAGGTCGAACCGTCTCTCGCCGAAAGCTGGGAACCCATCGGCGACGGCGAAGGCTGGCGGTTCACGCTGCGTCAGGGCGTGACGTTCCATGATGGCGCAGCTTTCGACGCCGATGATGTGCTCTTCTCCTATGAGCGCGCCTCCGACGAAAGCGCCGACGTCAGAAGCTGGTTCTCGCCCGTGACCGAAGTGAAGGTCGTCGACGACTTCACCATTGAGTTCTACACCAACGCGCCGAACCCGCTTTTCCCCGCGTCCATCGCCAACTGGATGATCATGGATCGCGGCTGGACGGAGGCGAACAACGCCGCGAGACCAGACAAGGAAAACGGCAACTTCGCCACGCTGAACGTCAACGGCACAGGCGCGTTCAAGCTGGAAGACCGCCAACCCGGTCTGACCACAACGCTCGTACCAAACGAGAACTGGTGGGACGAGGCCGAACACAATATCACCCGCGCCACGTTCACGCCGATCCAGAACCCGGCCACGGCTGTGGCTGCCCTTCTTTCCGGCGATGTCGATTTCGTGGAACCGGTTCCAATTCAGGACGCAGCCCGCCTCGAAGCGTCGGACGGCGTCAACATCATCCGCGGCATCGAAACCCGGACGATCATGCTGGGCTTCGCACATGAGGCGGACACTTTGAAATACGGCGCGAACGCGGGCGATCCGAACCCGTTCAAAGACGTGCGCGTCCGTGAAGCCGTGGCCAAGGCCATCAATGTCGACGCCATCCTGCAAACGATCTGGCGCGGCTCGGCCGAAGCGGCAAGCCAGTTGGTGACACCGGCCCTTTCCGGCTACTCCGCCGCAAATGCTGCGCGTCCAAGCTACGATCCGGACGCCGCGAAAGCGCTTCTGGCCGACGCGGGCTATCCGGACGGGTTCGGCTTCGGCCTCAAATGCCCGAACGACCGTTATCCGAACGACGAAAGCGTCTGCCAGGCGATCACCGGCATGTTGGCGCAGGTTGGCATCAGCGCGGAACTCGACGCGATGCCCGTCTCCAACTACTGGCCGGAACTGCGGGCCGACAATTTCGACATGTACCTTCTCGGATGGTCGCCCGGCGGTTCACTCGATCATGAACACCCGCTTCGCTTCCTCGCCTCCACACCGAACGAAGAAAAGCGCCTCGGCTCGTGGAACTTCGGCGGTTACTCGAATGCACGCCTCGATGAACTTTTGCCCTCGATCCTGTCCGAGATCGACCCGGCCGCGCGCCAGGCCATGATCGACGAGGTCACCGCGCTTTACCAAAGCGAGCACGCCTATGTGCCGCTTTACACGCAACCGCTGGTCTGGGGCACGCGCGACAACATCGAGCTCACGCAAAGACCGGACAACTTCTTCATCCTCCGCTGGGTAACGGTGAACTGAGCATGGGAAGAGGAACGGGCGCGGTTTCAGAACTGAAGCCGCGCAAAACCTGGCTTCCAGGTGGGGAAAAATAAGTGCTGTCCTTCATCATCCGCCGCCTCGGGCAGTCACTGCTCGTACTGCTTGTCACCGGGTTGATCGCCTTTTCGATGTTCCGCTTCATCGGCGACCCGATCGACAACATGCTGGGTCAGGAGCGCACCATCGAGGACGTGGAACGTCTCCGCACCCAACTTGGCCTCGATCAGCCGTTCCCGGTGCAATACTACCGCTTCCTCGAGAATGCCGTTCAGGGCAATTTCGGCGTGAGCTACCGGCAAGGCCGCCCGGTATCCGAAATTCTTCTGGAACGTGCACCGGCGACACTGGAACTTGCTGCAGTCTCCGGCCTCTTTGCACTTGGCCTTGGCATAGCGCTCGGGGTCTTCACGGCGATCAGGCGAAACGGGATTGCCTCGAACTTCATTATGTCCGCGTCACTGATCGGAGTGTCGCTTCCCACCTTCCTGATCGGTATTCTCCTGATCTATCTCTTCGGCGTGCAGCTTCGATGGCTTCCCACCTTCGGGCGCGGTGACGTGGTCGATTTCGGCTGGTGGAGTACCGGTTTCCTGACCGAAAGCGGGCTGAAGTCGCTCATCCTTCCCGCCATAACGCTCGGGCTCTATCAGATGACCCTCATCATGCGGCTTGTCCGATCCGAGATGCTTGAAGTGCTGCGACAGGACTATATCCGCTTTGCGAGGGCACGCGGGCTGAAGGACCGCGTGGTCAATTTCCGCCATGCCCTGAAAAACACGCTGATCCCCGTGATCACCGTGATGGGGCTTCAGATCGGCGGAATCATCGCCTTCGCCATCGTGACAGAAACGGTGTTCAACTGGCCGGGCGTCGGGCTTCTTTTCATCAACGCGATCCAGTTCGTCGATATCCCCGTCATGGCAGCATACCTGATGCTGATCTCGGTGATGTTCGTCGGCATCAACCTGATCGTCGACATACTTTATGTCTTCGTCGACCCGCGTCTCCGTGTTGATAGTGCGGGAGGACACTGATGGCCGACCTTTCCACATCTGCGCCCACCAAACCCGGCCGGAAGGGCCGCTGGGCTCGATTTGCCGACAGTGACTTCTTTTATTCGTTCAAACGGTCCCCGGTCGCGGTCGTCTCGTTCACGGTGACGATGCTGCTGGTTCTGTCAGCTGTCTTCGCGCCGCTGATCGCACCGACCAACCCGTTTGACCCGGCGAGCCTGAACCTGATGAACGGTTTCACGCCGCCGATGGAGCCGAACGCCTTCACGCAGGAAAGCTTCCTGATGGGCACCGACGATCAGGGTCGCGATGTGTTCTCCACCATCCTCTATGGTATGCGCATATCGCTTTTCGTCGGGGCCGCTGCGGTGTTGTTCGCGATGGTGCTTGGCATTTTCCTCGGTCTTGTCTCGGGCTATTTCGGCGGCTGGACCGAGACGATCATCATGCGCATTGCCGATGTTCAGCTCACCTTCCCCTCGATCCTCGTCGCCATGCTGATCTTCGGAATCGCGAAAGGCTTCACCCCGGTCGAGTACCGCGATCAGATGGCAATCTGGGTGCTGATCATCGCCATCGGCCTCTCCGATTGGGTTCAATTTGCACGCGTGGTGCGGGGCACGACACTCGTGGAAAAGAACAAGGACTATGTCGCCGCCGCCCGCCTGATCGGTCGCAGCCCCTGGGCCATAATGATCAAACACATATTGCCCAACGCCCTGTCGCCCGTCCTGGTGATCGCGACGATCTCGCTGGCGCTTGCGATTATCGCGGAGGCAACATTGTCTTTCCTCGGCGTCGGCGCGCCACCCACGCAACCCTCGCTGGGCACACTGATCCGCATTGGCCAGGGCTTCCTGTTCTCCGGCGAATGGTGGATCCTCTTCTTCCCCGCCTGCACGCTTCTTGCCCTCGCCCTCTCGGTCAATCTCCTTGGAGATTGGTTGCGTGACGCCCTGAACCCGAGGCTGAAATGATGAGTGACCAGCTTCTGGACATCGAAGACCTTTCGGTCACCTTCCCCACACGACGGGGTGCATTCATCGCCGTTCGCGACGCCACTCTCTCACTCTCACCGGGTGAAATCCACGGGTTGGTCGGCGAATCCGGCGCTGGCAAATCCACCATCGGCGCCGCGGTCATGGGGCTTCTCGAAGGGGCCGGGCACATCTCCGGCGGCACGGTGCATTTCCGGGGCGACGCCATCTCCGGACGCGACCGGGCAGCCATGCAAGCGCTCCGCGGCAAGAAGATCTCGATGATCTTTCAGGACCCGCTCACCAGCCTGAACCCGCTTTTCACGGTCGGCGCGCAACTGGTCGAGACGATCACCGAGCATCTCGACCTGTCCGAAGCCGACGCCCGTAAACGTGCATGTGATCTTCTCGATCGTGTGGGCATCCCCGATCCCGACACGCGGATTGACCAATACCCCCACCAGTTTTCCGGCGGCATGCGTCAACGCGTGGTGATCGCCCTCGCGCTGTGCTCGGAACCGGATGTGATCATTGCGGACGAACCGACAACTGCACTTGATGTGTCGATCCAGAAGCAGATCCTCGATCTCATCCGCTCCCTCGTCGACGAAAAACAGGTCGGAGTCATCCTGATCACCCACGATATGGGCGTCATCGCGGAGACCACCGACACCGTCACCGTCATGTACATGGGCGAAGTCGTCGAACGCGGGTCCACGGCAAAGGTCCTGGGCCGCCCCGAACACGAATACACCAAAAGCCTGATTGCCGCCGTCCCGCGCCCCGATCGCAAGGTCGAGCGCTTTCCCCAGATCAGCTACGGCGGTCGCGAAACCCGCTTCGCCATCGAAGAACTGGCGAGGGACTGGCCGAAGACCGAGGCCCCCGACGGGCCCTTGGTCGAAGCCCGCAATCTGAAGAAAACCTTCCTTGCGCGCGGCGGCCTCCTTCCCTCCATGCGCAAATATTTCACCGCGGTCGACGACGTCAGTTTCGATATCCGCCCCGGCGAGGTCTTCGGGCTTGTCGGAGAAAGCGGTTCTGGCAAGTCCACCATCGCACGCATGATCGCAGGCCTCTACCCCCTCGACGGCGGCGAAGTGATCTTCGACGGCAAGCGCGTCTCCGGCGCCGATGCCGCGACACTGGAAGACTTCCGGCGCCAAATTCAGATGATCTTCCAGGACCCGTTCTCCAGCCTCAATCCTCGCCACCGCGTGGATGCCATCGTGGCCGAGCCCGCGCTCCATCTCGGCGTCATTCCGAAAAACGAGGTGGACGACCGCGTCCGCGACCTGCTGGAAAAGGTCGGGCTTGGCGCTGACGCCGCCGTGAAATACCCGCACGAGTTCTCCGGTGGCCAACGCCAGCGCATCAGCATCGCGCGCGCGCTTGCCACGCAACCCCGCTTCCTTATCTGCGACGAGCCCACAAGTGCGCTCGACGTCTCCATCCAGGCGCAAATCCTGAACATCCTCAAGGATCTGCAGGAATTCCTTGGCCTCACGATGCTCTTCATCAGTCACGATCTGCCAGTTGTGCGCCAGATGTGCGACCGTGTTGGCGTGTTGAAAGATGGCCGCCTTGTCGAGTTGCAAGCCACCGAGGTTCTCTTCGCTGATCCGCAGCAATCCTACACGCGGGAACTCTTGCGCCTCATGCCGAAAACCGACCTCCTCTCCACGGACGGTTTGCAAGCGGTCTGACAGCCTATGGTTGCCGAACACTCCGGCCATCCCGATTGGGAAAGGCCCGAAAACCCTTGTAAACGCTCGTAAATCGTGGCTTCAAAGACGCAACAACAGGGAGATGAACGATGAAAACCATTCTGGCAGCCGCGGCAACAGCGGCCCTTCTGGCAAGCTCGGCGGCCGCCGAGGTCAAAGTCGGCATGATCACCACGTTGTCGGGCGGCGGTGCAGGGCTCGGCATCGATGTCCGTGACGGCTTCATGCTGGCGATCAAGCAATCCGGCCGCGACGACATCGAAGTCGTGATCGAGGACGACCAACGCAAACCCGACATCGCCGTCCAACTCGCGGACAAGATGATCCAGTCCGAAAAGGTCGACGTGCTCACCGGCATCATCTGGTCGAACCTCGCCATGGCCGTGGTGCCGGCCGCCACCGCGCAAGGCAAGTTCTACCTCTCGCCAAACGCGGGCCCCTCGCCGCTCGCCGGCAAAGGCTGTCACCCGAATTACTTCAACGTCGCCTGGCAGAACGACAACCTGCACGAAGCCGCGGGCGCTTACGCCAACACCGCGGGCTACGGCAACAGTTTCATCCTCGCACCAAACTACCCGGCAGGCACCGACGCGCTCACGGGTTACAAGCGTTTCTTCGAAGGAGAGATCGCGAACGAGCTCTATACCGAGCTCGGCCAAACCGACTACGCAGCCGAGATCGCGCAAATCCGCGCCTCCGGCGCTGACAGCGTGTATTTCTTCCTCCCCGGCGGCATGGGAATTTCCTTCCTGAAGCAATATGCGGACAGCGGCGTGGACCTGCCCGTCGTCGGTCCGGCCTTCAGCTTCGACCAAGGCATTCTCCAGGCGGTTGGCGCAGCAGCGTTGGGCGTCGTCAACACCTCTCAGTGGAACAAGGATATCGACAATCCGACCAACGCGGCCTTTGTCGAGAGCTTTCAGGCCGAATACGGTCGCCTGCCCTCGCTCTATGCAAGCCAGGGGTTTGATACGGCCAATCTCCTGATCTCGGCGGTCGATGCTGCCGACGTGTCCGACGCCGACGCCTTCCGCGAGGCCCTTCGCGCCGCAAATTTTGCCAGCACGCGGGGTGATTTCGCTTTCGGTCCGAACCATCATCCGGTGCAAACGATCTACGCCCGTGAAGTGGTGCAGGAAGGCGAGGTCTTCACCAACAAGACCCTCGGCGTGGCGCTTGAAAACCACTCCGACGCCTATGCGGCCGAGTGCAAGATGTAAGGTCCGAAGGTCCTTACACGGCCCCATGCCATTATCGGCCCAAAAATATCCTGAGGGGGGTCTGGGGGGAGCAAAGCTCTCCCCAGCGGATCGACGCGCCGAAGGCGCGGCGAAATCAAAACCATAAATGTCCACCATCCTCATCTTCGAACAGGTCCTGAACGGCCTCCAGTTCGGCATCATGCTGTTCCTGATGGCCGCCGGTCTGACGCTGATTTTCGGCGTCATGGGGCTGATTAACCTCGCCCATGGCTCCCTCTACATGGTGGGGGCCTTTGCAGCCGCTTGGGTTGCGGGGGCCACCGGCTCTTTCGTCTTCGCCCTCATCGCGGCCCTCGCGGCAGCTGCCGCCGCTGGCGCGCTTGTTGAAATCGTTGTGATCCGACGCCTCTACCGCGCCGCGCATCTCGATCAGGTCCTCGCCACGTTTGCACTCATCCTGATCTTCTCGGAGGGCACAAGATGGGTCTTCGGCTCCTTTCCTCTGTTTCTCGACATCCCGGAGACACTCTCCGGTCCGGTCACCCTTCCGGGCGGCATCGAATACCCACGCTATCGACTGACACTCATCGGCATCGGCATCGCGGTCGCGCTCGGCCTCTGGTGGCTGACCGCACGAACCCGGATAGGCATCCAGATCCGCGCAGGCGAAAACGACCGGGAAATGATCGCCGCCCTCGGCGTCGACATTTCCAAACTCTATACCCTTGTGTTCGCGCTCGGCGCGGCGCTTGCCGGTCTCGCAGGTGCTCTCGTCGGAGCGATCCAGTCCGTTCAGGTGGGCATGGGCGAACCCGTTCTCATCCTCGCCTTCGTCGTCATCGTGATCGGTGGTATCGGCTCGATCCGTGGCGCGTTCATCGGTGCCCTGCTCGTCGGGCTCACTGATACTCTGGGTGGCATCTTCCTGCCTGAAGTCTTCAAGCTCTTCATGGAAACGGGCGCCGCCACGCAAACCGGCTCCGCCCTCGCCTCCATGGCTGTCTACATCCTGATGAGCGCCGTTCTCATCTGGCGACCCACAGGGCTTTTCGGAGCGCGCGGATGATCGCCGAACGCTGGATCACCTTGCTCACGCTTGCGGGGTTTCTCGCCATACCGCTCTGGGCGCTCGCCGTAGACGAGCCGTTCACCATCACGCTCGCCACGCGCGCTGCCATCCTCGCGCTCGCTGCCGTCGGCCTCAACATCGCGCTTGGCATAGGGGGCATGGTGAGCCTCGGGCACGCCGCCTTCTTTGGCCTCGGCGGCTACGCCATGGGTATCCTCGCCTTCCACGCTCAAAGTTTCCAACCGCTGGACCTTGGCCTCTTTACAATCGAAGGCACCAAATCCATGCCGGTGATCTGGCTCACGGCCATCGCTGTCTCAGCGCTCGCCGCCTGGCTCATCGGACTTCTGAGCCTTCGAACCACTGGCGTCTACTTCATCATGATTACGCTCGCCTTCGGCCAGATGTTTTTCTATTTTGCCATTTCCTGGGGCACCTATGGCGGGGAGGACGGGCTTTCCATCTATGTCCGAAACAGCTTTCCCGGCCTGAACACGCTGGTCCCGATCCAGTTCTTCGCGATCTGCTTCGTGGCCCTTTGTGCCGCGCTCTTCTTCCAATGGCGGCTCCGCGCGTCACCCTTCGGCCTCGCCCTCAATGCCGCCCGCCAAAGCGAAGCGCGGGTAGCAACCGTTGGGCTCTCCCCGAAACGACTGAAGCTCCTTGCTTTTGTCATCTCGGGCGCGATCACCGGTCTGGCAGGGGCGCTATTCGCCGATCTCAACCGCTTCGTCAGCCCGACGATGTTCAGCTGGCAGCTTTCCGGCGAACTTATCATTCTGATCATCATCGGTGGCGTCGGACGCCTCGCCGGACCTGTCATCGGCGCCGCCCTTTTTGTTGCCCTCGAACACTGGCTGGGCGGGCTGACCGACTTTTGGCACGTCTGGCTCGGCCTGATCCTTCTGCTCATCGTGCTCTTCGCCCGTGGCGGCATCGTCGGACTTCTGACCGGGAAGGCTGGTCCCCATGTCTGAGCCGATCCTGTCCACCCGCGGCCTGTCGAAGTCCTTCGGCGCACTCAAGGCGGCGAGCGACATCACGCTCGACCTGAAACCTGGCGAAATCCACGCTGTCATCGGTCCGAACGGAGCGGGCAAATCCACACTTATCGGGTTGATCAGCGGCACCCTTGCTCCTGACGATGGGCAAGTGGCACTTGCAGGTCAGGATGTCACGAGTTTGGGTCCGGAGGACCGCGCCAAGGCTGGTTTGGGGCGCACTTTTCAAATCTCCGCGCTCGCCATGGAAGATACGGTACTCGAAAACGCGCTTCTCGGTGCCGTGGGCGCAACGCGGCAAGCGCGCCGCCTGTTCTCACCGGTCCAACGCGACACTGCGTTGACCGAGCGTGCGATGACCGCCCTCACCCGTGTCGGGCTGGACAAGGTGAAAGACACGCGCTGTGCCGAGCTGTCACATGGCCAGCGCCGACAATTGGAAGTCGCCGTCGCGCTGACCCTCGCCCCCAAAGCCTTTGTCATGGACGAACCGATGGCGGGCCTCGGGGCGGAAGGTTCCAAGACCATGACGGGCTTTCTTGACACGCTCCGCGCAGAGGCCCCGATCCTGCTGGTCGAGCATGACATGGACGCAGTTTTCGCACTGGCCGACCGCGTCAGCGTCATGGTCTACGGCAAGCTCATCGCCACAGGCACCGTGGACGAGATCCGCGCCAGTCGCGATGTCCAAGACGCCTATCTGGGGAGCGATGCATGACGCTCCTTCGTCTTGAAAACCTGACCGCGCGCTACGGCAGCGCCGAAGCACTTTTTGGCGTCACGCTCTCTGTCGATGCAGGTGAAGTCGTCGCGCTCATGGGGCGGAACGGTATGGGGAAGACGACCACCGTTCATGCCATTTGTCGAATGATCAACTCTGCCGGAACGCTTGAGATTGACGGCACCTCTCTCCACACGCTGCCAAGCCAAAAGGTCGCGCGCCTCGGTGTTGGGCTGGTGCCAGAGGGCCGCCGGTGTTTCCGCGACCTCACCGTTCGCGAGAACCTGATCGCGGCTGCCCGCCCGGGTGAATGGACACTCAAGACGGTCGCCACGCTCTTCCCTCGCCTCGAGGAACGCAAAGGACAACGTGCTGCGTCCCTCTCCGGCGGCGAGCAACAGATGCTCGCCATCGGACGGGCGCTCATGACAAACCCACGGCTTCTGATCCTTGACGAAGCGACCGAAGGCCTTGCCCCGTTGATCCGGCAGGAAATCTGGACAGCAATTGCGCGGTTGAAACGGGAAACCGGCGTTGCGATCCTTGTGATCGACAAGTCGATCAAGGAATTGAGCACGGTATCGGATCGCGCTGTCATTCTCAAACGTGGTGCCACGGTGTGGGATGGGCCGATGTCAGAACTCACGGCCGATATCTCGGAACGCTACATCGGACTGTGAAATCCGCGCTTCACCCCAAGAAATATTTCGAATGGATCGGCAAAAGGGCTGCCCCAACCGATCGGGCATTTCGGCCGACGGTCGCCTCTTCGATTACCGGACGTTCAAGCCCGGTCAGGTCATGTGACGCGAAATAGCTTCGTGTTCTGTCCGTCACGCGACGCCTGACGAGCGTCGGCATGGCGCCGTCGATCAGAATGGCTTCCACCTCGACCACAGACGCCACGGACGCCGCAGCAATGGCCAGGTTACGAGACGTCTCCTCGACCCAAGGCTCAACCCAGTCTTCAA
This sequence comes from Silicimonas sp., assembly GCA_022824525.1. GTDB lineage: Bacteria > Pseudomonadota > Alphaproteobacteria > Rhodobacterales > Rhodobacteraceae > JAJDOD01. Next base: position 124,755 of record JAJDZT010000052.1, on the reverse strand, counting down.
ACTCGCTCCAGTCCGCGATTTCCTCTCTCAGCCTTTTCGGGTCAATTCCGGAGGCACGCAGTTCGTCCTCCAAAGTATAAAGAGAGGCCACTTCCAGAAGCTGCCGCGTCCCACCCTTGCCATCGGGGACCGGCAAAGGTCCCAGCGCACCAGCCTTCCGATTGCTTCCGAAAATGACTTTGCCATTCAGAACCAGACCGCCACCAACGAAAGCTCCAATAAAGATGTAGCCGTAAGTGGTGTACGCATCTCCGCGTCTCAGCAAATGCTCGGCAACGCAGGCCGACGTCGCATCATTTTCAATCACGACATCAAAACCTGTTCGACCGCCGACAGCCTCCACAAGATCGAGAGACTTCCATTTCTCCATAGAGGCCTCTGGCGCCTTGACGATTTCCAACCAGTTCCAGACTTCGTTGGGGCGCGCGACGCCGATGCCGGCGATGCGGGACGCAGCTTCGGGATGCGGTCCAAGGATCCGTGCCACACCGCGCTCAAGGAAAGAAAACACGTTCTCGATTTCCGGGAACGCATACGTGGTGTTGACTGCTTCGATCACCTGCCCATTGAAATCGACAAGTACCAGTTCCGCCGAGCGGCGGCCGATGTTCAGGCCAAGCGACAGAACCCCATCAGGATTCAACGTCATGGGAACAGATGGCTTGCCGACTTTGCCTTTGATCGCTTCGCCGCGGCTCAGCAATCCATCGGCCTCCAGAGCGCGAATGATGTTCGACACTGTCTGCGCAGAAAGACCCGAGCGGCGCGCAATCTCGGCGCTCGACAATGCACCATGCATCCGGAGATGAGAGAGAACAACGCGCGCGTTCCTGTCCCGCAACCCTGCTTGGTTTGCCCCGCCTTCCAAGGGGCGCAACAATGTTTCGTTATCCGCCAATGACTTAGAAATCCTCCCGCATCGTATCCTGCTAGAGCGCCGTGGCTCTGTCAATTTATAAATCACTTTTATTTATTTATTGACGCCACGTGAGAATCATAATTAGCTACACAAACCCGGTCGTCCGACCGGACGGATATCTTTGGGAGGATACCTATGAAAAAACTGCTTGTTGGAACCATGCTGGCTGGCATCTCGATGGCGGGTTCGGCAATGGCCGGCAGCCATGCGACCACGGTCTGCCTGATCACGAAAACCGAAACCAACCCGTTCTTCGTCAAGATGAAGGAAGGCGCCACCGCCAAGGCTGAAGAGCTGGGCATGGAGCTGAAGTCCTTCGCCGGCAAGATTGACGGCGACCACGAAACACAGGTTCAGGCCATCGAAACCTGCATCCTCGACGGTGCGAAGGGCATTCTGATCACGGCATCTGACACATCGTCGATCGTGCCAGCCGTCAGGCAAGCGCGCGATGCGGGCCTCGTGGTCATTGCACTCGACACGCCACTGACGCCGATCGATGCCGCTGACGCGACTTTCGCAACGGACAACTTCCTCGCTGGTGAATTGATCGGCAAATGGGCTGCGGCTCAGGTCGACACAAGCAGCGCGAAGATCGGCATGATGAACATCAACGTGTCGCAGCCGACCGTTGGCGTTCTTCGCAACCAGGGCTTCCTGACTGGCTTCGGCATTGGCCTGGAAGACCCGAACAAGTGGGGCGACGAGACCGATCCCCGCATCATCGACAACGAAGTCACCAACGCCAACGAAGAAGGCGGCCGCAAGGCAATGGAAAACCTTCTGACGAAGGATGACGGTGTCAACGTTCTTTACACGATCAACGAACCGACGGCCGCGGGCGCCTACAAGACGCTCGAAGACTTCGGCAAGACCGACGACGTGACCATTGTGTCCGTTGACGGCGGTTGCCCTGGTGTTCAGGACGTGGCCGATGGCGTGATCGGCGCAACGTCTCAGCAGTATCCGCTGCTGATGGCTGCGCTTGGCGTCGAGGCGATCAAGAAGTGGGCGGAAGAAGGCGTGAAGCCGGAGCCGACCCCGGGCAAGGACTTCTTCGACACCGGCGTGGCGCTCGTCACGGATACTCCGGTCGACGGCGTTCCTTCGATCACTTCGGCTGAAGGCCTGGAGCTCTGCTGGGGCTAAGTTGACTACTGGCGGAAGGGCGTTCGCGCCCTTCTGCATCTCGGGCAAGACAGCCCTGAATAATTCTGACACACTCACGAAGACTGGGGCGGTCATGACCTGACCGAGGGAGGAAGTCTTATGTCGAACAGCGACTACGAACAATCGGTACAAAGCGCGCCAGAGCAGGTTGCGGAATTCGAAGACCCGCGTCGCGGTTTCGTCGGGCAACTCCAACACATTCTTCATGTGAACCCGGCCTTCGTTCCGCTGATCGTTTTGATTGCCTCGATTGTGGTCTTCGGCCTCCTCATCGGCTCGCGGTTTTTTTCACCGTTCGCGATGACCTTGATCCTTCAGCAGGTACAGATCGTCGGTATTGTCGCCGCCGCCCAAAGCCTCGTCATCCTGACAGCGGGCATCGACCTGTCCGTCGGCGCGATCATGGTCCTGTCGTCGGTCGTCATGGGCCAATTTACGTTCCGCTACGGCTTGCCCGTTGAAGTCTCGATCGCTTGCGGCCTGACAGTGGGTGCGATTTGCGGCGCAATAAACGGTTGGCTTGTCGCGTATATGAAACTGCCCCCGTTCATCGTGACGCTGGGAACCTGGCAGATCATCCTCGCCACGAACTTCCTCTATTCCGCCAACGAAACCATCCGAAGCCAGGACATCCAAGCCGAGGCATCGTTGCTGCAGATCTTCGGCACGAAGTTCCAGTTTGGTGGCGCCACGTTCACATTAGGTGTGATATTCATGCTCGTGCTGGTGTTCACGCTGGCCTATTCGCTCAAACACACGGCGTGGGGGAGGCACGTCTACGCCGTCGGCGATGATCCGGAAGCCGCCGAGCTTTCGGGCGTGAACGTCAAGAAAACGCTGATCTCGGTCTATCTTCTTTCCGGAATTATCTGTGCCTTTGCCGGGTGGGCCATGGTTGGTCGAATTGGCTCGATCTCGCCCACGGTTGGCCAGCTTGCCAATATCGAATCCATCACCGCTGTTGTGATCGGGGGCATCTCGCTCTTCGGTGGGCGCGGTTCGATCTTGGGCAGCCTCTTCGGTGCCTTGATCGTCGGTGTCTTCACATTGGGTCTGCGCCTGCTCGGAGCCGACGCGCAATGGACATTCCTGTTGATTGGCATGCTCATCATCGCCGCTGTTGCGGTCGACCAGTGGATCAGAAAGGTGTCTTCCTAATGGCTGAAAATGACCTTATCGTAGAAGGCCGTGGCATCGTCAAACGGTACGGCCACGTCACCGCCATCGATCACTCTGATTTCGAGCTTCGCAGGGGCGAAATCCTCGCCGTGATCGGCGACAACGGGGCCGGAAAATCCTCCATCGTGAAGGCGATCTGTGGCGCGACCACTCCGGACGCGGGCGAGATTCTGATCGATGGCAAGCCGGTCAACTTCACGTCGCCCATGGATGCGCGCAACATGGGGATCGAAATCGTCTACCAGACCCTGGCCATGTCGCCGGCGCTGTCGATTGCCGACAATATGTTCATGGGGCGCGAAATCCGCCGCCCGGGGTTCCGGGGCAAATGGCTGCGCCAATTGGATCGACCAGCGATGGAGAAATTTGCGCGCGACAAGCTGACCGAACTGGGACTGATGACCGTTCAGTCGATAACCCAAGCCGTGGAAACGCTTTCTGGAGGTCAGCGCCAAGGCGTAGCCGTTGCCCGTGCCGCAGCTTTTGCGACCAAGTTCATCATCATGGATGAACCGACGGCTGCGCTTGGAGTCAAAGAAAGCCGCAAGGTGCTTGAACTGATACAGGACGTAAAGTCACGCGGCATCCCGATCATTCTGATCAGCCACAACATGCCACACGTGTTCGAAGTCGCCGACCGCATCCATGTGCACCGACTGGGGAAACGTCTCTGCATCATCGACCCCAAGGATCACTCCATGTCGGATGCGGTTGCCTTCATGACCGGCGCCAAGGAACCTGAGCCCGGAATGGCCGCCTGATCCGGAACAGTCTTTACGCCGGATCAGCCCGATAGAGTGGTAAAGGGAAACGCTTCTCTGGTTTACGCGAACCGCAGCAAAACGTTGTGTCGTCGAACAAATTATCTCTCGGTCAGGCGGCATCCTCGATCAAGTGCCGCTCCTCGCTTTGGCCGGTGCGAAAACGCTTGGCCAGTTCCTCCAATTGCTGAGCCTCCAAAGCCAACGCGTCGCTCGTCGCACGGGAGGCTTCGAACATCGTGGCATTCTCCTGGGTCGCCGCGTCCAGCTGCTGGACCGCCTCAGAAATACTGGAGATCGTTGTCGCTTGTTCGCCCGCGCTTATGGATATGTCGGAAATATGGTGTGATATCTGGGAGATATAGGAGAGGATACCGTTCAAAGCCTCACCGGCTGCATTTACCTGCGAAACGCCTTGCGAAATCTGGTTGCGCGTCGTCGAGATCAACGTATTGATCTCACTCGCCGCCTCCGAAGATCGCTGCGCCAACGCGCGGACTTCCGTTGCAACAACGGCAAACCCCCTTCCCTCTTCACCGGCACGTGCAGCTTCAACCCCTGCGTTCAAGGCGAGCAGGTTTGTTTGGAAAGCGATGTTTTCGATCAGATCGACAATGTGAGACACGGCATCCGATGAGGCCTCGACCTCGCTCATTGTGGATACCGCGCTCTCGACGGTGGTCTTGCTCGTTTCCGCTTCCTTCTGCGCTTCCAACATGACCGAATTTGCGGTTTGGGCAGTTTCCGCTGTCGAATTCGCGGCCGACGTGAGTTCCGAGACCGCCGCGGAGGTCTCCTCAAGAGATGCCGCGTTCTGTTCCGTACGCCGCGAAAGATCGTCGGCGTAGCCGGTCATGCTGTTTGCGGCGTCACCGACACTGGATACGCTTTCGGTCAACGCGCCGATGGCATCGGAAATCTTGCGGATTGCAGCATTAAAGTTCTCGCGCAATTCTTCATAAGCCTCTGAAAACGGCTCGTCGATGTTCACCGTCAGATCACCCGCCGCCAAGTTGTCCAGCGCACTCGCAAGGCGTCTGACGACCTGCTCCTGCTCGGCAGCCCGCGCGTCCCGTTCTGCCTGTGCGGCGCGTTCGATCTCTTCACGACGCGCCTCCATTTCAGCTTCGCGGCGCCGCTCTTCCTCCTGTTTTCGCGCCTCTTCTGCCGCGGCTTCTTCCTGCGCACGTGCCTTCGCTTCGGCCTTGGCAGCTTTCCGGGCCTCCTCGTCCGCGATGCGCTCTTTCTCGGCCGCTTCCATCTTCTGGCGCTCAATCATACCTTCGCGGAAAACCCCAAGCGCCTTCGCCATCTGACCGATTTCGCCTCCGGTGCGATCGAAGCCTGTCACCGGAGCCAGATCACCGGTTGCCAACCGCTCCGTCACCTGGGTCACCCGCGCCATTGGTTTCACAATGAAAACGATGACCCCAAGTATCGACAGGCCAATAACGCCGGCGCCCGCGAACGCGATCATCAGCATTTGTGTTTTGCCGCGCTCGGTTCCATTTGCGACGGACTGACTGGTTGCCAGCATTTCGGCGACAGCCGCAGCACTTGCGTCCTGGGATGCTGACGCGATGCCCGAGAGTTCGGTGTTGGCATCCAGCGACCGTTCATGCGCCAAGGCAATGGCTTTCAGTCCCGCTGCGCGTGTGGCCAATACACCGGCTTCCGGGTCTGCCACCGCGCGGACCTGCGAAATCAACTCGGCAAGCGCCTCATCAATTGAGCCGTTCTGCAAAAAATTCCCCAGCCGGTTGGATGCTTGATTGAGCGAAGCTTGATGGGTGCTTACATCTTCCTGCGTGACAGCAGACACTCCGAACAAGGCGCGCACAAGCAGGGTTTGAACAGCGAGATCAATCTCGGCGGCGTCTCGAATGCTCTTGACGTCGCGATCAATCAGCGTCCGGATCACCGTCTCGTTCTCGGACGCGATGTCTTCTGCTAGGATCGCCAGCAGGTATGACCTCGTATCGATGATCTCGCTGAGGGCTGCTTCGCTGTCCTGACGCAACCTGAGGATTTGTTCCGACTGGCGGCTCCGCGCGGAAGAATTCGCGAGATAATCCCGGGTTTGAACGACGGCCCCAAGTTCTTCGACCAAGGCAGGGTTACCTTGTACGTCGCCAAGACTACGATCCAGACGAGAAAGACTGGCACTGAAAAGATCGTTCAGTATCGATGTCATGCCAGGCGCCGTTGTTGTCACCTGTGCGAGAGCGACCCCGGTTAACAGATTTACTTCGGCCCGGATCTCCAGGATGGCGCGAACTTCGGAAAATTCTCGGTCCGTCAGACCAGCGAGCGTGTCACTTACAGTCTTTACCGCCTGGTTCGATTTGGCCGTGAGATTGAAAAGCGCAACATTGGCAAGATTTTGCAGTGCCAGCCGCACGTCTTCGGTCAGTTTTTCCAACTCGTTGATTTGCGCGGTCAGCTTGGCCTCGGTATCGAGCTGTGCCGCAATAGCATCAGCCTTCGCCCGCGATGTGGACCGCGCCGCCTCAAGCATCGGCATGATCTTCGCGATTTCGTCCGGGGACAGGCCAGCAAGGCTGGTCTCAAGGGTCGAGAGCTCATCTTGAAGCGAGGCGGCAATGGTATCCAGCTCCGCTTTTGAACCCGCGTTGGAGATATTCGCAAGAAGGTTGCGCGACCGACCGGCTGTCTCGATGACCTCGGTGCTTGCCTCGATCCTCGGAAGTGCGCGTTCCATCAGTTCGGTTACCGAGACGGCGACCGAACTGAAGACGAAGTAACCGACCCCGACAGCGGCGGCGATGGCCCCACCCAAAGCAAGCAGAGTAACACTGAGCTTTGCCGCAATACTCCCAAAAACCCGGTTCACTCGCGATAAGGCCATTAGAAACTCTACCTCTTTGGATTTTGCGGAAACAACGCGGGGTCAGACCATGCCTCAAGGCGCTCAGCGGCTTGCTTGTTGCTCTGCACCGGTGACTGTTTCGAACCGCTCACCGGACACAATTCGCGTCATGAAGACCGTATCGAGACCCTGATTGTCGCCTGCGCTGTAGTCGAACGTCAGCCCGCCAAGATCGAAACGACCCAATTCGACAAGCGCGGTGCTTAGCGCGGCGCGGTCCAAATCCGGCCCCGCCGCCTCAAGCGCGCGCAGGGCGACGCGGCCAACCAGATACCCTTCCATCGTCACAAAGCTGGGTTCAGCGTCCGGGTCGACCGCCATGATCGCGTCTTGGTAGTCGGCGACAATCGGAAGCGTCGCGTCCCACGGAAACGGAACGACCTGACTGATGATAACGCCCTCGCCATCGGCTCCAAGATCCGATGCAAGCGCTTTGGACCCGACGAAAGAAATGTTCACAAAGGTCGGCTCGAACTTGAGCTTGCGGGACAGTCGAATGAATTCCGCAATTGGCTTGTACGCCCCAACCATGACAACCGCGTCCGGTTTTGCCTTGCGAATATCCAAGAGCGCCGATTTCACAGCGACGGTGTTGCGGGTGTAGGTGCCTTCCGCAACAAGCGACATGCCCCGTCGATCGAGTGCCGCCGTCACACCATCAAGACCAACGCGACCGAAACCGTCATCCTGGTACAGAATGGCGATGCTGTTCATCCCAAGCTCATCCACGAGGTGTTTGATCCACGCTTCCGTCTCTGCCGCATAGGTCGCGCGGACGTTGACGACGTTCTTCAATTCGGGATCGCGCAAGAAACCGGCGCCGGTAAACGGGCCGACAAACGGCATATCGGCCTCCGTCGCGATAGGCTGGGTTGCACGGCTGGTCGGCGTTCCGACTGGCCCGATGAGACCGATATGGTTGCCACCGTCGATGATGGAACGAACATGCGCGACCGAACGGTCGGGTTCGTACCCGTCGTCGAAACTTTCAAGCATGACCTGACGTCCATGGACCCCGCCCGCGCGATTGGCTTCTTCAAAAGCGGCCAGAATACCCTCCCGCATGCCGGTCCCCAAAGCAGCGGCGGGCCCATCAAGAGCCGCGACCTGGGCGAATTTCACAGAGGAACTGTCCACCCCCTGAGCAGTTGCAATAGAGGCCATCAGTCCGAATGCGACTGAGACCCGCGCAAGGTGTGAACACAATTTCATGAAACTCTCCGAAACAAGTTTTTCCGATGAGCCCGCGTCCTAACGCTCCAGAACTTACGATCTGGTTAGCGTACAAAGCGAAAATGGAGAGACTTCGATGCATCCCTTCGAAACGCCATGCCTTGCGCCAGAAGCCCAAAGCATGGACCATACGCGTCGAAACGTCGAAAAGGTTGAACATGAAAGACGATACGACGTCCCTTGTCTTGCGCGACGATCAAGAAGGCATCGCCACCCTGACGCTCAACGCGCCCGGCTCGATCAACGCGTTAAGCGAAGCCATGATCGAAGCAGTGAGCACAGCCTTGGACGATCTGGCCGAAGATCGGAGCATCAAGGCCGTGATCCTGCGCGGGGCCGGAGATCACTTCTGTGCGGGACACAATCTCAAGGAAATGACGGCCCGGCGCGAAGACGCGGACGGTGGGTTTCAGTACTTTCAGGACCTGTTTGCCAAGTGTTCGGCAATGATGCTCCGCGTCGTGCGACTGCCTCAGCCTGTGATCGCGGAAGTGCATGGTATTGCGACCGCCGCAGGGTGTCAGCTTGTCGGAAGCTGCGATCTCGCGGTCGCCGCCGACGATGCGCGTTTTGCAACGTCGGGTGTGAATATCGGGCTTTTCTGCTCTACCCCGATGGTGGCCCTGTCGCGCAACGTCTCGCGCAAGCAGGCCATGGAGATGCTTCTGCTCGGGGATTTCTTGCCGGCCGCGCGCGTCGCCGAAATGGGATTGATCAATCGCGTGGTCCCGAAAGATCTGGTGGCGCACACGACGCGGGAAATGGCGTTGAACATTGCCGGGAAGTCTCCGGCAGCGATCAAGATCGGGAAGCGTGCCTTCTACGAACAGGCCGAACTTCCCTTGGAAGAGGCCTATGCATACGCCGGTCGCGTGATGGCCGAAAACATGATGGCGCGCGACGCAGAAGCAGGCATCGGAGCTTTCATCTCGAAAACCTCGATGCCCGACTGGTCCGGAGAGTGATCTCCCGCACTTGCAACAGTTTTCACGGCACCGGATAATCGCGTCATGGCCGGACCAACGCTGAAAGATGTTGCCGAGCGCGCAGGCGTCTCACGCTCTGCCGTGTCGCGAACGTTTACCGATGGCGCATCGGTATCGCCGAAGATGCGCGCAAAGGTCGAAGAGGCGGCGCGGGACCTCGGCTACAGTCCGAACGCCCTCGCCTCGTCGCTTACGACCGGGCGGACGAAACTGATCGGGCTGATCGCCAACAACTTCCACAACCCCTTGTTCCTGGAGGTCTTTGACCTGTTCACGCGACGGCTCCAGGATCGCGGCCTGCGCCCGCTGCTGGTGAACCTGACCGACGAAACGGACCCGGACAACTCCGTGCGCATGATGCGGACCTATTCGGTAGATGGCGTCGTCGTTGCGTCGTCCACACTGCCCCCGGTGTTCGCAAAAGCATTTCGCGACGCCGGTATCCCTGTTGTGCACAGCTTTGGGCGCTTCTCGACGCGTCCACGCGTTCACGTCGTTGGGATCGACAACGAAGATTGCGGGCGCATGGCGGCGCAGGAACTGGTCTCCCGCGGATACAAACGGGTCGCGTTCCTGGGTGGTCCGGAAAGCGCCACATCCACACAAGACAGACTGCACGGTTTTGGCGCGGAAATTGCCAAACACCCGGGTGTTGAAATGACCCATTCCTTTGCGGATGGCTACACGTTTGGAGCCGGCCGATCCGAAATGGAACGCCTGATCCGCAAAAACCCGGCGGAAGCGTATTTCTGCGGTGATGACGTTGTCGCAGTGGGAGCGCTTTCGGCTCTTGAAGACAGCGGCTTCAACGTTCCGGAGGATGTCGGGCTGATCGGCCTCAACGATATGGAAATGTCCGGTTGGGAGAGTATCGACCTGACCACCATCCGCCAGCCGGTAGAGGATATCGTGGACGCGAGTGTGTCGCTGGTGGTCTCTCTCCTCGACGCACCGGACGCTCGGCCGAAGGCGCGGTTGTTTTCATGTGAGGTCGTGGAACGTGGAACACTAAAGCCACGCATAAAATAGCTTCTTCCAGCAACTTATTGAAATTCTGCACTTTAATTCCCATATTTGAGATATGAAGCATAGAAAATCGTTGTTTTTACCAATCATTCTAACCGCTCTTTTGTTCGGAAACATGAGTGCCGCGCAAGACTTGCCAGAGCGGTCCAACCTGCGCGTCAACGACCTGATCGACATGATTCCGGCGGACGAAGAAGCCCGCCTCACTGCGCAGCTGAACGCCGTTGCCGACGAGCTTGGCACCGACATGACATTGCTTGCGATCGGACGCCGCTCGGACCACAGCAATGCTCCCAGTATCGAAGCCTTCGCAACAAATCTGTTCAACCGCTGGGGCGTCGGATCGGTCGAGAATAATTCCGGCATTCTGATAATTCTGGCCCGCGATGATCGCGAAATGCGCATCGAATTGGGGGCGGATTACCCACCGATCTATGACGAGATCACCGAGAATGTCATCGACAACAGCTTCCTCCCCTACTTCCGGAATGAGGACTATGTGACGGGCATCGCGCGCGGCGTCGATCAATCCATCGCCCGCATTGCCCGCCCCTTCGCCCTCGGTGAAGAGGTCAGGTCCCCCGAGGATGGATCGTTTAACACCATGCTGTGGCTCTGGTTCGGCGGTTTCGGCGTCGTGGTGATCAGTGGACTTGTGCAATACCGCAGACGCAAAACCTGCCCTCAATGTGGCCAACTCACATTGAAACGCCAAACCGAAACGGTCATGGCCGCCAGCCGGTCAAGCCGCGGACAGGGTAAATTGCACCGTCATTGTCCGAACTGCGGCTTTGACGACACCAGCTTCTATGTCATTCCGATGATTACCAACAGTTCGTCGGGCTTCGGGAGCAGCAGTAGCGGCGGTGGTGGTGGGTTTTCCTCGGGCGGCGGAGGCTCCGGTCGCTGGTGAGCGCGGTCACTTGCCAAGCGCCTTGATCGCGGCATCTGCCGTTTCCGAACGCCCGACCGCGTCCATGACAAGGATGCCCTCGATCAGGGTCAATACGAACGCGGCGCGCGCCCTGCCCTCCGGGTGCCGCACCGCGATCCACTCGAGATAGACATCGATGATCTTGCCGCCCGCCGTCCGATGCGCGGCCAATCCCTGTCCGGACCCGGAAACGATGTCGAGCCAGACCCGTATATAGGGCTGGAACGGCTCCGATCTCATGAGTTCAACGACCCGCGCCACAAGCTCTGCCTCACTCTCGAACGTCACCGGCGGAAGCACGGCTTCGAGACCCGCAGACATCTGGATGGCTAGGAACTCCAGGAGTTCCGCAATAAGCGCGTCCTTGGTTCCAAAATGATAGATCAGCATCCGGTCTGACGTTCCCGCCGCCGCCGCCATGGGACGAAGACTTGCCGTGTTCAGCCCGTGCTCAAGCACATGGCCTGCAAGTGCCGCAAGCAAGGTCGATTTGTCCGGTTTCGGTCTGGCCACGAAATATCTCTTGTAGCAGTCGCTACACTATGGGATTATGTAGCATTCGCTACAATAAAAGAGTCCGCCATGTCGCTCCTGCAAATCCTTCCCGTTGTCGTCTATCTTTCGGCCATTGTCGTGATCCTGATGATCGCCACGGGCAAACCAAACTCCGCAACCTTTCGTTGGGCGTTTCCGGCATTGCTTGGCGCTCTGTTTATCATCTTCTCACTTATCACCGCCCTACAGGAAGGACTGTTGCAGTTCTGGGAGAACCACACAACGACCTATGCCGGCAATCAGGTCTGGTTCGATCTTGTGATGGGCATCACCATCGGTTTCTACCTGATCGCTCCCCGCGCAAAGGCCGTCGGCATGCCGCTTCTGCCATGGGGCATCGCGGTAATCGCAACGGCCTGCATCGCGCTACTGCCAATGCTCGCCCGTCTCATCTGGCTGGAACAAAGATCGGGCGAAAGACCCTCGGCCTGACTACCTCAGCGACGGCGGGCGCGCATCCACCCAGGCCCCGCCTGCCTTCGCGGAGGCAACCGCCTGATGAACCGCAGCCATCGAGCGCAATCCGTCTTCTGCCACCGGAAAGCGCCCATGCGGATCGCCACGAAGCGCGGCCGCGATATCGACATAGATGTTGGCCACCGCAAGCGGGAAGCCTTCCGGGTGAGCGATGGCGACGCGCGAAAGTCGTGACGCCTCGTCCGAAAGGCCACCCTCGCCCTTCTCCATGATCTGCGTCCGCCCACCAACGGGCGTGTAGTAAACCTGGTTCGGTTGCTCCGAGGCCCAGCGCAAACCGCCGGTTTCGCCAAAGACCTGGATATCGAAGCCGTGCTGACGCCCGATCGCGACGGATGACGTCCAGAGACGCCCGACGGTACCGCCTTCCATCCGGAAATTGACCATTGCGTCGTCCTCCAACTCACGGCTGGAAATGGTCGAGGCGAAATCGGCGGAAAGCTCCTTTACCTCGTCGCCCGTAACAAAACTCGCCATGTGCATGGCGTGAATGCCGCAGTCGGCGAACTGGCCGGAAACCCCGGCCATCGCGGGATCGTAACGCCAGCGGACGCGCGGATTGTCTGCATCCGTCGCATCTCCATGATGCCCATGGGAGAAGTTCGCCACGACCAGCCGCACCTTCCCGATTTGTCCGGTCGCCACCATGTGACGCATCTCACGGACCATCGGATAGGCCGAATAGCAGTAATTCACCGCACAGATCTTCCCGCTCGATTTCGCGACGGCGACGATCTCTTCGCCCTCTTCGACGGTCATGGTCATCGGCTTTTCGCACAGCACGTTGAACCCGGCTTCCAGAAACGCCTTGGTGATCTCGAAATGCGTCGAGTTCGGTGTTGCCACCGTCACAAGGTCCACGCGATCCGCGCGGCCGCGTTCGCCCTCAAGCATTTCCTGCCAGTCGGCATAAGCACGATCGGGTGAGACGCCCAATTCCTCCGCATAGGCGCGCCCGCGCTCGGCATCCACGTCCAAGGCACCCGCCGCCAATACGAAATTTCCGTCCGCGCGCGCGCCCATCAGATGCGCCGGTCCAATCTGGCTGCCCTTGCCGCCGCCGATCATGCCCCAGTTCAGTCGCCCCATCTCTCGATCCTTCTACATGTCTTCCAGTTCGGCGACCTTCGCCGTGATTTTCGGGAAGAGATCGTCCAGCGCGTCTTCTTCCCAACGTGTGCCCTCGGGTTCCGGCGGGAACCCCTGCCCGTGATTGGGCCAATCCTCGTCAAACTTCGCCTCGAAGACGTCGATCACCACATAGGCAAACTCCTCGAACGCGGCGAAATCCTCCACAATGTGCCCCGCAAGGCTCTCCGGCTCGGCCAAGGCCGCGTCATACACCGCCTTGCCCTGCGCGATCAGCCAGCTTCTGAAGTCGATGAACCCGTCATCCGAGCACCCGCCATTGATCACGTAAGCCGCGCCCCACAGGTCCCACCGGTAGGCGGCGAGGGACGCACGCCAAAAATCTGCGTCGAACGCCAGCAATTCCTCGCGCGTCAACGTGACCAACGTATCCCCAAGCTTCTGCAACTGAGCGTCCATATCGGGACCAACCGTTGCATCAATGATCTGCCAAAAGCGATCGCCCAAAGTTTCCATGTTTTCCTCCCTGCCGCGGACCTCTTCCGAAGTGTCCTCGCGTAGCGGATACTTTCGGAATACGTCGGGAACGTGGCAGTTCAGAACCCTATCGACTGAAGATAGGTCCGGTTGGCGCGCGCATCGTCGATCGGGTTCACATCCAGCGTCGGGTCACAATCCTGCTCGACGGTGCACCAGCCCTCGAACCCGTTATCGAGAAGGATTTGCCGAACCCTGGGAAAGTCCACGTCGCCGTCCCCCAGATTACAGAAGATGCCTTGCCCGCAAGCCTTGTAGAAATCGGTCCTGTTGGCGACCACATCGGCCTTAACCTTCGGGTCGATATCCTTGAAATGCATGTAGGAAATGCGCCCGATGTGCCGCTCCATGAAGGCCACCGGATCGAAACCCGCGTAAGAGTGGTGACCGGTATCGAAACAGATCTTCAGAAGGCTCTCATCGACTTCATCCAGCAACCGCTCCAACTCCGGTTCGAAATCCATGAAGCCCGCGGCATGAGCATGGATGCCAACCGTCAGCCCATGATCGGCGCCGATTTTCGCGGCCTCCTTGATCCGATCGCGATAGGCTTCCCATTCCGCTTTTTCCATTTGCTCGGCCTCGGCGGCCCGTCCGGCGGTCGGCGCCCGACGCGGCGAGATGGAATCAATCAGCACTAGGTGCTCTGCCCCGTGCGCGACAAGCGCCTTGCAGGTCCGGACCGTGCCGTCCAGCACGTCGTCCCAGGCGTCCGGATCATGAAATGGGCGGAAAACCACGCCGCCAATCAGTTCCAGATCATGCTCGGCCAAACCCTCGGCCAACACCGCCGGGTCTTCAGGCATGAACCCGACGGGCCCCAATTCGATCCCCGTGTACCCGGCTTCGGCGTTCTCCTTCAGAACGGTCTGCCAAGTCGGATTGCGCGGGTCGTCCGCAAATTCCACACCCCAGGAACAGGGCGCATTTCCGATACGAATGGTCATCTCTTGTCTCCTAAACGGGTAGATCAACCCAAGCGCGCATCTCTGCCGATTGCCACGCCGCGTCAATGATTCTCATAACATCCAAACCGTCCTTGAAGGTCGGCCACACAGGCTCGCCCGTCGCGATGGCGGTGAGGAAATCCTTGGCCTCGATGATGATCTGGTCCTGGTAACCAGTTCCATGCCCCGGCCCGAGGCAGAAAGGTTCATAGTCGGGATGGGCAGGAGCGGTCAGAATCTTCCGGAAGCCGCGCTCCGCTTCCGGGCCCTCCATCCGATAAAGCCAAAGCGCATTCTGATCTTCCTGATCAAAGCGAATCGCACCCTTCGTGCCCGAGATTTCGTAGGCGTATCCCATCTTCCGACCGGTCGAGACCCTCGAGAAATAAAGATGCCCCATCACTCCGTTGGCAAAACGGCACATGAACTGGGCGTGATCGTCATTGGTGACGTCACCACCGGGTCGCGTTTTGTGCACCGTCTCGATCTCGGCATTCACCGAGGCAATCGGACCAATCAAGGCAAGCGCGGCGTTGATCATATGCGCCGAGAGATCGCCCATGGTGCCATTGGCCCTGCCGCTTGCGCGCCACGTCGCGGGCTCAGCCGGGTCGGCATAGAAATCTTCCGTATGCTCCCCCCGAAACCACGTCACATCGCCAATCTCACCATCGGCAATCAGCTTGCGCGCATATTGTGTCGCAGGCGTGCGGACATAGTTGTAAGCCACCATGTTCACATGACCTTCAGCCGCTTCGACCATGGCCTCCGCATCAGCGAGGGTTGCGCCCATGGGCTTTTCACACATGACCGGCTTGCCGCGCGCAAAGGCCGCCTCGGCAATCTCGCGGTGCAACTCTTGCGGCGTCGCGATGATAATGGCGTCGACACGATCGTCCTGTACCAGCGTCCGCCAATCACCCGTCCCGCGCGCGAACCCGAACGCTTCGCGATATCTTTCCGCGCTGGCATCAGAAGAGGCGGCGATCATTTCCAACCGCGGCTTGAGCGATGTGTTGAAGACCGCGCCAACGGCGGCCATGGCGACGGAATGGGCCTTGCCCATATAGCCACCACCAACAACGCCAATCCCGATTTCGGGCATCGGCACTCCTCCCTTGCAGAATCCGATTTGCAACCGGTTGCAAAACGATTATCCTCGGATTAACAGCGGCACAAGTCGCAACTTTTCGGTACAACACCGAAAACAGGGAGGATCGCATGAGCGAAACGATCACGCTGACAACGGCGCAAGCCATCGTGCGCTATCTGGCCAACCAGTTCATCGAGATTGACGGGACCGAGCATCGCCTTTGCGGCGGCGGCTTCGGCATCTTCGGCCATGGCAACGTCACATGTCTCGGTGAGGCGCTTTACGATCACCAGGAAGAACTCCCCCTCTACCGCGGCCAGAACGAACAAAGCATGGGTTTCGCCGCCGCGGCCTATGCCAAGTACTGGCTCCGTCGCCGCTTCATGTTCGCAACCGCATCCGCCGGACCGGGCACGGCGAACCTTTTGACGGCCGCGGCCCTCGCCCACGCCAACCGCCTTCCGATGCTCATGCTGTGCGGCGACGCCTTTCTCACGCGGCTCCCCGACCCGGTGCTCCAACAGCTCGAACATTTCGGCAATCCTGCCCTCGGCTTGAATGACGGTTTCAAAGCGGTGTCCCGTTACTGGGATCGGATCACGCACCCCGCACAGGTCATCCAGTCGCTCCCGGCAGCCATCAACACCATGCTCGATCCCGCCGATTGCGGTCCTGCCTTCATCGCGCTTCCTCAAGATGTCCAGGGTTGGACCTACGACTACCCCGTCGAGCTCTTTGAAAAGCGGACCCATCACATCCGTCGCCAGGCGCCTGATGCCTATGAAGTGGCAAAGGCCATCCAGATGATCGAGGCAGCGGAGCGCCCCATCCTCATCGCAGGCGGCGGCGTTCAGTATTCCGGCGCCGTTGCCGAATTCACCGCCTTTGCCGAAAAACACCAGATCCCCGTGGTCGAAACCATCGCGGGGCGCGCCAACCTGCTGGACACGCATCCGTTGAACATCGGACCGATCGGCGTCACCGGCTCGGACAGCGCAAACGCGGTGGCGGAAGCCGCAGACCTCGTCGTTGCGGTCGGCACCCGGCTGCAAGACTTCACGACAGGCAGTTGGACAGCTTTCGCCAAGGACGCGAAATTCATCGGTGTGAACGTCGGCCGCCACGACGCCATGAAGCATCTCTCGCATCCTGTTGTCGGCGACGCCAAGCTCGCGCTGGAAGCCCTTCAAACTGAATACAAAACACCCGAAGGCTGGACTGGCTTTGCCAAGGATGAACGCCAGAAGTGGAACGCGTATGTCGCGGAAAACGTCAAGGCCGGAAACCGTCCCAACTCCTACGCTCAAGCCATCGGCACAGTGAATGCGCTTTGCGATCCTCGCGATCGGATCGTTGCGGCTGCGGGCGGTTTGCCAGCCGAGGTTACCGCCAACTGGCGCACCCTCGATATTGGCACGGTCGACGTGGAATTCGGCTTCTCCTGCATGGGCTACGAAATCGCAGGCGGATGGGGCGCCCGCATTGCACAAAGCGAACAGGAACCCGACAAGGACACCATCGTCTTCTGCGGGGACGGCTCGTACCTGCTCATGAACTCCGATCTCTACTCTTCTGTTCTGACACAGAAAAAGATGATCGTTTTCGTTCTCGACAATGGTGGCTTCGCCGTCATCAACAAGCTCCAGAACAACACGGGCAATGAAAGTTTCAACAATCTCTTCGCAGATGCACCCACCATCCCCGAAGCATTCGCGGTCGACTTCGAAGCCCACGCCGCCTCCATGGGCTGCAACGCCGAAACCGTGTCAAATCCGGACGAACTCGGCGAAGCCTTCAAACGCGCCAAGGCAGCGCAAAAGACATCCGTCATTGTCATGAAGGTGGATGCGTACGAAGGCTGGACGACCGAAGGCCACACATGGTGGGAAGTCGGCACGCCCCATATCACCGACAACCCCAAAGTGGAGGCCGCCCATAAAGACTGGGAAGCCACCCGCGACAAACAACGCCGGGGGGTTTGACAGAACATGTGCGGATTATTGGCCCATAAATATCCCGGGGGTGCGGGGGCGGAGCCCCCGCTGACCGCGACCGCAAAGCGGGCGCAAACCCCATGACAAAACTCCTTGACGGCATCGCCCAGAACAACTTCGTAATCGTCGGCCGCGCGGGTATCGACTTTTTCACCGATCCGGGGGTGACGCTGGAAGACAGCGAACGGATGACCGTCGACCTTGGCGGGTCCTCGGCCAATATCGGTGCAGGCATCTGCAAGCTTGGCGGCAAGGCCGCCCTCGTCACGCGTATCTCCGATGACAGCATAGGCAGCTACTGCACGCGTCGCCTTCAGCACTATGGCGTGGACACAAGATACGTCACGCCGGTGGGAGGCGAATTTCGGAATTCGCTCGCGGTCTACGAAAGCGTGACGGAGAACCACCGGAACGTGATCTACCGGAATGGCGCCGCAGACTTCGAGATGTCGAACAAAGATGTGGAACGCGTGGATTATTCCAACTACGGCGCATTGATCACCGCCGGCACGGTTTTCGCGGCCGAGCCTTCCCGCAGTGCAACGTTCCGGTCTTTCGAACTGGCCAAGGCCGCGAACCTCCCGATCATTTTCGACGTCGATTACCGCCCGTATTCCTGGCCGTCTCCGGCGGTCGCAAGCGAAGTGCTCAGTCGCGCCGCCGAGCAATGCGACATGATCGTGGGCAATGATGAAGAGTTCGGCTTCATGGCAGGCGAC
Organism: Silicimonas sp.; assembly: GCA_022824525.1. Taxonomy (GTDB): domain Bacteria; phylum Pseudomonadota; class Alphaproteobacteria; order Rhodobacterales; family Rhodobacteraceae; genus JAJDOD01. The sequence continues at coordinate 106,246 of JAJDZT010000052.1, read as the reverse complement.
TATGCCAAGGGCCTCGACAAGGCACGGGAACTCTCTGAAACCACGACAGAAATCGTCATCTACAAGATGGGACACGAGGGTGCGATCACCTTCTCCGGCGGGGAAGAGATCAAGACCGGCATCTATCCGGTCGAAGCTCTCAAACCGACCGGCGCAGGCGACAGCTTCATGGCAGGCCTTGTGACATCGCTTGCGGCCGGGCATGACCTGAAAACCTCGATCCTCCGTGGATCGGCCTGTGCCTCGGTTACAGTCTCCAAACCCGGTTGCGCGCCCGCCATGGCAACCACCGAGGTGCTGGAGGACTTTCTGTCCACGCATCCCGGCCCGACGGACAACACAAAGACGACAGGATAAGTCCCATGCATATCGCTCCATACGATAACCAGAACAAACCTATCGTTGACGTGGACGACACGACGGTGCCGCTCAACTACTTCAACATCGTCAAACTCGAACCCGGCCAGGCATTCAGCTATCAGGTCCCCGGCTACGAGACCTGCATCGTGCCCGCCACCGGCACGGTCGATGTCGAAGTCGAAGGCTTCAAGGCCGAGGCATTGGGAGGTCGGGGCGTGGACGTCTGGGACGGCGAACCAGAAGGTGTCTATGTCCCGTCAGGCGCAAAGGCGACGATCATCGGGACGTCCGGCACGATCGAGGTCTTCGTGGCTGGTGCCAAGTTCGATGAAACACTCGACCCCTTCGCGGTGCGCAAAGACGAACTCGATCTCGTTCAGTACGGCAGCGACGACACCAAAACACATCGCAAGATCAAGCATATCCTCGGCCAGAAGCAACATGGCAAGGTCGGGCGCCTACTTGTTTCGGAGCTCTTCACCGTCGGTGCAGGCGGCTGGTCGGGTTTCCCGTCCCACAAGCACGATACCGACCGCCTTCCGGACGAGACACGGCACGACGAGACCTACAACTTCCGCTTTCGCCCGAACCACGGTTCTGGCGTCCAGATGCTTCAACGCGAAGACGGCAAGCCCGGCGACGCGTATCACATTGTCGATGGTTCCACGATTTGCCTCGACCGGGGCTACCATCCATGTGCGGTGCTTCCCGGTTACGAGATGTACTACTTCACCATTCTCGGTGGATTGAGCCAGCGTTCGTTGGTCCAGTACTTCCAGCCAAGCCATGCTTACCAGATTGAAACCATCCCCGGCATCAAAGACATGATCGCGAAGTTCAAGTAAACAAAGCGATTTTCGACCTGAGAATTCCAGGGCGCATGCGCCGGAAACGCTGCCCCTGTCAACAAACGGAAAGACCCGCATGCCACTCGTGACACTCGCCGATGTTCTTCAACCCGCTCTGCAGAAGGGGTATGCGGTCGCCGGGCTCGTCACCCTTGGCTGGGAAGACATGCGCGCTTTCGTGCAGGCCGCAGAGGCCGAGAACTGCCCGGTCATTCTGCAAGCCGGTCCGTCCTGCCGCGCCCATACGCCGCTACCGGTCTTGGGCAGCATGTTCCGCAACCTTGCCGAAAACGCCTCGGTTCCCGTCGTTGCCCATCTCGACCACGGTTATGAGTACGAGGAATGCAAGGAAGCGCTCGACAGCGGTTTCACATCGCTCATGTATGATGGATCACGCAAGCCATTTGCCCAGAACGTGGAGGAAACGGCGCGCATCGTTGAACTTGCCCACGGCGCTGGCATCTCCTGCGAAGGGGAGATCGGGTTTGTCGGTTACGACGGCGGCGAAGACTCTGCCGGAACGGATCCGGACGAAGCTGCACAGTTTGCCAGGGCAACAGGCGTGGACGCGCTCGCAATCTCCGTGGGAAACGTGCACCTGCAGCAGGATCAGTCAGGCGGTCTCGACGAAGAGCGCATCGCTGCCATCGACGCGGCCACCAATGTGCCACTTGTCATTCATGGAGGGTCCGGCGTTCCCGCTGAACAGCGTCAGCGGCTCGCGCGCGGCACGTCCATCTGCAAGTTCAACATCGGGACAGAATTGAGAATGGCGTTTGGCCAAGCACTCCGCAGCGCAGTGGCCGCGGACGCCGAACGCTTCGATCGGGTGCAAACCCTGAAAGATGTCGAGCCACCCTTGGTAGATGCGACAAGAACGGTGTTACGAAACCTCAAGGCCGGATAACGCCTGCTAACCGAGCGCTGGCCAGCCGCCTCTCATCAGGACGGCAAGGCATCAAGGCTTTGCTTCAACGCCGCCCATAACGGCTCGACCGGTTCACATCCAACAGACAACCGGATGGCCCCACCCGGGACAGCATCCCCCCAACGCGCACGCCGCTCCGCCGAGGAATGCACACCTCCAAACGAGGTCGCCGGCTGCAACAGAGGACAGCGATTGATGAAGGCCTCGGCCGCGCTCTCATCCGTCAAGGACAACCCAATGAGAAAGCCAAAGCGCAGCATCTGAGTTCGCGCCAAGTCGTGTGACGGATCGCCGGGCAATCCCGGGTAACGCACAGCCTCAACCCGTGGATGATCCGACAGCCGGGCCGCAATCACTTCCGCACTGGAACACATCCGGTCAAACCGCACATCCAGTGTTTCCAACCCCCGATGCAAAAGCCAGGCCTCCATCGGCCCGGGGATCGCGCCCGCGAATTTGCGCCAATCGCGAACCCCCGCCAAAAACGCCGGATCGCGGCTCGCGACATGCCCCATCAACAGGTCGGAGTGCCCCCCGGGCGCCTTGGTATCCGACGCCACCACCACATCTGCGCCCAACGCCAAAGGACGCTGACCGAAAGACGTCATCGTTGTGTTGTCGACGATTGTCAGGCCCCCGGCGGCCCGCACGGCGGATGTCACCGAAGCAATATCGATCAAGTCCAATCCGGGATTGGAGGGCGTCTCGATGAACACGACATCAAATCCATCGAAGCCCCCATCTTCGAAGGCCTGCGTCGGACGTTCGACGACCTCGATCCCGAACCGCGCCAGATGGCCCTCTGCCAGCACCCGCGTGGCATAGTACCCATCCGACGGGAATAGGACCCGCGCGCCTGACCGGGCGCCTGTGAAAAGCGCTGCCGCGATGGCCGCCATTCCGGAGGGAAAGAGCACGCAGTCCGCACCTTCCAGATGTGTCAGCGCAGCTTCCGTCACTTCCCATGTCGGGTTTTCCCCGCGCCCGTAGGTAAAAGGGGCCTGCCCGTCGCCCGGCAAGTGATACATCGACGCCTGCACCAGCGGCGGAGACACGGGATCGCCCTTTTCCAGGTTACGCAGGTGCAAGAAGCCCGCGGCGTCCGGCAAGTCACGCGCGTTACTGCTCATGTTCGCCCCAACCTTTTGTCTTCGCTCAGCAATTCCGGATCCCGCTCGTTCGGATCGCCATATCCGCCACCACCCGGGGTGCGCACGCGCACCCTGTCACCGGCCTCTAACGCGATGTCCTGCGCCTTCGACAGATGCTCCGGCACGATGCGCTTGCCGCCTTGCCAGACCTCGACCTCGTTCACCGCGCCGTCTTCGCCCCCCAACGCCCCCTGGGGGCCGAAGCGACCATGGTCCATGACGAAACTTGCCCTGGCCATTCCTCTCAAGAGTTCCACCTCGTAGTCCAAGCCAAGCCCGCCCCGATGCCTGCCAGCTCCGCCCGAACCTTCGCGCAGGGCATAGCGATGATACAGCACCGGAAAATTCTGCTCCATGATCTCGACCGGTGGTGCCTTTGAAATCCCGATGGTCGAACACCCGTTGGAAAGACCGTCATGATCGGCATTTCCGCCGTAGCCTCCCCCGGAAAGCTGATACATGACAAAATCCCGTCCGCGCTTCGGATCATGTCCTCCCAGCGCAAAGTTCCCGCTGGTCCCGGCCGGAGCCGCCGTCACCCGATCCGGCAAGGCTTCGACCAGCGCCGCGAAGACAGCTTCGGCAATCCGCTGGCTCACCTCCGCCGCGCAGCCCGAAACCGGGCGCGGGTAGCGCGCATCCAGAAACGTGCCTTCAATCCCCGTCACCTCGAGCGGCGCAAAGGCGCCCGCGCTGATCGGCACCTCCGGAAAGATATGCCGCATGGCAAGATAGACACTCGACAGCGTCGTTGCGCGCACGGAATTCATCGGCCCGGCACAAGGCGCAGAACTCGCGGCGAAATCAAACTGCAAATGTCCGGCCGATTTCGTGACCGTCAGACGGATGGCAAGCGGTTCATTCACCACGCCGTCACTGTCCACCCACGCAACCGAGCTGTAGGTTCCATCGGCGATTTCATCGATCAGCCGTCGCATCTGCGTCTCGGCCCGCGTGCGCAACTCGGCGATGGCCTGTCGCACAACATCGTCGCCGTAGCGATCAAGAAGCGCCGTCAACCGATCCGCGCCGACCTGAAGCGCGGCAGCCTGCGCTTTCACATCGCCAATCCGTTGATCCGCCACGCGAATATTGGAACAGATGATCGCATAGATCTCCTCATCCATCCGACCTTCCTTGAAAAGCCGAACAGGGGGCAGACGCAGTCCCTCCTGCTCCACCGCCGTCGCCGAGGCCGAGAACCCGCCCGGCACGGACCCACCCGTATCCGGCCAATGCCCGGTATTCGACAGCCAGCAGAAGATTTCGCCCCCCCGGTAAAACGGTCGCGCAAAACGCACATCCATCAAATGCGTGCCGCCGAGATAAGGATCATTGACGATATAGACATCGCCCGGCTTCGGAGCAGGCGTCACGCCATCCCGAATTCGCTCGATCAGCTGACGCGTGCTGTCTTGCATGGTGCCCACGAAAACCGGCAAGCCGCCCGCACCTTGCGCAATCAGAGCGCCGTCTTCGGCCGCATAAATCCCGTCCGAGCGATCGTTTGCCTCGGCGATCACCGGCGAGAACGCCGCCCGCGAAAACGCCATGTCCATTTCGTCGCAAACCTGCGCCAGTCCGGCCTGAATGACCGAGAGAGTGATCGGGTCAATGCTCACGCACGCCTCCGTTTCTCTTGGTGATAGGTCAATGCGCGACGCAGGCAGAGCGCCAACGCCTCCCTGTCGGTACCGCGTTCAAGTCGGATGCCCCGGTTGCCGATATAGGAAAGCGCCTCCGGAAAATCCGCACGAAAACCGTCCACCAGGCCCGTGTGACAAATGAAAAACGCGGCGGCACGCCCGTCTTTCGATCCAAGCCGGATGGTCGAGCCTGCCTTCGTGGTCTCTGTCAGATACGCCGGCTCTCCCCATTTCAAGGTCTCCGTCAACGGTCCGACACCTGCCTCTTCCGCCAACTCGAAAATCAGCGCACGCACCTCCTCCAACGACGCACGCACGTCGTCCGGATAAGCGGCAAACACAGGCGCAACCGCGGCAGAAACAGACGGCCCCTTCACGTCACCTTGCTCCAATTGCACAGCTGCACTGCGTCGGCGCAAAACTCCCTCATGCCGCAACCTCCACCAGAAGGTTGCCCAACGCATCGCCACGCGCTACCCAACCGGGCTCTATCAGGATTGTCGTATCCGCCTGTTCGATCACCGCCGGTCCCGCGATCACCGCATCAAGCGGCAGTTGATCGCGTCGATAGACCGCCGTTTCCTCCGCCCCATCCTCGAACACCACCCGCCGATGCGCGTAAGGTTCTGCTCTTTCCAGGCGCCCGGCCGGATCGATCAAGCCGGAAAGATCGACAGGATCGGACACCCCTACAACCGAGCAATTCACGTTGACGATCCGCGCTTCGATGCCCTGCAACTCCACGCGAAACCGCTCCCAGTAGGCTGCCGCGAACCCGTTTCGCAGGTCGTCCCGGGACGGCGCTCCATCGGCAAGCAACACCCGCACGACATGGCTTTGGCCGACAAACTGCATATCCACGCTGAAGCTCTTGCGCACCTCCCTGATCGCGACGGTTTCCGCCGCAAGCGCTGCTTCACCCGCCGAGACCTGTTCGGCAAAGAGCGCATGGAGGGCCTCCAGATCGGCAGTCTCGAGCGGCTGATTGACCGTGCGCACATAGTCGTGCCGGAGATCGGCCACCACGCAGCCCAACGCATTGGTGATGCCCGGACGCACCGGCACCAAAACGCGCGGCACGCCCAATTCGGCCGCCAGGGCCACCGCGTGAAGCGGGCCCGCCCCGCCAAACGCAAACAACGCGAAATCGCGAGGGTCCGCGCCAAGTGACAGTGAAACCATCCGGATCGCACCAGCCATTTTCGCATTGGCCAGCCGCACCACTGCAAGGGCCGCCGCCTCTGCATCGACCCCAAGTGGTGCGCCCAACTCGCGCGCGAACACCTCGGCCACCGCATCTCGCGTGACCCCGCCGGTCACGGCAAGCCGCGCTGGATCAAGGCGGCCCAGAAGCAGGTTCGCATCTGAAATCGTGGGCGTCACACCGCCGCGCCCATAACAGATGGGTCCGGGATCAGCGCCCGCACTTTCCGGCCCGACCTCCAGCAGCCCGGCTGCGTTCACCCGCGCGATCGACCCGCCACCTGCCCCGATCGTCCGCACATCCACCATCGGCACGTGGATCGGCATGGCGTATTCGATTTCGATCTCGTTCGAGACCGGCGGCACCCCGTCCCGGATCAGCGCCACATCCGTCGACGTCCCGCCCATGTCGTAGGTGATGAGGTTGCTCGCTCCGGCCACACGGCCCGTATAGGCCGCGGCCATCACGCCGGAGGCCGGTCCGGACATCACCGTCTTTGCAGCTTCCTCTGCCACTCGGGCGGATGAGACCATGCCACCGTTGCCATTCATCACCAGCACGTCGCCCGGGTACCCGTTCCCGGCCAACTCGTCGCGCAGCCGAGCCAGGTAACGCTCGAGAAGCGGCTGAACGGAGGCATTGACGGCGGCGGTCACGCCGCGCTCGAACTCGCGCGTTTCAGACAAAAGAGCGTGTCCCATGGTAATGAAGCGATTGGGCCAGAGCGTGGCCGCGATCTCTGCCGCGCGGCGCTCATGCGCGGGGTTCGCATAGGCATGGAGGAAATGGATCACCAATGCCTCGCACCCCGCGTCCAGAAGCGCACGCACCGCCTCTCGCAAAGCTGCTTCATCGAGAGGGGTGACGACATTGCCCTCCGCATCCATTCGCTCCGGCACTTCGAGGCGCAGGTCCCTCGGTATGACCGGCCGGAATTCTCCCTTCATTCCATAGGCTTGCGGGCGCGTCCGACGGCCCAACTCCAGAACGTCCCGGAACCCTGCCGTGGTAATCAGGCCGGTCTTCGAAAGCTTCCGCTCCAAAACGGCATTCGTGGTGGTCGTGGTGCCATGCACGATCAGCGAGGTCTCGGGCAGCGAGATCCCCGCTTCTTCGAGTGCAGCGAGAACGCCAAACGCCTGATTGTCGGTCGTGGTCGGCGTCTTGGCGATGCGCAGACGCCCATCCGGCCCGATCATTGCCAGATCAGTGAACGTGCCCCCCACATCGACGCCAACAATTCCGCCCAAAACCGCCTCTCGTTTCTCGCCGCACCATAAGCGCGGGACGACACAGGAGTGTCAACGCCCGAGAGCGACCTCCAAGCATCCCGACCATTGCCAAAACCGTGTTCTTCCTGGTCAAAGTATCCCGGGGGATCGGCGAAGCCGATGGGGCAGCGCCCCGAATGACGCACCGCTGCCAAGACCGGCAACGGTTGCCATCTGCCCGACCTGCCGCAAGACTGCGCGCAATGAAACGACTGGTGCTCCTTCCAGCCCTCTGCCCGACCCCGGTCCTGGCACATGCGACGGACCAGGCTTTCGTGGCGCTTCTGCCCACCGATATTTACATCACGGCTGGCGTCGCGACCGTTGTGCTGACGGTAATCGCACTCTTTCTTCTGCCGGACGGCTTTGTGCGCAGGCTTTTCTCCTCAATCGAGCGCCCGGCACGCAGCCCATCGCGGGCCACGATCGCCACAAGCCTGATCTCCTTCTTCGTGATGGCGGCACTTGTCGCGCTCGGTCTTGCCGGTCCGCGGGACCCGCTCTCGAACCTCATGCCGCTCATGTTCTGGACGGTGGGCTGGGTTGCCATCGTGAGCCTCTCCGGTGTCTTCGGAAACCTCTGGCCCTGGCTCAACCCCTGGACCGGCCTCTATCGCCTGATCGCACCCGATTGGCGACAAAGGCCGGTGCCGGAACGCTACGGTCTCTGGCCCGGCACGATGATGCTAATCCTGTTCACCGGTTTTCTTCTCGCGGACATCGCACCAGACGATCCGGCGCGCCTCGCCATTGTCGTTGCGGTCTACTGGAGTGCGACGATGATCGGACTGCTGATTGCCGGCCCAAGTTGGCTCACGCATTTCGAACTCGCACATGCGCTCTGTGGCGCCTATGCAAAACTCACGGCGATCGCGCCCGATGGCAGAGGCGGACCGGGCTGGCAACTCCTCCGCCCGTTTCCCTTCGGAGCCGGACTTTTCGCTCTCGCGTTGCTTGGCTGCGGGAGTTTCGACGGGTTGAACGAGACCTTCTGGTGGCTCGGTCTGATCGGGGTGAACCCGCTGGAATTCCCCGGTCGCTCCGCCGTTTTCGGCGAAACCATCACCGGCCTCAAGGTTGCGCTGACGCTCCTTCTTGCAACATTCTGGTTCTGTGTTTGGCTGGCTTTGCTGATCGGCGGCGGCCCCTCGAAATTCTGGCCGGCCTTCGAGCGCCTTGCCTTGGCCCTTCTACCGATCGCGTTCGTCTATCACATTGCGCATTATCTGCCGTCTTTCCTCGTGAGCATCCAGTATACCATCGCGGCCCTCACCGACCCCCTGAACAACGGCGCCGACCTGCTCGGCATCGAGCCGTTTCGGGTGACGACCGGCTTCTTCAACCGGCTCGACACCGTGCGCCCCATCTGGCTCACGCAGGCCGGTCTCATCGTGCTCGGCCATGTCTGGTCCGTCCTCTTGGCGCACCGGATCGCGCTTGACCTGTTTGGAGGGGGGCGAAACGCCGCGTGGGCCACGCTGCCGCTCTCGCTTTTCATGATTGGCTACACCTTTCTCGGCCTTTGGCTTCTGGCTGCCCCCCGTGGCGCGTAACCGCACGATTTCTGCGCAGAACGCCCAAGCGCAGAAGCGCTTTTTCCGCTCGCCCTTGAAAAAACTGGACAAGTCGTCGCCTCCCGCCCCAACATCAAGGAAACAACATGGGAGATCAGGGGTGTCACAGAAATTGCATATGAACCGCCGGGGCTTGCTCAAATCTGCTGCCGCGGGAAGCGTATTGGCAGCCACACCACTTGCCAGCCGCTTTGCCTCCGCACAATCCGCCGCTCCGATCAAGATCGGGTTCCAGCAACACTCCACCGGCATCGGGGCGGCCTATGGCCGCTGGTATGGCCGTACCACCGAAGCCGCGGCAAAGCTCATCAATGATGCAGGCGGCATCAACGGACGCCCGCTGGAAATCATCGCCGAGGATGACGGCACCGACCCAAAACGTGGCGCGGAAGTCGTGGAGAAATTCGCCAACCAGCACGGATGCGACGTGGCCTTCGGCACGCTCTTTTCTCACGTGGTTTTCGGGTCCGCCCCGGCCGCGGGCGAGTTGAAGATGCCGTATTACGTCGTCTCCGAAGGTCACCATGTGGCGAGCGGAGCGCTCAACCGCTACACCATGCAACCCGGCATCACGGACGTGAAAAGCCAGGTGCAGGCCATGGCCCCTTTCGTTGCCAACAACCTCGGCAAGAAGGTCACGATGGTCTTCCCGGACTTCGCCTTCGGCCACGATCACCGCGACTTCTTCTCCGAAGCCATCGAACGGCAAGGGGGTGAGGTGCTGGCCAAGATCGCCATCCCGCCGACCGAGACGAGCTTCACCAAGTATTTCCCGCAGATCCCACGCGACACGGAAGTGCTTTATCACGTCATGGTCGGCCCGGCCGTTCTGACTTTCGTGAAGGAACTAGGCGAATTCTTCGGCCCCTCCAGCCCCGAGATCTTCGGCTTCATCGACAGCCTCGAAGCGGTCGATCTGGCTTCGCCGGGTCTTGAATTCCTCGAAGGCACCTACTTCTGGGAAGGCAACCCGCGCTACGCACAGGCCAACCAGACGCAGTGGGACAAGGACTTCCGCGCCGCCGTCGGCGTTGACGACAACGGTGCATCCGTCAGTGACCCGGCCGATGTCTCGACCTATGCCCACATGTTCGGCTGCTGGGAGACGCTTTACATCATCAAGCAGGCGATGGAGGCCGCGGACTACCAGGGCCCGCAGGATCGCGCCAAACTGATCGAAGCCACGGAAGCCATCTCGATCATCCAAGAGGGTCCCGAGCACCCCCAAGGCGCCAAGGTCTTCAACGGCAAAACGCACCAGGTTTTCGGACACCAGTACATCTCACGCGTGGAAGAAGGCAAAATGGTGCTGGCGCATACAACGTCGATTGCCGACACGTTCTATCCGGACGAGGTCGACTACACGACGCAAAGCTTCTGACATGGCGCGCGTCTTCACGCGCAAGGACTGGGCCCGCGAAGACGGATGGAACGGCGGGTGGGACGGGGAGATGGCAGACACCGCCGTCTCCTTCATCTTTTCGGAACGCAGCGAACCGGGCATCGGTCCCAAGCTCCACACCCACGACTATGACGAGGTGCAGATCGTCCGCCGCGGCAAAGCGCTCTACACGGTAGACGGCGAAGAGATCGAGGCGAGTGAAGGCGACATCCTCGTCATCCCCGCCGGCACACCGCACAAGGTCCAGACCGTGGGGAACCTGTTAGACGTCATCTCGGTGCATCTGACCGGCAAGAAAACGGCGCACTGGTTGGAAGAGTAGTTTCGCGCAAGGCTTTTAGACATCGCGTTCAATCTTGCGGGGCGCAGCCAACTTCCGGTTTCCAGTGGAAAGCCTCCGGTGCCCTAGCGGTGGACGAAGTGCACGCTGTCGAATTCTCTGCGCCAGCCCGCAACCTCGGCCGCGATTTCGTCGCCCTGCAAACCGCGAGCAATCAGCGCCGCCAATCTGTCGGCGTGATCGGCAGTCATGCCCCATCTCACCAGCTCGGGTGTTCCGATGCGCAGGCCGTTCATGTCACCTTCGATTTCCGCCACAGGCAGACCGATACCGCATGCGAGGAACCCGGCTTTGCGCAGGGTCTTGGATGCTGCCTGCCCGCCACCGAACCGCTCTGCCAGAACAGCGAACTGGTGAGAGGCCGTGAACCCCTCGCGCCCGGCAAAGACGGGTACACCGTTTGCGTCAAGGCTCTGCGCCAGCGCCCGAGCCATCGAGATCATTTCGGCAGCGTACTCGCGTCCATAATCACGCCAATCAAGCATCGTCACGGCAAGCGCCGCTGACTTTGCGGCATCGAAGTTGGCGGTCATCCCGGGAAAAGCAATTGCGTCCAGCGCCTCTGCGATCTCCGCATCGTTTGTGACGATCAGACCGCCTGCAGGGCCGCCCAAGCTCTTGTATGTGCTCATCGTCATGAAATGCGCCCCCTCGGCAAGGGGGTTGCGCCAGGCTTTGCCTGCAATGATCCCGCACTGGTGCGCGGCATCAAACATGACTTTCGCTTCCACTTCATCCGCAATCGCACGCACGTCCTTAACCGGATGCTCAAAAAGGTTGAGACTGCCGCCCACGGTTATCAATTTGGGACGCAGTTCGAGTGCAAGCTTGCGCAATCCTTCGAGATCGACGGTATAGCCATCAGCATCGGTTGGCGCTTCCACCGTACGAAGACCAAACAAGCCCGCACATCCTGCGATGTGGTGCGTAACGTGACCTCCGATTGATGCCGGTGGCGCAATGATGACATCGCCACTCTTGCAGGTCGCCATGAAACCATAAAGGTTTGCAATCGCACCGGATGGCACACGGATTTCCGCAAACTTCGCGTCGAAAACTTCCGCGCAAACTTCCGCGGATATGACCTCGATCTCTTCGATGGCTTCGAGACCCATTTCATACTTCTCGCCCGGATATCCAAGCGACGGGCGGGAACCGATCCCGGAAGCCAGCAAGGCTTCTGCCCGCGGGTTCATCACATTGGTGGCCGGATTGAGGTTGAAGCACTCCTGTTCGTGGATCTCACGGTTGCGGATGGCCAAATGCTCGATCCGTTCCAACAGGGCCTTTGACGAGGTTTGCGATGTGGCGGTCGCGATCTTCTGAACCAGCGCCTCACTCTCTTCCGGGACCCAGTTTCTCGGTTCTATGGTCATCGCTTTACCCTCCTTGGCTTCGTACAGATTGGACAGTTCCCATGACAACGCAAACCAGATTTGCTAAATCTTGGCGTAGAAAAACTATGTCTGAGAACGATGGCTGTCGCTCCACGTCGCCCAAAGGGTCCACCGCTCAACGCTCTGCGTGCTTTTGAGGCCGCCGCACGGCTGGAAAGTTTCGTTTCTGCGGCCGAGGAACTGGGCGTTACTGCGGGCGCCGTATCTCAACACGTCAAAGCCTTGGAAGCCTGGGCCGGAACGACTCTGTTTGACAGAAGCGCTCATGGTGTCTCGCTGTCCTCATCCGGTCGCCAACTCAGGGCAGAGTTCACCCAAGCTTTCGATCTTCTTGCAGCGGCGACGCAGAGTTTGCGAAATCTGGCACCCAACCCCGAGATTCACATAGCCGCGCTGCCGTCGATCGCGCAGCTGTGGTTACCGCCGCGATTGGAAAAGCTGCGCGAAAGGCGTCCCGATCTGAATGTCTCCGTAACCGCGATGGAGACACCGCCAAGCTTGTCGAGAGAGCTGTACGATCTGTCGGTGTTTTTCTCGGTCCCGGCTGAATCACCGGACCAGATCGTGCTTGCGGAAGACATTATTTTCCCAGTGTGTTCCCCAAGGCTTGCGGACGGCCTCGATCTGGAAGCCACGCAGCTGTTGCACGACCAGACATGGCAGGATGATTGGACCGTGTGGTCAGAGGCGACGGGGATTTCCGTCGGTGATCCCAAAAGGGGGCCGCGCCATTCGCTTTATGCGCTTGCTGTTGAGGAAGCGAAATCCGGTGCGGGCGTGCTCATGGGACATAGCTGTCTGGTCGAACAGGCGCTGCTTTCCGGACAACTCAAAAGGGTTTCAACGCAAAGCGCCGGCACTGGCCAAGTGCTGGCCCTTGGGCTTCCTCACAGAACAAGACGCCATCCGGGACTCGATGAAGTCGTCAGCCTTCTTCAGGAGGCCGGAAAGCACCCTCCGGAACCAGACGCAGAGAGCTAGCGAAGGTGTCTGTTTGGCCGCAAGGCAGACACCGCCCATCCCGCCACTCTCAAACCGCGCCCGAAGGCACAGCCTCCAACTCCATACCCCGAAAATCCTGCCGCCACCGAAACCCGAGCCTCTCATAGAGCGCAATCGCGGGTTCATTGTCGCTGAACACGTGCAAGAAGGGCGTTTCGCCGCGTTCCAGGATGGCCCGAATGACGTGGAGTGTCAGCGCACGCCCAAGTCCTTTCCCCTGATGATCGGGATGGGTGCAGATCGCGCTGATCTCCGTAAAGCCCGGCTGGCGCAACCGTTCCCCTGCCATGGCAATCAGGCGCCCTTCGCTCCGAACCCCCCAATAATGCCCCATCTCGTGGGTCTGCGCGGCAAACGGCCCGGGCTTCGTCAACAGCGCCAGTGCCAGCATTTCGGACGCATCCGCCGCGCGCAACAGGTCGATCTCGTGGCTCCCGTTCACCTTCGGCGCGTCGCCCGTGAACACCATCTGGATGGCGGCACGGTCCCAAACGCTGCGAAGACCGCTTGGCACCTCGAAACCGGAATAGCTGTGCGCCGCCCGGGCAAGCACGACCGCACCCGAGGCGTGCACGCAGTCACGCAACGCCTCAAGGCTCGCCGCGTTCATGGTGTCGAGAGCAGCAAACGGGCTCACGTCGGGCTGGTACCGGCGGACCAGACCTTCGCCGGTGTTGAAACGGGCATGGTCCGTGGTCAGGCTTTCCCAGGCCGGGTTGTCGAGCAAGTGATCGGTCATCCGGCCATGATACTCACCCTGCCGGCAAATGCGACACCAACGCGTCAATTCCCACCGGGAAACCGACGACCCGGACCTAAAGCCGAACCGGCCGCTTTTCCGGCCTTGCTCTTGTTGGACGAAGCTGGTCAGGTTCGCTCCATGGAGTTCGGTCCCCATCTCTTGCTGGCAACGCTGGAAGGCGCCGTGGGCGCAGCTGTTTTGGCTTTGACCGCACTCGGTCTCAGCCTGGTCTTCGGCGTGATGCGCGTCGTCAACGTGGCCCATGGCGAGTTCTACATGCTGGGCGCGGTCCTTGCCTATGTCGTCGCGACAAGCGTCGGCGGACACCCTGCCCTCGGCTTTGTCGCTGCCCTCCTGATCGTGCCCGTGATCGCCGCCGTCATCGCCGCGCTCGCCGACATCCTTGTACTGAAACGCGTCGACTATGACCCGGAAGCGACCATCGTCGCCACCATCGGCATCCTTTACATCATGCAACAGGCGGCGCTGATGTGGTACGGACCGGAAGCGCGCGCGGTCGAGCCCCCCTTCAACCACCGCCTCGCCATTCCGTGGTTCGAATTCGGGGAAAACGGTCTTGAGTTCTACTACCCTTGGGGCCTTTCCACCACGAGCTACAAGCTTTTCGTCATCGCCGCAGCCCTCGTCATCCTCGGCGCCTTCTGGCTCCTTCTGACACGCACCAGGATCGGCCTCGTGATGCGCGCCACGCAACTTGATCGCGACACGGCGACGACCTTCGGCATCCCCGTCGAACGGGTCTATGCCCTCGTCTTCGGGCTCGGCGCCGGGCTCGCAGCACTTGCCGCCGTCCTGATCGTGCCCATTACGCAGGCGCATTACCTGATGGGCGGCGATCCTCTCCTTCTCAGCTTCATCGTTGTCATCATCGGTGGTCTCGGGTCGATCCGGGGCACACTTGTGGCCGCCCTTCTGATCGGCATGTCCGACGGGATCATCTCGGTCTTCTTCTCGCCCACGCTTGCCAAGATACTCGCGACCCTGCTCGTCGCCCTTGTCCTCGTCTTCCGCCCGCAAGGCCTTTACGGAAAGAAGGCCGCATGACCAAGACCGGGCCGCAGGCAAAAATATCCACTCTTCTTCCTGGAGAAAATATCCTGGGAGGCCGACCGAAGGGAGGTGGGGGCAAAGCCCCCTCCCACCGCGACGCCGAAGGCGGCGCAACATGAGCAAAAGCCTTGCCCTGCACCTTGGCCTCATCGCCATTCTGATCATCGCAGGGCTGGTCCTGCCCGCCTACCACCAAGGCAACCTCGCGCGCATCCTTGTGCTCGCCACTTATGCCGTGGGGTACAACGTGCTTTTCGGCTACACGGGCCTGCTCTCGCTCGGCCACGCGATGTTCTTTGGCGCAGGCATGTACGGGCTTGGCCTTGCCATGCAGCACGGAGGCGTCGCCGCACTGCCCGCCTTCGGCATCGGTCTCCTCGCCGCGGCGGCCCTTTCGGCCGTTGTCGCGGTTTTGGCCCTCCGCACCATCGGGGTTGCCTTCATGATCGTGACGCTCATGTTCGCGCAATCTGCGTTCCTGACGGTGCTCTATTTCGGGGAATGGACCCGTGGCGACGAAGGCTTCGTGCTCCAGCAAGCCACACGTCAGATCGCCGGGCTCGACCTCACCAACCCGCTCATCCGGTATTACGCCGCGCTCACCCTTTTTGCCGCCGCACTGCTGATCACGGCCCGCATGATGCAAATCCGTTTTGGCCACATCCTGATCGCCATCCGCGAAAATGAAGAACGCACGACCATGCTCGGCTACAACACGCAGGCCCACAAGTTCGCGGCCCTCGTGATCTCCGGCACGCTTTCGGGGGCGGCTGGCGCGGCCTATGCGCTTCTGTTCGGCTATGTCGGCGCGACCTTCACCTCCGTCCAATACTCGATCTTCCCGCTGCTCTGGGTGCTTCTGGGCGGCGCGGGGACCACCATCGGCCCGCTCATCGGCACGCTCTTCATGTTCTACCTGATCGACTACACAAGCGGGCTGACCAACGCCTACCTGCTGATCGTTGGCGTGGTGCTCGTGCTCCTCACGCTCTTCGCCCGCGCAGGCATCATGGGGGAGGTGCGGAAACGTTTCGCACCCTGGCTGCCATGAGCGTGCTTCAGACCAAGGGACTGACCAAGCAATACGCGGGCCTCACTGCCGTTTCTGAAGTGAGCCTCACTGTCGAGCAAGGGCAGATCCACGCGCTGATCGGTCCGAACGGTGCCGGCAAAAGCACCCTCGTCGGCATGGTGGCGGGCCGAACCGAACCCACCAGCGGCGAGGTCTGGTTCGAAGGCGAAAACGTCACGCCCCTGCCCGCGCACGCGCGGATCCGGCGCGGCATGGCCTATACGTTCCAGATCACCGCCATCTACGAGCGGCTGACGCTTGCCGCGAACCTCGAACTCGCGCTCCGGGACCGGTCGCGCGAGAAAGCCATCGCCGCACTTGACCGCGTGGGATTGGCCGACCGCGCCGATCAACTGGCCGGTGACCTTGCCTATGGCCACCAGCGTCTCCTTGAAATCGCGATGGGCGTCGCCCAAAGCCCGAAACTCCTCATACTCGACGAGCCGACCCAGGGCTTGGCCGAAAGCGAGATTGCAGAGTTCAACACGCTCATCAAATCACTGGCCGGTGACACCACCATCCTTCTGATCGAGCACAACATGAACGTGGTCATGGAACTGGCGGATCGGATCACCGTGCTGGAAACCGGGTCTGTCCTGGCCGAAGGCAGTCCGGACGACATCAAATCCAATCCGGACGTACAGGAGGCATATCTCGGTCATGCTGAGGCTTGAGAACATCTCCACCGGCTATGGCCCCGTGCAGGTTCTCTACGACCTGTCGCTGGAGGCGCGCCCAGGTGAAGTGCTTTGCCTTCTCGGTCGGAACGGCGCTGGCAAAACGACGACACTCCGCGCGATCATGGGGCTTTTGCCGCTGACCTCCGGTCGCATCACCCTGGCGGGAGAAGACATCAGCGCTCTGCCCCCGCATGAGGTGCCCAAACGTGGCATCGGCTATGTCCCGCAAGGACGGCGTCTTTTCACAGAGATGACAGTCGCGGAGAATATTGAGGTGGGCCTCATGACCCGCGGTAAAGGAAAAGAAACGCGAGAACGTGTGCTTACCATGTTTCCGCGCCTCCGCGAACGTCTCACGCAGCGCGCCGAAACGCTGTCGGGCGGCGAGCAACAGATGCTCACCACCGCGCGTGCGCTGTGTCTCGAACCCTCGGTGCTTCTGCTCGATGAGCCGACCGAGGGGCTGCAACCCTCGATGATCCAGCTTATCCGCGAAACGGTCGAAACCCTCCGGGCCGAAGGTCAGGCGATTATCCTTGTCGAACAGCGGATCGACGCCGTTCTTTCCCTCGCCGACCGCGTGACGTTCATCGAAAACGGCCATGCGCGGGAAACGGTCGATGTGGCGGATCTGCAGGGCGACCGGACGCTCCTCGAGAAATACGTCGGCGTCTGATCTGATTGCGCCGCTGCGCCCGCTGCCGTAGCAATGAGACGCAATACCTAAGGGAATTCTGAGCCATGCCGACGCTGATGGGCTGTATCGCCGACGATTTTACCGGCGCGACCGATCTGGCCGGACTTCTCGCGCGTTCGGGCATCAAGGTGAGCCTTCGCATCGGAGTGCCCGAAACCGCGCCGGTGGACACAGCCGCCTTCGAAGTCATCGCCCTCAAGTCCCGCACGGCCCCGGTGGCCGAGGCCGTGGCCGACACACGCGCTGCTCTGGATTGGCTGAAGACTGCGGGGGCCACACGGTTTTTCTGGAAATACTGCTCGACCTTTGACAGCACGGCCGAGGGCAATATCGGACCGGTCGCCGAAGCACTCATGCAGGAGCTTGGCACCGACCAGACGATCTACTGCCCCGCCTTTCCTGAAAACGGCCGGTCGATCTTCATGGGCAACCTCTTTGTCGGCCAGCAACCGCTCGCCGAAAGTCCAATGAAAGATCACCCGCTGACGCCGATGCGCGACAGCAACCTCATGCGGCTCCTTGCACCGCAGGTCACGCGCCCCGTGGGCCTTGCGGACCGTTTGACCGTCGCGAAGGGCGCGGAGGCATTGCGGGACAAGCTGGCCGCACTCAAGGCAGACGGTGTTGCCCATGTGGTGGTCGACGCCGTGGCGGATGAAGACCTTGGCATCATCGCGGACGCGTGCCGCGACATGGTCTTGATGACAGGGGGCAGCGCCGTGGCCATGCCGCTCCCGCAACTCTACATCGCGGACGGATTGCTGGCGGCGGACGCGGACGGGGTCACGGCCCCGCATTTGGCAGCAGATACGGTTTTGCTGTCGGGAAGCTGCTCTGTCATGACGCGCGCGCAGGTCGCGGCATATCAATCCACCGGTGCGCCCAGCTTCCGGCTCGATCCGTTGGCGCTTGCAAAAGACGGACCGGGCGCGGCGCTCGACTGGCTCGCCGCGCAGAACCTGAAAACCAAACCCCTGATCTACGCCACCGCAGACCCGGCGGAGGTGAAGGCCGCACAGGAACAACTCGGCGTCGCCAAGGCTGGTGCCCTCGTCGAAGACGTGCTCGCAGCCTGCGCGACGGCCGCGCGCGACAAGGGCGCGCGCCGTTTCGTGGTGGCAGGTGGCGAAACCTCCGGCGCGGTCACCAAGGCGCTTGGCGTCACGCAACTGACCATCGGGGCCGAGATCGCCCCGGGCGTGCCCTGGACCTTCTGCCAATCCGGCGGCCACGATATCGCACTGACGCTCAAATCGGGCAATTTCGGCGCGGAAACGTTCTTTGCCGACGCCCTCATCAATCTGGAAACAACATGAGTGCCGAGGCTGCCCTTCGCGAACTGATCTGCGTTCTGGCGAAATCCATGTTCGACCGGGGCCTGACCGGTGGCTCCACCGGGAACATTTCGGCGCGGACTCAGGATGGCGGCCTCCTCGTCTCTCCCACCGGCACCAGTTTCGGGCGGCTCGACCCGGCGCGCCTCAGTCGCTTCGACGCGACGGGAACCTTGATCGATGGAGATCCGCCGACAAAGGAAATGCCCCTTCACACCGCATTCTATGACACGCGCAGCACGGCAGGTGCGGTCGTGCATCTCCATTCCTGCCACTCCGTCGCGTTGTCGATGATGCCTGACGTGGACGCGGAGAACTTCCTGCCCCCGCTGACACCTTACGCGATCATGAAGCTCGGGCGGGTGAAGCTTCTTCCCTTCTTCCTTCCCGGCGACCCGGCCATGGGCGACGCTGTACGCGGGCTGGCGGGGAAGCGATCTGCCGTCATGCTCGCCAATCACGGACCCGTCGTTGCCGGCAAGGACGTGGAAGCGGCCTGCAACGCAATCGAGGAACTGGAAGACACCGCGCGCCTCGCCATGATGACCCGGGGTCTGACTCCAAAAGGCTTGAGCAACGATCAGGTGCAGGCCCTTGTCACCAAGTTCGACGTGGACTGGGACACATAGACGGGGTTCTGCTCCCCTGCGCGCGCAGGTGTCATGAAACCTCAACCTCCATGGAGGACCCTCTCGCCCGAAGCTTCCTTGCGCCGGAACAGCGGCGCTCGCAATCGGACCTCCGACCCTCGTTCGCGGGGGCGAAAGACCAGCGCTTTCCTCGCTTGGCACGCGAGGACATATCGGAAAGGCCCAAATTGGCGGGCCCGTCATTCTCCTAACCAGATCGCAAGATCGCGCATTCCAACAACCGCTCAGCAGCGGTCAGATGTCGTTCGGATAACCCGAGGGGCGACAGACGCGTGCGCCCTATCAAGGCCTCCTACTGCAACCGACTGGCGATAAGCTCCCCGATCTCTTCATCGCTGGGCACGGTCAAAACGCCCTGCCCCGGTGAGAACCAGAAGTTCCAAGGTTCCATCTGCGGTGATTGATAGATGCGAAGGACAAGTTCTGATTCCGAGATGTCAAAGGCCCGCGCATCCTCGACACGGAACAGGAAAAACCCGGCATAGGCGTTTTCCGGAAACTGCAAAAACGAGTCCGGATCGTGATACGCCAGCCAATGGTTCTCGGTGAAAAGAACGTAGTCGATGTCGGCACCTACAGGTTCGATATCGAATCCCAAACGCCCATCATCCCAAACGCGCCCGCTCAGGCTGCTAATGTCCATCGCGCCTTTCCGGTAAATCTCCTCCTGCTCGCCCGCACGAATGGAGACTTCGACGACACGCGAGGCGTGCCCGCCTGCGATCATGTCCGGGCAGATCTCGTTACAGTTCGGTGCGCCCACGGCCACAACCAGAACCGTTGCGTCCTGCATCGGGATCGCATCAGGCAAAAGCGCATCGGCAATGAACGACTTCTTCAGGCTCGCCTGATCGAGTGCTTTCAGCAACGGCACGCCAATCACACCGAACAGGGTCAACGCGAAGACAATCCCACCGCCGATCTTTGCCCCGCGCGACTTCCGCGTCAGAAGCAGCAGGCCGAACAGCAAGAGGATCCCGACCACGATGTAGGGAAGGGAAATAATGAGAAGGTAGAGAAGACCAAGGTCGCCTTCGCCCATTGAAAACTCCCGAATGCGCCCCTTGGCAGGGGTAGACCATTCGGGCAGGCCGACAAACCCGTCAAATCAATCTATTGTAAAATCGGCGCTATCCGTGACCAAACGCGCACGGCGCCACGCGACTGCCCGAGACACCTGCCAACTCGGCGTCCCGAAAGCGCAGCTGTCATTCCACGCCTAGAGAGCGCGACGCCACCAGTTGCGCCATATCGTCCAGGCACGTTGACGGTCTCTCCCGCCCCTGAGGGCCAACCTCACAAACTGAGTCATGTCCAAAATCCTGCCTATCGGCGCAGGTTTCTCCCGCGCTCTTGGTCACACTATAAGCAGCACGCGGCTTGTCACCAAAGCCGCTAATGGCGTGCATTTTAGCAATGCGGCGTGCAAGCCACAGAATTCGGTGGATTTTTGCTTACCCAAAAGTAAACGGCGCGCAGAAGACTGCGCGCCGCTTCAAGAATTCCTGATGCTGATCAGTTCAGAGCAGCGTCGGTGATGGCGTGTGTCCAGGCACCTTCAGGCGCTTTCGTTATGACCGGATCGGAACCGCCCGAGAGAAGCGAAGCCACCGTCCGCTCATAGTCTGCGGGATCCAGAGCACCGTCGGAACCTGCCGTCAGCTTCGCGATTTCGCCCATCATGCGAACCTGATGCTGTTCGGTCTGCGCACCTGTCTCGTCATAGTCGAGCACGATCATCGCTGCGATTTCCGGGTTTTCCTCGGCCCATTTCCAGCCCTTCATCGACGCGCGGACAAAGCGGGTCATCTTGTCGGCGAACCCGTCCTCTTCCAGACGGTCTTCCAGAACGTAAAGCCCGTCTTCCAGCGTGGCGACGCCCTGATCCTCGTACTTGAAGGTGATCAGATCGTCGGGTGAAACACCGGCATCGATCACCTGCCAGTACTCGTTATAGGTCATCGTCGAGATACAGTCGGCCTGGCGCTGCAACAGCGGGTCCACGTTGAAGCCCTGCTTGAGCACGGCCACACCGTTGTCATCCGCTCCATCGGTTTCGATGCCAAGCTGGCTCATCCACGACATGAACGGAAACTCGTTGCCGAAGAACCAGACGCCGAGCGTTTTGCCCGCGAAATCCTCCGGGCTCGCGATCCCGCTGTCCTTCCAGCAGGTGAGCTGCATGCCGGACGACTTGAACGGCTGCGCGATGTTGACAAGCGGAAGACCCTTTTCGCGCGCCGCAAGGGCGGCTGGCATCCATTCGACAAGCACGTCAGCGCCCCCACCGGCGACGACCTGCGGCGGCGCGATGTCGGGGCCACCCGGCTTGATCGTGACGTTCAGGTCTTCTTCTTCGTAGTAGCCCCTTTGCAGCGCCACGTAGTAGCCCGCGAACTGGGCCTGCGTGACCCACTTGAGCTGCAGCGTAATGTCATCGGCAGCCTGCGCGGCGCTCGCGCCAAAAGCCAATGCGGCAGCGGTAACCAGATACTTTCCCATGTCTCAACTCCCCGGAGTTATTGTCGTTGTGACGGGTGCCAGAAGGTCAGGCGTTTCTCGAAAAACGCCACAAGGCCGTAAGCTGCGGAACCCGTCAAAGCAGCCACGGCTATTTCAGCCCAAACAAGATCGATCGACAAGCTGCCGACGCCGGTGGAAATGCGAAACCCCATGCCCCGCGTGGGCGAGCCGAAATATTCAGCAACAATAGCACCAATCAGTGCAAGCGTCGTTGCAATCTTGAGCCCGTTGAAAATGAACGGCATCGCCGCCGGCAATCTCAGCTTCAGAAGCGTCTGAAAATACCCGGCCGCATAGGTGCGCATCAGGTCTTTCTGCATGGCACTCGCCTCGGCCAGCCCCTGCACCGTGTTCACCAGCATGGGGAAGAAGACCATCACGACAACCACGGCAGCCTTGGATTGCCAGTCGAACCCGAACCAGCTGACAAGGATCGGCGCGATCCCGATGATCGGCAAGGCCGCCACGAAGTTGCCAATGGGCAAAAGTCCGGCTGTCAGGAAACGCGACCGGTCGATTGCGATAGCGGTCAGGAAGGCGGCACTGCATCCGATCAGGTATCCCGAAAGCGCGCCCTTCAGAACGGTCTGTACGAAATCCTCCCAAAGGGTTGCCGTCTCCGCCATGAACCGGGTCGCAATGTCCGTCGGTGCGGGCAGGATGACCGGTGAGACATTGAAACTCTTGACCGCGGCCTCCCACAGAACCAGCAAGCTGACGCCGAAAAGAACCGGCACGAAAATCCGCACCAGACGATGGTCCCGCCACCCAGACCGCGCAAGTTGCATGTTCATGCCCCAGGCAAGCAGCCAGAAGACAATCGCGGTCGTCATGCTCATGCCCGGACCCCCATGCGTCGCATCGCCAAGCCTTGGAGCCACCCGATCAGGGTCACCAGCGCACCGGCGAGGATCGCGGCCGCGAAGAGCGCCGCCCATATCGCCAGCGGTGTCCCGAACTGATCACCGATCAGGATGCGCGCGCCGAGACCGCTGATCGCACCGGTCGGCAATTCGCCCACGATGGTTCCGACCAGCGCGGCCGCGACACCGATCTTGAGCGAGGTGAAAAGATACGGCACCGAGGCAGGCAGTCTGAGCTTCAGGAAGGACGCGAAGCCCCCGGCATTGTAGGTGCGCAAGAGGTCGAGCTGTTCGCGGCTGGGCGACCTCAATCCTTTCACCATCCCAACCAGCACCGGGAAGAAGCAGAGATAGGCCGAGATGATCGCCTTCGGCACCGCGCGTTCCTCGATGCCAAGCTGTGATGACAGAACGATGATCATCGGCGCGAGCGCCACGATAGGCACAGTCTGGCTGATGATGGCCCATGGCATGACGCTCATCTCCATGGTGCGCGAATAAACGATCCCGACCGCGCCGAGGATGCCGATGGCGGTGCCCAGCGCGAAGCCGAAAAGCGTCGACTGCAATGTGATCCAACCGTGGTAAATCAGGCTTCGCGTGGAAAAGGCGCGGCCTCGCAATGCCATTTCGCCGGTCGTCTTCCAAAGCTCTGCGCCCACCTGCACAGGCGTTGGCAGACGCGGCCGATCAAGCGCGTAGCCGCGAGCTATTTCGCCCGTGTTCTGCGCCATCAGCGTCCAGACCGAGGTCTCGCTGCGCACCCGGCTGCCCTCGGGAACCACGACGGCGCCCCCGCGTTCCGCCATGTCGAGCGCCTGTCGGATGTTCATCGGCGCGACCGCCGCGTACCAGAGTGCGACAATCGCCAGCAGAACCGTCAGAACCGGAAGCAGGCGGGTCATCCGTGCCACTCCATCCGAAGTTCCGGCAGCCCGTCTCCGCCATCGGCGATGCGCTCTGCAACCTCGAAACCTTCGCGCCGGTAGAACCGCTGGGCGGCGGCATTCGGCTCGTGGGTGCGCAGTTGCAGGTATGCCCGCCCCGTCTTGGCCCGGTCGAGCAGCGCTTTGCCCAGCCCCCGCCCCGGCCGGTCGAGGTAAAGCGCGCCGATATGACTAGTGGCGGGGTCGAGCGAGAGATAGCCTTCCGCCGGGTCGCCGATCAGATAGATTTCCCGGTCGGGCAGCGCCTCGGCGATGAAGCCCTCAAGTGTTTCACGGGCATGGACGCGCGGCATCCAATCCGTCCGGTCGATCCAGTCGTTCACGATGCGCGAGATGGTCGGCACGTCGTCCGGCCCGGCGCGGCGGATTTGCGGTGAGGCCGTCACAACTCGTCCCCATGTCCGGCGCGCAGCCCGTCGCGGACGCGGTGGGCGACCTCGATGAATTCCCGGCTGTCGCGGATATCGAGCGGGCGCTCCTTCGGAAGCGGGCTCTCTATGACATCGGTGATCCGTCCGGGGCGCGGGCTCATCACGACGATCTTGGTGGAGAGATACACGGCTTCGGGGATGGAGTGCGTGACGAAACCGATGGTCTTCCCGGTGCGGTCCCAAAGCGACAGCAGTTCCTCGTTCAAGCGGTCCCGAACGATTTCATCCAAGGCGCCGAAGGGTTCGTCCATCAGCAGAATATCGGCATCGAACGCCAAGGCCCGCGCAATCGAAGCGCGTTGCTGCATGCCTCCTGAAAGTTGCCAGGGGAACTTGCCGCCGAACCCGGACAGCTCGACCAGTTCCAGAACGCGGTCCACACGCTCCCCCATCTCGGCCTTGGAATACCCCATGATTTCAAGGGGTAACCGGATATTCCCCGCAATCGTGCGCCACGGGTAAAGCCCCGCCGCCTGAAACACATAACCATAGGCGCGCGCCTTGCGCGCAGCGTCCGGGGACATGCCGTTCACGGTGAGCGTGCCCCCCGTCGGCATTTCCAGCGCAGCAACGCAGCGCAGGAAGGTTGTCTTCCCGCAGCCCGATGGGCCAATGAACGAGACGAAATCGCCTTTGTTGATCGTAAGATTGACGTCCTTCAAAGCATGGACCGGACCGTCCGCGGTCTTGAACGTCAGACTCAAGTCGGACGCGACAACAACATCTTCAATGTCCATGAGAACCGATGTCCCCCTTTTGCCGCAGACCGATCAGGTTAACATCAAGAGACATGTGTGACTGCCGGTCACGCATCGACGAAAGAAATCGACGATCTCTTGATGAACGATGCGCGCCGTCTCCCGAGTTTCTTGCAAAGACACCCCATTCTCTCCGCCATACACATAGATGTCCGACGCCCGGAGAGCGTCTTCAGTCAGCGCAACCAAGGTGTCTTCGAACTGAATGCCTGACAGGAAAGCGTCCACATCACCCACCTCCGAAGCTGTCAGAAGACGATCCGGGCCATACCCGTTCTCGCCGGCAAGCGTTCGGCCGCCCTGCAAAAGAAAGGTATCCGGCCAGCCCGCTTCGATGCTCGAACCGCGCGCAGGTGCCAGGTCACCTGCATAGAACGCATGCATGAGATGCCAATCCTTGTGGAGCTTCAATGTCTCCTCCGGGCGTTCATCAACGGTCCGCGGGATATTAAACCCAATCGCGGCCATTTGCGCGTCTCGATCCGGCGGGATCAGGATCTCAGTCGCAACCTGCGAATCCGCCAGCAAGGCCTCGGTCAGGCTCGCCGACAGTCCGAAAAGCGACAGGTTGATACTCACAAATCACACCCCCGTCGCCGGGATCCCGGTCCGCTCCACCGGACGCGGCGCGGTCAACTCCTTCCAAGAAGAAAGCGCCTTGTTCACCGGCGTGTTGGGCTTCCGCCGCACGAACTCACCGTGCCCTTCCTTGGTCCGCACCTCGCCATCATGCACCGCGACATAGCCCCGGGTCAGCGTGAAGCGTGGCAGGCCCTTCACTTTCTTCCCCTCGAAGACGTTGTAATCGATGGCGGATTGCTGGGCGGACGCCGTTATCGTCTTCGACTTCTCGGGGTCCCAGACCACGAGGTCAGCATCAGCACCGACAAGAATCGCACCCTTTTTCGGATAGCAATTCAATATCTTGGCGATATTGGTCGAGGTGACGGCCACGAACTCGTTCGGCGTCAGCCGCCCAGTGCCCACCCCATGGGTCCAGAGCATCGGCATCCGGTCTTCCAGCCCGCCCGTACCATTCGGGATCTTGGTGAAATCGCCCACGCCGTACCGCTTCTGCTCCGTCGTGAACGCGCAGTGATCCGTCGCCACTACGCTGAGAGACCCCGACATCAACCCGTGCCACAGGCTCTCCTGATGCTTTGCATCGCGGAAGGGCGGCGACATCACACGCCGCGCCGCATGATCCCAGTCGGGATGCGCATACTCGCTCTCATCCAAGGTCAGGTGCTGGATCAGCGGCTCGCCCCAGACGCGCTTGCCCTGCTGCCGCGCGCGCCGGATGGCCTCATGCGCTTCCTCGCAGGACGTGTGCACCACATACAACGGCACCCCCGCCATATCGGCGATCATGATCGCACGGTTCGTCGCCTCGCCCTCCACCTGGGAGGGCCGTGAATAGGCATGCGCCTCCGGCCCCGTGTTCCCTTCGGCCATCAGCTTGGCCTGCAACTCCGCCACCACGTCGCCATTCTCGGCATGCACCATCGCGATCCCGCCCAGTTCGGCGAGGCGCTGGAACGAGGCATACATCTCGTCATCGTTCACCATGAGCGCGCCCTTGTAGGCCATGAAATGCTTGAAGGTGGTGATGCCTTCCTTCTCGATCACGGTCTTCATCTCGTTGAAGACCTGCTCGCCCCACCAGGTGACGGCCATGTGATAGGAATAATCGCAGTTCGCGCGGGTCGATTTGTTGTGCCACATCTGCAGCGCGTCATGCAGCCCCTGCTCCGGCGCGGGCAGCGCGAAATCGACCACCATCGTCGTCCCACCCGAAAGCGCGGCCCGCGTCCCGCTCTCGAAATCGTCGGAGGAATACGTCCCCATGAACGGCATCTCCAGATGCGTGTGCGGATCGATCCCGCCCGGCATCACGTAACAACCGGTCGCGTCCAGATCCTCGTCACCAGACAGCCCCTTGCCGATCTCGGTGATGACCCCGTTCTCGACCAGCACATCGGCCTCATAGGAGAGGTCCGCCGTCACCACGGTTCCGTTCTTGATCACAGTGCTCATTTGCAAACTCCCCTGTTCATTATTGGCCCGAAAATATCCCGGGGGTCTGGGGGCAGAGCCCCCAGCCATCAGTCCTTGTAGTCCGGTTCCTCTTTGTCGAGGATCCTCTTCATCTCGTTGAAATGGGCAAACTCGGCCTCTTTGTAGACCTCCCAGCCCGCGGCGGTTTCCTCGGCCAGCGCGTCGTCCATCACCTGCAATTCCTGGCCCGTCGAATAGGCCAGCACTAGCGTTTTCGCTGCACGTTCAAGGTGATAGAGCGCGTCCCAGGCCTCGGCCACGGTCGCGCCGAAGGTGGTCACGCCGTGGTTCTGCATCATCACCGCACCGTGGTTTCCAACCGCGCGGGAGATGCGCTCCCCTTCCTCCGCCTCATGGGCGATGCCACCAAAGGCCATGTCGTAGGCGAGGCGCTTGTACCAGCGCGCGGTCACCTGATCGATCGGGTGGATCGTCGGGTCTTTCAACCCGCAAAGCGCCGTCGCATGCGGCGGATGCATATGGAGTGCCACCCGCGCCTGAGGCAGGTTCCGGTGGAGTGCGGAATGGATCGACCAGGCCGACGGGTCCGGCGCGTCCGGCCGCTCCATGGTGCTGGGATCGTCGGCATCACATAGGATAAGGTCGGACGCTTTAACGCGCGACCAATGCACCCAGCGCGGATTGACGAGGAACTTCTTCCCGTCCGCGCTTGTCGCGGCGGAGAAATGGTTCGCCACGCCCTCATGCCAGCCTTCCCGGCACGAGAGCCGGATCGCGGCGGCGAGGTCGATGCGGATTTGGGTTTCGTCGAGGGTGGTGTCGTGTTGGGTCATGCGTGTTCCCACTTCAGGTATTGCTTCTTCAGAAGATTGAGATCTCCCCCGAGCCTCTCAACCACCAAAGGATTACAGTGTTTTGTCAGTGAAATGCCATGCTCGACTGGGTCGGTCTCCATCCGAACAATTATGTTCGCTTCATTGGCACCTTTGACTGTGATGCAAATCCACTCCCGGTCGAACTGCGCCTTAGATTTGGCTTTTGCCGCCTTCAACGCCGGCCAGTCTTTTACGCTCTTTTTCTCGCCAATCGAATTGTTCGCGCGTCTGCGACTGGCGATAAACGCATCCCTGACCGCCTCCCCGAAGACATCACCGGGAACGCTTTCGGACAAGGTGATCGCGTCGTCACTTTCGAAGTAGAGCCCGTAGCGCTCGGGGGTCTGGAATTTCGTCGCGATCACGCAGCGATCGCTGTCGCGGTGCATGAAAACGTTGCACATCTTTCGCAGGTCAGACCTGAGGTCATCGCCTGTGGGAGGTCCACCTCCTCGAAGGAGTTTCAAGATCACTCCACAATCCCCGCCGTTTCCACCACCGCGTGGAACAGCACATCCGCACCCGCCGTGGACCACTCTTTCGAGATCTCCTCGGCCTCGTTATGGCTCAGACCGTCCACGCAGGGGCACATCACCATCGCGGTCGGCGCCACGTCGTTGATCCAGCAGGCGTCGTGGCCCGCGCCTGATACGATATCCATGTGAGAATATCCAAGCCTTTCAGCAGCATCGCGGATGGCCTTCACGCAACCCTCGTCGAAGGCGGGCGGATCGAACTGGCCGACAATCTCGCTTTCGAATGTGACCCCGATGTCAGCGCAGAGCTTCGGCGCACGCTCATCGAACTCGGCGACCATGGCGTTCAGCTTGTCCAGAAGGTGCGTGCGCATATCCACCGTGAAGACGACCTTGCCGGGGATGATGTTGCGGCTGTTCGGATAGACGTCGATATGCCCGACGGCACCCACCGCGTTCGGCTGGTTCTTCATCGCGATCTCGTGGACGAGTTCAGTGACCAGCGCCAGACCGCGCCCGGCATTCTTGCGCATGTGCATCGGAGTGGAGCCGGTATGGCTCTCCTTCCCCGTGATCGTGCACTCGATCCAGCGAAGGCCCTGCCCATGAGTGACGACGCCGATGTCTTTCTCCTCGGCCTCGAGGATCGGACCCTGTTCGATGTGGAGTTCGAAAAAGGCGTGCATCTTGCGATCACCGACCTTCTCGTCGCCCTTCCAGCCGATGCGTTCAAGTTCATCGCCGAACCGCTTGCCCGCAGCATCGACCCGGTCATAGGCCCAGTCTTGCGTGTGTTTCCCCGCGAACACGCCGGAGGCCAGCATGGCCGGCGCAAAGCGCGTGCCTTCTTCATTCGTCCAATTGGTGACAACGATGGGATGCTTGGTCTTGATGCCCAATTCATTGAGCGTACGAATGATCTCCAATCCGCCGAGCACGCCCAGCACCCCGTCATACTTCCCGCCTGTCGGCTGCGTGTCGAGATGCGAGCCGACATAGACCGGCAGAGCCTCGGGATCCGTGCCTTCGCGGCGGGCGAACATGTTGCCCATCTCGTCGAGGCCCATGGTGCAGCCTTCCGCCTCGCACCATGTCTTGAAAAGCTCGCGCCCTTCGGCGTCTTCGTCCGTAAGGGTCTGACGGTTATTGCCGCCCGCGATGCCGGGGCCGATCTTGGCCATCTCCATCAGACTGTCCCAGAGGCGATCCCCGTTGATCCGCATATTGGCTGCTGGCTGGCTCATCGCGCTCCCCCGTTCCGGAAATTATTGACCAAACGGTCAGGAAGACGCTAGCAGAGGGGAAAGACCAGTCAAGCGGAACCACCCAATGAGGCCGGGGACGCGCCCCTGGCGCCCGAGAAAAGAGCAACACGCGTGACCATTCAGCAGCCGCAAACGCGCATTCAGAAGAAAAACCGGGAAACGATTCTCGACGCCGCGCTGGATGTGTTTTCCGAGCATGGCTTTCGCGGAGCAACGCTCGATCAGATCGCAACGACAGCGGGCCTGTCGAAGCCGAACGTGCTGTATTACTTCGCTTCCAAGGAAGCGATCTACACGGCCCTTCTTTCCGGCTTGCTTGAAACCTGGCTCGACCCCTTGCGCGCCATCGATCCCGACGGAGAGCCGGTGGACGAAATCCTCGCCTATGTCATGCGCAAGCTTGATATGAGCCGCACGTTCCCGCGCGAGAGTCGTCTCTTTGCAAACGAGATCGTTCAAGGTGCGCCAAGGATACTCGACCAGATCGAAGGGCCCTTGAAGTCACTCGTCGATGAAACCTCGACGATGTTTCGGCGCTGGACCCGTGAAGGTCGACTGGCCGAGATCGATCCGCATCACCTGATCTTTTCGATCTGGGCGACAACACAGCACTATGCCGATTTCAGCGCTCAGATCCGCGGGATATTGCGGTCCGAAGGAGAGGAGCATTTCGATGTCGCGGCAGATTTTCTCGAGCATTTTTATCGTCGCGCCCTTGTTCCGAGCCCAGGTTAACTGAATCGAAACCTCTCCTGTGCGAAAACTTCCTCCGTGGGGGTCTTTTCAAAGGGACCGAGGGCCATGATACCCGCCGTATCACCTGCAGGTGCCGCCACCGGTCAGCCGGTTGCGAACCTCTCTGCCAACAAAGCCGTGCAAGCCGCGGCACCCGAAGCTGCGCGCGCCAGTGCCGGAGAAACGGCCGCCTCCAACGTGAAGCTGGCAACGTCTTCGGCAATCACTGCACCGGATCAGTCGGCCGTGGCGCCGCGTCTGCGCGACCAGGAAACATCGGAACGTTCCGAGCGTGCGCTTCCTGGCAAGGATGCGCCCACGGGACCGCCACCTTCCTTCGAGGAAAGTCCGCTGGAGCGGCAGGCCCGCGTGGCCTTTGATCCGCCGGAGCAACCCGTCGAGCCAGCCTTCGATCTGAGGCCGGATGTCGAAGTGGTCGAAAAACAGACGTCCTCAAATGACGAAGGCACACTGGAAGTTGTGACGGCCGAAGCGCCGGCAGATCCCCCGCCGACCCCATCGGAACGTGCGGAAGCGAGTTTCGCGGAGACCCGAACCTTGTCCGAACCCAAGGAAGCCGCTCAGGTGGATGTGGCTCGGTAACGGGCTCGATTGTCCCGGAAACGGAAACGAATACTGTCAATTTACCGTATTTGTTCCGAATACCGTTCAATCAGCCGCAATTTTGAGCGAATTTCGAACATTTTCCCCGTCCCGCTGCGAAACCTGATAGGTACACTCATCTGAAGAAGGCTGCCTTGTTTTGGCATGCCATTACCTAGTGGGTGAGTGTGTGATGAAACTTCCAATCCTATTGTCGACAGCCGTTGCGGCTGCATTTTTCCTCGGCGGCGATCGCGCCGACGCCGGAACGGTCAACCTGAGCTACGAGGTAGCTGGAAAGGCTTACGGCGACGAAGGATGGTACACGTCGATCAATCAAACCATTCTCGACCGGGGCGCGCCCATCGGTCAAACCTATCGCGGCACCTCGGGAGCGTTCCGCTTCACCGATGGCGTTAGCGCGATCATGGCTTTCTGCATTGATCCGTATTCCTACCTGAAAATCGGCGAAGCGTTCCACGTGACCGAAAACGCCGTGGTCGGTGAAGATGTGAAGAAGCTCTTCAGCTCGTCCTTCGCCGACGTCGTTGATGCCGTCACGGCGTCCGCGTTCCAGGTGGCGCTTTGGGAAGTGCTGGCGGAAACGGATACGGAATACGACGTGACGGATGGCAATCACTCGGTGGCCAATGAAGTCGTCCGCTCGCAGGCGCAGATTTTCCTGGACCGGATCGAGGGCGCTTCCGCCAGCGGATATCGTTTCACGATCTATTCGAACTCTGGCCAAGACCAGATCAGCGCGACGGCTGTGCCACTCCCGGCAAGCGCGCTTCTGCTGCTCGGCGGCTTGGGTGGCCTGGCCATGGTCCGGCGCAAACGCCGCTGATCTGAAATCGGATTAATCGCGAAGCCCCGCGCCCTGGATGCGCGGGGCTTTTCTTATTCTGCGGCGGTCGCTGCCGGGTTGTTGGGATGGGTTGTCCAGTTCCCGTATTCGGCCTCGACCTTCTTGCCGGTTCTCGCATCGACCATGCCGGGCTCGAGTTCTTCCATCGTGATGCAGTTTTCCACCGGACAGACATCGACGCAGAGGTTGCAGGCCACGCATTCCTCGTCGATCACCTCGAAGACGCGCCCCGGTTTCATTGCGATCGCCTGATGCGAGGTGTCCTCGCAGGCTGCATAGCACCTGCCGCACTTGATGCAGGCATCCTGGTCGATCCGGGCCTTCGTGATGTAGTTGAGGTTGAGATACTGCCAATCCGTGACGTTCGGAACCGCGCGCCCCGAAACTTCCGCAACGGACTTATAGCCTTTCTCATCCATCCACGCCGAAAGACCGGCGGTCAGTTCCTTGATGATACCGAAGCCGTAGACCATCGCCGCCGTGCAAACCTGAACGTTGCCGGCACCAAGGGCGAGAAACTCTGCCGCGTCGCGCCACGTGGTGACCCCGCCAATGCCGCTGATCGGGAGGCCGCTGGTTTCGGGATCGCGCGCGATCTCCGCCACCATGTTGAGCGCGATCGGCTTCACAGCCGGGCCACAATAGCCGCCATGGCTGCCTTTGCCGTCGATCGAGGGTTCGGGCGACATCGTATCGAGGTTCACGGAGGTGATCGACGACACCGTGTTGATGAGCGAGACCGCATCCGCGCCCCCTGCCTTGGCGGCACGCGCGGGATAGCGGATGTCGGTGATGTTGGGCGTGAGCTTCACGATCACCGGCAGATCGGTGTGTTCCTTGCACCACTCGGCGACCATCTGGATGTACTCGGGCACCTGCCCCACGGCGGAGCCCATGCCCCGTTCACTCATCCCGTGCGGACAGCCGAAATTGAGCTCGATCCCGTCGCAACCTGTGTCTTCCACACGCGGCAGAATGGCCTTCCACGCCTGTTCTTCGCAGGGCACCATGATGGAGGTGACAATTGCGCGATCCGGGTAATCCTTCTTCACGCGGGCGATTTCTTCGAGGTTCACCTCGAGCGGGCGGTCGGTGATCAGTTCGATGTTGTTGATGCCCAACACCCGCCGGTCGGCACCGTAAACAACGCCGTAGCGCGGCCCGTTCACATTGACGATGGGAGGCCCCGCTTCGCCGAGCGTTTTCCAGACGACACCGCCCCACCCCGCTTCAAAGGCACGGCGCACGTTGTACTCCTTGTCCGTCGGAGGCGCGGAGGCCAGCCAGAACGGGTTCGGGGATTTGATTCCGATGAAATCGGTCGTCAGGTCAGCCATTTGCGTCTCTCCCGTTGTCGTCGTTCAGTTTCGGAACACCAGTTCCAAAGGGCCCACGCGCCCCTCCATTGTTGCTCGCACTACGTTGCCATAGCGTGTCTCGGCCTCGTCCCCCATGATCAGGTGCAGACCAACTGGCGGCGTGCCATGTTTATCCGCCGCCGCGATGACGTGATGGAAGAAGCTCACCGCGTATCCGTGGCGATCGCGCTCATGGATGAGGTCGAGGCCAGCGCGCGCTGCGCATCTGCGGTAGGTTTCGGGTGTATCAAGGAAGGAGTGGTCCGCCGAACTGGCCCATGGCACGGGATAGTCGGGATCTTCTCCCGTTCTTGCCATGAAATCAAAGACGGCGAAGCGTCCGCCTGGTGCAAGAACGCGGGCCACTTCCCTGAAAAGGCGGTATTTATCCTCGATGTTCATGCCGACATGGATCAGCGTGGCGAGGTCCACGCTGTGATCAGCCACAGGCAGGTCATAGGCGCTGGCCACGCGGTATTCTGTTTGGCCATCAAGCCCGCACATTGCACTTAACGCGATGGCCGTTTCAACAAATGCAGGGGTCAGATCGATGCCGATCACCTGGGCACCGTATCGTTTGGCGATGTGACGCCCCGTGCCACCAATGCCTGACCCAATGTCGAGGACACGCAATCGCGGTGTGATCTCCAGCGGATCAAGCAACGCTTCTGTTGCTTCGATACCGCCCACGTGAAATTCGTCGACCGGTTTCAAGGCGTTCGGATCCGGATGCTCCGGATCGGCGCCCGCTTCCCTCAACCCCGCCTTGATCCGGTCGAGTAACGCGTTCGAGCTGTAGTGATCAGCGACACTTGCCTCAACGGCGGAGACGTCCGTTTGCCCTGGCATTTGGGCCTCCTCAATAGATGCATCAAATGCCATATGTTAACAAATTGCCTGATGGATGTCTTCGGCGGCATCTCGACCTTCGGCGACTGCCGTGACGGTCAGGTCATCGCCGCCGGTCGCACAGTCACCGCCAGCCCAGACCTTGGGAAGGCTGGTGCGCCCATTTTCATCCACGGCGATCTTGCCGCCATCCAGCTTGATGACCCCGGGGGCACCGTCCAGATGCTGGCCAATGGCCTTGAGCACCTGATCGGCTTTGAGCGTGAAGGTCTCACCGGTTTGCTGCAAACCGTCCGGGCCGTCTTCGGTATAGGCGAACTCTATGTCGGTCACATGCTCGTTGCCCATGAGCCGCGTCGGCGTTGCGCCGGTGACGATGCGCACGCCCTTCGACGTGGCCAGGTGCAGTTCGTATTCGCTGGCCGACATCCGCTCACGCGGACGGCGATAAACCATTGTCACGTTCTCGGCACCGAGAAGCTTGGACTGAACGGCCGCGTCGACGGCCGTCATGCCGCCGCCGATGACCACGACATCCCGTCCGACCGGCACGGTTGACTTGTTTGCCGCCTGGCGAAGTTCCGAGATGAAATCAACGGCATCAAGCACATGGGCGTGCTCCTCACCTTCCGCGCGGAGCGCGTTTACGCCCGAAAGCCCAAGGGCAAGAAATACCGCGTCGTATTTGTCCGTCAGCGCATCGAGCGTCAGGTCTCCCTGACCCAGAGCGTGGTCATAGACCATCTCGATGCCACCGATGCCCAGCAGCCAGTCCACTTCTTCTTGTGCGAAATTGTCGACGGTCTTGTAACTGGCGATTCCGTATTCATTCAAACCGCCCGGTTTCGAACGGGCCTCGAACATCACCACCTTGTGGCCGTACATCGCAAGTCGGTGTGCGCAGGCCAAGCCTGCCGGTCCAGCGCCTGCGATCGCGATCTTCTTGCCCGTTTCGGGCGCGCGTTCGTATGGGTGCGCTTTTGGCATGAGTGCGTCGGTGGCAAAGCGCTGAAGCCGCCCGATCTCGACCGGTTTGCCTTCTGCGGCCTCGCGCACGCAGGCCTCTTCGCACAGAGTTTCGGTCGGGCAGACACGCGCGCACATGCCCCCAAGGATGTTTTGATCGAAGATGGTTTTCGCCGCGCCTTCCGGCTGGCCTGCCTGAATCTGCCGAATAAAGAGCGGAATATCGATGGAGGTCGGACAGGCGGTTATGCAAGGCGCGTCGTGACAGAAGTAACAGCGATCCGCCGCCACCATCGCTTCATGCGCGTCCAGCGGTTCATGCAAATCACCGAAATTCTCAGCCAAAGCATCGTCTGCCAGTCGACCTGCAACAACACCTGGTGTGCGCTCCGTGTTCGGCATGGCTTGGGTTCTCCTTGCTGATCGCG
This sequence comes from Silicimonas sp., assembly GCA_022824525.1. Lineage (GTDB taxonomy): Bacteria > Pseudomonadota > Alphaproteobacteria > Rhodobacterales > Rhodobacteraceae > JAJDOD01. The sequence continues at coordinate 70,913 of JAJDZT010000052.1, read as the reverse complement.
TTTTCGAAAGACTGACACAGTCGCAAATTTTATCAACTGGTAAAATTACGCGAACCGGGTTCGTGCACGTCATCTGCCCATTTTCAACGCTTTCCCTCGCGGAACTGCCACTCTATAAGACGAAAACGGGCAGAACCGAGGGACATGAATGACCAAACGATCGCATGAAGACGACGTGGAGTTCATTAAGGCGCTAGCCGAACTTCTGAGCGAAAACGAGCTTTCCGAGCTACAGGTCAAACGCGACTATGAAGGCGAAGGCAGCCTGAACGTTCGCGTGAGCAAGTATTCTCCGGCGGCTGCGCCCGTCGCGGTACAGGTACCGGCCACACCGGCAACTCCTGCCGCCGCGCCTGCCGCACCGCAAGCGGCACCGGCCGCGGCTGCCCCGGCAGACGATACCGACGACCCCGCTGCGCTTCCGGGCGCCGTGACGTCACCGATGGTCGGCACCGCATATCTTTCGCCCGAACCCGGCGCCGCCGCTTTTGTGAAAGTCGGCGACAGCGTCAGCGAAGGGCAAACGCTTCTGATCGTGGAGGCGATGAAGACGATGAACCAGATACCCGCCCCGGCCTCCGGCACGGTGAAGCGCATTCTGGTGGAAGACGGGGCCCCGGTTGAATTCGGTGCGCCTCTCATGGTGATCGAGTAAGGTCGGCGCTCATGTTCGACAAAATCCTGATCGCGAACCGGGGCGAAATCGCCCTTCGTGTCATTCGCGCCTGCCGGGAGATGGGCATCCGGTCCGTCGCTGTACATTCGACGGCCGACGCTGACGCCATGCATGTGCGAATGGCGGACGAAAGCGTCTGCATTGGCCCGCCTTCTGGCGCACAGTCGTATTTGTCCATCCCCGCGATCGTCTCGGCCTGCGAAATCACGGGCGCCCAGGCGATTCATCCGGGGTACGGGTTTCTCTCGGAGAACGCACAGTTCGCGCAGATCCTCGAAGATCATCAGATCACATTCATCGGTCCCTCGGCCGAGCATATCCGCGTGATGGGTGACAAGATCACGGCGAAAGAGACGGCAAAGCGGCTCGGCATTCCTGTCGTGCCCGGCTCTGACGGCGGCGTGCCCGATATTGCGGCCGCCAAGGCGATTGGTGAGGAGTTCGGCTATCCCGTGATCGTCAAGGCGACGGCGGGCGGCGGCGGACGCGGCATGAAGCTTGCCAAGACGGCGGGCGACATGGAAAGCGCCTTCCAGACCGCGCGGTCCGAAGCCAAGGCCGCTTTCGGGAATGATGAGGTCTATATCGAGAAGTACCTCGAAAAACCGCGCCATATCGAAATCCAGGTTTTCGGTGACGGCAAGGGCAACGCCGTGCATCTCGCTGAACGTGACTGTTCCCTCCAGCGCCGCCACCAGAAGGTGTTCGAAGAAGCCCCCGGCCCCGCGATCACCCCGGAAGAACGCGCGCGCATCGGCAAGATTTGCGCCGATGCCGTGGCCGAGATCAACTATATCGGCGCCGGTACGGTCGAGTTCCTCTACGAGGATGGCGAGTTCTATTTCATCGAAATGAACACACGTCTCCAGGTCGAGCATCCGGTGACGGAGGCAATCTTCGGCGTGGATCTGGTCCGTGAGCAAATCCGGGTGGCCGCTGGGCTGCCGATGGAACTGTCGCAGGACCGCCTTGAGATCAACGGACACGCCATCGAGATCCGTCTGAATGCGGAAAAGCTGCCGAACTTCTCACCCTCCCCCGGCCGGATCACGCAATACCATGCGCCGGGCGGTCTTGGTGTGCGGATGGATTCGGCGCTTTACGATGGGTATTCGATCCCGCCCTACTACGATTCGCTGATCGGCAAACTCATCGTACATGGGCGCGACCGGCCCGAAGCCCTCGCCCGCCTCGCACGCGCTTTGTCAGAACTGATCATTGACGGAATCGACACGACCATCCCGCTTTTCGATGCGCTGATGCAGGAAGAAGCGGTGTTGACGGGCGACTACAATATTCACTGGCTGGAGAAATGGCTCGACGCCAATCTGGAGTAAGTCGTGCGCGTCGCATTTTCCGCGACGATTTCTGAGGGAAGTTCGTTATACTCTCCGGCATGAGTGATCGGTCCCTTACACCTGAACTTTTGCTGGGTGCATATGCAGCCGGCGTGTTCCCCATGGCGGACAGCCGTGATGCGCGCGAGGTGTATTGGGTGGACCCGCGGGAACGCGGTGTGTTGCCACTGGATGGCTTCCACATGTCGCGCTCACTGGCGCGGCGCATGAAAAAGGGCGGGCTTCGGGCCACCTTGGATGTGGCGTTCGAGGAGATTCTCGACGGCTGCGCCGATCGTGACGACACATGGATCAACGGGACCATCAGGGAACTGGTGCTGACGCTGGCGGAGCGCGGGCAGGCACACGCCTTCGGCGTCTGGTCCGACGATCAACTGATCGGTGGCATGTATGGCCTGACGCTGGGGTCTGCCTTTTTCGGTGAAAGCATGTTTTCCCGCGCGACGGATGGGTCGAAGATGACACTTGCCTGGGCGGTTGATCATTTGCGGCGGACGGGCTTCACGCTCTTCGACACGCAATTCCTGACACCGCATCTCGCCTCGCTTGGCGCGGTCGAGATTTCGCGGGCACAATACCACGTGTTGCTTAAGATCGCGCTGGACCGTTCGACCGACATCAGAAAAATTCCTTTGGAATCAGAGGCTCACGCGGTCGTGCAGCGGATGACCCAAACATCGTAGCGCGGATGGTCAAGCGCGTTGAGCGCCGGGCTTGAGGCCACCATCCAGCCTTCGAATATCACCGCGTCCCGCGATGGATCACGAATGGTCAACCAAGCGTAGCCTTCGCCTGCGATGTTGTCTTCGGGGTATCTGCAGTCGCCCAGCGTGACCTCGATCCGCCCCACGGATTTGGTTTCGCCCTTCGCGAGGTCCAGATCTGTGACTTCTCCGGAAACCTTGTCGAGCCCCTTCAGCATGACGCCCTCCGCCGACAAGGCCCGCACGTCATTTGCCGGAAGGTCTTCGATCAACGCGGACTCGCCGGTGATGGGCGAAGTGATAAGCGTGCCTTGGCCGTCCGTGGTGACCGTGACGCCGTCGTCCGCGTCGCCAGAGGTCTGTGCCCATGCGGGCGATGCAAGCAGAAGCAGGATCGCGAGGGGTCTTATCATTCTTCGTCGCCTGAAACGAATTTCAGGAGCAGTTGGATGATGGAAACAGAGCTTTGCGTATCGACGATCTCGTCCCCCGGCTCGAGGTTGAACGGCGAACCACCGGGCAAAATCTCGAGAAAACTGCCGCCGAGGAGCCCTTCGGAGGAGATGACGACCGCACTGTCATCAGGAAGTGCGACGTCGTCCTGTAATGTAAAGCTCGTCTCGGCCCGGAACGTCGCGGGGTCCAACGTCATCTCGGTGACGCTGCCGACCTTGACACCGGCGAGCCGCACGTCGGTGCCGATCCCGATCCCCTCGGCCGAGCGGAACGACGCGCTGTAATTGTCAAACCCGGCATTGGATACGCCTACGCCGCCGACCTGGCCCGCGTAGAACAGGAAACCGGCAGCAACGGCCAGAACCGCGCCCCCCGTCAGAACTTCGGTGATGTTTTCGGACATGCCCTTACTCCGGGATCCAGGCCTCGTAGTCAGACCGGTCTGCAGGTGTCGCCTGACGCAACGATCCGGCAGGTGCGTAGGCCGCTGAGGTGCCGGTCAGGTTTTCCTGATGCGGCTTTTCCCAGTCCTTGTGGACCAGCGGCTTTTCGGTCGGTGGCTCATCCCAGGTGTAGTGGAGCCAGCCATGCCATTCCGGTGAAACCCGGCTTGCCTCGGCCTCTCCGTTGAAGATCACCCAGCGGCGACCTTCGGACGACTGGTAGAAGACGTTGCCTTGCTCGTCTTCACCGACTTTTTCGCCATTGCGCCACGTATAAAGCTGGGTGCCCCAGGTCTGGCTGTTCCACCAGGTGACGGCGCGAAGAATGGTGTTGAGAATGCCCATGTCGGACCTTTCTGCCTGTTCGCGTTCGGTATGCCGGAAGCCGCGAGGAAAATCCAGAGGATGTGCGGTCGCAGACCGTGTCTGAAGCCGGAAATCTGCCGATGGGGGCCAGTGGGATGGCAAGAAAAAAGCGCGGCTATTGCCGCGCCTTCCGCCGTCTCTGATCGCCGCCGGGCTTTGTCTGTCAGCCGGCGCTGGCAGGCTCCGCTTTTGCGTCGGAATGGATCATCAAGGGCGCGGCTTCTGCGCTGACCGCTTCCTCGTTCACCACTACGTCTTCCACGCTGTCCATGCCGGGGAGGTCGAACATCGTGTCGAGCAGGATGTTTTCCATGATCGAGCGGAGGCCACGGGCACCCGTCTTGCGTTCGATGGCCTTCTTGGCGATGGCGCTCAAGGCGTCGTCGGTGAAGGTCAGTTGCGCGTCTTCCAGCTCGAACAGGCGCTGGTACTGCTTCACGAGCGCGTTCTTCGGCTCAGTCAGAATGGTGACAAGCGCGTCTTCGTCGAGGTCTTCGAGCGTTGCGATCACGGGAAGACGACCAACGAATTCCGGGATCAGGCCAAATTTCAGAAGGTCTTCGGGTTCAAGGTCCTTGAAGTGCTGGCCGATGGACTTTTCATCCGGGTCACGCACATCGGCACCGAAGCCCATGGCAGATCCTTTGCCCCGCTGCGCGATGATCTTGTCGAGACCGGCAAACGCGCCGCCGCAGATGAAGAGGATGTTGGTCGTGTCCACCTGCAGGAATTCCTGCTGCGGATGCTTGCGGCCACCTTGCGGGGGCACGGAGGCAACCGTGCCTTCCATGATCTTCAGAAGCGCCTGCTGCACGCCTTCGCCCGAGACATCACGTGTGATCGACGGGTTGTCGGACTTGCGCGTGATCTTGTCGACCTCGTCGATATAGACGATGCCGCGCTGCGCGCGTTCGACGTTATATTCGCTGGCCTGAAGAAGCTTCAGGATGATGTTTTCGACATCTTCGCCGACATAACCCGCTTCTGTAAGCGTCGTTGCATCCGCCATGGTGAAGGGCACGTCGAGAATGCGCGCCAGCGTCTGTGCCAGCAGCGTCTTGCCGCAACCCGTCGGACCGATCAGCAGGATGTTTGACTTCGCCAGTTCGATGTCGGTTTTGCCGGCATGGTTCAGGCGCTTGTAGTGGTTGTGCACGGCAACAGAGAGCACGCGCTTCGCATGCGCCTGCCCGATCACGTATTCGTCGAGAACGTCGCAAATCTCCCGCGGGGACGGTACACCGTCGGAAGATTTCAGACCCGCGGTCTTGGTTTCTTCCCGGATGATGTCCATGCAGAGTTCGACACATTCGTCACAGATGAAGACGGTCGGGCCTGCGATCAATTTGCGAACTTCGTGCTGACTTTTGCCGCAGAAGGAACAGTAAAGCGTGTTTTTGGAATCGCCGGTATTGTTCGCCATCACGTTTTACCTTTTCCAGAACGGTCGTATCTGCTCGTCAGCACCCCATTTCGGGAAAGCCTAGGCCGAAGCGCATAGGGGTACAACGCAAAAACAACATTTTGATTAAAGCAATCAGCTATCGTCACTCTCCGGCTTCGATCGTGTTTCCACAATCTCATCGATCAGGCCCCAATCCTTGGCCTCCTCAGGGGTCATGAAGTTGTCGCGTTCCAACGCGTCCTCGACCTTCTTGAGGCTTTGCCCCGTGTGCTTGACGTAGATTTCGTTCAGCTGCGTTTTCAGCCGTTCCGTGTGGCGCGCGTGGATCATGATGTCAGTCGCCTGCCCCTGGAACCCACCGGACGGCTGGTGAACCATGATCGAGCTGTTCGGAAGCGACATGCGCATGCCTTTATTGCCTGCACACAGCAGCAACGAACCCATCGACGCCGCCTGCCCGATCACGAGCGTTGCGATCTTGGGACGGATGTACTGCATCGTGTCGTAGATCGAGAGACCCGCCGTCACGACACCGCCGGGGCTGTTGATGTACATTGAAATTTCCTTGGACGGGTTTTCCGCCTCAAGGTGAAGAAGCTGAGCCACGATCAACTGGCTCATCCCGTCATGGACCGGTCCGTTCACGAAAACGATCCGCTCCTTCAGGAGGCGGGAGAAAATATCGTAGGCCCGTTCACCGCGGCTGGTCTGTTCGACCACCATGGGAACAAGGTTCATATAGGTCTCGATCGGGTCTTTCATGGATGCCTGCCTTGCTTACGAGGCGTGTCTACGCCTGAGATGTTGCCAGAGTCTTAGTAGCGCACCCCCGGGCCTGCAAGGCACCGGGGTCACGCTTTTTCGCAAGACAGGTAGAAAAAAGGTCAGCCGCGCTCAGCGCGCATCAGCCCGTGCTTCGGACCAGACCGTTCAGCCAGTGTTCGAAAGAGGTCGTCACCGTCCCGCTCTGTCCCGGAGCGAACGGCCATACGGCGTGCGATCGGATCGGCCACAAGCGGCCACAAAAACCAAAGTGTCACCAAACCAAGAAGGCATACCGGTAGAATAGACAGCATGTTCATTTTCTCATGTCCCCACATGGTGGCGGCCAGGCAGCGCCGCGCATGTCACAATCTTTGGGAAAGATGGCGAAAGAATGACAGCAAAAGGTTTATAACGCCGGGTAACGGCAGGAAATTGCCGCATTTTTCCGAATAATTGTCGGAAAATTGCTTATGGGGCATTAGCGCAACTCTAGGCTGCACGCTGCTCGAACGTGGGGCGAGTCACAGCGAGCGGGCCGCGAATCTCAAGACCTGTCTTATGGTCTTTCGCGCCCTCTTTGGCTTGAACCTCAAGAAACCAGCGGGCAGGTTCGCAGGATGGTTCAGGTTCTATCCCTTCCCCGCAATGAAACCGGCATCGAAACTGCCATCGGCATTCTGAAGCAACGGTTTGGAGAGCAGTTGCAGACCGGTCAGGCGATCCGCGAACAGCATGGTCATACGACGACGTGGATTGAAAACCAGCCGCCTGATGCTGTCGTCTTCGCCCAGTCAACCGAGGATGTGGCCGATGTGGTCCGCGTTGCCGCCGAACACGGGGTGCCGATCATTCCGTTCGGGACCGGCACATCGCTGGAAGGTCACGTGAATGCACCTGCAGGCGGCATCTCCATCGATGTCAGCCAGATGAACAAGGTTCTGGAGGTTCATGCCGAGGATCTGGACGTGGTCGTGCAGCCCGGCGTGACGCGCAAGGCCGTCAACGAGTATCTGCGCGACACCGGCTTGTTCTTCCCGATCGATCCCGGTGCCGATGCCTCTCTCGGCGGTATGGCCGCCACACGCGCGTCGGGGACGAATGCCGTGCGGTACGGAACGATGAAAGACAATGTACTGGCCCTGGAAGCGGTTTTGCCGAACGGCGAGATCATCCGGACAGGCGGACGCGCCAAGAAATCTTCCGCAGGTTATGATTTGACCCGGCTGCTGATCGGCTCGGAAGGCACGCTTGGCATCATCACGGAACTTACCCTGAAGCTCTACGGGATCCCGGAAGCGATGTCGTCGGCACGCTGCACTTTTCCGGATGTGGAAGCCGCGTGCAACGCCGTGATCCTGACCATTCAGATGGGGGTACCCGTTGCGCGGATGGAATTGCTGGATGCGGAGAGTGTCAGATCGCTGAACGAATACTCCAAACTTGATCTGCCCGTGGCACCGCTTCTTCTTCTGGAGTTCCATGGATCGGAAGCAGGTGTTGCCGAGCAGGCCGCAACCTTCGGGGAAATTGCCGAGGAGGTCGGCGGCACCGGGTTTGAGTGGACGGCCAACGCCGAGGAACGGAACAGGCTTTGGCAGGCACGCCATGATGCCTATTGGGCGCAAAAGCGGCTCCGCCCCGAGGCGGAGGCCGTGGCAACAGATGTTTGCGTGCCGATCTCAAACCTCGCCGAGGCAGTGACCCGCACGCAGAAAAAGGCCGCCGAACTGGACCTTCTTTGTCTGATCCTCGGGCATGTGGGGGATGGGAATTATCATTGCACGCTTCTGATCGACATGGAGAGCGCTGACGAATGCGCCCGTGGGGAAGAATTCGTGGCGTGGCTGAGCGAACTTGCGGTCGAGCTTGACGGCACGATCTCCGGAGAACACGGCATTGGACAAGGCAAGATGGCGTCGCTGAAAAAGGAGCACCCATCAACGCTTCCGCTGATGCGCGCGATCAAATCAGCCATTGATCCGCAAGACATCATGAACCCCGGAAAGGTCTTCGCGTCAGAAACCTAGGTTGGCGTGCCAAGGCCGCAGTCTTCCAGGTGTTCCGCCAGAAGAACGCGGCCCCTGTGTGCCCGGCTTTTGATCGTCCCTACCGGCACATGACAGACTTCCGCGGCTTCTTCATAGGAAGAGCCGAGAGCGCCAACGAGCAGAAGGGCTTCGCGTTGCTCAAGGCTGAGCAGACGAAACGCCGTCAGGAAATCGCGCAGCATCAACGCGTCTTCCTGCGCGCCCCGGACAGCAAGGTTCTTCGCCAACAGGGCATCGAGCGGCTCGACCTGCAAGCGACGCTTCCGCAGCTCGGAATAAAACGTGTTGCGCAGGATGGCGAACAACCAAGCCTTGAGGTTCGTCCCGATCGTGAAAGTGCCGAAGTTCAGCCATGCCTTGATGGCTGCTTCCTGAACAATATCGTCTGCAAGCGAAGGGTCGTGCGTCAGCGAAATGGCAAGCGCGCGCATTGCTGGAATGTGCGCTGCAATCTCATCTCGCGGATCCCCGGGCATCAGGGATCGTCTTTCAGAGGGCGCTCATTCTCCGGAAGTTCATCATTTCTTAACTTTTCCAAAAGCACGATGAATCGGTCAGGCAATTCTTCGTTAAGAAATCCTTCATAGGCTCGACGAACGATGTCGTCGATGCGATCGAAATCTTTCTGTGAAGCCTTTTCGCGCGACATGCCGTCCCTAATGGCAAAGTGCCTGTGTTTCTAGTATAGGTTGAATAAAACTGTTTCACCACCACTTCCTTTTGTGAGGCCATGAGTCCGATCGTTCAGGAAATTGAGAGGTATCTTCCCTTTTTGCGGCGTTACGCGCGCGCAATGAGTGGAAGTCGTGATCTTGGAGATCGCATTGCTGAGCATGCGCTCATTACGTTTCTACACACAGATGAAACTTTGAGCGACGACATGGATCTCAAGGTGGTTCTGTTCCGGGCGCTTCAGGACGCGCGGAGCGATCTGAGCTACCGTCTCGAGACCGATGCCGATCAGGCGTTGTCACGTGCCAACCGACATCTCGCGCGTCTCACACCGGGCAGCCGGGACGCCTACCTCCTGAGCGCGTTTGAAGAGTTCTCACACGAGGAAATCGGGGCAATCATGCGTCGTCCGACCGAAGAGATCGAAGGTCTGATTTCGGTCGCACGGAAAGATCTGTCCAGCCTCATCTCCGGACGCGTTCTCGTGATTGAGGACGAACTGGCAGTTGCCGACGAGATTTCGGAGATCGTGACAAACATGGGCCACACCGTCATCGGCACCGCGCCAACCGGGGAAGACGCCCTCGAAATCGCGGAGACGGAGGAGCCCGACCTGATTCTGTCGGACATCCAGTTGGCCAACGGCGGATCGGGTATTCGGACCGTGGGCAAGATACTGAAGTTCTACCCCCTGACACCCGTGGTCTACATCACGGGATTCCCGGAACGTCTTTTGACCGGCAAGGGCCCGGAGCCCGCTTTCCTCGTGACAAAGCCCTACACGCCCGAGCAGGTTCGGTCCGCCGTAAGTCAGGCCATGTTCTTCGCCTGAGCCTCAGGTGACCAGCGACCGCTGATCCTCACGCCCCATGGATACGAGAACCGGTTCGCGATCCTGCATCTTCTGAAAATCCGCCTTGCTGCCCAGTCCGCGCCAATTGGACAACACAAGGGATTGCGCAACGGCGCCGCCGAGTGTGGTGCCGGGACCAGTCAGGATGAAAAGGTCGGGTGCGAATTCGCGCGCTGCGACCCGAATGGCTGCCGTGAAGTCGTACGGTTCGGTTACCTGAGTGCCGAGTGTATAGTGACGCAAGCTGCCGATCTCCGTGGCGTGTGGCCACCAGATCTGGCCGCGCCCATCGATCAACGGGACCCTCGGCTGATCGAACAACTCTGCTCCGAGCCGATCCATCCCCAGTTCAGAAACAGGCCGCATGAGATCGGTATGGAACGCCGCGTGGTTCCTGAGGCGCATCGGAAAGGCGTTCCGCTTCGGCACTGCCTTTTCAAAGGCGGACAGGCCGGCCTCATCCCCGGCAAGGACCAACATGCCGCCGAGATCGATCGAAAGACGCAGCGAATGTTCGGCCCGTGAGTCAATTTCAGAGATCGTATTGAAGAGCGATGCCTTGCTGTCCGGGTCCGGCACCCAGTCGTCGCCCATATGGGGATAAACGAGCTGGCCACCGATCAGGTTGGCCTGCATCAGGGTGCCCATAGTATTTGCGACCAGAAACCCTGTTTCGGGCGTCAATGCCCCTGCACAGGCGAGGGCCGTGTACCATCCCATCGAATTCCCGGTGACGGCGACAACCTCGACCTTGTCCAAGTCGAGGTTCTTCGAATCGCCAACACCCGCGGCATAGATAAGCGCGGAGGCATTGTCTCCGCGGGTATGTCGCCCGGGGTCGAAAGACGCCGCTCTGTCGAGTTCGGTCAGAGTGTCCTGCCCCGCCTCCAGCCGCAAGCTGTCGAAGCGGGCCAAAAGATCTCGATCCGGAAAATGTCGCGAGAGTGCGCCAAGCTCAGGTGCGTTGTAGGTGCCCCGCCCCGGACATATGAGAACGGCGCGCATCACCCCAGTGCCTTTCTCGCCGCGGTGAGGATACTCTCGACCGACGGCATCGTCGCGCCATAGGCTGGTCCCGTGGCGATGAAACTGTCTTCCGCGGCAAGACGTGTCGCCGGGCGCCCCGCCTCGGCGAAGAGGGTGATCAATGCCTCTGAAACGCCGCCGGTCGCGCGCGTTTCATCGACGACCAGGATTTGTTTCGCGTCCGCCGTCGCTTCCAAAAGAGCCTCTTCGGGGAGCGGGTTGAGCCAGCGGAGGTCGATCACGCGGGTCGCAACTCCTTCCGCCTCAAGCGTGGGCTGGGCCTGCCGTGATAGGTGATACCCGTTGGCGAAACTGACGATCGCAAGGTCTTTGCCCGCGCCATGCACCCCGACCTCGCCGAAGGCCACGCGTTCATCTGGGCGTGGATAGCGGTGCATCCAGCCGCCATCGCCCGGCGCGAGGTCGCGCGCGGGATAAAGCGCGATGGGTTCAAGGAAAACGACCAATCGCTGTTCTTCGCGGGCCAGCCGCACACACTCTCGCAGCATCCGCGCCGCATCGGCGCCGTTCGACGGGCACGCGAGGATGAGACCCGGAATATCGCGCAGGACAGCGACCGAATTGTCGTTGTGGAAATGTCCGCCAAAACCTTTCTGATACCCAAGCCCCGCGATGCGCACGACCATCGGGTTGGTGAACTGACCCTTCGAAAAGAACGGAAGCGTCGCCGCTTCGCCGCGCAACTGATCCTCGGCGTTATGGAGATAGGCGAGGAACTGAATTTCAGGGATCGGAATGAACCCGTTCTGCGCCATGCCGATGGCAAGGCCGAGGATCGACTGTTCGTCCAGAAGCGTGTCGATCACGCGATCCGGTCCGAAACGCTGAATGAGTTTCTGCGTCACACCATAGACGCCGCCCTTGCGCCCCACGTCTTCCCCCATCAGGGCGATCTCGGGGTGTTCCAGCATGAGGTCGGTGAGCGCCCAGTTGATCAGGCGGCTCATCGGTTGCGGATCGTTTTGCGGCTTCAGGTCGCCGCCGAATGCCGCCTTTCGGTCTTCGTCCGACGGGCCGTTGGTGGGCGCGCACACTCGCACAGGCGGGACGAGGCTTTCCATGACATCTCGCGCGGATTGAAGTCGGGGACGTTTCACCGCCTCGGCCGCGACCCGTGTCACCCGAGCGCGCGTCTCGTCGTAGATCGCGAGGGCGTCGTCGCCGGTCAGCGCCCCGGCGTCCACAAGAAGCCGGACGGAATGCAGGAGGGGATCGTCGGCCTCATCGCGCTCGACCTCCTCCTTCGATAGATATGTCGTCGGCACATCCGCACCGGCATGGCCGTAAAGCCGCACCGTGCGAAGATGGAGAAAGGCCGGTTTCCGGCGCTCTCGCACATAAGTCGCAGCCTCCGCCGCGACCCGGTGGGTTTCATAGATGTCGAGCCCATCCGCATGGAAATACTTGAGACCCGGACGTCCGGAAAACGCGTTGGCGATCCATCCGTCCGGCGTCTTAACACTGATCCCTATCCCGTTGTCTTCGCATAAAAAAAGAAGCGGCAAAGGGACTGATTGATAGCTGGTCCAACCAGCCGTGTTGAAGGCGCCTTGCGCGGTCGAATGGTTGGCCGAGGCGTCTCCGAAGGAACACATGACAAGCGCGTCATTCGGGTATTGAACATGTTCCGGCGGGTGACGTTTGGAGAGCCCGATGGAATAGGCCGCGCCGACCGCCTTCGGCAAATGGCTCGCGATGGTGGAGGTTTGTGGCGGGATATTCAGCGCCTTCGACCCCAGCACCTTGTGGCGCCCCCCGGAGATCGGGTCCTCGACCGAGCAGGCAAAGCTGAACGCCATGTCCCATGCCGGCGATTGGCCGGGAACCTGCCCGGCGCGCGCGATTTGGAACGCACCGTCGCGGTAGTGAAGGAACGCAGGATCCGTGGGCCTCAATGCACGAGCGACAGCTGCCATGCCTTCGTGACCGGAAGAGCCGATCGTGTAGAAGCCCTGCCCCGCCTTTTGCATGGCACGGCTTTCCAGATCGAGCGCGCGGCAGAGAACCTGAGCCCGGAACAGCGCAACGGCCTCGGTCTTGCTCAGCGTGCCGTTCGGTTTTGAACCGGCCGGAAAATCCCGCGCGGCCACACGGGCGCGGAAGTTGGCCTCGACGATTTCGGCGCGGTCCATGGGGTGCTATTCGTTCCTCAGAAAAACGCCTGCAGGCCGGTTTGCGCCCGCCCGAGAATCAGGGCGTGCACATCATGGGTGCCTTCATAAGTGTTTACCGTTTCAAGGTTTTGTGCGTGGCGCATCACGTGGAATTCCTGCGCGATGCCGTTGCCGCCATGCATATCGCGCGCGTGTCGTGCGATCTCCAGCGCCTTGCCGCAGTTGTTGCGCTTGATGAGAGAAATCATTTCAGGTGCGGCGCGTCCTTCGTCCATCAACCGGCCCACGCGCAGGGCAGCTTGCAGGCCCAAGGCAATCTCGGTCTGCATATCCGCGAGCTTCTTCTGGAACAGCTGGGTTTGCGCCAGCGGTCGACCGAATTGCTTGCGATCCATCCCGTAGCCATGGGCGCGGTGCCAGCAATCTTCGGCGGCCCCCATCGTGCCCCAGGCGATGCCATAGCGCGCGCGGTTGAGGCATCCGAACGGGCCTTTGAGGCCGGAAACACCGGGCAGGAGCGCGTCTTCGCCAACCTCGACATTGTCCATCACGATTTCGCCGGTGACAGAGGCACGCAAAGACAGCTTTCCCTCGATCTTGGGCGCGGAAAGGCCCTTCATGCCCTTTTCAAGAACGAAACCGCGAATCTTGCCGTCATGCGCCTCCGACTTGGCCCAGACGACGAACACATCGGCGATGGGACTGTTCGAAATCCACATTTTTGAGCCGTTGAGAACGTAGCCGCCCTCGGTTCTGGTGGCTTTCGTCTTCATGCCCGCCGGGTCGGACCCTGCATCGGGCTCAGTGAGGCCAAAGCAACCGATCATCTCGCCCGTTGCGAGCTTGGGCAGGTACTTGGCTTTCTGCTCGTCCGACCCGTAGGCGTGGATCGGATACATGACGAGGGACGACTGCACCGACATCATGGAGCGATAGCCGCTGTCGACACGTTCCACTTCCCGCGCGACAAGGCCGTATGTCACGTAGCCCGCGCCAAGACCGCCATATTCTTCCGGGATGGTCGTGCCGAGAAGACCGGCCTCTCCCATCTCTGCGAACACTTCCGGTTCGATCTTCTCGGAGCCGTAAGCCTCCGTCACGCGCGGCAGGAGCTTCGATTGCGCAAAGGTTCGCGCGGCATCGGAAATCAGGCGCTCGTCTTCCTCGAGCTGATCGACCAGGCGAAACGGGTCTTCCCAGTCAAAGGCGCCAAGCGACGGTCCGAAGCCGGTTTTGATCTCGTCCTTCATTCTGCGACTCCCCGCATGTCAATTCGTGGCAGCGTTATACCGTGCCCCGTTCCGGGTGGCGAGATACGGCGCGAACCCGATGTCTTCCTGCTTCAAAAAGCCCCGGTTTCGCAGTGTGCCGCCCACGACCATCTTGCTCGGCGCATCCGGCACCTTCAAGTCGTACCCGGTGACTGTGACACCCGTTTCCGCCAGGAGTGCAGCCGCCAAAGCACCGACTTGGCCGAGACCGAGGACTGCCACAGACTGCATTGTTTCACCTGAAGTCGGAGTTCGTCTTTACCCTAGTCAAAACCATCGACCAGACAACAAAATATTGATCTTGCGACCTTTTTTGGAAGTTTGCGCAAAAAGATCAGACGCCAATTCAAAACGAGGGATTAATATAAAATTTTCCCATTATTCCGAATGCATAGGCAAAACGCTGTAAGGCGAAATTAACGGGTGACCCGCATCTGTGATGCCGCACGGGGGTGTAGCGAGGTCATTATGGGTGCCACCGAAAAAAAACTGTCCGGCGCGGAGCATGAAATCAGCGACGCGCAATCGCATCTTGAAGCTTTGGGGCGTACCCATGGCATCGTTGAGTTCGATCTGAACGGGACCATCCTGTCCGCGAACCAGATGTTTCTGGACTGGCTGGGTTACAGCGACGACGCGCTTGTCGGTGAACCGTTCAAAACGATTTGCGCGGCGAGTGGCGCATCTGCCGACGAAGCCAGTGATCTTTGGATGCGTCTCGCCATGGGGTCGACGGAAGACGGGGTGTTCAAGCATCTGCACAAGGACGGATCGCCAGTCTGGCTGCACGCGACTTTCGCGCCGGTTCCCGGCCCGGATGACAAACCCGCAAAGGTTGTGAGCTTCTTGCGGGCTGCCGCGCCGCAGGGCGATGCCGATCAGGTGACACTTGGTAAAATCACTGGGTTCGAACGTTCCTCCGCAGCGATGATGATGGTGGACCGGGATTTTATCGTCACCGACGTCAACGCTTCCACCAAGGAGTTGATGGCCCGCAGCGCCGAGGTGTTCGCGGAGGTCTGGCCGGATTTCGACCCCGCCAACATCATCGGGACATGTATCGACCGGTTTCACAAGAACCCGGCGCATCAGAGGGAGCTGCTTTCTGATCCGTCCAACCTGCCCTGGAAGACCGACATCACCATCGGAGAATTCAAGTTCGCCCTCAATGTCGACGGCATCTTTGACGAGAACGGAGACTATGTCGGCAACCTTCTTGAATGGGACGATGTGACCGAAGCGCGGTTGAACACCGGCATTCTCGAGGCGATCGACCGCGCTCAAGCCAGCGCCGAGTTCACGACCGATGGCACGATCACCGCAGCCAACGAGAACATGGTCAAGTTGACGGGCTACAAGCGCGACGAGCTGCTCGGTGCGGGCCACGATATACTGGCGGGCGCACATTGGAGCGGTGACGAGACGCACGAAGTCTTCTGGGACGCGCTCGCCAAGGGCGAAACCCGCGACGGACAGTTCCGGCTGGAGCGGAAGGATGGCGGCGATCTCTGGGTTCAGGCGACCTATAATCCGATCGTGGACGGCAATGGCGCCGTCTTCAAGATCGTGTGCTTTGCCACTGACATCACGACCCAAAAGCAAGCCGAAATGCGCAACTTGCGCAAGACGACCGGCTATGAAAATTCGTCCTCGGCGATGATGGTGGTCGACCGCGATTTCATCGTCACGGATATCAACAAATCGACGACCGAGTTGATGGCGCGCAGCGCCGATGCCTTCGCCGAGGTCTGGCCGGATTTTGACCCGAAGAACATCATCGGCACCTGCATCGACCGGTTCCACAAGAACCCGGCGCATCAGCGAAAACTCCTGTCTGATCCGTCGAACCTGCCCTGGAAAACGGACATCACCATCGGCGACTTCAAGTTTGCCCTGAATGTCGGCGGTGTCTTCGACGAGACCGGTGAATATGTGGGCAACATGCTGGAATGGGCGGATGTCACGGAAGCCCGTCTGAACGCAGGTGTCCTTGCCGCAATCGACAGTGCGCAGGCCAGCGTTGAATATCGACTGGACGGAACCATCACCGGTGCCAATGCCAACATGCTGGAACTGACCGGGTATTCGCTCAGAGACATCGAAGGGAAGACGGATGCCATCTTCACCGGCGACACTTTCGCCGAGAGTGAGGCGTACAAGGCGTTCTGGGCAGCTTTGGCCGAAGGGAAGGTTCAAAGCGGTGAATTCAAACGCTACCGCGCCGACGGCTCCGTGATTTGGCTGCAGGCCGCATATAACCCTATTTTCGACGGAAACGGCGACATCTTTAAGGTGGTGCAGTTTGCCACCGACGTCACGCAACAGGTTGAACTGCGAGAAGTGGCTGAACGCCTGTCGCTGGTTGCCAACGAAACCGACAACTCTGTCATCATTACTGACGCGGAAGGGCGCATCGAGTATGTGAACCCCGGCTTTGAGAAGTTGACCGGCTACCGGCAGGCCGACTGTTTGGGCAAAAGGCCCGGCGACATTCTGCAAGGCAAACTGACCGATCCTGAGACACGAGCGCGCATTCGCGACAAGCTCAAGAAACAGGAACCGTTCATGGACGAGATCATCAACTACAATAAGGACGGCACGCCTTACTGGATCTCGTTGGCCATCAATCCCGTGTTCGGGAAAGACGGAAAGCTTGAGCGTTTCGTCTCGATCCAGGCGAACATCACGGAAACCAAACGCGAGCAGCTTGCCTTCAACGGGCAACTCAAGGCGATCCATCTTGCCCAGGCAGTCATCGAGTTCGAACCGGACGGCACGATTGTCACCGCAAACGAGAATTTCTGCGGCGCCACCGGATACGATCTGAACGAAATCGTCGGAAAGCACCACCGTATGTTCTGCGATCCGGACTATGTAGGCAGCGCCGACTACGCGGCCTTCTGGGAGGACCTTCGGGCCGGTGAGTTCAACTCCGGCAAATTCAAAAGGGTCGACAAGGCCGGGAAAGAACTTTGGCTGCGCGCCACCTACAGCCCGATCTTCGATGAGGAAGGCAAGGTCGTCAAAGTTGTCAAGTTCGCCAACAATATCACCCAAGAGGTCGAACTGGAAAAGGAAGTGAGCCGGATCGTCAGCGAATTCGCAAAGACGACGGATTCCATCTCGCAACAGGCCCAGACCGTCGCCACCGGCGCCCAGACGCTGGGCTGCACGACCGAAGAGATCAGTGCCTCCATCGAGGAACTCAGCGCGTCCATCGATTCGATCGCGCAGAACAGCGCCACATCGGATGGCATCGCGCAGAAAACGAAGGACGAGGCGGACCTTGGCGCAAAAGCCATCGAGCGCTCGATCGAGGCGATGGATTTGATCAACGCCTCATCGGAAGAGATCAGCGAAATCGTCAAGGTTATCAGTGAGATCGCCAACCAGACCAACCTTCTGGCGTTCAACGCTGCCATCGAAGCCGCACGTGCGGGCGAGCATGGTCTTGGCTTCTCGGTCGTCGCGGATGAAGTGAGAAAACTCGCCGAACGGTCCAGCCAAGCGACAAAGGAAATCAGCAAACTGATCAACGAAACGGTCAAGCGGGTAACCATGGGCAGCGAGGTGTCTCGCGAGGCCGGGGCGGCCTTTACCAAGATCGTCTCGGGCATATCGGAAACGACGGATTCGATTGCGGAGATTTCCGTCGCCGCCACCGAGCAGCAGACGGCTGCCCGCGACGTGTCCGAAGCCATCCAGAGCATTGTCGACGCTTCGGAACAATCCGTCGTGGCGTCCGATGCCATCGCTTCGGCGACCGAGGCGCTGAGCGGCGGCGCTCAGGAGCTGAAGACCGAGGTGAGCAAGTTGGGTGCCTGAACGGCTGAGAACTGGGAAGAGTACGGCCATGCCATCCACAGATCACGAGACGTCGCTCAGCGATGCGGATTTCGCAAAGTTGCGGGACATCGTACACCAGACGACCGGCATCACGATTGCCGAAAACCGCAAAAGCATGTTGTTCAGCCGGCTCCAGCGTCGGCTGCGCGAAACCGGCGAGACGACCTTCAGCGCCTATATCGACCGGGTCACGTCGGACCCGGTTGAAATGCAGGAACTGACGAACCGTGTCACCACGAACGAGACCTATTTCTATCGCACGCCCCGGATCTGGTCGCATCTGCGCGAGGTCGTGATCCCAAGGTTTCTGGAGACGCCCGGCACGCGCCAGATGAAGGTCTGGTCTGCCGCCGCATCAACGGGCGAGGAGGCCCATACAGTCGGCGTCATCCTCGAAGACGTGCGAAAATCAAATGCCGGTTTCGACTATGCGATTCTCGGGACCGACATCTCCTCCCGCGTGATCGAGATTGCAACGAAAGGACATTATGTCGGTCGGCCCGTGGCGCGGTTTCAGAAGGAGGACCCGGACCTTTTCGCCCGCCAGATGGTCGGCGACGATGCCGGCGGCTATCAAGTCCGACCAGAAGTGAAACGACGCATCACGTTCCGCCTGCACAACTTGTTGGACCGGTTGAAAACGGGTGGTCCCTTCGACGTGGTCTTCCTTCGCAACGTGTTGATCTATTTCACCCACGAGGATCAGGAAAAGATCCTGGCCCACGTCCATGCCCAAATGAAACCAGACGCGACGCTGATCATCGGCGAAAGCGAAACGCTTGGCAGCCTGAACTGCAGTTTCGAGGCGGTCGCGCCCCTGATTTACAGGCCCGTCTTCGGCGCACGGAAGGCGGGTCACTGATGGCACGCGAAAAGCTCCACGTGACAATCGGACAGGTCAAAATCGGGCGGGCCGGTCAATCCTTGCATGCCATTTTGGGCTCCTGTGTCGGGATTGGCTTTCTGTTTCCGCAGCGCGGGATTTTCGGTCTCGCGCATTGCCTGCTGTCGAAATCCAACACCACGTCGGATGAGATTTCGGGTCGCCACGTGGACAGCGCCATTGCCTCTCTCGCGTCCCTCATGGAGCTCACACCTCCCGATCGCCGGAAGTTGCGGGTTTTTCTGGCCGGTGGTGCAAACATGACAATGCCGGAAGATACGGATCCCGCACGCCTCGTCGGGTCGACCAACGCCAATTTCGCGAAACAGGCGGTGAAGGACGCGGGCTTTCGCATCCAGCATGACGACCTTGGCGGCGTTTTGGGGCGTCAGGTCAAGATCAACTGCGATGACGGAACCTATTCGATTTCCACCATTCCGCGGCTTGGAGGTTAGTGATGGCTCACGTCGAAACGGACACACTGGTGCCTCCAGCCCCCCCCGAGGGAGCGGTGGGCACCGGTCGCACCAAAGCGGACATTTTCGGGTCTTTCTGGATTGATCAGGCCGAGTTCGCCCTGCCGGTCGGCGCAATCCGCGAAGTCGTCAACGAACCCAGGAATATCTCGCGGGTGCCGCTGGCCCCTTCTTTCATGGCAGGGCTTTTCAACTTGCGCGGCATGATCATTCCGGTGGTCGACTTGCGCATCCTGCTGGCCTTCCCCGAGCGCGAGGACACGCAGGACGCCGAAGACAAGGTGCGCAAGGTGGCCATCGTGGAAAACGGCGACCGATGCATCGGGATCCTTTTCGACCGCTCAGGTGAAGTTCTGAACGTTCCCGGTTCGGCGCGGGTGAACTTTCGCGCCGACGACGGCGGGATCAAGGACGTGGTCATCGACGGTGTCCTCAAGCTCGATGACGGCAACCGCATGGTCCAGGTTCTCGATCCCTACGAGATGCTTCGTATCGAGCGGGTGCCGAAAGCCGAGAAGACGGTCGGCCATCGCGAACATGAGGGCGATCTCGGCAAACGCCACAACTGCATTTCGTTTCAGCTCGGGCATACGACCTGCGCCATTGATCTGCGATACGTGCAGGAAGTCCGTGACATGCCGGAGGTCAACAAGTCGCTCTTGGCGCACGGGTTCGTCATCGGCACAACGAACCTGCGCGGCTCCATCATTCCCATCGTCGACTTCCGCAGCTTCATCGGCAACGAGGAACCGATCAAACTCGGACAAACCTCTTTGACGGGCCGCAAGCTCCTGATCATGAAAACCGAAGGCGGGATGATCGGGTTGATGGTGTTCTCCATCGACAGCATCCTGCCCTACTTCGACACGGATGTTCTTCCCTTTGCCAAGCTGGCCCTGCCGCGCGGCAATATCGTGAGGGGGTGTCTTGTGCAGGAGGACGAGCAGCTTGTCATGCTGCTCGACCATCAAAAGCTCATGTCCGAGCCCGGCCTCGTCGGACCTGCACGCACCTGCCAGGAAGTGCACGACGGCGAAGGGGATGACGAAGAAGAGGCCACCGCCAAAGCCGAACATCTTGAACGCCGCACATTCATCGTCTTCACCGTGTCGAACAATTTCGCCATGGACACCTGCGACGTCAGCGAGGTGATCTCCAAACCGGTGGATCTTCTCGACCCGCCTTACACGTTGGAATTCGTGGAAGGCATTCTGAACCTACGGGGCGAACTGATCACGCTCATCAAACTGCGCCAGCTTTACGGATACGATGCGTTGGAGAGCGAAGACCAAAAGGTCCTGATCTTCCGGCATGGTGAGCAGAAATACGGGATCGTGGTCGATACGGTGAACGAGATTGTCATGACCACCGCCGATCGCGTCAAACCTGTCGGCGTCGGAGATACACCTGAGAGCATCCGAGTGGCTTCTGAAGATGTCTCCGGCATTCTGCAAATCGGCAAGACCGACGAAGACCACAATTCAGTTGTGGTGATGGATGTTGCATCCGTCGTGGCACGTTGCGTTCGCGAATACGGCCAAGCCTGAACCAAGGTTTCCCGAAGTCCCATAGTACCGGTTTCAGGAGACACTCACCGCGCCTCCTGCGGCGAGTGTCGGCCACATGCTGCTTCGTGCGCCACCTTACAACATTGTAAGGTTCGGCCGATCTTCAAACAAAGTTGCTGCCCCATATCGGTGTCATCGGAAGGCAACGACGCCTTCGAGCAACAGAAAATGGAGATACGATATGAACAGGAAAATGATTGCAGGCGGAGCACTTACGGGCATGGTTCTGACGGGCGCGCTGGTTGGTGCGGTGTCGGCCCAGACGGCGGCTGACGCCACCGGTCTCAGCGAAGCGCAGGCCATTGAAATCGCACTTCTGGAGGTTGCAGGCGATGTTCAGGAAGTCGAGCTTGAACGCGACGACGGCATGATGGTCTACGAAGTCGAGATCGTCGACGCGGAAGGCCAGGAGTACGAAATCGAAATCGCCGCGGATACGGGCGAGGTCATCGAGGTCGAAGCGGAAGACGATGACTGAAAGGACGACAAGGACACGTGACTTGGGCGACCGCCCGGAATGAATGGCCAATTCGGAGGTCGCTGAGTACAGTGACCTTCGAACGCGTGGACTGCGGAACCAACATGCGAATTATGCTCTTAGAAGACGATGCCCAACTGGGCAGTTGGGTCACCAACGGTTTGCGCGAGGAAGGCCATGTGGTGGATCACTTTGCCGACGGCAAGGAAGCGCTGATGGCCGCCATGGGTCAGGAGTATGATCTTCTGATCCTCGACCGCATGGTGCCGGGCCTTGACGGGCTCGCCATACTCAAATCCCTGCGGGCCTCAAAGAATACGACGCCCGCCCTCTTCCTGACCGCTCTGGGTGAAGTCGACGCCCGTGTTGAAGGGTTCGATGCGGGCGGCGACGATTACCTGACGAAGCCGTTTGCGTTCGCGGAGCTTTCGGCACGGGTCGGCGCGCTTGGGCGTCGGCGAGACGGGGGCGACGCAAGCGCGGAACCGACGGTCTTGCGGTATGGGGACCTGAGCCTCGATCTTCTGTCGCGAAGCTGCCAGCGCCAAAATCAGGACATTGAACTCATGGCGAAGGAGTTCAAACTGCTCGAATACTTTATGCGACGCCCCGGGCGCCTGGTGACCCGCACGATGCTTCTCGAGCAGGTTTGGGACATGAGTTTCGACCCGACGACAAGCGTCGTTGAAACCCATATCAGTCGCTTGCGCACCAAGATCGACAAGCCATTCGACGAAGCACTGATCCGCACGCGACGCGGCGAAGGATATGTTTTTGGCCGGTAGCTTCAGCGAACGTCTCTTGTGGCTTCGACGGTCTTCGACCTTGCGCCTGGCACTTGTGCTCTCGGCGATCTTTGCACTTGGCATGGCGGTCGCCGTTTTTGTTGCGCTTGCACTGGGATCGAACGCGTTCGAGCGGCGCGTGGATGCAACCTTGGCTGCCGTTGCAAGCACCACATCCCTTGGAGCGGCGCGGGGCGACACTTTTGGCGTCATCCTCAGAACTCCGGGAGATCTCGACGACTTGCCAAGGCCCTTCGAGCGCATCGCGGAGCGTGGCGGCGGCACGGTCGAGCTCGACCGGGATTTCCGGCAGTCCGAAACCTGGCGCGTTCTTGTAACGACCGATCGAAACGGGGCACCCATCGTCGCCGCCGTCCCGCTCGACGACGGCGAGGATGCGCTGGAGCTGTTGGCCCGGATTCTCTGGATCACCGTGGTCTCTGTCATCGCGGCCGCACTCGCAGTCGGGTTGGCGACGGGGATATTCGCCCAACGCAGATTGAAACGCATCAATGGCACGCTGGACGATCTTGCGTCGGGTGATCTGACCGCGCGGACCGGCATCACGCGCAACAAGGACGATCTGGATGATATGGCGCGCCAGGTTGACGTGACCGCAGGCGAGCTTGAGCGACTGGTGGCGCAGACCCGACATCTCAGCGCAAGCCTTGCACACGATCTGCGCACCCCGCTTGCGCGGTTGCGGTCTCAACTGGAAAGCCTGCCGGAAGGAGACGGGCGCAGCGCGGCGCTCGAAGAAGCGGAGCGCTTGTCTGGTATCTTCGACACGATCATGCGGGTCGCGCGGATCGAAGCGGCTCAAGGGACGGACGGCTTCGAGGATGTCGATCTCGGCGCGCTGGTCGAAGACCTCGCCGAGACATTTGGCCCGGTCATCGAGGACGCTGGCAAAACGGTGACCTTAGACATCATTCGCCCCGCGACAGTCCATGCGGACCGGCAAATGCTGGTGCAGGCAATGGCGAACCTGATCCAGAATGCCGTGCGGCACGGCGGCCCCGAAATCACTTTCGCGGTGGAGGGTCTCAGCATGGGCGTGATCGACAACGGGGAAGGCGTGGACCCGGCGGAGTATTCTGAAATCGTGAAACCCATGGTGCGGCTCGATGCGGCGCGAAAGAGTGAGGGCTCGGGTCTAGGGCTCGCGCTTGTGCGGGCCGTTGCGGACCGCCACGGAGCCGAGCTGGCCCTCACACCGCATGCACCACAGGGTCTATCCGTGATGCTGAAGTTTGCAGATTTGTAAGGTTCGGATCAGGCGCGTTTAAAACCGGAGCCTCATATCAGTTTCATCGGAACAACGAATGAAACTGGAGAAAACGACATGCAAGACTTCCTGAACAAGATCATCGCCGGGGCAGCGGGCGCAGTTCTTTTCCTCGTGGGCTGCGTCATGGCGGGCATCGGGCTTTCGGTCTTCATGCTGCTGGCCATGTTCGGGCTTGTTGCAATCGGACTGTCCCTTCTTGCCGCGCCTTTTCTTGCCCTCGCACAAAAACCCGCGACCGAAAAACAGGAAGAAGTGGCCGCCTGACCTGCACACGAAAGGCGCGAAACGTTCAGTCGGAGGTGGACACCTCCGACTGAACGTTCTTCGTTTCAAGAATGCGCGCCGTGAGTGGCAAAAGGAAATCCGGCGCCGTCAAAACAAACCCGAGAGCCGAACTGATCTGCGCGGCGCGCGGCTGACCTTTCAGGAACGCTTCGGCCAGCATGCCGGCCGCGCGGCGCTTCTTCCATCGGCGGAGAGCGGTTGCGTCTTCCGAGATGAGATCGTCCCGAAACGCGCGGACCGAAGCTTGGAACCCAGCCTTGTCCGGGAGCCGTTCCGCATAAAGAGTGCGAATGAAGGGCTCGAACTTCTCTGCGTCCCCCTGAGTGCCGCTCGCCTCAAGATGGCGGAGCGCAATTTCAATGGCGGCCGTATTCTGTTCGGTCCGTCGGGTGGTCGAGATGTTCGCCTCATGCATCCGATAGTCGATCAGCATGTCTTCCAGAGACGCAGCCTTGCCATGCGCCAGCAGATCGCAAGCCAGAGCATAATCCTGCGCCACCGGGTAAGCTTCGCGGTAGCGCACGGGCGCGCCGTCGGGATAGGACGCGCGAAAGCAGAAACTGGGATGCACGGCAGGCATTCGGAACCGGGAAATCCACCGGAATTCGGCATCGCTCAAGCGATTGGGTTTGGTGTAGCGCACCCTGCCCGTGCCATCGATGGAGCGATATCCGCATCCGACCAAAAGATGCTCCGGGTTTTCGTCCAGAAAAGCAACTTGCCGCGCGAACCGTTCTTCATGGCACAGATCATCGGCGTCAATGCGGGCAATCAACGGCGCACCCGCCTCGGTCAGCGCTCGGTTCGCCGCCGGATATGGCCCCATCGCCGCTTCGTTCCTCAAGACGCGCACGCGCTCATCCGACGCCGCGGTCTTGTTCAGGATATCCCCCGTCTGATCCGTCGACGCATCGTCAACGATCAGAAACTCGAAATCCGCCAAGCTCTGGCCAAGAACGCTTTTCAGGGTTTCTGGAAGGTAGGTTTCGCCATTGCGGACTGCCATGACGACAGAAAGACGCGGTGATGACATCACGTTCCCTGACGTGGTTTGTGCGGCGCATGGCCAAAGAAATTGCGGAAGGCCCGCAATGATGTATTCGTAGGGTCCAAAATCCGGGCGTTCCAGCGCAAAAGAACCATATGCAGGCCGAAATCTCGATCATATTGCCCGCGCACAACGGTAGCGACACGCTTGAAAGAACGCTCGACGCGCTCGCAAACCTGCGCTTGCCCGATGTCAGCGTCGAAGTGCTTCTGATCGACAATGCAAGTGACGACGCGACGCCCGAAATCATGGCGGATCGGGCAAATGCAGACGGGTGGACCCTGCTGAGCGAACCCCGGCGTGGCAAATCCCACGCCCTCAACACGGCAATCGAGGCAGCCACGGGCGAGCTTTTGGTTTTCATCGATGACGACGTCGTTCCGGATGAGGGCTGGCTGATTGCATATTGGGAAGCCAGTCGCACAAATCCCGATGCGAAGGTGTTTGCAGGACAAATCCGACCCGGTTGGCCCGACCCGGTCCCGGCCTGGCTCCAACGAATGACGGATGAAGGCCGGGTCTGCGGTTGCACAGCGCTCGACCGCGCGCCCGGCCCCTACCCGGCCATCGACGTCAAAGGCGGCAACGTCATGGTCCGTCGAGCGGCACTCGGCGCGACGCGGTTCGATTCCGAAATGGGAAGTTTCGACGGGACAGCAGCCGCTGTTGGCGGGGAGGATACCCGGTTCGTCACTGCAATCGCTCAAGACGCAACCGACATCTTGTTCGTGCCGGAAGCACGCGTGGAACATATCCTTCAAGCGGAGGAAGTACGGGTGTCCTCTTTGTTCAAGAGGCAGATGCGAATCGGACGCTCAAATGCCACGTTCGGCACCTTCAGTCTGCTCGACAAACTGCTGACAGTGCCAGCAATGGCGGCTTACGGGCTGGTTGTCCCTTTGCTGATGCTCCTTGGACAGAGAACCCATGCGATGAAGCAGTTGTTCAAAATCGGAACACGGCTGGGTCGCCTTCAAACGTGGGTGTCCGGTACGAAGTGAGGCTTGGGTTCAAGCGCGCCAGTGACTGAGATCGCGTTGGAACCGGTCTTCAAGCCAGTCAATCTCCCCGGCGAATTCCTTGGAAAGAAAGGCACGCGTATCTTCCCGGAGCGGCGGGTTCGTGGCGGGCGCTGTGTTCAGCTCGGCCAACATGTTCCGGAGTTTGAGGCGCAGGGACTTGGGAAAAGGCCTTGTCGCCGGGCGCAACCACTCAGGCGGCGAGATGGCCAACCTGTGGATCAGACGCGTGCGCGACCGTTTCGCCGTGTTTCGAACATCGAACGAAAAATCGTCGACCGGTGCCTGTTCCAAACCGAGTTGTGCACAAAGTGTCTTTACGACCCCCAAGGCATCGGACTTCAGGTCTTCGAGGAAAAGCACTTGCACGTTGTCGCTGCCGAAAACCTTTTCGAACCGCGGGATATTCTCCGAGAACGCAAAGACACGACGATAAAGGCGGCTTTCCCGGTACCCGCCCTTCAGAGGCGCGGGGTCCGCGGCACGCTCCGCTTCCGCAGCAAGCGAGGCTTCGAATGTCGTGAGCGGTTCTGACCCGTTGAAACGAAGTTGATGGTACATCGAATGCGCGGCTTCGATTGGATTGCGGACCATGATGATGATCTGCGCGTTTGGAGATGACTTGACGATCTCCTCTGCCGCACAAGCGGAGTAACTGTAGTGCGTTGAGGCGTCGATCGCGTATTTTTCGTCGCTCCACGCGTCGAACAACTGCAGATAACCGTCTTCCTTGATGCGGGATTTCCCGGTCAGATCGGAACCGAAGAATACGGGTTCTTTGAAGAGCGGCGCAAACACGTTCGGATGCTGCCCGAGGTAGAAGGCCAGCGAAGTGGTGCCGCATTTTGGAGCGCCCGCGAGAAACAGGTTCGGATAGCGATGGCGGGTCATTCCATCGCCTCGGTCGCTTGCATTCTCTTGCTTTCGGCCCCTCCGAGATCGTGTATTGCCTTTACGACCTCAAGGGCCCAATCGGGGCAACTTTCGACATAGGCGTCGCGGGCGGCGACGGTCTCGCTGATCGGCACTTCCAACCAATCATCGATGGTCTGGATCAGGATGGTCTCGCTCGGCTCTTTGACATTTCGGATCAAACCGGCGCGTTCCATATCGAGCGTGTAGGCCGGAAAATCGCGGCCTGCATAGATGGCAGGCGTGCCCAGCAATCCGCTTTCGCAGGCCATGGTCGCGCTTTCTCCGACCATCAGACGACAAGCCGCGAGGACGTGATGCACCGCATCTTTGGGTCCGCGATATTCATGGTCCCGATATCGCGGCGGCAATGGTTCTTCGCTTGAGATGTGTAGCTTTCCAAGCGCAGCAAGGTGCGCCACGACTGCGTCCAAGAGCGTTTCGGTCCAGCCCGCCTTTCCCACGTCGTGGTTGGCGTTCCACGCCACGATGCGGATGAAGAAGTTGTCCCGCTCCGGATCGAGGCCGGCAGAGATTGCCGTTTCACGGTCTGGCACAAAGGCTGAGGGATGCAGGTAGGAAAGGTCTTTCGTGCCTTTCAAGCGAACCGTTCGCCCTTTCGGCGTTGCGCCGCTGTAAGCCTCGGGCACATACATCCGCGAAAGGAACGGACGCGTCAGACGGTTCTGCAAGGTGGCATTGTCACTGTCGTAGAAACTGATGGAAGGGACACCGGTCAGCCAACCCACATGTGAAATCGCAACGCCGCCAAACACAATCATAACATCCGGTTTGAATCGGCGCGCCTGCCGGAACACCGCGATGTCGCGACCAATCAACTCCGTTCCAAGCCCAAGCAACCCACGTCCGGCCGACGAGACCGGTATATGCGGGATACCAAACGCATCGAGCAGATCGCAGGCAATGTCCTTCCGGCGCGACAGCACGAGACACTCATGTCCATCGGCGCGCAGCAGGTCGAGCGGACGTTTGAAGAAGAGAACGTCCGCCGGATGGACAATATCGAAAAGGACCCGCATCTTCCCTTGCTACTCAGCCTTTTTCGGCCCGGCGACGATTTCGACCCATTGCCGGTCAGGAGAAATATCCAGATCCACGTAGCTCAGATCGGTGGTGCTGGCGATGAACTCCGCCGTCTGGATCGGCGCGACGGCGCGATACCCCGAACGGATCGCATCGACAAAAAGGTCCGTATCTGCCTCGTCCGTGATGCGTTCGCCAATCGCGAGGATGACATCCGGCCGTGCAACACCGAAGGCGAAGAAGCTTGGTCTGCCATGGATCAGGACCGGGCCCTTCAAGCTTTCGGCGACGGTACTGACCGCTGCAGACCGTGCCCTGAGTTGTTGGGAGAACGAGACGTCGACCAGCACGCTGCCGAAGGTCGCCGTGCCCAGCCCGACGCCAGCGGCGACGAGTCCGGCCGTGTTCAACGAAGGCGCGAACCGCCGAAAAAGAGAGACGACCGCGATCACGAGCAAGGCCGCAGAGAACACGTAAAGCGTCAGCGCTTGTTGGGTGAACCCATCCGTTTGAAGATTGCCGCTGTCAAAGAGCGCGATGCCCAACGCCAGCCCGGCCATGATGCCCACCAGGGTTAGCCGAATGGGCCTTTTTGAATGGGCCGCCATCTCGACGATGGTTGCGCTCCCGAGGATGACCAGCGCGGGCAGCATCGGCAGAAAATACCGCATGCTGGAACTGAAACCGCCGTGCCAGGCGAGGGCCACGAAGGGCAGGCTCCAGATCGTAACGAAGCACAGAAGCATGAGATTGGGGCGGATATGCTCCTTCCGCCAAGGTGTCAGCATGAGGGCGATCAGGATGGCAAGCCAAGGCAGGCTTTGAAACATCGCCTTCTTCGCGACACCCCAGAACAGCAGCGAACCGTCATCCAACCGCTCAATGCCAAGCCGCGTGTCGTTTATGGTACGGCTGTCCACGAAGAGTGCGGTGAACCCACGACCGAGCCGCGCCAGAATGTCCCGCGTTTCCGGGATTGCGAGCAGCGCAATCGCTCCGGCCAGCAAAAGCACAGCGCCAATCCGAAGACGGGGCCGCGTCCATTTGACAAAACGGAGGGCGAACAGCGCCAGAAGCGCTGCGCCAATGACGACCAGTGTCGAGAGGTGAGACGTGATGTCGGTTCCACCCCCCGTGCCGGTTCGCCCATAGGACAGGATGTTTGGCGTCCCGAACTTGAACAGGTTCACGAAAGCGCCGATGGCAACGCCCGGAACCAGCCCCATGAAACCGCCGAGCGTCGTCAGAAACGGATGCCGTGCCGCGACGACGACACAGGCCGCAATGATTGGCAGGACCAGAACGGCATCGGCCCGCAGGAGGACGCCCGCGCCCACGGCCAAACCCGATCCGATCGAGAAAGTCAGGACGGCTCCGGTAGTCTGATGCTCCATGGCACCGGCAGCGAGGTAGAAGGCGAGCAACACGAAGAACGCGGTCGTCATATGGGGCCAGAGGCTCCACGCGTAGTCCAGTTGAAAGGTGCAAAACGTGAGCATGAGGACCGCCACGGTCGCGACCGCAGCGTCCTGATAGAGCCGTCGAGCCAGTGCCCAGGTCAGCACGGCGCTGCCTGCGGCAGCCAGGCTGTTCAAAAGGACGAGGCCCTGCGCGCCTAACGTGACAAAGAACGGAAGCGCCAGCGCCGCCTGCCCGGGTGGGTATTGCGGTGTCAGGCCGTTCGGCCCTTCGATCAGGAACCAGAGCTTCAGGTCCCGCGAGCCGAATTCAGCATATCCGTTGTCGACGATCAGCGAGCCATTGCGCGCCAGCGCATCGGCCGAAATCAAGTAGATCAACTCGTCGATGGTGAAGACGCCCGACGAAACCAGAAATGCGCCCAGAACCGGAAACGCACAGGCGAGGACCAAAGCCCATCGCTGAGGGTTCATTGAAAGACCAGACATATGCTCAGACAGCGATCCGATTGCGCCGAGTTGCGCGCGCAGAACACAGCGAAACTTTTCTCGTCCCGCCGACAACAGTCTCGGCAAGTGCCCACTCTTCGGTGTAGGACAGAACCTGTGTGATCGGTTTCATGGACAATGCACCCTAAATTCCGGGATAGTTTCGCGTCTGAAGTGGGTAACAATAGGGCAGTAACAAGGCATTCGACCGTGTTCCAAACCGACCAGAACCGACGTACATAGCGGGCGAAACAGAGCGAAGAGCACAAGGCAGTTGAGCAGGCTAAGTACCTAAAAATGTTAAGGAACTGGTAAAGCGATGCAGGTCACGCTGACCCTGACGCGGCTTCATGAGCCCGACGCACTCTTGCAGGACGTTCTTGCGCATCTTTCGCGGCAGACGGGGGTCACCGGCGAAATCCTCCTGATCGAACAAAAGGAAGACAGTTCAATCGACCCGGAGGCCTTGAGCAATGCGGATTGGACTTGCCGGACAGTCAAAAAACGCCTGCCGGGTCTCTCGGCTGCCCGGAACCTCTCGATCGAGGAGAGCCGCCACGATCACATCCTGTTTTGCGATGCAGATGCGCTGGCGCATCCGGGATGGGCCGCCGCCATGCATCGCGCACTGCTCGACCCGAAGGTTGCCGTTGTGGGCAGCCGGATCTTGCCATGCTGGAACGGAACCCCGCCCCTTCTTGCACGCGCAAACGTGGTCCGCGACCAATACTCGCTCTACGACCTCGGCGAAGAGACCCTTGAAGTGGCGCGGGTGGTCGGCGCCGGCTTCGGCCTAGATCGAACGAAGTTTCCCGAGGAGATGCGTTTTGACGAGTACCTCGGGCGGCGCGACGGCCGGTTGTTTGGCGGTGAGGAAAGCGATCTCTGCCAACGTGTTTCGGCACTAGGCGGCAAAATTCTCTATGTCGGCGATGCGGTCGTTGAACACGTCATCCAACCGGAGCGACTGCGCACGAGCTGGATCCTGAAGCGGCTTTACTATGCGGGCTACGGTCGCGGCAACGCCGGTGGCCAGCCCAACCCTTCACGCCGTCCGAACGCCGCAGACTGGCTGTCCCTACCGCTCGTTCTGCCACCCTACGCGCTTGGATGGTTGGCCGCGCGGCTCAGTCGGAAGTAGCACGCCGTCCGCGCCAGAGGCCCAGAAGCGACGGGTCCTCTCCCATATGCCGCCGCACGCTGATCAGCATCGCGAGGTTCCAACTTACGATACCCGCCGCCATCGCAATGGCAGCGCCTTCGGCTCCCATGGCGGGGATCAGCCAGGCTCCGACGAGAATGTTCACGAGCAGACCAAAGAGTTGCGGCAGCACGGTCCGCGTGGCCTGACCGGACATCGAAAGCAACAGCCCGACCGGGCCGCAGGCCGCATTGAACAACTGCGCTCCTGCAATCCACCATAGAGCGGGAGCGACAACCACGAACTCCGGGCCGAACAAACCGAGGATGGGCTGCGCGAAACCAAGGAGCAGGACGGCAGCTACCAGCGTAAACCCGGTGGTCGACACCGTGACCTGTCGCGTGACCCGCGCAAGACGTGCGCTTTCTCCGGCGGCGCGCAACTCCGAGATACGCGGACCGTACCGGACGGAAATCGCCTGCATCGCCAGAAGCAGGAGCGGCGTGATCCGGGCGATGGGCTGGAACAATCCGGTTTGCTCCGGCGTCGTCCAAAGGGCCAACAGGATCGTGTTGATCTCGGCCCCGAGCAGACCGATCACCGAAATCGCAAAAAAGGGGGCTGCGGCTTTCGCGAGTGGACCCATGGGGGCGGAAGGGGCTTGCGTATCCCGAAGGCGTTCCGTGCGTTGCCTCAGCAAAAGCAGGCCCAAAATCAGAGCGAGGACACATCCGACGACCACCGCAATCAGGTAGTGGCTCGGCGCGATGTCCCATGAGAGACTCCACGCAAGGATCAGAAAGCCCACGACAAAAAGCGGTCGCAGTATCTGAAGCGGCACCTGCGCACCTATGACATCACCGTAGCCGCGCAGGACACCTTGGGTCTGAAGCGTGATCGCCATCAAGGGAAAGATCAGTGCCACGAAGACAGCCAGACTGGCCGAACCCATGTTCGCGAAAACGGTTGTTGCGGCCCAAAGCCAGACCAGCGCACCCAGAAGCGCGGCCCCGACCACAAGCCACCGGATTGTCTTGAGGAAGCCTTTCAATGCAGATGGATCGTCCAGCGCTTGCAGGCGAGCGACTTCGCGCGTGGCAAGCGGCTCGGTCCCCAAAAGCGCTGCTGCCGAGAAAAGCGTGGTCAGCGAGAGCATAAACGCAACCTCGCCGTAGCCACCTGCCCCAAGAAGACGAGCGGTCAGGATCGCTTGAACCGTGACAAGGCCGATACTGGCAAGCCGAATGGCAAAGCTGATGGTTGCTCCGCGCGCAACCGGACCCGAAAACAGCGCGAGGCTGGATTGAAGCCGCATTTGGGTGACTGCCCTGTGTTTTGATTACCTATACCGCGGCACGCGCCGCGACAAAAGCGCTTCGCAACTCAGGGGACCATTAGATGGCTGACTTCGATTGAGTGAATGGAGCGGTCGGCAGGATCAAACCAGAACTGTTGAAGCTCTCATCGTTTCTGCGAAAAGACCGTCGCCCAGCACGTTGCTCGGATGTTGCTCGTTTCTATCGAAACGATTTTGGTGCGGTCGAGAAGACTCGAACTTCCACGGGAGTTACCCCACAGCGACCTCAACGCTGCGCGTCTACCAATTCCGCCACGACCGCACGTCCCGGCTTCGGGTGGCGGGGGTTTAGCGGCTGCGAAGAGCGTTGTGAAGAGGGGAAATGCCGATTTCTGCACCGGCGGGCAAACCGGCCCGGGCGCGGAGCCCGGACCGGTTGGTATCGTTACTCGCCGATCTTGAAGGTCGGCAGGGTCGCGGCAGGCTGGACCGGGGCGTTCATCGCGTTATCCGGACCCATCACAGCCGCCTTGATCAACGCCGTCCGCTCGGGCTGACCCGGCGCAAAGACAGCGGGCTGACCGGCTTCAATCGCCTGGATCCCCATCGTGTACCACTGGTCGGCAAGGTCCTGACGCGACGTAGCGCCGAAGCCCTGGCTCAAATGGTGGCCCATCAGCTCGGCGTACACCTGTTCGCCAAGTGCGACGAGGATCAGACCGGACCCGATGGCGACGTCCATGTCATCCGTGCGGTATCCGACGGAGAGGCAGATCTTGGACGTTGCGGCCAGTTGCGGCGGAGACATGCCCGACCCCAGAACAAAGCCCGACACTCCCTGGAGGACCGCGTCGCGCGATTTCAGCGACAGGGCGGCCACGTGATCCTTCATGACCGGGCCGAACTGCTGGCATTGCGCCGCAATTTCGTTCACGCCGACGCCTTGGATGGAGGCCGCCAGTTTCTCGCCTTCTGCAATGGCATAGGTGCGGGCAAGGCAGAACTGCTCGTTCAGCACCTGGTTCGGATCGCCCATGCTGGCAAGCGTCGTGAAACCACCATTGGTATTGGTCAGAAGCGATACCGTGTTGCAGTGCGATGCGAGCGACGCGGCATCTCCGCCACCAAGGAAGTTCGGCAAAGCCGCGGTTTCGGTTTTGGGTTCAGCCGCATTCGGCAGAGGCGCCACAACCGGTGTTGTCGGTGCAGGCGCGGCCGGGACTGGCGCAGGCGACGGAGCAACCACAACAGTGGTGGCCGGAGCCTGCTGGAACTGCGGTGCAGGCGCGGCCGCCGTTGCGACGCCCGCCGCTTCATCGCGGTAGATCAGCAGCAGACCGCGAGGACCCATACCCTTCTGGGCGATTTGCTGATGGGTCACAGGACCACCCGACAAAGCGCGATGGTAGGACCCGAGCAGGAAGCTCTTTTCATAATCGTTGAGGTAACCCGTCACCGGATAGCTCAGATGCGCCTGATACTGCGAGATCGCGGCGCGCGAGCGGCGGCCAAGCACGCCGTCGGGTGTGCCTGCCGGGAAGCCGAAATAGTTCAAGGCAGTTTGAACTTCGCGCGCCTCGGCGCGCGCGGCTGTATTCACGGGCGCGCGATAAACTTTTTTGGTTTTGCGTTGCCGGTTCTTGTTCGCCTCGTTGACGATCACACCACCGATGATTCCGCCGACAATGGCTTCACCGATATCGGCGTCGGCTCTTCCGACCCCTGTAACCGCGATAATTGTTGCAAGAGCAGCACTTAGGCCAAGATTGCGATGCATATTAAACCCCCTGAAACGGACTGAAATTGAAACGTCTGAAGTCAGGCTAACATGGGATAAGCAGATTGCACCTCGCTTTTTTCGGGATTTTCACGGTGATTGCGAAGGCGGTCTTGGCGACGTAGGAAGCCTCATGGCCGTTGAATGGATCACCAGCACGTCCCTTGTGCCGTACGACACCGCCGTGGCTGCCATGGAACAACGCGTCGCGGACATCCGGGCAGGCACCGCGTCGGAAGCGATCTGGTTGCTGGAGCATTCCGCGCTCTATACGGCCGGAACATCGGCTCAGGACGCCGATTTGAAGGATCCCAACCGCTTTCCCGTGCACAGAACGCGACGAGGCGGTCAGTTCACTTACCATGGTCCGGGTCAGCGCGTGGCGTATGTCATGCTCGATGTGGCGGCGCGCGGTCGTGACGTCCGTCGCTTCGTCGAACAACTGGAGACTTGGGTCATAGCGGCCCTCGCAGAGTTCAACGTGACAGGGGAAATTCGCGAGGGTCGGGTCGGCGTCTGGGTCACCCGCCCGGAAAAACCGCCGCTGCCCGACGGCTCTCCCCAAGAAGACAAGATTGCCGCCATCGGTGTCCAGATGCGCAAATGGGTCAGTTTCCATGGGATCTCGATCAACGTCGAACCCGATCTCTCGCATTTTGACGGCATCGTGCCCTGCGGGATCAGCGATCACGGGGTCACGTCACTCGTCGATCTGGGTCTGCCGGTCGAGATAGGCGATGTTGACGTCGCTCTGAAACGGACATTCCGGCAGGTCTTCGACACCACAACCGAGGAGGTCTGAGCGATGGGTCTGGACATGAACCCGATGGGAAAGCCGCTCGAGGGCCACGAAGACGAGTTCCGCGATTTGCTCAGCCGGCTCGACGGAAAGACGCCGGAGGGGTCGGAAAAAGGGTTCCTTGGTCGGCTTTTCGGCAAGGCCGAGAATCGTGACGAACTGGTCGCGCGCTTTCAGGAGATCTCTGTGCCGCCTTTCGCGTCCATAGGCGCGCCGATCGTCGGACAAGATGCTGCGGCGGATGACTGGGTGCGGTCGACCTTTGCTGATGGCAGGATACCAAGCATGCAAAGCGAGACGGAAGCCCTTGAAAAGATGGCGGGTTACTGCGCCTTGCAAGCCATGCCCGAATGCGACGGTTTCCCTGTTTACACTCACGCCTATCAGTACGACGGCGTGGATCGAACAAGCTTTCGCGGGTCATTCCTGCCGTTGTGCTCAGCGTTTCTCGATGACGAACTGGTTAACGCGGCTTGGACCAATATGCTGGCCAACGACCTTGCTAGATGGGGACGGGACATGTCCGACGCGGCGCGCAAATTTGCGGAAGGTGCAGGCGTCACCCATGTTCTGGGGCGTCGCCATGCCCAAGAAGAATTCAGCGAAGACGACCCGGCGACACTGGCCCACATCGCAGACAGTGCCGCGCGCTGGGCACTCTGGTGGTCGGATCGGGGGCATGGCTCGGAGGCGTATTTCTGAGGCTCATCTTTCCTTGAAGCCACCCGGACAGACGAACCGGGTGTAGACGCCAAAGCAGGTCGCGCGCCGATCGTAGCCGTCGACATCGACCCGAAGAAAAAGCGTACGGTCCGTGTAAGAAACCTCCAGACCCGAGCGCAGCAGGTCGTAACAGTCGGAGGGTCTCAACTTGCAGGCGGCAAGCGCAAGGTTTTCGCCCGTGCTGCGCCCCTCGCCCAAGTCCTGCCTCGCGACCGCGATCATGACCTGGTCGCGCAAAACCGCCTCTGCGTCTGCTTCATCCGGTTTTGTGAGCCACGCTCCGCCGAGAACAAGAACGATCACCACGATCAATATGCGCACGGAACCCTCCCCATCCGTTTCACGGTTTATTGACAGGCTCCGGAGCCTGCCGCAACATCTCTCGGACCTCACGATATGGACAGCATGACCGAGCGCGACCTTTACCATCGACCAACCACGCTTGCCGACGCGCTGGCGGTTCTGTCGGAGACCCCGCTCCGCGTGGCGGCCGGATGCACCGATCTTTTCCCAGCCACTGAACGCAAGGTTCTTCCCGGGCCAATCCTCGACATAACGGCAATCGAGGAGTTGCGTGGTATCGAGACCGGACCTGACGGTTACGCCATCGGCGCAACGACAACCTGGAGCGACATCGTAGACGCAGACCTGCCGCCAGCCTTTGACGGGCTAAAGCTGGCAGCGCGAGAAGTCGGCGCGCGCCAGATCCAAGCGCGGGGGACGCTTGCTGGCAACCTGTGTAACGCTTCGCCCGCCGCCGACGGCGTACCGCCACTGCTGACCTTGGACGCAGCCGTCGAGTTGCAAAGTGCACAGGGCATGCGCCGCGTCCCGTTGTCGGACTTTATCAAGGGACCGCGAAAGACCGACCTGCGCTCTGACGAGCTGGTCACGCACACTCATATCCCATCACATACCATTGATGGAGATGGGTTTTTCCTGAAACTTGGCGCACGCAAATACCTTGTGATCTCGATTGCGATGACGGCCGCGCGGATTGTCGTGGAAGACGGGATTGTGAAAGACGCAGCCCTTGCCATCGGGGCCTGCTCCCCTGTTGCGACGCGGCTTCCAGAAGCAGAGGCCGCGCTTGTTGGCGCACCTGTCGATCCAATGCGGATCACGAGGGAAATGATCGTGCACCACCTGTCGCCGATCGACGATATGCGCGCCGATGCCGGATACCGGCACAAGACCGCGCTTGAACTTTTGCGCCGAACTCTCTCCCCCTTGGCACAAGGACGCGCCGCATGACCCGTCTCATTGTCGGCGAAACTTGCCATGAGATTGCAAGCCCGCCGGGGAAACGACTGTCCGAGGTTCTGCGCGACGAACTGAACCTGAAAAGCGTGAAGGTCGGCTGCGATGCGGGCGACTGTGGCGCCTGCACGGTTCTCGTCGACGGCGCGCAGGTCTGTGCCTGCCTCACCCCGGTCGCGCAGGTGGACGGACGAACGATCGAAACGGTGGAGACCGCCGAGCCGGATTTGGCGGCAAAACTGCAGGCTGCGTTCTTGGATCACGGGGCGGCGCAGTGCGGGATTTGCACACCCGGCATGATGATGGCCGCTTTGGAGCTTTTACGTTCGAATCCAGAACCTTCGCGACAGGAAGTTGAAGTGGCTCTAGGCGGCGTTCTTTGCCGTTGCACGGGATATGCCAAGATCGTTGATGCTGTGGCCGGCCTCGCTCCGCGTGCGGCCCGGGCCAACGGTCATGCGGTCGGCATGCCGATACGGCGGCTCGACGGTCAACCGAAGGTCGACGGCTCGGAACAGTTTGGCGCGGATGTCGGCCCAGCTGACGCGCTTTTGGTGCGCGCAATCCGGAGCCCGCATTTTCACGCGGTCTTCGAATTTGGCGATCTTGAAGCATGGACTTCAACTGCGCAGGTTACCGTTCTGACCGCAAACGATATTCCGGGTGTGAACCGCTTCGGTGTCATCCCGCCTCTGGCCGATCAACCTGCCCTTGCCGAGCGCACCGCGCGCTACCTCGGAGAGGCGGTCGCTCTGGTTGTGGGCCCGGCCGAGACTGTAGAGCCGCTGGACCTTGCGACGTTCCCCATAACATGGGAGCCCTGCGAACACGCGGTGACGGAAGCGGAAGGACCGATTGCTCCGCTCCTGCACAACTCGCGGCCGGGGAACGTGCTGATCAAGGGGCGCGTGGCGACAGGAGACCCGGATGCGGCACTTGGCGAGGCCGCGCATGTGGCCGAAGCCAGCTTCCAGACCTCTTACGTCGAACACGCCTATATCGAGCCGGAAGCGGGCGTCGCTTGGATGGAGGGCGACACGCTGGTGATCCATGCCTGCACGCAGGCGCCCATCATGGACCGGGATGACACCGCCACGATCCTTGGCCTGCCGCCGGAAAAGGTTCGCATCGTGCCGACCGCCGCGGGCGGAGGGTTCGGCGCAAAACTCGATTTGTCAGTGCAGCCGCTTGTAGGCCTCGCAACGATGGTTACCGGCAAGCCCTGCCGGATGGTCTACACACGGAACGAGTCGATGCGTGCCTCCACCAAGCGGCACCCCGGCACCATGCACGCAAAGATCGGGGCAGATGCGCAAGGCCGCGTGACAGGCATGGTCTTTGACGGCGATTTCAACACCGGTGCCTATGCCAGTTGGGGACCGACCGTGGCGACACGCGTGCCCGTCCACGCCTCCGGGCCTTATCGCACGCCGAACTACCGGGCGGAGGCGCGCGCCATCCACACACACGGTCCTGTCGCGGGGGCGTTTCGCGGGTTTGGTGTCCCGCAGGCGGCGATCATGCAGGAACTGTTGTACGATGATCTTGCCCAGAAAAGTGGGCTGGACCGGCTCGCGTTTCGGCGCCTGAACGCTTTTCAGGACGGCGACAAAACACCATCCGGTCAGACACTTGCGTCCGTTGGCATGCTGGAGTGCCTCGACGCGCTGAAGCCGTATTGGGAACGCGCTCTGGACGATGCCGCCCGCCATCCCGATGGGCCCACGCGGCGCGGCGTTGGCATCGCGTCCTGCTGGTACGGTTGCGGCAACACGGCTTTGCCCAATCCTTCCACCATCCGGCTTGGCATCACGCCGGACGGTCGCTTGCGCCTTCATCAAGGCGCAACAGACATCGGTCAGGGCTCCAACACGGTGATTGCGCAGATCGCGGCGGATGCCCTTGGCGTGCCCGTCGACATCTTCGAATTGATCGGCCCCGACACGGGCATCACGCCGGATTGCGGCAAGACCTCCGCTTCCCGTCAGACCTACATCACCGGGCGCGCGGCAGAGGCGGCGGGCAAGGCCCTGCGCGCGGAGATACTCCGGCACACGAATTTCTCGGACGAGGCACAGTTGTCTTTCGACGCGGGTACGTTGACCGCGCGCGAAAACGGGAAAACTCAAACGATAGACCTCGGTGCACTGAACGCTCATGGCTACGCGCTGATGGCGGAAGAGACCTACGACCCGCCCACGACCGAGCTTGATGCGGACGGTCAGGGCACACCTTACGCGCTCTATGGCTTTGGCGCACAGATTGCGGAGGTTGAGGTGGACATGGCCCTCGGCACGACGCGCGTTCTCAAGATGACCGCTGCACACGACGTGGGACGTGCCATCAACCCGCTCTTGGCGGAAGGCCAGATCGAAGGTGGCATCGCGCAGGGTCTCGGCCTTGCCCTGATGGAGGAGTTCCTGCCGGGACGGACGGAAAACCTGCACGATTACCTGATCCCGACCGTTGGCGACATGCCGGAGATCACGTCGATCCTGATCGAAAAACCCGACCCCGAGGGCCCGATGGGCGCGAAAGGCCTTGGCGAGCACGTGCTTATCCCAACCGCTCCGTCGATCCTGAACGCCATCCGGCACGCGACGGGCGCGCGCTTGACCAAGGCCCCCGCCCTGCCGCACCGGGTGTTGGCCGCGATCGAAGAAGCCGCGCTTGAGGAAAAGCCCACCACATATTCCGACGCGCACCTCACCTCGGACGCCGGGGGTGTCGATGGCCCGTAAGCGTCGCGACACGCACCTACCTTCGCCTTTTTTGAAACGGCTCACGCTGATCGCGGATCGCATGGAAGATCGCACGGCCTATCCGATGAACCTTCCATGGCTCGACCCGGATCGGTTCGAAATCACATTCGACACGCCGGTGACGATCATTGTCGGGGAGAACGGCTCCGGAAAATCCACGCTGATTGAGGCCATCGCCGCATTGGCGGGCTATGACGAAGCAGGTGGCGGCAAAGGATACAAACCGGTCGATCACAGCATGGCGCTGGATGTGAGCGGTGCGGAACTGGGATCAGCGATGCGCGCAAGCTGGCTGCCCAAGATCACCGACGGATGGTTCTTCAAGGCGGAAAGTTTCTTTTCGGTCGCGCGTTATCTGGACGAAGCCGCGCAGCTTGATCCCTTCAAACCGCCACCTCCGGACTTTCTCTCTCATTCTCACGGCGAGGGGTTCGTTCGCTTCTTCGAGGAGCGGATGTCACGCCAGGGTCTTTACATGATGGACGAACCGGAAAGTGCGCTTTCGCCCAACCGTCAGCGCGAACTTCTGCGCGTGCTGGCCAACATTCAGGACACCGCGACGGCGCAGGTGATCATGGCCACGCATTCCCCGATTCTCATGGCTGTACCTGGCGCGACAGTGCTTGAAATGACGCGGCTGGGCCCACAACCAACGGACTTCCAAGACACGGCCCACTTCAAGCTTTACCGCGAGTTCGTGACCGATACCGCAGGCTTCATTGAAGCCGCCCTGAGCGAGGCAAGCCCATGACAAGTCAGGAGAAAATACGTTGCGACGCCTGTCCGGTCATGTGTTACATCGCACCGGGCCGTGCCGGGGCTTGTGACCGCTATGCCAATGAAGACGGACAGATCATCCGGGTCGATCCACTGACCATTCTCGACCGGCGCATCGCCAAGGGTGATGCGGTCAAACCTTTCCTCGCGGCTGATTGGGACGGCACAAGCGCGACCGGAGACGATGTTGCGGTGTCGGCCATCGGCGCAGGCACCACCTATCCGGACTACAAGCCCGCGCCCTTCATCGTGTCTCGCCAGATCGAAGGGGTGGACAGCGTCACAGTGGTGACGGAAGCGATCTTTTCCTACTGCGGGGTCAAGGTGAAGATCGACACCGATCGGCATCTCGGCTCCGAGACCGCTGCGGTGCGTGCAGGCGGTGAAGTCGTCGGCCATGTCATGACGGCCGAGTATGGCAGCCAGATGCTCTCGCTCGGCGGTGTCGCGCATCTCACGGGCGGTTCCAAGGCGGAAGGGCGCGCGACCTGTGACGCTCTTCTTAGACTTTGCAACAAGGAGGCGGTGGAACTGACCATCGATGGTGGCTCGACCGTGGTTGTCGCCGCCGGTCAGTCGCCCATCGTGGACGGCGAAACCGAGACGCGCATGCGTGTCGGTTGCGGGTCGGCCACCATTGGCATGTTTGCCTCGCAATGGAAGGGGCATGTGGATGAGGTTGTGGTCGTGGACGACCACATCACCGGTGTCGTTTCTGAGCATCAGGCCGGGAAAGTGATCGACTGGCCCGACACCGGCATTCGGATCAAGGGGCGACGTTCAACGCCCGGTCGCTATTTCAAGGTGGCCGAACCCGGGCTTGGTTGGGGCGGGACGGATATCGACGACCCACTCTCCATTCTGGGTGAATGGCGCGAAGCGAAAGGCGCGCGCCCCGGTCTGACGCTGCTGATGGTCTCCACCACCGGTGAACACAGCGGTTACTATGTTCTGGATGAAACCCTGACACCGCAACCGGCGCCCATGCCGGAACCGCTCAAGGCTTCCGTCCAGCTGATCGCGGAGAATTGCGAGCCCGCACGCGCGACCGTGTTGTTCATGGGGGGCGCCGGTGGCTCACTTCGCTCAGGCGTCACGAAAAACCCGGTCCGCCTGACAAGGTCGGTCCAGGCGGAAGCGACGCGGGTCACACTTGGCGGCGTACCGGCCTACGTCTGGCCCGGTGGCGGAATCACCGTGATGGTCGATGTCGCGGAACTGCCCGACAATGCGTTTGGCTATGTTCCCACGCCCGCCTTGGTCGCCCCCCTGGAATTCACGCTGCCCCGAGCGGAGTACGTGGCACTCGGAGGACATGAGAGCGCGATACGCGATCTGTCGGACATCCTCGCATCCGGTGGAGAATACGGCAGTGCCTCGCGGGTCATTGGTACGGGATCATGAGGGATGGGCCTCAGGGTGCGATCCTGCCAGACGGGCGATTGCATCTGAATCACGGCCCCATCGACCTGATCATTACGGCGGAGGGTGCGGCCCAAACGCATGCCTTTGAGGCTGCCCAACGCCGTTTCGAGACGATCTTGACCGAACTGATGGACGAATACGATCGGCTCTCAGCCCCCTATGACAACAGGCCGTTCGATGGCCCCGTCGCCCGCCGCATGCATGCGGCCATCGCGCCGCTTGCCGAGGATATGTTCATCACCCCCATGGCGGCTGTTGCCGGTGCGGTGGCCGATGAAGTTCTGTCCGTCATGCCGACGACTGACCTCGCCAAGGCCTCAGTCAACAACGGCGGAGATATAGCTTTTTCACTTACCCAAGGTGAGGTTTTTCGAGCCGCATCCCCAACTGGCCTGATCGAGGTCGAAGAAACGCAGCCGGTCCGCGGCATGGCCACGTCAGGTTGGCGCGGGCGTTCTCAATCGTTGGGAATTGCCGATGCAGTCACCGCACTCGGTGCAACGGCTGCTCGCGCCGATGCCGCCGCAACGCTGATCGCCAACGCGCTGGACTTGCCCGACCACCCCGCCATCGAACGGCGGCCCGCGCGCGATGTGGAGGCCATTCCACAACTCGGGGACAGGTTGGTGACAACGAATGTCGGAGCACTTGGTCAGGATGAAACGCGCCGCGCCTTGGAACGCGGTGCAGACTATGCAGCTACCCTGGTTGACAACGGCATGATCAGCGCCGCGAGCCTTCTGCTCAACGGCGTGGTAAGCACTATCGGGTCAGAAGAAAGCGTGACAAGGCTTGCGGTTCATCCGTCATGATCCGGCGGACACCGGCCGCCGTCAGCCGCCCCCAAGTCGCCCTTGGATTGCTCAGCGCAAGATTGTCTGACAAACCGCAATGATGCCGCGTATTCAGCGTCGTGGTTCCGAAGTGGATCAAATCGCTCGCAAAAGCCGCCGCGCTCGCAAGCAGGTTCACATCATGAAACCCGGCCTCAACTGCCGCGATATCGGCTTCCCGAAGCGCAACAATGAGTGCCAGATCGGCTTTTGCGCGAAGCTGTATCCCGGCGACGACCATAATGTCGTAGCGCCGCTCAAGCTCCAAGGCGGTCGCCACATCATCGACACTCTGAACTTCGACCTTGAGTGTGGCTCGATCCTGACACCCAAGAGAGGCGACGGTCGCCGCGACCGTTTCCAGATCCTCGCGACGCTTCACATCCAGATCGAAGAAGGCAGGCGTCCCCTCCAACACGGCAAACGCCTCTTCCAAGGTGGGAATGCGCTCATCCGTTGCGGCCTGGTGCGCCCCGCCCGCACCCGAGCGCAGGCGGAATGCGCGGCGATCATCTGGCGTGACGTCCGACGCATCCACCATTTGCCCCGTCATTCGAAGCAGATTTTGGTCATGCATCAGGAAGGGTGTACCGAACCGGTCCACGCGAATGTCGATTTGGATTGCGTCCCAGCCATTGGCCGCCCGGATCGCGGCAAGGGAGTTCTCCGGCGCCGGATCCCAGTGACCGCGATGTGCGGTAACCATGACGCCACGCCGACGTGTCCGAAACCGGGATTTCATCGCGCTGAGCGAGGCCCCACCAGCGCGTGCCACCGGCGATCCCTGCCGGAAAGCGGGTCTTTCGACCGAGTTCACGCGAGCCTCCCGAAAACGGGTGAGCGCGGAAGATCAGAAAAAGGCCGGGCAACAAGCATCATATACTTTGGCCTTGGGTCTTCGTGTCGTCGAACGGTTACTGTCGCAACCGGCAGTCTGGTGCGCAGCAAAAAATGAGCGCTGCGAGATACTTACGCACGTAGTTCTCACGTCTGATCGGGAAATCGGACCTGGGTTCCCTCCCCGAAACCGACCAGTCTTATTGCGACAGTGTCCACGACGTGGCGCTGCAATTCAAGTCTGATCACGTTTTCGCGCGTCTTCACTCGGGCAACGACCTGTCTTGACCCCGGCCCGCGCCGCGTTCATTCAGCGCGGCATGACCAAACTTGCCTTGATCACGGGGGCATCGCGCGGACTTGGCGCGGCCCTGGCGGAAGCCCTGTCGGACACACACCACATCGTCGCGGTCGCACGTACCGTCGGCGGGCTGGAAGAGTTGGATGATCGCATTCAGGCGAAGGGCGGAAGCGCAACCCTCGCCCCGCTCGACGTCACGAACGCCGATGC
Organism: Silicimonas sp.; assembly: GCA_022824525.1. Lineage (GTDB taxonomy): Bacteria > Pseudomonadota > Alphaproteobacteria > Rhodobacterales > Rhodobacteraceae > JAJDOD01. The sequence goes on along the minus strand of JAJDZT010000052.1, from coordinate 27,051 downwards.
AATGGCGACGCTGTGTCGATCGATCTACGACCGATGGGGCTCGCTGGACCTTTGGGTTCACGCCGCCGTCCATGCAGCGCCGTTGACGCCGGCCGCCCATATAGATGCAAAGGACATGGCAAAAAGCGTCGAGACAAACGTGACGGCCACCGCGACCTTGATCACCTATGTCGCACCACTTCTCGGAACCCACGGAACGGCTGTCTTTTTCGAGGACAGCACGGCAAACGGGAAGTTCTTCGGCTCCTATGGCGCGACCAAGTCCGCACAGATTACGCTTGCCAAATGCTGGCAGGCCGAGACGGCGAATTCTGGTCCCAAAGTGGTTATTGCCACGCCTCCTCCGCTGCCGACAGCCACACGCGCGCGGTTCTTCCCCGGCGAAGACCGCGCCCCCCTGACGTCGGAACGTGATGCGGCCCAGTCCATACTCAAGGATATCCTCTGATCCCGGTCGGCGTCACTTGTCGTCAAAGATGACTGGGTTAGCAGGCGTCCTGCGACCAAACCCTGCTTGTGCGTCTTTTGAGCGTCGCCTAAAGCAATCCAATGCGCATACTCATCACGAATGACGACGGGATCAACGCACCGGGGCTGAAGGTGCTCGAAGCCATTGCCGAGGAAATCGCGGGCGAAGACGGCGAGGTTTGGACTGTTGCACCCGCCTTCGAGCAATCCGGTGTGGGCCACTGTATCAGCTACACGCACCCGACGATGCTCTCCCAGTTCGGGGAGCGTCGCTTTGCGGCGGAAGGCTCTCCAGCCGATTGCGTTCTGGCCGCCCTGTATCAGGTCATGAAGGACACGCCGCCTGACCTTGTGCTGTCCGGCGTGAACCGGGGCAACAATGCAGCGGAGAATGTTCTTTATTCCGGCACCATCGGCGCGGCCATGGAAGCCGCACTTCAGGGCATGCCCGCCATCGCATTGAGCCAGTTTTATGGTCCGGAAAACAATGCCTTGGACAACCCTTTTGAAGCCGCCTCCGTGCATGGTGCGGCCACCGTCCGCAGCTTGCTTCGCCATGGGCAATGGGATGATGAAGACTACCGCGTGTTCTACAACGTCAATTTCCCTCCGGTCCCCGCGAGTGCCGTGAAGGGACAGCGCGTCACCACGCAAGGCTGGCGCGCAGAGACCAATATGGGCGTGGAGCCGCACCGCTCCCCTTCAGGGCGCATGTTCCTTTGGGTCAAAGGGGGGCCGCAGCACTTGCCGACTGCCCCTGGCAGCGACGTGGCTGCCAACCTTGAAGGCTACACCTCGATCACGCCGCTGCGTGCTGACCTGACCGCGCATGAGACACTCGCGGCATTGCGGGAACGGCTCGATACATGACGCAGGACGCAGAAGCCAAGATGCAATTTCTGTTCGCGCTCCGCTCAAAGGGCGTGATGGACAAACGTGTTCTCGAGGCGATGGAGAAAATTGACCGCGGTGCTTTTGTCAAAGGGCTCTTTGCCGAACGTGCTTACGAAGACATGCCGCTTCCCATCGCTTGCGGCCAGACGATCAGCCAGCCGTCGGTGGTCGGGCTTATGACGCAAGCTCTGCAGGTCGACGCCCGCCACAAGGTGTTGGAGATCGGTACGGGGTCCGGTTACCAGGCCGCCGTCCTGAGCCAACTTGCCCGACGCGTCTACACGCTCGACCGCCACCGCAGACTGGTCAAGGAAGCGCAGGCCGTCTTCGATGAGCTTGGTCTCACCAACATCACGTCCATGGCGGCCGATGGCACACGTGGTCTGCCCGAGCAGGCACCGTTCGACCGCATCCTGATCACCGCCGCCGCCGAGGATCCACCCGGTCCACTATTGGAAGAATTGAAATTGGGCGGGATCATGGTGGTTCCTGTCGGGCAATCAGACGCCGTTCAGGCATTGATCAAGGTTACCCGAACCGAAACCGGGTTTGAATATGACGAATTGCGCCAAGTCCGCTTCGTTCCACTGGTCGAGGGCATGAGCGCCGACTGACACCGTCTTTTCGCTCGTTTTCTGCACAAGAACACTGGATTGCCGTGTGGTTTAGGTGTTAATATCTTGTGCAAAGGCAGGTCGTGCGACCCATATGTGGCGGGTAAGCGCGAAAACGGCTCCGAAAGAGGGCTGCGATCAGACGGTGAGGAGTAGGCAGATTATGAGAATTCCGGCTTTCAAGATCCTTTTGGCCAGCAGCGCGCTTGCGCTTGCCGGATGTAGCGGTGATGGGGGCAGCAGCCTCTTCGGTGGGCTCGACCTCGATCTTCGGGGCAGTGCGGGCCAGCTTGATACATCGGATGCCGCGCGAAACGCCAACATGCAACGCCCCGTGCCAGACACGCGCGGCGTCGTGACCTATCCTGGTTACCAGGTTGCAGTCGCCCGTCGCGGCGACACCGTCCGCACAGTCGCGGCGCGTGTCGGGATCCCGGCGGAGGAACTGGCACGGCACAACACATTGCCGGATACCGTTGTCCTGCGGGACGGTGAGATCCTTGCCCTGCCCCGCCGCGTACCGGCCGAGGCACCGCCTTTGGGCGGAGAAACGGATGTCGTGACCATCGCGTCAACCGCCATCGATGCCGCAGAAGGCACGCCGGGTGTTTCGTCCGGCCGCGAGCCGTCGCGGCACCGGGTAAAACCCGGCGAAACCGCGTTTTCCATCGCCCGGCTCTATGACATTCCTGTCGCCGAACTCGCCGAATGGAACGGGCTCGGCCCCGATCTCGGCCTTCGCGTTGGGCAGTACTTGCTGATCCCGATCGCACCGGCTCCATCGACCCGCGGCGAGGATGTGCGCGTGGCCTCGATCGAAGCGCCGGGCGTGGGCAGTTCGACGCCAACGCCTCCGTCTGCGTCGCGGCCATTGCCGACCGAAGACGTTCAGCCCGTGGCCGTTGCACCGGAACCGGAGCCGGAACCTGAAGCGAAGCCGCTTCAAAACACCCAGACCGCCGCGTCTGACACTTCGAAACTCAAGATGCCTGTCCAAGGCAGCATCATTCGCCCCTACTCCAAGGGCGAGAACGAAGGAATCGGCATCTCGGCCAACGCCGGCTCAGGTGTCGTGGCGGCGGACGACGGCACGGTTGCAGCCATCACCCGCGACACCGATCAAGTCCCGATCCTTGTGATCCGGCATGCCGGCAACCTGCTCACGGTCTATGCAGGCGTTGACGAAATCGCAGTGGAGAAAGGCGACAGCGTCCGCCGCGGCGACCAGATCGCCGTCGTGCGCGCGGCAAGCCCGCCATTCCTGCATTTCGAAGTACGTGAAGGCTTCGACAGCGTCGATCCGGGCCCGTATCTCAACTGAGACACCGAAGATCATGCAAGGCTCTCCAAGGGGCCTTGCCAAGCTCGGCTTAAGAAACTTGGATGGCGCGGATGTTTGAAACCGTCGCCATACCTGTCTGGGCCCTTCTCTTCTTCGGCCTTTTTGCTGCGCTTTCCATACTGGATCGGGTGATTGGCCCATCCATTCGCTGGTTCTTCCGGAAACGCGCAGAACGGGTTGTAGCGCAACTGAACAAGCGGCTTCAGCGCCCGATTGAACCGTTCAAGCTCGCCCGCCGGACAGACATGATCCAGCGGCTGAAATACGATCCGGAGGTCGCTGAGGCAATCGTCGCCCATGCGAAGGAAGAGGGCCTGCGCGAAGACGTGGCCTTCGAGCAGGTCGAACGCTATGCGCGCGAGATCGTGCCGTCCTTCAGCGCGAGCGCGTATTTCGGCTTTGGCACACGCGTATCCAAATGGTTGAGCCAGATGCTCTTCCGGGTGCGCGTCGGTGTCTTCGATGAAGAGAACATCGCCAAGATCGACCCCGAGGCGACGGTCGTCTTCGTAATGAACCACCGCTCCAACATGGACTATTTGCTGGTCACATGGCTCGCTGCCGAGCGCTCGGCCTTATCCTATGCTGTCGGCGAATGGGCGCGGGTCTGGCCGCTTTCCGCGCTCATCCGGTCCATGGGGGCTTTCTTCATCCGCCGTCGCTCCCGCAGTCCGCTCTATCGCAAAGTGCTGGCCCGCTACGTGCAGATGGCGACGGCGGGCGGCGTCACGCAGGCGGTCTTCCCAGAGGGGGGACTGTCCCTCGACGGGCAGATCGCCAATCCGAAGCTCGGGTTCCTGAATTACATCGTGACCGGCTACAAGCCCGAGGGACGCGACGTGGTCTTCGTCCCGGTGTCGCTCAACTACGATCGCGTTCTCGAAGACCGCGTTCTGATCAAGGCGCACAAGATGGGCGAACGAAAGTTCCGGGCCGCGATTCCGACGGCCGTCAGGTTCTTCTTCCGTCACCTGATCAAGAAACTTCGTGGGACGTTCTACCGCTTCGGTTACGCCGCCGTGTCCTTCGGAGAACCGGTATCGCTCGCGAATTTTTCCAAGGCCCATCCAAAGGAAACGACGAAGGCACTGGGTGCGGAGCTGCGGCGAAGAATGCTGGGAATCGTGCCAATCCTGCCGGTCCCGCTGATTGCATCCATTCTGGAGGAGCGCGACGGTCCGATCACCCGGCCCGAGCTTATCGCCGCTGCGGACACCAGCCATGCGGAAGCTACGGCGAACAATGCGCACATCCATATCCCGCGGGACGATCTGAGCTATGCCGTCGAAACCGGACTGCGCATGCTCCTCCTCCGCCGGATCGTCACCGAAAGCGAAAGCGGGATCGAAGTGGCCGAAGGTCAGCGCGATATCCTGACCTTCTATGCCAACTCAATTCGCCATCTGATCGGCAAAAGCGCTTAGTGAGCTGATCCCAACTGACCAATGCGCACGCCGTAGTCGACGGCGATCTGGTAATCCGGATCATCGTCACTATCCACGATCAGGCTCCCCGCCTTGGTCAGAAGGCGGTGACAATCCCGGCTCAGATGACGCAGTTGAAGCGCCTTGCCGGCCGCCTCGTACTTCGCGGCAACGGCTTCGATGGCGGTCAGAGCGGACTGATCGACGACGCGGCTTTCGGCGAAGTCCACGATCACGAGGCTTGGGTCTTCCGCAGGGTCAAAGAGTTCCGTGAACCCGTCCGAGGACCCGAAGAAAAGTGGACCACGGACCTTGTAGACCTTGGCCCCTTCCGGGGTTTCATAGGTGCTGGCGTTGATGCGCGTTGCGTTGTTCCAGGCATAGGCCAACGCGGAGACGACGACGCCCACGAAAACCGCGATGGCAAGGTCGTAGGCCACGGTCACGCCGGTTACGAGCAGGATGACGAACGCATCGGTCAGCGGCACTTTCCGCAAAACCTTGATCGAGTTCCAGGCGAAGGTGCCGATCACCACCATGAACATCACGCCCACCAGCGCAGCAAGCGGGATCATCTCGATCACGGGGCTTGCCACGACGATGAAGGCGAGCAGGAACAGCGCGGCAGCAACGCCAGCAATGCGCGTACGCCCGCCGGACTTCACGTTGATCATGGATTGCCCGATCATCGCGCAGCCCCCCATGCCACCGAAAAAGCCGGTGACGGTGTTCGCCACGCCCTGGGCCACGCATTCCTGGCTGGCTCCGCCGCGCTTGTTCGTCATCTCGCCCACAAGGTTCAATGTCAGAAGACTTTCAATCAGGCCGATTGCGGCCAGAATGAACGCGTAAGGCAGGATGATTTCCAGCGTCTCAAGGTTGAGCGGCACCATCGGAATATGGAAGCTTGGCAGCCCCCCTTCGATCGACGCCATGTCGCCCACCCGGGGAACGTCCAGCCCAAAGAGGATCACGATAGCAGCCACGATCCCGATACCTGCAAGCGGTGCCGGGATGGCCTTTGTTACTTTGGGCACGACCCAGATGATCGCCATGGTCAGCGCCACAAGGGCGAGCATGAGCGCAAGCGGGCCGCCGAAGAGCCATTCGCCCCCGGTCATACCGTGGCCGCTCACTTCGGCCGTGCCAGGCACCTTGAACTGGGTCAGCTGGGCGAGAAAGATCACGATGGCAAGCCCGTTCACGAAGCCCAGCATCACGGGATGCGGCACCAACCGGATGAACTTGCCAAACCGGAAAACGCCCGCCGCGATCTGGATCAGCCCCATCAAGACAACCGTCGCAAACAGGTACTCGACGCCGTGCGTCGCGACGAGGGAAACCATGACCACTGCCAGCGCACCCGTCGCGCCCGAGATCATGCCCGGACGTCCGCCAATCAACGCGGTGATGAGACCCACGATGAAAGCTGCGTAGAGTCCGACCAGCGGGTGCACGCCGGCCACGAAGGCAAAAGCCACGGCTTCCGGTACGAGAGCAAGAGCCACGGTCAGGCCTGACAGCACTTCAACGCGAAGACGTGCCGGTGTCAGGCCACCTCCTAAATTGTCAAAACTCGGACGGTCGCCAAAAAAGGCGGTAAGGGCACGTTCCATGAAGCTCCTGGAGGGTCGTTAGCGGTATCGACGCCTCCATATAGGCCGAAACCTCTTAATGCACGGTATTCATGGGCATACCGGCTATGCGTTGCAAACCTGCCTCGAAAACATGCGGCTCAGGCGCGTTCCGTGTATTCCATCGTCTCTGTGTTGACGATGATCGCCTCTCCTTCACCCACGAACGGCGGGATCATGACGCGCACGCCATTGTCGAGGACGGCCGGCTTGAAGCTGTTCGCTGCCGTCTGGCCCTTCACGACCGGCTCGGTCTCGACCACGGTGCAGGTCACCTTCTGCGGAAGAGTGGCGCTGAGGGCCTCCGATTCGTGGTATTCGATCTGGATTGTCATCCCATCCTGCAAAAATGGGCGACGTTCGCCCAGAATGTCCGCAGGAAGTTCAATTTGCTCGAATGTCTCGCTGTCCATGAAGGTCAGCATGCCGTCCGACTCGAACAGAAACTGTTGGTCCTTTTGCTCGAGTCGCACCTTCTCGACTTTGTCAGCAGAACGGAATCTTTCGTTCAATTTGGAGCCATTCCGCAGATTCTTGAGCTCAACCTGCGCGAAAGCGCCTCCCTTGCCCGGTTTTACATGGTCGACCTTCACGGCGACCCAAAGTCCGTCGTTGTGCTCCAGCACATTTCCCGGACGAATTTCGTTTCCGTTGATCTTCGCCATCCACGTAAACCTATGTTTTTGTTGATTCGTAAGCCGAATTCCCTATATTCCACCAAGGAACGCCCCGCAAGATGGGCAAAAACCTGGGGAGGAACGCGTTAGGTATGCACCCTGTGCATATCAGGCATTCCAAAAAAGAAAAACAAAACGGGTCACGGAACCGTCATAAACGACGGACGCCATCAGACGCGGTAAGTGAAGACAAAAAAAGGACCAAGCATGGCAGATTTTGTGGACGGCACGGCATTCAATCACGAGCAGGGCAACCGCGCGCGGAAGCTCTTTGCGGCTGTTGTACTCGCAGCCCTCGATGATGCCATCGCCGACGACAAGAAATACGGAAACGGGCCGGAGCAGATCGCCCGTTGGGCACGCTCGCGCGATGGTCGCGAAGTGCTGTCCTGTGCCGGGATCGACCCAAATGAGCGGGTTGTGAAGGGTCTCATGGAATTCGTTGGCAAGGGAGTTCGCACCTCCGTCGCGCTGTCGCGCGAAGAAAGCGAACGCCGGAACGCCGCCGAAGCCGCTGCTGCAGCGGAAGAGGCACGTCGCGCCGCCTGATCCTACAGGTTCATCCGAAAAAAGAACGCGCCTGACCAGGCGCGTTTTTTTTGTGCTAGTTCAACGCGCGCTTCTGTTTGGCCAGCGCGGACGCGATGATGCGGGCCAACTCGGCGGGCGGCGCCGGTTTCTGAATGAGAGGGGCTTGCACTTCGCCCATCTCTGTTGCCGTAAACCCGGTAAAACCTGACGTGTAGATCACCGGCACGTTCGGGCGCACCTCGCGGACAAGGCGCGCAAGTTCGAAACCACCGATCTCGCCCGGCATGACCACATCGGTCAGAAGCAGATCGAACGCCTTGCCGGATTCCACCAACCGCAGCGCCTGCTGGCCGGAATTCGCCGCAAGGACCTTGTAGCCAAGGTCTTCCAGCACATCCCGCAACATCATGGTCAGGACCGGTTCGTCTTCGGCGATCAGGATAGTTTCGCCTCCACCCCTTTCGATTTCGTCAGGCGGCATCGGGGCTTCGCGGGCCCCCAATTCCGTGCCGCGCGGGATCATCATTTGAACGGTCGTTCCAACGCCCTCTTCCGAATAGATGCGGAAATCTCCGTCGGACTGGCGCACAAAGCCATAAACCATCGCCAAACCAAGCCCCGTGCCTGAATTTGTACCCTTCGTCGTGAAGAATGGGTCAGTGCAGCGCGACAGGGTTTCCTCATCCATGCCAGGACCATTGTCCGTAACGCTGAATTCCACGTATCGGAACGTGGCCGCGTCTCGCGCCTCCTTCTCGATGCGGTCGTCGGAGCGAAGTGCATCCATTTCGTCGTTGGATGATCGAACGGGACGTGCCCGGATTTCGATCCGTGATCCGCTCCCACTCCGCAACATGGCATCGCGGCTGTTCAGCACGAGGTTCATCAAAGCGGTTTCCAGCTGCGTCTGGTCGCAGTAGTGCCGCAGGTCCGGGTCATCGACGACGAAACCCACCTCGATCTTTGCCTCGATCATGGGGCGCACAAGCTTCTCGAAATCCGCAAGCACCTCGGCGGTCAGCTTGACCGAGGCAAGGCCCGGCTGACGTCGTGCAAAGGCCAGAAGCCGCGTCGTGAGAGATCGGCCGCGTTCAATCGACTCGGCCGCCGTCGCAAGATATGCGTCCCGCTTCTCCGGGTCGGTCGTGGTTCGGGCAAGGCCCACGGCATAGAGCTGCGACGCGAGAAGGTTGTTGAAGTCATGTGCAATGCCGCCGGTCAACTGACCTAGCGCGTCAAGGCGGTTCTTGCGTTCCACGACCTGACGATTGCGCTCTTCATTCGAGACATCGTCAATCACCAAGACGACCTTGATGGAACTCTCCTCCGCCTCGATCGGCCGGCTGGCCACCCGGACGTAGCGTCGATCCTCACCCGCCTGGATACGCCGCATCAGATGGGTTTCGCTCTTCAAGTGAGCGCCCGCCAGAGCGCGCTTCACGGGGTCCGCGCTGGCGTCAAGCGGGGCAAGGGTTTCTGCGTCGAGAAAACGGATCGCTTCAGGCCAGTCGAAGGGCGTCGGTTCCGATGTGCCGCCCAACATGTGCCGAGCCCGGTTGTTGATCCGGGCAATGCGCCCGTCGTGATCAAGCGCCACAATGCCGCTCGTGGCGGCATCGAAAATTGTCTCGAGTTCTGCAAGAGCCGTCGAAAAGGAACGATCTCGCACCTCCATCAAGTCCGTGATGTCGTTGTGAGCCCCGAGCAGGCGGACGGGCTTCCCGGTCTCGTCCCGAACGGCCACGCCACGACACCGAACCCATGCAGTGGAGCCATCCGCGCACGTATAGCGCACGACCTGATCATAAGGGTGATCAGGGTCCTCCAGATGCCGCGTCAGGTTCTCCTTCGCCGTGTCCAGATCATCTGGATTGATCGCGTCCTGCCATTCCGAGGCAAGATGCTCCTTTTTCGCGGGGTCGTACCCGAACAGCCGCCAGAATTCGGGGCTCATGTATTCATGTTCAGGGTTCTCAAGGTCCCAGTACCAGACGCCGTCCAGCGCATTTTCCCTAATGAAACGCCATATGCTCAAATCTCGACGAAGAAGCTGCTCCAGCTCTTCTTCCAAATAATTTTTAGTTGTAGCCACAGCCCACCTCTAACGTATAAGGCGAACATAGGTGAATTCCTGCGCCACGACCACCCGTCAAAGGCAGGCTTTTCCGACCACACGCTATCTATGGGCGAGTGAAACGCAGGTGCCTAAGACCTTTCAGGCGCATCTCGTACGATTGGAAAATCTAATATTGAATTAGGATTGCTTCACTGTATCGTTCCGACCAGAAGAAAGACCGAGCAGACGATGTCACCGAATTTGCGTGCCGAGGAAATTGTCGAAGACCTACTCTATGAAACAGGTCGCGCTCTTTCAGGCGAGATCCACGAAATTGGCGACTTGTTCGAGGTCCCTCAGATCATGGAAACCCCTGAAGGAAAGCGTTTGGTCGAAACGGAAGACGACGCGCGCCGGGTTCTGGCCGGCGTGCGCGCTTATTTCGAAGAAAGCGGCGTGACGGATATCGTGCGAACCGTGATCTCGGCAGAGTTTCTTTCGCCCGATCTGATCGGCAGTTCTCACGTGACACAGCTTTTGCGTGAAGGCGGCGAACCATTTCGCGCGCCCTACCCCGTTTACACGATCACCCGTCGGTCGCAGGGCCTGTGGCGGATCTCGGCGAGCATCATTGCGATCATGGACTGTGCAAAGCACGTGGCGGCTCTGACAGGCCCCATCAGGCCCGTAAGTGACCATGGCCTGTTGCAGGCACTCAGCCGGAATGGAGGAAGTGAAGGACGTCCCCGTCCTTGACTTCGTACGTCTTTCCTTCCGCCCGAAGCTTGCCCGCATCGCGCGCGCCGCTCTCGCCACCCAGAGAAACATAGTCGTCGTAAGCCACGGTTTCCGCCCGGATGAACTTTGCTTCGAAATCACCGTGGATGACACCGGCAGCGGCTGGCGCCAACGTGCCTTGCCGGATGGTCCAGGCCCGTGCTTCCTTCGGCCCAGCCGTGAAATAGGTCTGTAGGCCCAGAAGCTCGTAACCTGCGCGGATCATCCGGTCGAGGCCGGCCTCCTGCAGCCCGAGCTCTTCAAGAAACATCTCCGCTTCGTCTGGCTCAAGCTGGCTTATCTCTTCTTCGATCTTTGCCGAGATCACGACCGATGCGGCCCCCTCCGCAGCAGCCATCTCGGCAACGCGCGCAGAATGCTCGTTGCCGTCGGCAGCCTCGTCCTCTGCCACGTTGCACACGTACAGGACGGGCTTTGCCGTCAACAGTTGCAACATCTTCCACGCCTTGGCGTCTTCGTTCGCAATTTCCACTGACCTGGCAGGTTTGCCGTTCTCCAGAGCCTCCGTTGCAAGCTTCAGGAGTCGCTCCTGCTCGATCGCTTCCTTGTCGCCGCCCCGTATCTTGCGCACGAGGTTCTGCATCCGCTTCTCGATGCTTTCCAGGTCCGCAAGCATCAGCTCGGTTTCGATCGTTTCGGCATCGGCAACCGGATCGACCCGCCCTTCGACGTGGGTCACATCGCCGTCCTCGAAACACCTGAGCACATGCGCAATCGCGTCCACCTCCCGAATATTGGCAAGGAACTGGTTGCCCAACCCCTCGCCCTTGGAGGCGCCCTTAACAAGCCCGGCAATGTCGACGAACGTCATCCGAGCCGGAATGACCTCTTTCGACTGGGCAATTTCCGCGAGCTTCGCAAGGCGTGCGTCCGGGACCGCCACTTCGCCCACATTGGGTTCGATTGTGCAGAACGGAAAGTTGGCAGCCTGCGCGGCGGCCGTGCGGGTCAGCGCGTTGAAGAGCGTGGATTTCCCGACATTGGGAAGCCCGACGATACCAGTCTTGAAGCCCATGAAACGATCCCTTTGATCCTTCTGGCTGGGGCTTAGCGATGTGCCCTGGACTCTGCAAGGCATGGCAAGGGATAGTCGCACGCGCTCCGTCCCGCGACTTTGCCCAATTCACAGATTTCACGGAGGCAGCATGGCAGGTCGACAGAAAAGGATCGGCATGCGAGGCTGAGCTTTTTGGAGATTGAAATGGCAGACGGCCCCACAACCCTCGGCTCAGTGATCGACAAGCATTTCAAGTCAGAACTGACCGTCGACTTCATTGGCGATATGCCGATCAAGATCACCAACGAACCGCATTTCGACAAGAAAACCTTTACCGTCGTGGCCGAAGGCGTCGTTGGAAGCCAGGGGTACCGCCTTTTCCCAAGCGCCAATCTCTTTCTGGAAGATATCAATCTCACCCTCAATTTCAAAAAGAATGCCTCAAGCGGCAAGATCACCGGCGTGCTGCTGCGGGATGACTGCTGCATTGAAATCAAGATCATACTGACGCCAAACGCGGTTGAAAAACTGTGCGGCAAACTCAGCAAGAAATCCCACCCCTTCGGGCTGCCAGAGGCCATGAGCTTCCTCGGCATCCGTGAGCCGCTTCCAGGTTGGCTTGGAACCCCGAAGGACGTGGATTTGGTGAGCCTCGGTATCGTCGCGGACTTCGAAGCGCGTTCGATCAAACTGACGGGGAATACGGCCGCAGGGAACGGCGGCACGCTCTTCGCGCAGGAACGGGACGACGGAAATTGGCAGTTCGCACTTCTGTTCGATCGCTCCAAAAAATGGAAAGCCGCGGATCTCGCATCCGGTCTCCGTCCGATTGACGACTTCGTCGGCTTCAACGCCGCGTTTCTCGGGTTTGCAAGTCACGACGGAATTCGGATCACCGGAGACATCCATGGCCCCTTGGGCAAACACACGCTGGACATGCAAAAAGGCCTGAACATCGCAATGGATGTTAGCCTGAGTTCGGGAAAAGCCTCGGCGCTGGCAAAAGCGATCCATGGCACCTTCCACGTGACGGACATGTTCCTTGCCGCTCAGATTGGCACGTCACTGGACAGCATCACGTTGCAGACAGCTCTTGGGGACCTCGCCTTCCAATTGAAGGGGGGCGGAGATTTCACGATCAAGTCGGCCGAGCTCAAGTTTCATCCAATCGGAAAACCCGAAGTGCATCTGGACGGACACGTCAATTTCCCGGTCTCCGCCAAGAAACGCCTGGACGTTTTTGGCAGCATCACGGTGTCACCGGATGAACTGAGCTTCGGCGGCGAGGTAGACGGGCTGAACCTGAAAATCGTCAACGACCTTGTGCTTGAAGACGCGCGCGCGCAGTTCGGACTGCGCGACGGTTCGCCGTTTGTTGGCTTCGGGGGCGATATCGACATCGATCACAGAACCCACCTGGCGACAGACGCTCAACTGCAAATACCGAGCTTTGCTCCACTGATGTACTCCGTGGATGTTGAGAACGTCGATCTTCAGCCTGTCTTCGAAGCGATCTTCAGGAAGAAGAAGCTTCCCGCCCCGCTGCGGCGCGCGATTTGGATTCACGAGGTGAAGCTATGGAACTGCTTCCCCGGCAATTGCTCCATCGCCAGTCAAACGGTCAATGGCTCGGGTTTCATCGGAAAGGCTCTGCTCTTCGGGTTCGAAACCGATATCGAGGCGAAAATCACGACATCCGGGTTCTGTGGAACCTTGTCGATCGACAAGCCGATCGACCACAACACGACGGGTGTGCCCGGCTTCACGATTTCTGACCTGAGCCGCCACAAAGGCCCGCATGCGAAGCTGGACACGACTTCCAAAACGCCTCTCGACGCCAGTGTCTGGATGGATGTCTTCGGTGTCGGCGCCGGTGCAAAGATTGGCGCGAACGGTTTCGAAATCAAAGCCAAGAACGTCAAGTTCGGGAAACTCGGAACCTGGTCTGTCAGCGCAAGTCTCCAAAAGAAAGGGAAAAAGTACTCGGGTGACCTGAGTTGCAGGGGCAAATTCAAGGATAACCCGGTCAAGATTCACATTGCAGGCTATGAGGTGCGCATCACCTCTGTCGCCGTCGACCTTAGCCCGAAGGGGTTTCAATACACGATTACGGGCGGCGCCTACAACAAACTGGGCGTGCGCGTGAGGAAGATCGACAAAACAGACCTCGTGCACTTCGGGGAAATCGGCAATGAACTGACCAAGCTTGGCGATGTTATCGCGAAAAAGATCAAACCCTAAACGATCCCGGACTATCACGGCGCGGCAAGACGATTGAACTTCCCTCCCGGATCGTGCAGAGCGGTCCGGCGAAAGAGGGTAGAGCATGACACGGATCGACGCGAAATTCGCTGCGCTGAAAGCTGAAGGCCGGAAGGCTTTCGTGGCCTACATCATGGCAGGTGACCCCGATTACCAAACCTCTCTCGAGATCGTAAAGGGTCTGCCGGAGGCAGGCGTGGACGTCATCGAGCTTGGCCTGCCTTTCACCGACCCGATGGCCGACGGTCCCACCATTCAGTTGGCCGGACAGCGCGCCCTTGATGGCGGCATGACGCTCAACAAGACGCTCGAGCTGGCGCGAACCTTTCGCGAGACAGACAACACCACACCGATCGTGCTGATGGGATATTACAACCCGATCTACAGCCACGGCGTCGACAGCTTCCTTGCCGACGCGAAAGCCGCCGGGATCGACGGGCTCATCATCGTGGATCTGCCCCCTGAGGAAGACGAGGAACTCTGTATTCCCGCACAAGCCGCGGGCTTGAACTTCATCCGGCTTGCCACGCCCACAACCGATGACAAACGGCTGCCGAAAGTGCTCCAGAACACGTCCGGCTTCGTCTACTACGTTTCGATCACCGGCATCACAGGGGCGGCGGCCGCCGTCGCAACGGATGTGGGACCCGAGGTCGCCCGGATCAAATCGGCAACCGACCTGCCCGTCATCGTCGGCTTTGGCATCAAGACGCCCGAAGCCAGCCGCGATATTGCGAAGATCGCAGATGGCGCAGTTGTTGGGTCGGCTATCGTCGAGCGCATCGGCAACGGCGAAAGCCCGGCCGACGTTCTGGCCTTCGTGAAAGGTCTGGCGGACGGCGCGCACTCCGCCTGAACCGGCCTTTCACAGAACTTCGTTTCAGCGTCTCCGCAAGGTTTCCCCATGTGCTAACGTGGCTCCACGTTCGCAATGCTGGGGGGCAACGAAATGACCGCATTTGATCTAGGCACCTACACTCGTGCCGTCACAACCGCGTCGCCGGAGGCACAGGCCGCTTTTGACGTGGGCCTGAACTGGTTGTTCGGCTTCAACCACGAAGCCGCCGCCGAGTGCTTCGAGGACGCCATCAAACACGACCCCGGCTGCGGCATGGCGCATTGGGGCGTCGCCTATGCCATCGGCCCCAACTACAACAAGGTCTGGGAGTTTTTTGAACCGGACGAAAAGGTCGCTGTTCTGAAACGGGCTCACAAAGCCATCGAGGATGCGTTGGCTCTGAAAGACAGCCTGCAACCCGTCGAAGCCGCCATGATCGACGCGCTGGCTGACAGGTTTCCGCAGGACCCGGAGATCGAGGATTACGGACCCTGGAACGATGCCTTCTCCGACGCGATGCGGAAGGTCTATGCGCAATTCCCGGACGACCTCGATGTCACCTCCGTCTTTGCCGAGGCCCTGATGAACCGGACGCCATGGGCGCTCTGGGACCTGGAGACCGGCAAAACGGCCGAGGGCGCGTCAACCGACGAGGCCCGAACCGCGCTGGAAACTGCCTTCACGCGAAGCGAGGCCTGGGATCATCCCGGCCTGCTGCACCTCTACATCCACCTCATGGAAATGTCGCCCTGGCCGGAAAAGGCCCTCTCCCACGGTGACCGCCTGGTCGACCTGGTGCCCGACAGCGGCCACCTTGTGCATATGGCGACCCATATCGATGTTCTTTGTGGCGACTATCAGAATGTGGTCTGGCGCAACGCGCGTGCCGCGGAGGTCGACAAGAAATACACCGCTGTCGCCGGAGCGCAGAACTTCTACACGGTCTATCGCATTCACAACAAACACTTCGAAAGCTACGGCGCGATGTTCATGGGGAACCGCGAAGTGGCGCTGCGCGCCGCGGAAGAATTGCAGGAATTGCTCCCCGATGATGTCGTGCGGTATCTGCCGGAACTCTTCGAGAGTTTCCACGGCAAGAAGCCCCACGTCATGGTGCGCTTCGGAATGTGGGACGAGATCGTGGCCGAACCGATGCCTACCGATCCCGAGTTATACCTCTACACCACCTGCGCCTGGCACCAGGCCAAGGCAACGGCCCTTGCCAATCTCGGCCGGCTGGACGAGGCGCGGGCGGAACGCGAGAAGGCCGTGCAAACGCGCCTGAAGATCCCGGAGGAGCATTGCGTCTTCAACAACACCTCCCTCGACGTGCTCGCCGTGGGCGAGGCGATGATGGATGGCGAAATCGCCTATAAATCGGGAGATGTCGAAGCGGGGCTGGCCCATCTCAGACGCTCGATCGAGTTGGACGACAACCTGCTCTACGACGAACCCTGGGGCTGGATGCAGCCGGTCCGCCACGCGTTGGGTGCACTCCTGATGGATGCAGGCCAGTACGAAGAAGCAGAAGCGGTCTATCGCGCGGATCTTGGCCTCGACGAGACACTGTCCCGGCCTTGCCAACACCCGAAAAACGTCTGGTCGCTGCACGGGCTGCACGAATGTCTGGTGCGCCGGGGGGAAGATGCCGAAGCAAAACATATCAAGCTGCAACTCGACCAGGCGACAGCGCGCGCAACGGTTCCGATCAGGGCGTCCTGTTTCTGTCGGTCGAAACAAGCGGCATGAAGATTTGCGCCGGGCTTCGCCCGTCCCTCCGCTGGAGGGGTTTCACCCCTCCAGACCTCCCCAGGATATTTTCCGGCCGATAATGGACAGGTTTGGGGGCTTCTTCAGAGGGCAGTTGCCGTGGTCGCGGGCAACGCCCGGCGGATCAGCTTACCATTGGTAGTGCGCGGCAGACTGTCGGTGAGGAAGAAGGCGCGTGGGCATTTGTAAGTGGCTAGGAGCGGCGCGATCTCCTCCAGGATGCCTGCGCGGGTGAGTGTCGCCTCCGCCTCGGGCACCAGCCACGCCGCGATAACGCGGAGGCCCGTCTCCACTGTCAGTTCGCTCACTCCACATTCCGCGACGCCCGTGCACCGGGCAATCGCCGCCTCAACCTCACCCGGGTCGACCCGGTAGCCTTGCGCATTCATCTGGTCGTCGCGACGGCCCGCATAGGAGATCGCGCCATCCTTTCGCATGTGCACCATGTCCCCCGTCAGGAACCAGTCGCCCGCAAAGGCCGCCGCCGTTGCCGTCTTGTCATTCCAGTAACCCAGCATCAGGCCGGGGTCGTCGCAATGCACGGCCAAGACACCCGTGTCTCCCCACGACACCGGCATGCCCGCGTCGTCCAGAACCGAAACGCGTCGCCCGGGCTGCGGCCAACCGACGATACCCGCCTCCGCAGATCGATCCGGCGGCGTCGACACGTAGGTTGAAACTTCGCTCATGCCCAGTGCCTCAAGGAGGGGCTTGCCCGTTCTGTCTCGCCAGGTTTCGGCGATCTCGGGCGAGAGCGCCTCGCCAGCCGTGACGGCGTGTCGAAGTGATGCGAAGCCGCTGGCCAGATCGTCACCGTATTTCAATATGCGCCGGTAGACAGCGGGTGCCGCGGCAAACACTGTCGGCTCCAGTTCGCGCGCGATGATAGGCCAGATTTCGGGCGTGCGCGCGCCGACATTCAGGATCGCTGTCCCTCCAACACTCCACGTGTCCGCCAGCCCGACGCCCAGCGTGTAGGTCCAGTTGAAGGCCCCCGCATGCATCACCCGGTCGCCCGGTCCGATCCCGTGCCAACCGTCATGCATCGTCCGACGCGCCCAATACGCGCGCTGGGCATGGAGCACCCCCTTGGGCCGACCGCTTGAGCCGGACGTGAAGACCAATAGCGCCGGGTCATCTGCCCCGGTCGGGGCAAAGCCCGCAGGCGATCCTTCCGCCAGATCGTCGGCACTCAAACGCACGACATCGGACGGCACAACCAAATCCGGCGGCGCCACCACGACCGTCGGTTCGGTTGTCGCGAAGATACGTTCGATTTCACCGCTGGAAAGCTGCGACGAGAGGGGGGTGGCGATGGCGCCCGCAGCAATCGCACCGAAATAGGCTATCGGAAACTCGGGCACGTCCCCCAGCAGGATCACCACCCGATCGCCGTGCGAAACACCGGCCCGCTGAAGCGCGCCATTGGCTCGGAACACGCGATCCCGCAGTTCGCCAAAGGTCCAGCGTTCAGTATCATTGGTCGCTCCGGGACGAACCGCGACCAGCGCGAGGTCTGTATCCGCACCTGAGGAGAGACAATGCGCGGCGGCATTGAAGCTTTCCGGACAGGGTATCAGCGTCCCCGAAAGATAGTCGCTTCCCCCGGACACCGGATCAGAACTGGATGAGGAAGTGGCTGCCGCCCGCCTCACCCGGGTCTTCAAGGGTGATGCGCGCGCCGTGGGCCAGAAGCAGCGTCTGGACGATGGCGAGCCCCATACCGGTCCCGCCGGAATCGCGGCGCGTCGTGAAGAAAGGCTCGAACACCTGCGCGCGGTTCCCGCTCGAGATGCCCGGACCGTTGTCCTGCACCCTGAGCCACGGGCCATCCCCTGTCCGCCCGGTGCTGAGCTTCAGTTCCGTCGCCCCGGCCTCTTCCGCGTTTTCGGCAAGATGCCAAAGCACGACCTCCAGCCCGGATTGAGCGAGCGGTAACTCAATGCTGTCATTTTCGACCAGCAGCGTTGTCTTGCTCAACCGGCTCTCCAATGTCGGAATGCAATCTTTCAGGCGCGATGTTCCCTGATGTTCGGGCATGCGCGCGGCGGCAATCTGTCGGGCGGCCCCCAGCAGTTTGACGGCTCGCTTCTCTGCACCCGCAATCGTACGGACGAGTTTCTGGGTTTCATCAGAAAGATTCTCGGCTTCCAGGAGTTCGGCCGCGCCGCGGATCGCCGTGAGCGGCGTTTTCAACTCGTGCGTGACATGGTCGGTGTAACTCCGCACCGCCATTTCCCGCGACTGGAGCACGTCAGCCATATCAAGCACGTCCTGCGCCAGTTCGCCGATTTCCGGGGTCCCGTAATGGTCGAGACCTTCTGGTGCGGCGCCGCCCCGGATCTCCTGCGCCTTGGCTGCAAGCGCTTGAACCGGAGAGAGGATCAATCGCCACAGCAAGAGGCCAAGCACAAGGGTGGCAAGGAACGATCCGGCACCAACGATGAAGACAGCGTTCCGGCGTCCGGTGAGCGGTGTCAGAATGTCCGCCAGAAGTGCCGCGTAGACAGGCAGCACGAGGATCGCCATAAGCGACCCGCCCAGCACAAGCATCAAGGGCGGACGCCATTTTGCGTCTACGAACCGAGACACGGGCCCATCCGAAGACCGACGCCATGAAGCGTTTCGATCGCATCACTGCAACCTGCATCTGCAAGTTTCGAACGAAGGTTGCGCAGGTGGCTGTCCAGCGTTCTGTCGCTCACCACCATGCCAGGTCCCCAGATCGCATCGACCAGAGCAGGTCGACTGAACACCTGGGTGGGGCGCGTCATCAGTTTCGAAAGGATCGTAAGCTCGGTCGACGTCAAGGTGACGTGCGTGTCGTCAACTTTGCAGACGTGGCTTTCCGGAACGAGCGACAGACGACCGATCTGAAGCGTGCTGCTTTCTTTCGGCTCACCGGTTTCAACGGCGCCACCCGTCCGCTTCAGGATCGCGCGCACCCGTGCGACGAGTTCGCGTGGGCTGAAGGGTTTGGTCACGTAGTCATCGCCACCCAGTTCCAGTCCAAGAATGCGGTCAACTTCATCGTCGCGCGCAGTCAGGAAAAGGATGGGAAGGTCGCTGTCTTTTCGGATCGCCTTGCACAGCTCCAAACCGTCCATCTCGGGAAGGCCAATATCCAGAACGGCGAGGCTCGGATTGATCGCCCGGGCCTGGGACAGGCCCTCGGCACCATCACGTGCCATGACGGCATCAAATCCGGCGCGTTCCAGCGCCATGCCCAGGATGTCTCGAATTTGCGGGTCGTCGTCGACGACAAGGATTGTCTGAGTACTCATCTGCATACGTTACCGACCTGAACCAGGCTTTCCTTTTCTTATGCGGGATTTTGGGAGAGGTGCAAACCCGCCGGAGTATGAGGGGACTGTGAACCCCGGCGGGCTAAATGCGTGCCATGGGTATCTTTATGCACGCGCAAGGTGCAGAACAGCCCTCCACCTCGTGCAGGCATCGTGCAGAGTGTGGCAAAATTGGGGCGGACGACATAAAGCGCTGATTTTAATCAACTTCTTCAAGTTGCGCCGGCCATTCCAGAGCGATAGGTCAGCCACATGCCACGCTATGCGCTTAAGATCGAGTATGATGGTGCCCCTTTTGCCGGTTGGCAGCGGCAGGAATCCGTAAAGACTGTGCAGGGAACACTCGAGAACGCACTCGCGAATCTCGAGCCTGATTTGCCCTCGACAGCAGCGGCTGGAAGGACGGATGCAGGGGTCCACGGCCTCGGGCAAGTGGCTCATATCGACATGGCGAAAGACTGGGATCCGTTCCGTCTCTCCGAGGCTCTGAACTACCATTTGAAGCCCGCGCCGGTCGCAATTCTGGCCTGCGTCGCCGTGCCCGATGACTGGCACGCGCGCTTTTCGGCGGTGGAACGCCGGTATCTTTATCGGATCGCGGTGCGCCGGGCGCCTCTGACCCACGACAACGGCCAGCTTTGGCGCGTGATGCACGATCTTGATCTGCCCGCGATGGAAACCGGGGCCGCGCACTTGATCGGCAAGCACGATTTCACGACCTTCCGATCCACCATGTGTCAGGCCAAGAGCCCGATAAAGACAATGGACGAAATCCGGTTCGAGACACGGCCCTATTCCGGCGGTCTGGAAATCCGCGCACATCTGAGAGCTCGCAGTTTTCTCCATAACCAAGTGCGCTCGATCATCGGTACGCTGGAGCGCGTCGGCGCAGGGGCATGGGCGCCGGATCGCGTAGCCGAAGCGCTCGCCGCGAAAGACCGCGCCGCATGCGGGCCTGTGGCACCGCCCGACGGGCTCTACCTCGTGGGCGTCCGCTATGAGACGGATGTGTTCGGCGACGCGAGCTAGGCGATCCCGCCATAGGCAACGCCGGACAGCTCCGCCATGTCCTTCTTCCAAGTCGTGAGATCGCCCGCGTTGAACTTCGACAGGTGATCGTGCCCGCAGGCGCGCGCCATCACCTGCATCAACTCGACCGAGGCTTCGAAGAAATTCGTGAGCTGCTGTGCGGATTTCTCAACAATGATCCGGCTGGCGAGATGCGGCTTCTGCGTCGCGATCCCGACAGGGCAGTTATTCGTGTGACAGGCGCGCATGGCCAGACACCCGATCGCCTGCATTGCCGAGTTCGAGACGGCAACGGCATCGGCCCCGAGCGCCATCGCTTTTACGAAATCTGCAGGCTTCCGAAGACCGCCGGTGATGACCAGCGTGATATCGCGTCGGTCGAGCGTGTCGAGATGCCGCCGCGCCCGCGCGAGCGCCGGTATGGTCGGGACGCTGATATTGTCGCGGAAGAGGATCGGCGCCGCTCCGGTGCCACCCCCCCGCCCGTCGAGGATGATGTAGTCAACGCCCACCTCCAGAGCCGCATCGATGTCCTTCTCGATATGTTGCGCCGAGAGTTTGTAACCGATGGGAATGCCGCCTGTCCGATCGCGGACTTCGTCGGCAAACTCCTTGATCTGAGCAGGCTCGGTCCACTCCGGAAAACGCGGAGGAGAAATCGCGTCTTCACCTTCCTCGATCCCGCGCACCTCCGAAATCTTGCCCTTGTTTTTCTTTCCCGGCAGATGGCCGCCCGTACCGGTCTTGGCCCCCTGTCCACCCTTGAAGTGGAACGCCTGAACGTCCGCCAGCTTGTCCCAGTCGAAACCGAACCGCACGGAGGCAAGTTCGTAGAAGTAGCGACTGTTGGCAGCCTGTTCTTCCGGCAGCATGCCGCCTTCACCGGAGCAGATGCCCGTGCCCGCGTTC
Organism: Silicimonas sp.; assembly: GCA_022824525.1. Classification (GTDB taxonomy): domain Bacteria; phylum Pseudomonadota; class Alphaproteobacteria; order Rhodobacterales; family Rhodobacteraceae; genus JAJDOD01. Next base: position 5,503 of record JAJDZT010000052.1, on the reverse strand, counting down.
TCGGCACCAACGGCCAAGGCCACCTTGGCCGGTTCGGACAAGGCTCCGAACGACATGTCCGAAACGAAAAGCGGGATTTTCAGTTTGAGCGGCTTCTGCGCATTCGGCCCGATCACGACTTCGGTCCCCACCGGATCATCGTCGAGCAAAGGTGCTTTCTGAAGTTGCGCGGTCAGGATTTGAATGTCGTCCCAATCGGGAAGCGTGTGGCGCGGCACCCCCATCGATGCCACCACGCCGTGATGCCCGACTTTCGTCAGCCCGTCCCGCGCGTATTGCTGGATGAGGCCGTTATATGGCTCCTCCTCCGTGCCATGCGACGTGTCTGCGTAAAGACCCAGATAGGCGTCGCGATCGAAGGGCTGAGGATTGTCTTCGGCCCAGGCCGCGATTTCATCTGCATCCACGAGAATCTCGTTGTCCTCGACCCAGGAGGTGAACTTTGGAAGCTTCTCCTCGTTGGCATAGGCCGAAACCCCGGTATCCAGCCGGTAATCCCAGTTGTGAACGCCACAGATCAGATCCTTCCCGCGAACGAACCCGTCAGACATCAGGGCACCGCGATGCAGGCAACGTCCGTAGAAGACGGAAACCTCGTCGTCGAACCGTACAACCACCAGATCGACATCCTCGACCAACGCGTATTGAGGTTTCCGGTCGGGGACCTCACTGAAGGTGGCGACGGCTGTCTTTCTCATACGGGGTGTCCTTTTATTTTCAGATATTTAAGCGACGATCAGGATCACTCCGGCACTTCGAAGGTCAGGTTCGCCCAGAGGGTTTCCCAAGACGGATCGGTCTGCTCCACCACGTCAAGCGGGCGCAGAACGACGGTGTCCAGCATGTATCGATGCCCCGGCTGGACCGGTATGGTGGCACGGCCTGCGTCATCGGTGCGTTCCAACGTGATGATGACTGTCTCATCTGCAGACTTCTGGAATACCTCGATCTGAACATCGCGAAGAGGCTCGCCGTTGTAGAGCGCCAGAATGTCCAGCCCGTCCGACATGTCCCCCGTATACGGGTTTTCCAGTGCCACGATCTCGGTCACCATGCCGCTTACCACGTCTTCGCCCGCGCCATCGCCAACCGCGATGAGGGATTTGGCGTAGCGCGAATAGCGCTCGCGAACACGTTCGCGTGACAGTCCCCGCGCATCGTGTTCGGCAAGGCCCCAGGTCAGGTCCTTGTGTTCAAGAAAGGACACGAACTTTTCCCATGTCGACCACGTGATATGCTGATCCTGCGTGGCATGGATGGCGACGACGAGCCCCTCACCCGGCGCGTCCATCGCGAGGGCAGGACGATCACCGACGGTGCCGTCCACAGCGCCAATATCCCCTTGAAACGCATAGTCGAATCGGCGGAAGTTCTGCGGGATATAAGCATACGCCGTACCTTCATAGGCTTCACCGACGCGAATATTGGCTTCGATTTGCGCCCCTTTCGACACCACGTGTTCCAGAGGGTCGATCCAGAACTCATGGGCCTTGGCGACCGGCGCGAGAGATGCCATGGAGAGGGCGAGTAACAGGGTGCGAAACATGGATATCAGACAACCTTTTGGCTTTGCTTTGACAGTGGTGCTTGGCGTGGTGCTGTCAACCCTTCTGCTGGTCACGTCCGCGCGTGGGCATGAGGTTCAGCCGGCCATCATGGACGTCGAAATTGGTGCGGACACCTTGGACATCCAGATCGACTGGATGGTCGAGGCGGCGGTCGCGGGCATCAACCTCGAGGCGCTGGCGGATACGAATGACGCCGAAAACGCGGATGATTATGACCGCATACGCGCCTTGTCACCCGCCGATATGGAAGAGGCGTTGCGCGCCGCATGGCCCGGCATTGCCGCGCAGATCGAGGTTGCGGCAGGCGATCGACTTTTGCCGCTCTCGCTCGGCGAGGTCGAGGTGCCGGATGTCGAGAACCTTGAACTCGCACGGATTTCGCGGCTGAACCTCTCCGCGCCCCTGCCCGATGACGGTTCCGCGATCACCATTGGATGGGAACCGGCCCTTGGCCCCCTCGTCATTCGCCAGTCCGGTGTGGAAGATGGCTATGCCGCATTCCTGACGCCGGGCATGACAAGCGACCCGATCCCGCGCGAGGGACCGGCCGCGCAGTCGGCCGGACAGGCCTTTGCGCATTACATCCTTGTCGGCTTTGACCACATCGTGCCGCAGGGATTGGACCATATCCTTTTCGTGCTCGGCCTCTTTTTCTTCTCTCTTCGCATGGGCGCGCTTCTCTGGCAGGTCACGGCTTTCACGCTTGCGCATACCGTCACGCTCGCGCTCGGCGCGCTCGATATCATCCGGTTGCCCGGGGACATCGTGGAGCCGATCATCGCGGCCTCCATCGTCTATGTCGGGATCGAGAACCTGTTCCTGCGCAAACTTCCCCCGTGGCGACCCTTCGTGATCTTCGGCTTCGGGTTGCTGCACGGGCTGGGCTTCGCTTCCGTTCTTCAGGAATTCGGACTGGGGAACGATCACTTCGTGCCGAAGCTCATCGGGTTCAACATCGGCGTGGAAATCGGCCAACTCGCCGTGATCGCAGCCGCGTGGCTCACGCTCGCACTCTTCTTCGGGCGGTTCGGCTGGTACCATCGACGGATCGCCGCGCCCGTCTCGGTGGCGATTGCGATCATCGCGGCATTCTGGGTTCTGGAACGCACCGGTGTCGTGGGTACGGAGGGGCCTTGGGGCCTCTTCTCCGCCCTGACCGAAGGAGGTTTCGCACCACTCTGGGTCACGGTTGCAGCACTCGGTGCGGCAGCCCTGCTGACCGCGCTAGAAATGATGGATGTGACAGAAGACGTCTTCCGCGAGTTCGCGGGCATCGCCACGTCGTTCCTCCTGTTCCTCGGAATAGTGGCAACCTTCACCTCCGGCGCGTGGATCATGTCCGTCGTCATTGCTGCGGCATGGGTGCTGTCACTTCGTCTGCAGTCTCTCGGCGAACCGGAGAGCGCCCGGTGAAGACCGCCCTCGTCACCGGTGCGGCGAGAGGGATCGGTCTCGCGACAACCAAGCTCTTTGTCGAAGAAGGCTGGCAGGTCGCCATGATCGACCGTGACGGCGAGGCACTGGCCGACGCTGTCACTTCCCTCGAGAACGTCCACGGGGTGGATTGCGATGTATCAGACCCCGGTTCTGTTACCGGCATGGTGGCCGAGGTTCAAAAGACGTTCGGTCGGATCGACGCGCTGGTGAACAATGCAGGCGTGGCGGATTTCGGTCCGATCGAGGAAACCACGTTCGAGCGTTGGCGAACGGTGATGGAGACCAATCTCGACGGACCGTTCCTGGTAACGCAGGCGGCCATCCCGGCGTTGAAAGAAACGAAAGGCGCGATCGTGAACATCGCGTCGATCAGTGGTCTTCGCGCCTCAACGCTTCGGGTGGCCTATGGCACGTCGAAGGCAGGTGTCATCCAGCTGACATTGCAGCAGGCTGCCGAGCTTGGCGAATACGGTATTCGGGCCAACGTTGTGGCGCCCGGTCCCGTACGCACGAAGCTCGCGATGGCCGTCCACACCCAAGAGATCATCGACGCCTATCACGATGCCCTGCCCCTGAATCGCTACGGCTCCGAACGCGAGATCGCGGAAGCCATCGTGTTCCTCTGTTCAGAGAAGGCGAGCTACATCACCGGGCAGTGCCTTGCGGCCGATGGCGGGTTCGAAGGCGCGGGCATCGGTTTGCCTGCCCTCCGAAAGTGAGAACGCCCAGTTAGTTGCTTGCTAAGAGTTCGGGGCGACAGTTCCACCCGTTCGAACCTTGTCCCGGCAGGCAACCGGGGCTCGCAATCCCGAAGGTCCGTTTACGACTGACCGGTACTTGCCTCAGGCTTTCAGAAAGAAAGTTTCAGGCTTCAAAGGACAAACGGGGCGCAGCGGCGCCGCTGATCCAAAATTCTTCCAGATGCTCAATCGCGGTTGTTCAACTGGGCCGGTGCTTACGCATCCGCCGAGCCCGCATGCTTTGGCAGGTCGTCCACGACGTTCAGCCAAGGCACGCGTTCGGCAAAATGATAATGCGCTTCCGGCTGGAACGCCGACGGATCATCCAAGGTCGCCGCATACAGATGCGTTTCCGTCGGCCAGCGGTCCGAGCGGATAAACATCTGCGATCCACAGGACGGACAATGGCCGCGTTGCGTGCCCGGAGATGAAACGTAAATCGCCGCCTCCCCTTCCCATGTCACGCTGTCACGCTCGACACCAAAGAAACTCGTGACAGGTGCGGACGACGCCCGCCTGCAACTGTCGCAGTGGCAATGCCCGGCCCAAATAACCGGCCCGGAGGATTGCCACCGGATTTGCCCGCAAAGGCACCGCCCGGCGAGCGCCCCGGTCATCTGTTCCAGAACTCCTCCAGCACGGTCGCCTTCCGCGTCCCGTCCGGTGTCTCCACGTTGACCTTCGTGCCGGGATCCCAATGCGTCATCCGCACCATGCCAATGGCGACGTTGGTGTCATAATCCGGCGACCACGCCGCCGACGACACGCGCCCCACCACCTTGCCGCCTGCGCGAATGCGCCACCAGTTGGAACAGGCCGGCACCGGATCGCCCTCAATGGCAATGGGACGAACCTGCTGGACGGGCCCTTCCTTCGCCACCCGCAAAAGCGCATCGCGGCCCATGCAACCGATCGCGGTCTGGGTGTTGCAGAACTTGCCGAGCCCGCATTCATGCGGCGTGTTGTCGTCCGTCATGTCGTTGCCATAGGACAGTAACCCGCCTTCGATCCGTTCGATCAGGTTGGGGCACCCGGCGTGCACATCCATGGATTTGCCCGCCTCGAACAATGCGTTCCAAAGCTCCATGCCGATGTCACTGCCCTCGACATAAATTTCGAAACCGCCCTGTTTGGAATAGCCCGAGCGCGCGACGACGAGGTCGCGTCCCTTGAACTGGTAGACGTCGAAACGGAAGAACCGGATGGACCGCACACTGTCTCCGAAGACAGCTGCCATCAGGTCATCGGCCCGCGGACCCTGCACGGCAAGCGGTGAGACGTCTGGCTCATCCACCAGCACATCCAACCGATATCCTTGGACAATTCCCTTGACCCAATACAAAAGATCACTGTCGGCGATCGAAATCCAATAGCGGTCTTCAGACAGTTTCACCGCCACCGGATCGTTCAGCATCCCGCCCGTCTCATCAACGATCGGCACATAGTAACACTGACCCGGAAGCATCGGACGAAGGTCGCGCGGCGTCAGCATCTGCATGAGGCGCCCGGCATCGGGTCCACGCAACTCCACCTGCCTTTCGCAAGACACGTCCCAGACCTGCACTGCTTCTTTCAGATGACGGTAGTCTTCCTCCACCGACCGGAACACCGTCGGCAGGCACGGCTAATTTTTTCTCTGCGGGTTTTGACGCGGTGTTTGACGTGCCGGCACGTCATCCGGGTTCGGGTTCGGCTTTTTCGGCAGTGATTGCGTGATCCCGTTTCGGCTTTGCCCGCCCTGTTGCTGATTGCAAACAT
>JAJDZT010000108.1 GCA_022824525.1 Silicimonas sp. | reverse complement strand
GTCAGGTTCGAGAGATCCATTGCGGCCTCTGATTCGAGTTCAGTCAGAAAACGTCATAGACGGTTGACAGAAGAATGTCCAGCCGGTTCAGAAAACCCAATGTAAAAATAGACGATCATGCACAGAAAAAATTCGCCGTGTGGTCTCCGGCGCGCGGCCTTGTGCGATTTCGATCTGGTGACGCAGTGTGTTCAGCATCTCGGCTGCTTCGGGCGTGTAAAGGTGATCAATGGTCCGCGGCCCTTCAAAGGCGACGTCCAGAACGTATTGTGTCCGCGCCGGGCGGCCCGACAACACGATCACCTGATCGGCCAGAAAGATGCTCTCCCTCAGATCATGCGTGATCAGGACACCCGTGAAAGGCTCCTCGGCCTTCACCGCATGCATGATTTGCCAAAGGTCCTCGCGGGTGAACGCGTCCAGCGCTCCAAAGGGTTCATCGAGGATGAGCACTTCGGGCTGATGAATGAGCGCCCGGCAGAGCGACGCCCGCTGGCGCATGCCGCCTGACAGTTCGGAGGGGCGCTTGTCTTCGAAACCTTCGAGGCCAACGAGCTTCAACAAATGCCGCGCCCGATCCTCGCCTTCCGCCTTCGAGAGCTTCGTTGGGACGATCTCAAGCGGCAAAAGCACGTTTTTAAGGATCGACCGCCATTCCAGAAGAACCGGGTTCTGAAAGGCCATGCCGACGGTGGACCGAGGCGAGGTCACCTTGCTCCCATGCAGCCAGACCTCGCCTTCATCCGGTTTCATCAGCCCGGCCACCAGACGCGTCAGCGTCGATTTCCCACATCCCGACGGCCCAACCACGGCGACGAACCCACCTTCGGGCACCGATACCTCCAAACCGTCCAGGACGGGCAGGGGGCCGCTGGCCGTTTGATAGGCGTGCCGCACGCCCTTGATGTCGATCAAAGCCTCAGACATCGGAAGCCCTTCTTAAAACAGGTGTCATTATCGGCCCGAAAATATCCTGGAGGGGGTCCGGGGGAGGCAACGCCTCCTCCGGCGGAGCGGTGCGCGGAACGCGCAGCGCAACTCAGTTCAAAGCGAACCCGCCATCCGGCAGATAGGCATCCGTGAAGTAAAGCGACGCATCCGGTGTCCCCTGGAACTCATAGGTCTGTCCAAGCTGCGCGATGGCGGCCTCCATGCGGGCCGCATCGATGCCGCCCATGCCGTTGGCCTTCACGTAATCGGTAACCACGTTCTGATCGATCGCCATTTGAAGACGCTCGGTTTCAAGGGCCGCATCCGCTGCCGGGTTCCGTTCCAGCAGGCTTTCGATGCCGGCCGCAGGGTCGGCAATCACGTCTTGCCAGCCTTTCGCGACGGCGCGCAGGAAGGCTTCGACCGTGTCGCCGTTCTCTGCGGCCCAGTCGGTGTTCACCAAGATGGCGTTTCCATAGAGTTGCAGCCCGTGATCGGCCATCAGGATGTTGGAGATGTCATCCGCTTCGACACCGAGGCGCTTCAGGTTGACAACGGAGGAAAAGGAAAAGCCGGTGATTGCCGCCACATTGCCTTCCGCCAGCATCGGTTCACGCGTCGGGAAGCCCACGGGCTCGACCGTTACCGTGCTCGCATCGATCCCGGTTTCGCCCACGAAGACAGGCCATTGCGCCCACGCCCCGTCCGGTGGTGGTGCGCCCAGAATCTTGCCTTCAAGATCCTTTGGCTCGGACACGCCGAGCGATTTGCGTCCCACGATGGCGAAGGGCGGTTTGTCATAGACCATCATGACGGCCGTGACCGGCGCGCCCGGGTTCTGATCGAGGAACTTGATGACCGAGTTGATGTCGCCGAAGCCGATCGGGAAGGCCCCTGTCGCGATCTTCGGGATGGTTTGCACCGAGCCGGAACCGGCCTCGATGGTAACGGAAAGGCCCTCAGCCTCGAAATGACCGTTGTCGATGGCCGCGAAATAGGGCGCGGAGGGCCCTTCGAATTTCCAGTCGAGCGCGAAGGGCACTTCGGTCTGGGCGGTGGCCATGCTCGCGGCGAGTATACCGGCGGCAGCCAGCAGGTTGCGGGTGAACAAGAGTGTCTCTCCTCTGTTGGTCTTGCTTTTCATCAACGGGGGATCATCCGCTTATGCGGCATAAGGTCAAACCTCGCCCCCCAAGGTTTGAGACAGAGCTTAGCATTGCACGTTTGATTGGCAATCCATGAAGCACTTGCCTGTTTCATGGGCATTCCCCGAGGGTGCGCCTGTGCAAGATCGGTCAAGCACGGCATTTGACGACCGGCTAAGGTGAGCCTCATGAACGACATGCCAACAGTTACCGAAGGGTCCCGTACGCTTCTCGCCCGCACACTCTGGCGGATCGAGACGGGTCTGGACCAACCGCTCTCTCTTTCAGGCCTTGCGGCGGAAGAAGGCGTCACACCCTTTCACTTGAGCCGGGCCTTCAGCCTCGCGCTTGGCACATCGCTCATGGCGTATGTAAAGGCGCGGCGTCTCAGCGATGCGGCGCGGACGCTTCGCGACACCGATGCGCGCGTGATCGAGGTGGCCCTCGCTTCAGGCTATGACAGCCATGAAGGCTTCAGCCGGTCGTTTCGGGATCATTTCGGCATTTCGCCCACCGAGTTTCGCAAAACCCCCAACATCCATCTGCCCCTACAGGAGGCCATGTTCATGCCTACAACTGATTTGCCCAAAGTCACCCCACGTTTCGAACGGCGACCAGAGGTGCGGCTCGCCGGTGTCTCTCGCCGGTTCACGCTGGAAACCCGCGCCCGCATCCCCGCACTTTGGGAAGAGGTCGTCGCCGATATCGGTCATGTCATGCGGGGAAACATCACCTTCGGGGCCTGCTATGACTTCGGGGAGGATGGCTTCACCTACATGGTGGGGTTCGTCGATGACGGGCGGATCGATACCGAGCACCTCGACCACGTGACATTGCCCGCAGGCGACTATGCCGTCTTCGACCATGAAGGCCATATCTCTACCATTGATGGAACGTGGACCGCGATTTTCGAAGGCTGGATGCCAAAAGCCGAGGTCTCTCCCGGTGAGGGTCCCGAGTTTGAACTCTACGCAAAGGACTTTGATCCGGCGAAACCCGGTGGCGTGTCGGTGAACATACCGGTTGTACCGAAAACCTAATCGTCAGGGAGGGGGCGCGGAGCCGGGCCAGTGTAGCGCCAGATCGTGTCGCGCGGGATTGGCCCCTTGTTCCGCCCTCCTTGCTCCGTCTGTTCCCAGGCATGCGCCAAAAGGCCGACGGAGCGCGACAGACAGAAAAGTCCGCGCGCCAGAGGGGCTGGAAACCCCAATTCGGCAAAGATCATCGCGGTCGCTCCGTCGATGTTCATCGGGATCAGCTTGCCCTTTCTGCTGGCGAGTTCCGCCTCCACAGCCTTTGCAGCCGCAAGGTACCGACCCGAGACAGCGCCAGCCCCCGCAGCCGCATCCACGACTTCCATCAATCGCGGCGCGCGCGGGTCCACTGGATGAAACCGGTGCCCGAACCCCGGAAGGAAGGTCCCTCCGTCTGCAAAGAACCGATCCAACTCGATCTTTGCGCCGGTCGCTGGCTCTGCATGTGCCGCCACCGCGTGATACATCTCCACCGCCGCTTCTCCGGCTCCGCCATGGACATCTCCGAGCACGTTCAGGCCAGATGCCATCGCGCTCTGAAGCCCGACACCACAGGTCGCCGCCATTCGTGCAATCGCGATCGAAGGTGCTTGCGGTCCATGATCAACCGCCGACATCAGCGCCACTTCCAACAAGGCTGCCTCATCCTTTGTCGGCAACTCCCCTCGAACCATCAGCCAAACCATCTCGGCAAAACCGACCCGCCCGATCAGGTCTTCGATGGCATAGCCACGATACCGGATCTCGCCCGGTTTCATGTCAATGATGCTGGTGGCCCACCAGTCAGCGGCATCTTCACTCATATCACCCCCTCATCGCGCAGGTTCGCGATCTCTTCTGATGACAGACCCAACTCTTCCAGTATCTCATCCGTTTCTGCCCCCAGCATCGGTGGCGGAGCCTGTGTCGCCGGGCGTTCGCCATCCAGACGAAAGCCCGGTCGCACGATGCGTACGTCGCGATCCACACCGGGCGTGTCAAATGTCGCCACGAGATCACGACCTTGAACCTGTTCCTGCGCCAAGGCCTCGGGCAAGGTCAGAATTTCGCCTGCAGGCACACCTGCTGCCATCAACTCTGCCACCCATTCCGCGGCGTCTCGTGCCTGGAAAGCCTCCTCTAACGCAGCGGCCAGCGCCACCCGGTTCTCGATCCGGCCTTTACGTGCCTTGAAACGCGGATCCTCCGCCAGTTCCGGGCGTTCGATGATCCGCACAAGCGCCTCGAACTGTTCCTGCTTGTTGGCGGCGAGGTTGAAGCTCCCATCCCGCGCCCGGAACACACCGGACGGGCTCGCCGCGATATTGTCGTTCCCGGCCCGATGTGGCTTCCACCCGGCAATCAGGTGGTTCGAGACGACCCAGCCCATGGTCGACAGCATCGATTCCAGCATTGAGACATCGATCACCGTACCGCGCCCCGGTTTCGGACGGGCGAGGGCGGCTGCAATCGCGAAGGCCGCCGTCAATCCACCCACTGTATCGGCCACTGGATAGCCCACACGCATCGGCGAGCCGTCTGGCTGACCTGTCACGCTCATCACGCCCGAGACGCCCTGCACGATCTGGTCATAGGCCGGAAATCCCGCCATCGGTCCATCCGCGCCAAATCCGGAAATGGCGCAATAGACCAGTTCGGGATTTTCTTCCTGCAAGCGCGCGGCCCCGACACCCAACCGGTCCATCACGCCGGGGCGGAAATTCTCAACCAGAACATCGGCTTGCCGAACGAGCTTAACCAGAATCGCCTTGCCCGTGTCATGCTTAAGGTTCAACGTGATCGACCGCTTGCCGCTGTTCTGCGCAAGGAAGGACACGCCCATACCATCTGCATTCAGGTCATGATCCCCGCCCAGCTGGCGCGCCAGATCGCCGGTGCCGGGCAACTCCACCTTGATGACCTCCGCGCCCAGATGCGCGAGTTGATGACAACAGAACGGCCCGGCCAGCACATTCGTCAGATCAAGAACGCGGATACCGTCCAAGGGACCCATTCAGATCGTCCGCCCGCCATCGACCTCAAGGATCGCGCCGGTCACAAGGGCTGCGTCATCCGACGCAAGATAAAGCGCCGCTCCTGCGATGTCGTCCGCCGTCGAAAACCGTCCCAGCGGGATAGTCGCGAGGAACCGTTTCCGATTTTCCGGCGTATCCGGCTGTCCCATGAATGTCTCCAGCAAAGCAGTTTCACCCATGACCGGCGCGACCCCATTCACGCGGATGCCTTCGGGCGCCAATTCCACGGCCAATGACCGGGTCATTGTATTCACGGCGCCTTTGGAGGCGTTATACTAGGTCAGTCCGGCGCGCGGGCTGATACCCGCCGTCGATCCGATATTGACCATCGTGCCAGTACCGGCCTCGCGCCAATGCGGCACAGCGGCTTGAGTGAAGTGAAAGATGGAATCAACATTGATCGCGAACACCTTGCGATAGGTAGCAAAATCCACGTCACACATCGGTTGGTTCCGATGGCTCCATCCTGCGTTGTTGACCAGAATGTCGACACGGCCGAGCGCTTCGACGGCCTCGCCGAAAGCACGCGCCACCTGATCCCCTTCACTGACATCTGCCGTGATGGCAACGCCGCCGACCGCGTTCGCCACCTCGCGCGCACCTTCGCCGTTCAGGTCCAGAACCGCGACACGCGCTCCTTCCGCGGCAAACCGCTCCGCAATTCCGCGCCCGAACCCCGACGCGCCCCCTGTTACCAGCGCCGTCTTGCCGTTCAATCGCATGTTCCTGATCCTCCTTGTAACGCACGCTATGCCAGCAAGAGCAGGGTGACAAACCCCGAGTGTTCAGGCAGAGACTGCGCTCATGAACGAACCTCACAAACGTCTCGAACACAGCCTGCCGGAAGACGCGATGGCGTTCGTACTCGGCACAGCACTTTGTGCGTTTTCCGTGATTGTGCTGACGCATCTCGGCCTGATCACCGGCCAGACGGCGGGTCTCGGCGTGCTCCTATCCTACGTCACCGGGTTCAGCTTCGGCGTGGTCTTCTTCATCGTGAACCTCCCGTTTTACCTGTTCGCGTGGGTTCGGATGGGGCCGCGCTTCACGATCAAGAGCTTCATTGCCGTCGCACTCGTCTCTGTCCTGACCGAGGTCATGTCTCGCAACATCACCTTCGCCGCGCTGAACCCGACGCTCGGTGCCTTTCTTGCCGGAGCCACGGCAGGCATGGGGTTGATCGTGCTTTTCCGCCATGGCGCTTCCCTTGGCGGCGTTGGTGTCGTGGGGCTCTGGCTTCAAGACAAGGTCGGCATTCAGGCGGGTTGGGTGCAGCTTGGCTTTGACATCGTCCTGTTCGGCGTCGCCCTTTTTGTCCTGCCAGATCTTGCTCTGGTGGCGTGGTCGCTCATGGGCGCGGTGATCGTGAACCTGATCATCGCGGTCAATCATCGAAAAGACCGTTACGTCGGACGCTAGCGCGCCAGCAACGCGTCGATCTCCGCCCGTTCCGGCATGGAAGGCGCAGTGCCGGGCCGTGTCACCGAGATGCCAGCCGTGGCGGCTCCGAACCGAACCGCCTCGACGGGGTCCATCCCTTCGGAAAGACCAACGGCAAATCCGCCATTGAACGCATCCCCGGCACCCGTCGTCTCAACAACTGGGCCAGCAGTGATTGCCGGCACATGGGTCACCTGGTCGGATGTCACCAGAAGGGCACCATTTTCCCCGAGCGTGATCAACGCCGCGCCAACACCCTTTGCCATCAAAGCCCGCGCCGCCCGTTCCGCCGAGGCAATGTCGGTTACGGGCACACCCGTCAGAGCCTCCGCTTCACTTTCATTGGGCGTCATGTAATCGCACAATGAATAGATTGCCTCTGGCAACTCGGCGGCAGGGGCCGGGTTCAGAATGGTGGTCACGCCGCCCGCTCGCGCAATCTCCAAAGCGCGATGGGCCGCATCAATCGGTTGCTCCAACTGCGTGATGAAAACCGAAGCAGATCCGATCAAATCAGCCCGCGCCTCCACATCCGCGGGTGAAATCGTCTCGGCCACGCCGGGACAAATGATGATCGCGTTATTGCCGGAAGATTCCTCGATGAAGATGTATGCCGCACCGGTATAGGCATCGTCGTGCTGCGTCACTGCCGGGGAGACACCGGCATCCTTCCAGATCGCCAGCCCCATGTCCGCGAACACATCACGCCCGAGTTTGGAGATGAAATGCACCTCGCCACCTGCACGCGCCGCCGCCACGGCCTGATTTGACCCTTTGCCGCCGGGCCCGAGCGCAAAACTGTTGCCGAGGATCGTCTCCCCAAGCTTCGGGGCACGGTCTGCGCGATAGGCGGTGTCGGCCACGAAAACACCGAGAATTGCAATATGTCCCATTACTTATGCCACGGCGAATTTTTTCTGTGCATGATCGTCTATTTTTACATTGGGTTTTCTGAACAGGCTGGACATTCTTCTGTCAACCGTCTATGACGTTTTCTGACTGAAATCGAATCAGAGGCCGCAATGGATCTCTCGAACCTGA
>JAJDZT010000054.1 GCA_022824525.1 Silicimonas sp. | reverse complement strand
CAGGTTCGAGAGATCCATTGCGGCCTCTGATTCGATTTCAGTCAGAAAACGTCATAGACGGTTGACAGAAGAATGTCCAGCCGGTTCAGAAAACCCAATGTAAAAATAGACGATCATGCACAGAAAAAATTCGCCGTGCTTGTGCCGCGCCGAGGTTGGCACCAAGACCGGTAGAAACGTTGTTGGTTCCGCCAGCAATCGCGACGATGACCGCCAGGCCAAGTCCTACGATCGAAGCTGTAAGCACGACCCAGTCAACAGTTACTGCGCCATCTTCACTTTTGAGAAAATTCTTGAGTACAGACATTTCGCATCCCCTTCGAAGCAACCGACTTCTACTTTGGCACGCGAGAAAGTCGGCCCCTCAAGTAAATTAGGTGGAACGGAGGCCGCCGCGAAGCGGCCTCCGCTCAAAACAGCAATTAGTTGGTGGACGCACCAGTACCGGAAGCCGTCGAAAGGCCGGTAAGCGTTGCGACCTGACCAGCGGCGAGGTTGCCGGAGATCGTCTGGGCCAGAGTGTTCGTACCACCGGAGACCGAGGCCAGAACGGCAATGCCGAGACCAACGATTGCAGCGGTCAGAACAACCCAGTCAACGGTGACTGCGCCAGATTCGTCTTTAAGAAAAGCGTTGAACAGTTTCATGTGTCCCTCCATTGAGCACGCTCAGTTTCAAAAAACCACCGCGACAGACCGACCTCTCACCTTCGGCCATGTGCCGCGTTTGGTATGACGCTATAAAGACCCTCAAATTGGGCGAGAGTTTGACACCCGTCGTACAATTTCGCATCGCCGGAACAAAACGGTAAGAAATTAAATAAGTATATGATATTAAACAATTTAATTCGTGTCCGCTGTGTGCGACCGTCGTGCCAATAGCTTGACTTTGAGCGAACTTTTCCCGATCCGCGAACAATGTGCCCAATTCTCTCTGGCTTCCGGCGGCAAGTTCTGCAAAATTTCTGCCCAGAACAATAAAAGAGTGTGAAACCGGAATGCGAGCAGGGCCGAGATTCGCAGCGTTTTTCAGCGCATGGATGTTTTTTGGGGGGCCTTTGGCCTCTCAAACACCGTCTGCAGCGCAGGAAGGCGGCGATTTCACCTTTAAACGCGTTGCTCCCCCAGCGGCTGGTTCCTCCCGGCGTATTACCGTCCAGATCGATCCCAATGAGGAAGTCTTTCGGATAACGCCGGGTTCTGATCCCAGGCGTCCCGGTGATGACCGCCCTGAGGCCGCTACCGCTGCTCTACCTCCACCTCCGGTTCCTTCGGCTCCAACCGAGTATGATTGGTACTGGGAGGCCGTTTCGCCCTCAATCGGCATTGATGCAGGCACAAGGTTTGAGTTGGCCATAACCGAGATCCGGAAAAACCCACTCAAGATTGGCACGCCGCGGCTTGAGACCATGCAGCGCATCGCTGATGCCCACGGAGCCGACATCTTGGCCTCAACCGTAGGCACGCAAGTTTCTCCTGCGTTGGCCCTGGCAGTGATCACGGTGGAAAGCGCGGGCAGGGTCGATGCTGTCAGTCACGCGGGTGCAGAAGGTCTCATGCAGCTCATACCGGCCACAGCAGAGCGCTTCGGGGTCCCGGACAGCATGAACCCAAGGGAGAACATAAAGGGCGGTGTCACGTATCTCGACTGGCTGTTGAATGAGTTTGACCGTGACGCGGTCTTGGCACTCGCGGGATACAATGCAGGTGAAGGGGCCGTCCGAGAACATCAGGGCGTCCCACCCTATGCAGAAACACGCGCATATGTGCCCAAGGTGCTGGCCGCTTGGAATGTCGCACGCGGGCTTTGCCTGACACCACCGCAATTGATCAGTGACGGGTGCGTGTTCGTGCGCAGAAACGCTTCAAACTGATCCGGAAAAACGCCTTCCTGTTTCAGATTTCCATTTTCTTGAAGATCCGCTCTGGAATTGACCGGATGATCGTCATGATTGGCCACCAGATGGCTGGTGTATATATAATGTCTTTCTTTCGATCCGCTGCGCGCAAGATGTCAGAGGCAATCTTCTCTGGCTGGGCAACGAATGGAAGTTTTTCCATGCCCCATGTCATCGCCGTATCCACTGTGCCGGGTTTGACCGTAATGACATGCACACCAGATCGACCAAGCCGGTTGCGAAGTCCGGACAAGTAGGCGTGGAACCCGGCCTTGGACGCGCCATAGACGTAATTTCCCAATCGGCCGCGATCCCCAGCCACGGAACCCACCCCTGCGACGGTGCCGTGTCCCCGCTCTTCGAGAAGCGGCGCCAGGAGTGTAAGAAGGTGAGCTGGGCCGGTGAAACTGTCGGTGATCGTTCCGTCGACCAGTGAAGGCTCTGCATCGATCTCTTCCTGATCCGGCATTGATCCCACGAAGACGGCCACACTCAGGGTCCCTTTGATGCCCCGCGCACGCTCGAGAATAGGTGCAAATGAGGCTGGCTCGCGTGCATCGAAGGCGATTGCTTCTGCAAAAGGGGCCCCTCTGAAACCGCAGTCCGCAGCAATGCTTTCAAGTTCGCTCATATCCCTGCCAGCAAGCAACACACCTTCCCCACGAGCGGCTGCTTGTCGCGCGAAGGCCCGGGCAATCGTGGAGGTCGCCCCGACGATAATCCATGTCTGGCTCATGTCGCGTCCCTCAATTTCAGTCTGCGAACAAGGTCGGTCTCAAAGGCTTGGTCCGGATCCATTTTGTTTACGGTCTTCAGCCAGTCCTTGTACTCTGGATACATGCCAAGGATGTTTTCCGGTCGCCCTAGTGAATCTTTTGCAAGGTATATGCGCCCTGACGCGGCAACAGTCATGTCCTCAAGCTCTCGGATCAGACGTTCGGCGGCGTGTGATTTTTTGAAATCGAGGGCGAGCGTGTAGCCTTCCATCGGAAACGACATGTACCCCGCGCGCCCCGGCCCCATTCGTTTGAGGACAGCGAGTGGGGAGGCGAGGCCAGACGCTGCCACCTTCTCGACCATTTCGCGCAACGCGCCTGCCTCGGCAATGGGCACAACACACTGAAATTGGTGAAAGCCCGACTTTCCGTAAAGCTTGTTCCAATCGTGGATCTTGTCGAGCGGGAAGAAGAAGTCGTCGATCGGTTTTACCACCGTACGCCCCTTCGTTGGCACTTTTCGCCAGTAAAGAGCGTTGAATGTGCGAACAACGGTTGGAGACAAGGCAAACCCGGGAGCATCCAGCGGAACTTTGCGGCCACGTTTGGCGGGCTTTACAAGACCTCCGCCAGTTTCTGCTTCCTCCAGAATGCCACGGCCCAGGGCCTCATCCTTTGCTGTGGCGTCAATCCAACCGACAGAATAAGTGGCATCCGAGTTGTCGAGCAGGGGAAGGAACTCCTCCCAATTCTCCACGCGGCGTTCCGTCACAACAATCACGTCGCCCTTGGCTCTGTGCATTTTGAACTTCGCGGACAGGATAGGACCGGTTTGTCCGAGACCTCCTACCGTTGCCTTGAAAAGAGAAGCGTTCTTTTTGGGGGTAACGACCTTCGGTCCGTCCTTGGTCATCAACGTAAACTCGGTCACGTGTTGACCAAAGCTTCCGGCCCCGTGGTGGTTTTTGCCGTGCACATCCATTGCGATGCCGCCGCCCACAGTCACGAAACCGGTTCCCGGCATGACAGGAGGAAGCCATCCCTTGGGAACGAATACCTTTAGCAGTTGCCCGATTTGGCAACCCGCTTCGACATGAACCATGCCGCTCTCAGGGTCGAAGGACAGGATACGGTCCATGCGCGTCATGTCGATTGCGCGGCCGGCGTCGTTCAGACAGGCATCGCCATAGCTTCTAAGCATACCAACAGCCGGTGCTGGCTCTTCCGACGTCGTTGCGGCCAGCGCTGAGGCCCGCTCTGGTCGTGCAACCTCTCCGCGTGCCTTCAGCACCCGCCCCCAGCCTGTGTACTCAACCGTTTTCCAGCGCATAATCGGCCCTTTTCGAAGCGCGTTCCGCCATCGGGAAGATCAGAAACCCAATGAAGATCGCAAACCATAGAGTTGTAACGCGGATGACAAGTGTTGCCGGAACAGCAATTTCCAAGGGCACGCCATCCAGGACCAGAAGTGCCACCATTGCTGCTTCAGCGCCGCCAAGCCCGCCCGGTGCACCTGTCAATCCACCGGCCAGCGTCGCGAAAATGAAAATGCCCACGGCCTTCCACAAGCCGATGTCGGTACCCAACCAGCCGAGCAGCAAGTGAAATGCGTAACCTTCCGCCATCCAGCCGATCAGGCCAAGTGCGCCCGTAGCCAGAAGGAGTCTGAGACCGCTGAATGCACGAAGTGACTCTGCAGCCCGCCGAATGCGAACAAAAAGTCGTGGAAATGAGCGGCGACTGAGAATGTGCCCAACATCTCCAACCAGCCGAAGAAGCTTCGGGCGCGTCGCAATGATGGCGGCACCAATCGCAAAAATGACAACAGGTATCCCGCCAGTCATGCCTGTGGTCGATAGCGCCAAGGCCATGGCGAGCAGGATGGCCATTGCGGCCAGATCGGCTGCGCGATCCACGAGAACAAGTGGCGCCGTACGTTCAAATGACCAGCCAGTTTCGCGGCGCAACCATCTCATTCGAACCAACTCACCCACACGGCCTGGCGTGACGGACATTGCGAAACCGCCAAGAAAGTGCCGCATGTTTTGGGTGAGATCGGTCTTGAGGCCGAGTCGGATGGCAAAGATATGCCAGCGCACGCCTCGGCAGGCGTAGTTCAATAGACTGAGTACCAGAAGGATCGTGATTTCACGCCAATGCAGGGCTTGAAGTGCAGTTATCGTTTCTTCCCAGCCGGTCGCCATAGCGAGGCCAACCAAGCCGACCGCCACAAGAACGGACAGTCCAAGAGGTAAGGCCAAATCACGCCAACGCCGCGACGGTGTCGCGGCGCTGGTTACACGAGGGGAGGTTGGCATATCGTTCAAAGCCATTGCTCAGATCACTAAGGACTGATTGCGGCAACAATATGTTGTTGTTTCTAAATTACGAACAATCCGCGGGTATTTCCGTGACAATTTCTGGGCCAACCAGGTGTCTTAAACGATTGTCCCTTCGGTGGCAGCGCGGATGTCGTCGCGTGTGACGCCCGGCGCAGTCTCAAGGATATGCAGGCCTTTATGGCCAACTTCCAACACGCCCAGATTGGTGATGATAAGATCAACCACACCCTTTCCGGTCAGCGGAAGAGTACATTCCTTCAGCACTTTACTGTCTCCGTGCTTGTTGGTGTGATCCATCACAACAATCACGCGCCCGACCCCGGCGACCAAGTCCATGGCGCCGCCCATGCCCTTGACCAATTTGCCGGGGATCATCCAGTTGGCGAGGTCGCCGTTTTCGGCAACTTCCATTGCGCCAAGAATTGCGGCTGCTATCTTGCCGCCACGGATCATTCCGAAACTCTGCGAACTGTCGAAGTAAGCCGTTCGGTCCATCTCAGTTATGGTCTGTTTGCCGGCGTTGATGAGGTCCGGGTCTTCATCGCCCTCGTAAGGGAATGGCCCCATACCCAACATCCCGTTCTCGGACTGCAACGTAATGTCCTTGTCGCCGACATAGTTTGCCACCAGCGTCGGGATCCCGATGCCGAGGTTCACATACATTCCGTCTTCAAGTTCCTGCGCGGCCCGTTCGGCCATTTGATTGCGATCCCAGGGCATCAGGCTTCCTCCCTCTTGCGGACGGTTCGTTGTTCAATGCGCTTTTCATGTTCCCCTTGGATCAGGCGGTTCACGTAGATCCCGGGAAGATGAATATGGTCAGGGTCCAGACTGCCCGTGGGAACGATCTCTTCCACTTCCATGACGCAGACCTTGCCACACATCGCGGCGGGCGGATTAAAGTTGCGAGCGGTTTTCCGGAAGATCGCGTTTCCCGTTTCGTCCGCCTTCCAGGCCTTTACGATGGAAAGATCGGCGAAAATGCCTTCTTCCATGATGTAGGTCTGACCGTTGAAGTCCTTGTGCTCTTTTCCTTCGGCGACCTGTGTTCCAACGCCGGTCTTTGTGTAGAACCCGGGGATGCCAGCTCCACCAGCACGCATGCGTTCGGCCAAAGTGCCTTGAGGATTGAATTCGATTTCGAGTTCGCCGGAGAGATATTGGCGCATGAACTCGTCATTCTCGCCCACATACGAGCTCATCATCTTGCTGATCTGGCGGGTATCGAGCAACTTGCCCAGCCCGAACCCATCCACACCGGCATTGTTGGAGGCAACGGTCAGCTTCTTAACGCCGCTATCGACAATGGCGTCGATAAGAAGCTCTGGAATGCCGCACAATCCGAAGCCTCCTGCTGCGATGAGCATGTCATCTTTCAGAAGACCGTCGAGAGCCTCCCTTGCGTTGGCGTAGATTTTCTTCATCTGCACACTCCCCAAAGTTTGCGGAGGTTGTGCCTTTCGTCTGACGCGAAGTCAATCGCTGCACTGCGGCAGTGTCCGCCGCAGCGCATCATCTATCAAAAATTGGTCATCCCCAACCGATCCGTCGAACCTTTCGGACGCCAAGCAGCACCGCTGGAAATCTGTATTCGCCTCCGCAGGGGCACGGATCGTTTCGGCCAAGTTTTTTTGGTCAAGAAGACCTCAGCGAGGCCTGTTCCCAAGTCAACTCGCCTTCTTCTTGCGCGTTGTTTTCTTCTTGCCCTTCTTCGCTTCGCGTTCCTCGATCAGCTGAACCGCCATCTCCATGGTGACATTGTCCGGTTCCGTGTTGTCCGGAAGAGTGGCATTCACTTTTTCCCACTTCACGTATGGTCCGTACTTGCCGTCCATGATGGCGACGGCGCCGCCGCGGTCGGGATGTTCGCCGAGATCCTTCAGTGTTTTCGCCTGACGCCCGCGTCCACGGGAGGCCTTTTTCTCGTCGATCAGCTGCACAGCGCGATTCATACCGACTTCCCAGACCTCCTCGATGCTCTCGAGATTGGCATTGGTGCCACCTTTGAAAGATGTGTTCTCGGCATGCTTGAGGTAAGGGCCGTAGCGCCCGATGTTGGCCCAGATATTCACACCGTCTTCGGGGTGCTGACCGATAAGCCGTGGCAGTTCCAGAAGCTTGACGGCTTGGGCCAAGGAGATTTCAGCGGGCTCCCATCCTTCCGGTACACCCTGGCGCGGGGGTTTCTTGTTGTCTTCGGTGACCAGGCCACGCTGCACGTATGGTCCGAAACGGCCTTTGTGCACCCAGATCTGGTCGCCGGCGTCCTCACCCAATAGCTTGCCTTCCGGTGGGATGCCGCTTTCCGGTTCGGTGCCCGGAGGGCCGAACGCGCGGGTGTAACGGCACTCAGGGTAGTTTGAGCAACCAATGAACGCGCCGCCCGAACGCGCGGTCCGCATCGAAAGCCGCCCAACATTGCAATTCGGACAAAGGCGTGGATCGCCGCCGTCTTCCGTCGGCGGGAAGAGATGCGGTTCCAACACCTCATTGATCTTCTCAAGCACGTCCGTAATGCGGAGTTCTGCGGTATCTTCGATGGCTGCTTTGAAATCGCGCCAGAAGCGGGACAGCACGTCCTGCCACTCGCGGTCGCCATTGGTGATGTCGTCGAGCTCGGATTCCAGCTTGGCCGTGAAGTCGTAACCGACGTAGCGCCGGAAATACTCGACCAGGAACACGGTAACCAAGCGGCCTTTGTCTTCCGGGAAAAGCCGGTTCTTCTCTTTTCGAACGTAGCCGCGATCCTGAATGGTTGTCACGATGGAGGCATAGGTCGAGGGCCGGCCGATCCCGATCTCTTCCATCTGTTTGACCAGTGTCGCTTCGGTGAAGCGGGGCGGAGGCTGCGTGAAATGCTGATCGGGCTTAATCGACTGCTTTTTGGCAGCTTCACCCTGCATGATCTGTGGCAGCACCTTGTCGTCATCATCGACGACATCGTCGCGGCCTTCTTCATAAACCCGCAGGAATCCGTCAAAGGTGATGACCTGTCCGGTGGCGCGTAGTTCGACCTGTCCATCGGCACTCGCGATGTCGACAGTCGTGCGCTCCAGACGGGCTGCTTCCATCTGGCTGGCGAGCGTGCGTTTCCAGACGAGGTCATAGAGCTTTCGCTGATCCGGATCGGCCAGTTTGAGGCTGGCAACATCTGCCATCATGTCCGTGGGTCGGATACATTCGTGCGCTTCTTGCGCGTTTTTGGCCTTGTTCTTGTAAACGCGGGGGCTGCTCGGCACATAACTCGCGTCATAGCGCGCTTTGATTGCGTCGCGTGCCGCACTCACCGCTTCCGGTGCCATGTCGATCCCGTCCGTCCGCATGTATGTAATGTGTCCGGCTTCATAGAGACGCTGGGCAATCTGCATCGTCTGGCGCGCGCCGAATCCGAACTTGCGGCTGGCTTCCTGCTGCAGCGTCGATGTCATGAAAGGCGGCGAGGGATTGCGCGTACCAGGCTTGGCTTCAACCGATTTGACGGTGAGGTCGCGACTGTCGATGGCGCTGACGGCAAGTTCTGCCGCGGTTTCATCGGGAATATCGAATTTTTCGAGCTTCTTTCCGCCCAACACGGTAAGCCGCGCCTCGAAGCTCTGGCCACGCGGCGTGTCGAGCACGGCTTTGACCGTCCAGTACTCCTGCGCGTTGAAAGCTTCGATCTCCATCTCGCGCTCAACGATGATCCGCAGTGCAACGGATTGAACACGGCCCGCCGAACGCGAGCCGGGCAGTTTGCGCCAGAGCACGGGCGACAGGTTGAAGCCGACAAGATAATCAAGTGCGCGGCGGGCGAGATACGCTTCGACCAGATCGCGGTCGACATCGCGCGGGTTCTGCATTGCCTCCGTCACGGCGCTTTTGGTGATCGCGTTGAAAACCACGCGACTCACCGGCGTGTCGGCTTTCAGCGCTTTCCGGCTTCGAAGGGCTTCTTCCAGATGCCAGCTGATCGCTTCCCCTTCGCGGTCCGGGTCGGTCGCGAGAATGAGAGCCGGGTCGTCTTTCAGCGCATCAGCAATGGCTTTCACGTGCTTTTTCGAGTCGCTGGCCACTTCCCACTTCATGTCAAAACCGTTCTCCGGATCGACAGAACCATCTTTCGGAGGCAGGTCACGAACATGACCGTAGGAGGCAAGGACAGTATAGTCGGAGCCGAGATACTTGTTGATCGTCTTGGCCTTGGCCGGGGACTCGACAACGACTACGGGCATGAAAAACCTTTCAAACGGGACGGGGCTCTGGCGGCGGAAGATGTGGGGTCTTCGCTTCGTTTGTCAATGACGCCACGAAATTGGGCGGCGGGGGCGTGCCGAAAATCCCGCTCGAACAGCACTCATTCCCTTAAGTTGTCCGCGCCAGCATGCCGCCAGGCTCACGGCGAACTTTGCCTTCAATTTCCAATGTGGTGATCTCGGGAGAGACAACAGACGCATCACAGGCAAGATCGCGGATCAATTGATCTTCCGGAACAGGGTTCGGGCCGAGGCGGTCGAGGATTTGCTTGTGAAGATCAGCGACGCGCTGCGTAAATGCAGGCTTTGCGGGCGGTTCTTTGGTCGCCGGAGCTTGCGTGGGGGAAACAACGGCGGGTGTATTAAGCGCATCGATCACGTCGGCCGCACCCCGCACCAATGTGGCGCCATCGCGGATCAACATGTTGCACCCTGACCCCCGCGGGTCGAAAGGATGTCCGGGCACGGCCATGACGTCGCGGCCTTGATCGAGTGCCGTTCGAGCTGTGATGAGGCTGCCACTTTTGGCCGCCGCTTCTATGACAACAACGGCTCGAGCGATGCCGGAGACGATTCTGTTGCGTCGTGGGAAATGACGGGCGAAGGGTTGCTGCGACATCGCGATTTCGCTGATACGAAGTCCGGCACCTTCAATCTCTTGTGCGAGAACGGCGTTCTCGGTCGGATAGACAACGTCGACCCCGCCGGCCATGACGGCGATCGTCCCGGTGTCAATCGATGCATGGTGGGCTGCGGCGTCGATCCCGCGAGCGAGGCCAGAAACGACGACAAAGCCTTCCTCCCCGAGTTCCTTCGATAGTTTTCTGGCCATCCTCGTCCCGAGGGATGACGCATTTCGCGCGCCCACGACGGCAATTATTGGCTTTCGCATGAGTTCCGCGTTTCCAAGGCACCAAAGAAACGGCGGCGGGTCGGGAATCTGGGCAAGGGTGTCAGGATAGTCCGGCGATCCGAAGGCAATCGGGACTGCCCCGGCTTGCCTGGCTCTATGCCATTCATCCTCTGCAGCCTTTTGCGAGCAAGGCTGATAGTTCTTCACGCCGGCGTCCGCAGCAATCGATGGCAGCGCAGCGAGAGCGACTTGCGCTGACCCAAATTCACCCATCAATCGGAAGAAAGTGCTGACGCCGACCCGGCGTGATCGCAAGAGGCGGAGCCAGAAGTGCCACTCTTCCTCTGTGAGGGGTGGGGTGAGAGGGTGGGTGGAAGGGGATAAATCCTTGGCCATCCTGCCTCCGCCTGCTTGCTGAGTTGGTTATCGTGAGGCGAGGTTAATGCAGCCTTAATGGTACAATTTTTCATTCTCGCTATTTTCGGGGAGGTCTGTCGTCAGATTCGGCGCGTTCTTTATCCGAGGATAAGTTCGCAGCCGAAATTCGCGTCATATGTCTTAGAGAGTTAACGCCGCTGGTGCGTTCTGCGACGCATCCAAAGCCACCAACACGCCATCAAAGTGTTTTTTCGAACCGCAGGACATCGAAAGAAAAGGGGCCGTCCTCGGTCTGGACGGCCTCGTGGAACACACCCATGTCTTCCCATCCATGGCGGGCGTAGAACCGCGCCGCGCGGGTGTTCTCGATCAAGCAAAGAAGATGCGCACGTTCGGTGCCATTTTCTTTGAGCCTTGTTTCGCCATCAGACAAAAGATCTCGGGCAAGACCCGTGCCACGGGCGGCCGGCGCAACGAACAATTGGTCAAGCTCGTTCTCCCGTATCGCGCAAAAGCCGAGAGGTGTGCCGATGGGACCCGCGGTGCGTAGGTCGTTTCCAAATTCGATGAGACGGCTACGAAAGCTCTCCAAGGTTCGTTTGGCCGTTAACTCCTCGGGTACATGGGCAAGATGCGCTTCCATCCATCCGTCGTACCAAAGCTTGGCAAGCGGGTCGATGTCGATTGGGTTGACTGAGCGCAGCTGCATGCAAACGAGTTTCTAGGAGATGGGCCGACGGTCAAGCGAATATCGAACGCGTCAGAGGTCAAGATAGGCCAAGCTTTCGCCAGATTGCGCAAGACTGTCGACAACCATGTCGGCCTCAAGCGGGGTCTTTCTCAGACGATGAAGCCGACGCCAGAGCAGGTGGTGCAGCGTCTTGTCTTGCGCCCAAAGCAAGCAGAGCAGCGGATGAAATTGGGTTCGCCGAATACATTGCGGCTTGTGGCTACCTTCCCAGAGCCACCGCAGGCCCCGCATGCGCAAGAGCCTGTCGCGTGGCAGCGATGGCACCGCCGTTTGATCGGTTCCGGAGGACGCTTCCGGTAGGGTCTGTCAATTTCAAACATAGCCATGACGAACACCGCCTCCACTGCCTAAACTTCTGCGACAATTCTGGACACTTACGTCCAGAATGCGGCGCAAAAGTGGCTAAGGTGTGGCCGTGTGGGTCAAGACACGCTTGTCCGGCAGGATTACGCCGCTGCTCCGCCCACGGTTAGACCTCCGATGAGAAGGGTCGGCTGCCCCACGCCGACCGGAACCCATTGGCCAGACTTGCCGCACATGCCGATGCCGGGGTCGAGAGCCATATCGTTTCCGACAGCACGGATTTGTTTGAGCGCAGTCGCACCATCGCCGATCAATGTCGCCCCTTTGATAGGTGCGCCAACTTTGCCATTCTGAACACGGTAGGCTTCCGTACAGGAAAAGACGAACTTGCCATTTGTGATATCGACCTGCCCACCGCCGAAGCCAACGGCATATATACCATCTTTGACATCTGCCACGATCTCCTCGGGCTGGGCGTCTCCAGCGAGCATGTAAGTGTTGGTCATGCGCGGCATGGGGGCATGAGCAAAGCTTTCCCTCCGTCCGTTTCCAGTCGGCGCAACCCCCATCAATCGTGCATTCTGTCTATCCTGCATGTAGCCGACGAGGACCCCGTCCTCGATCAAAGTGTTTTTGCCGGAAGGGGTGCCTTCGTCGTCGACAGTAATCGAACCGCGACGATCGGGGATTGTTCCGTCGTCCAGGACGGTAACGCCCTTTGCGGCAATCTGCTGGCCCATCAGCCCCGCAAACGCCGAAGTTCCCTTTCGATTGAAATCGCCTTCCAAACCATGGCCGATCGCTTCGTGCAGAAGAATGCCGGGCCATCCCGCGCCCAAGGCCACATCCATAACACCGGCCGGTGCGGGAACAGCCTCAAGATTGACAAGGGCAATGCGCAGCGCCTCATCCACCATGGACTTCCAGTTTTCCGGCGCGATCAGCCCATCAAGGCCGTATCGACCGCCGCCGCCGGTCCCGCCGCTTTCCCGACGTCCGTTTTCTTCGACGATGACAGAGATATTCAGGCGCGCCATAGGACGAATATCCGTAACGGCGCCAGCCTCAGGGCGGAGAATCACGACTTCTTGCAGGGAAGCAGACAACGTTGCGGAAACTTGGACGACCCGAGAATCTTTTGCTCGGGCATAGGCGTCAATTTCCTTCAATACGTCGATCTTGACCGGAAACGTGGCATCAGAGATCGGATCATCATCTCCATAGAGCTTCCGGTTCGTCTGAACTGGTGCATCGGCGATTGTTCCTCCGCCATCGCCAACCGCAAGACGGGCAGTGTCTACAGCACGGCGGAGAGCCGCTTCGCTGATCTCGGTTGAGTGCGCGTATCCGGCCGTTTCTCCCCGGACTGCCCGCAAACCAAACCCTTCTGCGGCATTGTAACTTGCATTTCTGACCCGACCATCATCGTAAGACAGGACCTCGGCGCGGCGGCGTTCAAGAAACAACTCGCCATCATCGGCACCAGCAGTGGCTTCTCGCAGGAGCGACAACGCCGTCTCCTGATCGATCAAGGTTTCGAACGGACGAAACGGGGCGGACTGAGACATGGTCTATGCGGCCTTTCCTGAGGCGTGACGGGCGGCTGAATGCCGCAACTGACGCGCTTGTTCCTGAAGCTCTAATATGGTTTTTAGCGCCGGAAGAACAACAGGCCGGTCATGTTGCTCGTCAGGGGGGCCGGCAGGGAACGTATCTGGATTCAGGAAAGACAGCACATGCGTCTGAAAACTCTAGTCACAAGCCTGTTTGCCACGCTCACGGGTGGGGCCGCTTTTGCGCAGGACCTTGAAGTCATTGGAGCCCCGGAACAGGGCCTGATGGGCTTCCAACAGCCAGCGACGGAACTGATGCGCGACCTCGTTTGGCTCGACAGCATGCTTCTGGTGATCATTACGGCGATTTCGATCTTCGTGATGGCGCTTCTGGCGATTTGCATCTTGCGCTACAACCGCAAGGCAAACCCGGAACCGGCGACCTTCACACACAATACGCCAATCGAAGTCGCCTGGACCGTCATTCCTATCGTTATCCTCGTGTTTATCGGCGCCTTCTCGCTTCCGGTTCTGTTCAAACAGCAGGAAATTCCCGAGCCGGACGTCTTCGTAAAGGCGACCGGCTACCAGTGGTACTGGGGGTACGAATACCCTGATCATGAAATCGAGTTCGACAGCTACATGGTTGGCTCCGACTATGGAAACCAATTGACCCCTGAAGTGTCCGAGCAGCTTGCAGAACTCGGTTATTCGGATGACGAGTTCCTTTTGGCGACCGACACCGCCGTCGTCGTGCCGACAGGCAAAACCGTTGTCATTCAGGTCACCGGCGCGGATGTGATCCACGCTTGGACCATCCCGGCGTTCGGCGTGAAGCAGGATGCGGTGCCGGGTCGTCTGGCAGAGCTCTGGTTTGAGGTCGATGAAGGTATGGAAGGCGTTTACTTCGGTCAGTGCTCCGAGCTGTGCGGCCTGAGCCACGCTTACATGCCAATCACAGTCAAAGCAGTGAGTCAGGCCGACTATGACGCCTGGGTTGCAGAGACGCAGACCGCCGGTCGCTATGTCGAGCCGGGTCGCGTTCAGGTCGCGGCGAGCGAGTAAAGCATGGCCGATCTATCGATCAACGCACCGCGCGAGTACGAACCGACATTCGGTGACTATTTCGCGCTTCTGAAGCCACGGGTGATGTCGCTCGTGGTCTTCACGGCGTTGGTCGGGCTTCTTGTTGCACCAGGAGCGCTGCACCCGGTCGAGATGTTCGCGGCGATACTGTTCATTGCGCTGGGGGCAGGGGCCTCGGGCGCGCTGAACATGTGGTATGATGCCGATATCGACGCAGTTATGCGGCGGACAGCCAAGCGTCCTGTGCCGTCGGGTCGGGTAGAGTCGGGCGAAGCGCTTGCGATCGGGTTAGGGCTCTCCGGTATTTCGGTCGTGATGCTGGCGCTGGCGACAAACCTTGTCGCGGCAGGGCTGCTGGCCTTCACCATATTCTTCTACGCCATCATCTATTCGATGTGGTTGAAGCGTTCGACACCGCAGAACATCGTTATCGGTGGCGCGGCGGGCGCTTTTCCCCCAATGATCGGTTGGGCAGCGGTAACGGGCGATGTGTCGCTCGCAAGCGTGCTGATGTTCGGCCTGATCTTCATGTGGACGCCACCGCACTTTTGGGCATTGGCGCTGTTTACCAAGTCAGACTACGGCGACGCAGGCGTGCCAATGTTGACGGTCACCCACGGACGCGACAGCACACGGCGTCACATCTTGGCTTACACCGTGCTTCTGGCTCCCGTGGGCATTGGACTGGCGCTGACCTCTGTCGGTGGCCCAGTCACGATGGCTGCTGCGGTGATCCTGAACGGACTGTTCCTGAAAGGCGCCTACGACATCTGGCGGCGCGATGATGCGTCGGCCGAAGCCGACAATTACGCGGTCGAGAAAAAGTTCTTCAAACTGTCGCTCTACTACCTCTTCCTGCATTTCACGGCCCTGCTGGCCGATGCAGCCATTGGAGGGTTGATGGCATGAAGGTGACGCACGAGCTTCATGATCGGCGGAAGTCGCGGAATATCGGCGTAGGCCTGACGCTGGTCGGGTTTATCGCCGTCGTTTTCGCCCTGACGGTCGTGAAAGTGACGCGTGGCGACCCAATGCAAGCTTTCGATCACGTGGTGCGGCCCGAAATGGAGGTTGTGAATTGAGCGATACTCCGATGGATCCAAAGCGTAAGACTGTTCTGCAGTTGGTCTGCGTGGCGCTCACGATGGGGACGCTCGCGTGGGCCTCTGTCCCGCTCTACGACCTGTTCTGCCGGGTAACTGGTTGGGGTGGGGCGACGGATGTGGCAGATGCCGCTCCTGGTGCTATCGACGAAGAAGTGACCGTACGCTTCGACGCCTCCTATGCCTCTGGGATGCCGTGGGAAGTCACGCCGGTTGAGTTGAAGCAGCGTATTCGCATCGGCGAAGAGGGTCTTGCCTTTTATGAAGCGCATAACCCGACCGACCGGATCATCGCCGGAACGGCAAGCTTCAATGTATCGCCCTATTCTGCGGGTGCCTACTTCTCAAAGATACAGTGCTTCTGTTTCGAGTTGCAGGTGCTGGAACCCGGTCAGACCGTGCAGATGCCGGTAACCTATTTCGTCGAGCCCGAGATACTCGAAGATGCTGACGCTCGCTTTGTAAAAACTATCACGCTGTCTTACACGTTTCACGAAACCGATCTGCCGGAAGAGTATTCTTCGGAACAGGCCGCTTTGGACGTGGCGGACAGCACGACAGACTTAAACTAAACGCCCGAGGGAACGACCGATATGGCGCACGAAAAGAACCACGACTACCACATTCTGGAGCCCTCCATCCTGCCGTTCCTCGGCGCGGTGTCAGGGTTCATCATGCTGTTCGGAGCGGTGCTCTGGATGCAGGGCATGACCTGGATCATGTTCGCCATGGGCTTCGTTGGCGTTTGCTACGTCATGTTCGCCTGGTGGGCGGAAGTGGTGAAAGAATCGAATATCGGGGATCACACGCCGGTCGTTCGAATTGGCCTTCGCTACGGCTTCATCATGTTCATCATGTCGGAGGTCATGTTCTTCGCGGCATGGTTCTGGGCCTTCTTCAAGAACGCTCTCTATCCAATGGGGCCGGAAAGCCCGGCTGTGGACGGTGTTTGGCCGCCCGTTGGCATTGAAACCTTTGATCCCTGGCACCTGCCGCTGATCAACACGCTGATCCTGCTATGTTCTGGTGCGGCTGCGACCTGGGCACACCACGCGATTGCGCACGAGAACAACCGTAAAGACATGGCAACCGGACTGATCGTTGCGGTCCTGCTCGGACTGATTTTCACGGGCTTTCAGGCCTACGAGTACAGTCACGCTGCATTCGGGTTCTCTGGCAATATCTACGGGGCCACCTTCTTCATGGCGACAGGCTTTCACGGCTTCCACGTGATCGTGGGCACCATCTTCCTGTTCGTTTGCTACCTGCGCCTTCGCGCCGGGCACTTCACGCCTGAGAAGCATGTCGGCTTTGAAGCGGCAGCTTGGTACTGGCACTTCGTCGATGTGGTCTGGCTCTTCCTCTTTGCCGCGATTTACATCTGGGGCAGCTGAGCAAAGCTGTTCCAACGGTGCAACAAAGCGCGGGCCTTTGGTCCGCGCTTTCGCTTTCTTACAGCCCGAAATATCGTAGTATCCGGCGGCGCCTGGCTTTCCGTCTTTCTCTCTTTTCAAGCTGATCAAGCTTAAGGAAATAGCGTTTTTCACGCTCTGCCATGCTTTCCCCGGGCTCTGCAGCCGGTGGGAGAGGTCTAATGATGGTTTGCATCTCATTCCTTTCACAAATCAATTCATGCTTGCCATATTGAGGAATGAATTAGGCTTGAAAAACGGGCGTATCTGCAATTAGCCTTTCAAAAATGAAAAGCATGACCGTTTCTCTCGACGATCTTTCCCTGTTTCTAAGCGTGTGTGAGGCTGGCAGCCTGTCCGCGGCCGCCGCCGCAACCGGCATCAGTGCACCGACACTCAGTCGCAAGATGACGGCACTGGAGCGTGGTGTTGGAAGACGGCTTTTCCTGCGCGGAAATCAGGGTTTTCTGCTGACTGCAGAGGGGCGGGAACTGCACGCTGAGGCTTCGGCGTTATCTCCGATTGCACTCCGCCTTGCGCGGTGGACGGAGGGGAATGCGCCTGTGAGGGTCCGCATAACCGCCGGAACATGGACCTCGCACTGGTTGGCGCGGAACATTCCGGAATATTGGCAAGCCGGCGCCGGTTGGGTGCCGGAGTTCCTCTCGTCCAACGCTGTATTGGATATCTCCCGTCGTGAAGCCGACATTGGTTTGCGCAATCGTCGTCCGGACCAAAACTGGCTGGCGGGACGGCGCCTTCGTCTGGTGCAGTCGGCCGAGTTTGGCGTTGATGACAGTGTGAATGGTTTTGTCACCTTGCCCGCCGGAGCCTCGGGCACGCCTGCCTCGCGATGGATACATGCGAACAGGGGCGATCAAGTGATCACGACGGTCAGCGATCTGCGTCTCGCCGTCGATCTGGCCCAGAGGGGAGTAGCCCGTGTGGTTCTGCCCACTTTCGCCGCAGTTGGCATTTCGGGCTTGTCTCAACTGTCCGAGCCGATAGACGAATTGTCGCATGAAGAATGGCTCGTAACACATCATGAGGCGCGACATGATCCACCGGTACGCGCTGCCATAAGCGCCATTACTCGGTTTATCGAGAAGGGAACATCATGAGGTTCCGCCGTTTCATCGGCCCCTTGATCATCGGGATTTCCGGCACCGTCGTGCTGGCATCATTGGGCTTTTGGCAGTTGCAACGGCTCGAATGGAAAGAGGGCATTCTGGCCGAGATGGACGCCCTTCTGACCGGCGCGCCGCAAAGCCTGAGCGATGCGGTAGAGCCGGAAGTTGTCCGCTTCACTTCTGTGCGGGTTACCGGTGAAACGACGGGTGAGGAAATTCACGTTTTGCAGGCGACCGGGCAGGGCGCTGGGTATCGGCTCATCTCGGCTTTCGAGACGGAGCAGAATGGGCGGATCCTTTTGGATGAGGGGTTCATCTCGTCCAGCGCCAAAGAGGATGAGCGTTCTGGCAGACGCCTGACAGTGGTCGGTAATGTTCATATTCCGGATGATGTGGACAGCTCGACGCCACCGCCTGATCTGCCAAAGAACATCTGGTATGGGCGCGACCTGAACCAAATGGCGGATGCGCTGGAGACAAGCCCGATTTACGTGGTGGCTCGCACGGTAGAAGCCGGTGACACGGTCGCGGTGCCCCTGCCGCTCGACACGTCCGGTGTGTCCAACAATCACTTTGGATACGCCGTGCAATGGTTTGGGCTGGCCCTTGTCTGGGCGGGGATGACTCTGTTCTTGTTGTGGCGTACAGCAAAGCGCGAGGAATAAGGGAACTTCCATGCGTTACGTGTCGACCCGCGGCAATGCGCCTGCGCTCAACTTCGAAGAGACAATGCTTACGGGCTTGGCGCCCGATGGCGGACTTTACGTACCTGAAACTGTGCCGACTTTGACGCATGACGAGATCGCGCGCCTCCATCTTGGCAGCTACGAAGACGCCGCCTTCACTGTCATGCAGCCATTTGTCGGCGAGACGTTTGAGGAAGACGAATTTCGCGAGATCATCGCCGCCGCCTATGAAGGTTTTGGCCACGTCGCGCGCGCGCCGCTGAAGCAGATCGATGATGGTCTGTGGTTGCTTGAGCTGTTCCATGGACCGACGCTCGCGTTCAAAGATTTTGCGATGCAGTTGATCGGGCAGATGTTCCAAACCGTTCTGGCGCGGAACGGTCGGCGCATCACGATTGTCGGAGCCACGTCCGGAGACACCGGCTCGGCCGCGATCGAAGCGTTTCGTGGGTTGCCGAACGTGGATGTCTGCATTCTTTACCCGCATGGTCGGGTCAGTGAGGTCCAGCGCCGTCAAATGACTACCCCGTCCGAAGCCAATGTGCATGCGCTTGCCATCGACGGCACATTCGACGATTGCCAACGGCATCTGAAGGATATGTTCGCTGATGAAGCCTTCCGAGGTGAGGTCGGGCTGGCTGCCGTGAACTCGATCAACTGGGCTCGCGTGATGGCTCAGGTCGTGTACTACTTCACCTCGGCCGTGGCACTTGGGGCGCCGGATCGGCGGGTGAGTTTCTGTGTGCCTACGGGCAACTTCGGTGACATCTACGCAGGTGAGATCGCACGACGCATGGGGCTTTCCATTGATCGGCTCGTGATTGCGACGAACCAGAACGATATCTTGGACCGCGCATTGAGGACCGGAGAGTATCGGACCGGCACGGTGGAACCGTCGATCAGCCCCTCGATGGACATTCAGGTGAGTTCCAATTTCGAACGGCTCTTGTTCGACGCCTATGGACGCGACGGCAACGCAGTGGCGCAACTGATGCAGGAGTTGCGTGCCGAGGGTGGTTTCGCGATCAGCCAAGGCGCCCACGAGGCGATCGCTGAAAACTTTGCAAGCGGTGCGGTAAGCGAGGCTGAGACGTCCTCGCGTATCACCGCGACACTCGAGGAAAGCCAGGAACTGGTTTGTCCCCACAGCGCGGTCGGGCTTGAGGTCGCGCGCGACCATCAGGACATTTCTCACCCCATGATCGCGCTCGCCACGGCGCATCCCGCGAAATTTCCCGATGCAGTTGAGACTGCGACAGGAATTCGCCCCCCTCTTCCAAATCGGATGGCGGATCTTTATCACCGTTCAGAGCGGGTAACGCGGGTCGAAAACGACCTTGCGGCCATTCAGGGAGTGATCCGGGAGAAGCGCGCCAAGTGACTGTCGAACTCAATCGTTTGCCGAACGGCGTTCGTGTCGTGACAGAGCATATGCCGGGCATGCAATCCGCCTCTCTGGGTGTTTGGGTTACGGCCGGCGGACGGCACGAGCGAGCAGAGCAGAACGGGATTGCGCATTTCCTTGAACATATGGCCTTCAAGGGTACCAAAACGCGAAATGCCCTGCAGATCGCGGAGTCCATCGAAGATGTTGGCGGTTACATCAACGCGTACACCAGCCGGGAGATGACATCTTTCTACGCGCGCGTACTGGCGGATGACGTTCCACTTGGGCTCGACGTGATCTCGGACATTGTTCTGAACCCGGTATTCGATCCACACGAGATCGAAGTCGAGCGCCACGTGATCCTGCAGGAAATCGGGCAAGCGCTGGACACGCCGGACGACATTATCTTTGACTGGCTGCAGGAAACAGCCTTTCCGGACCAGGCACTCGGTCGCCCGATCCTGGGGCCGTCGTCTCGGGTCGAGAAGTTCAATCGTGACGATCTGGCAGGATTTGTGTCGGAACGCTATGTACCGGAAAATCTGATCGTGGCTGCCGCCGGGGCCGTCGATCATGACGCCATTCTTGCACTGGTCGAACAACGGTTTGGCCATCTTGTGTCAGGTGGACCTCGTGCTGTGGAAGCGGCACGTTTCGCGGGCGGCGAGCGGCGTGTAGATAAGGCGCTCGAGCAGGCACATGTCGCCATGGCCTTCGAAGCGCCAGGCTATCGCTCTGATGACGTGTTTGTTGCGCAGGTCTTCGCGACAGCGTTGGGCGGCGGCATGTCGTCCCGTCTTTTCCAGGAAGCCCGAGAGCGGCGCGGGCTTTGTTACACGATCTTCGCTCAGCCGAGTGCTTATGCGGATAGCGGATTGCTCACTATCTATGCCGGAACCGGTGCCGAGGACCTCGAAGGTCTGGTCAGCCTGACCGTCGATGAAATACGACGCTCCGCCGATGATTTGAGTGTGGCCGAGATCGATCGTGCACGCGCTCAAATGAAAGCCGGTATGTTGATGGGGCTTGAAAGCCCTGCAAGCCGTGCGGAGCGTCTTGCCCGGCAACTGGCCATCTGGGATCGCGTGCCGCCGCTCGAAGAAACCGTGGAACGCATCGATGCCGTAACGGCTGAACATGCCCGAGACTACGCCGCGCGTCTTGCAATGAGCGGCAGTGCTGCGTTGGCACTCTACGGCCCTGTTGGTGGAGCTCCCTCGGTGGAGGAAATGACAGGGCGTCTGGCAGCGTGATGCTGCGCTTTCAGCGCAAAATACGTATCGACACGGAACGGATGGTTCTGCGGCCGCCGACGCATGCCGACTTCCGCCCCTGGTCCGACCTTCGACGAGAAAGTGCGGAGTTTCTTCAGCCCTGGGAGCCGTCGTGGTCGACAGACCACCTGACACGCAAGGGTTTCGTGAACCGCGTCTACTGGGCCAACCGGTCGATTGCGCAGGGCACCGCCGTTCCGCTTTTCTTGTTTCGGCGCGAAGACAGGCAGATCATCGGTGCGATCACGCTCGACAATATTCGGCGTGGACCAAGCCAGGCCGGGACCGTTGGATACTGGATCGGCGCTGCCTTTGCGCGCCAGGGCTTCATGCAAGAAGCGCTGACGGCGATGGTCCACTATGCCTTCGACGTTTTGGACCTGAGCAGGATTGAAAGTGCCTGTTTGCCAGAAAATACGGCATCCCGAGCTTTGCTCGAAAAATGCGGTTACAAGTACGAAGGCGTGGCGCAAAGCTACTTGCAAATCAACGGACGGTGGCGAAATCACGTGCTGTACGCAAACCTGCGCGGCGACCGGCGGGGGCGGGTCGGCGGGTAGTCATTGGGAGGGGAGTATATGCCGAGTTCGATAAGACGTGCGGCAGTTTATCCGACCCTTGCAGTTCATGACGTCAGCGAAACCTGCAACTGGTACGTGGAAAGGCTTGGGTTCGAGATCAGGTTCGTATTCGGAGAGCCACCGACGCACGGAGCAATCCTGCTGCATGACGCTTGCGTGCATTTTTGGAAGGGTGAACCTCAACTTGGTGAGAATTGGCTTTATTTCGACATCGATAATCTTGCGGTAATGTACCAGCGCGCTGTCTCGAGTGACGTGACCATCACGTTGGAGCCTACCGACCAGCCTTGGGGTATGCGTGAGTTCAATGCTGTAGATCTGAATGGATACAAGCTCCGTTTCGGCCAACATCTGGGGCTATAGGGAAGGTCGGGATCAATGATGCCAAAGTACAAACCGGGCGATCAAGTCGGACCCCTCGAAGCCTGGCCATTCGACAACCCGTTGAGCGAATACAATGTGGTTGAAGGACAACCAAGCGCTTCCGGACGCATCGATGCAGGTGGCGCCGGATATCCCACGCGGTATGGTATTTGGCGCTGCACACCGGGCATTTTCGAGTGCACCGAACAGGGCGACGAGCTTATGACAGTGCTGTCCGGTCGCGGACGGATTACGTGGCTGGAGACTGGGTTGGTATGTGATCTGGCCCCCGGTGATACCCTTATGATCAAGGGCGGTAGCAGAGTGCGTTGGGAGATCTCTGCAGAACTCACGAAAGTCTTTTTCGCCTTTAAATCAGAGGGCTATTGATACTTCGCCTCAAGGATTCCGGGTGGCGTAGAATGCCTTCAGGCTTCGTTCCGGCGTCGATTTGAATATCCCGCTTTCCGTCATGTTGCTGATCCGGTCGACGCGGAACATACGAAAGTCATTTCGAAGTTCGCACCACGCAACAAGGGTCCAGACCTTGCCCCAGAACCAGAGGCCAAGCGGTTGGATCACGCGTTCGCTCAACGTACCGTCTTCAGTCTGGTAGCGTATGTCCAAACGCGTCCGTGCCTCGATGGCGGCTTCGACCTCATCAAGACGCACGCGGGTCGCTGCGTCCAGAACGGGCATCTGGAAAGCGTGGACCTGCACAGAGGCTGCCTTGTCGCGCGCATCTTCCGGCAACACCGCCCGGATTTTGACCAGCGCCTCTTCCGCCGCGGCGGCCATCGAAGTTCCGCCCCAAGCCCTGATCAGACGGGCGCCGGCGGTCAAGGCGACGATTTCGTCGCGCGTGAACATCAGGGGCGGCAGATCGAACCCCTCGCGCATGAGATATCCGACGCCGGCCTCACCATCGATGGGGACGCCGGAGCCGATGAGGTCGGCAATATCGCGATAGATTGTGCGTTCGCTGACCTCGAGACGCTCGGCAAGTTGCGCGGCCGTGGTAAGCCGACCGCCCCTGAGATGCTGGACAATCCGGAAGAGGCGGTCGGCGCGGCGCATCAGGCGGCCGTGCGTTCGAAGAAGCCGATCGAGTTTCCGTCCGGGTCTTGCGCATATTGGAAGCGCCCGACCGGAAGCGGAATGGGCTCACCGATCACCGTCCCGCCAGCTTTCCAACAGCGTTCAGCTGTCGCCTCCAGTGTGTCCGGCACGTTCAAATGGATCGTGGATCCGGTGCCGGGTGCTGCGGGCTCACCGGGGTAAAGATGCCCCGCGACGCCACCGGCAGGGTTTGCAAGGTCAGCCATTGGGTTCGGTCCACTGTCATCGCGCTTCAGTTGGGACTGAAACACCGTGCTGTAGAAGGCAATACTACGATCAAGATCGCGAACCGGAATCTCGGACCAAACGACGGTGTTGGCAGGGGTATCAGGCATGGGAATCATCCTTTGTTGAGAGAATGACCTTTCGTCTCATACCCCTCCTGACAGGGTTGTGTCAGGAGCCTTCAGTATCTTGGTGCTAGACGAGAGGTGCCAGAATATCCTGTTCGATCAGCCGCTGCAGATCGCCGAAATAACCACCACTCCGCGCCGGCCGCGTAGGATCGGAGGTGATTACTACGGTAATACCTGCGTTCGGCGCCACGGCGACGACTTGACCGCCATAGCCGCGTGCCAGCGCATAGGTTTGGCCACCCGATTGCCCAAGGAACCACCCATACCCATATCCAAGGCCCGACCACGGCGAACGCGTGCGTGGCACAAAGGACTCGTCGATCCA
This sequence comes from Silicimonas sp., assembly GCA_022824525.1. Taxonomy (GTDB): domain Bacteria; phylum Pseudomonadota; class Alphaproteobacteria; order Rhodobacterales; family Rhodobacteraceae; genus JAJDOD01. The sequence continues at coordinate 94,566 of JAJDZT010000054.1, read as the reverse complement.
TGCCTCGCTCAGGACACGGGTTTCGTCGAGCATTCCTCTCAATCGGATCATTTCGCCAAATCGCGCCAGCGCGCGCGGCGACAGCGCCATTTCGTTGCCGCCAAGGTAATACCCTTGCGGGTCACGGGTCCAAGCCGGGATCTCGAACCCGAGCGGGTCGCCCAACCAGTTCCGAGCCAGATCGAGGAGGGAGCGGCCCGTTGCTTCGGCCAGCGCGGCGCCGAGGATGTGTGTCGACCCGGTGGAGTAGAGCATGCGGCTTCCTGGCTCCGCAATCAGCGGGCGGGACAGTGCATTTGCGACCCAGTTCGGGCTTGAAACCCAGCCTCCGTAGTTGGGACCGGATGTCCGTTCGAGGCCAGCGCGGAGCGTGACCAGATCTTCGAGGGTGATGTCTGCCACGCCGGGTTCTGCGTTATGAGGGATCAGTCGCGGGGCTACACCTCCCAAAGATGCGTGGACGTTGGCGATCTCTCCCCGATCGATTGCGGCTCCAAGCAGCGATGCGACGATTGTTTTGGAAACGGACTTGATGCTGGCCGGATGGTCCAAAGCATGCCCTGCAATCCGTTCTTCAATCAACGTTTCGCCGTCACGCATCACGATCAATGCGTGCATGCGTCCAAAGCTCCGCGCGGTGTCCATGGCCATGCCAAGCGGGTCCACGGACTGAGCGTAGCCGGATACGGGAAGTGTTGACGCAAGCGACGTGGCTATGAAACAGCGGCGATCCATCATGTTACGGAAATGGCGAAGGCCTTGAGACAAGTCAAACGTCTCGCGAAGATGTTATGGAAGCTCCGCCGAGGGAATGATCGGAAAAAAGACATCCGCTGACCTCAGCCCAAACCAGCGCTCGCCTTGGTATTGAGCATGTTCCCCGATCTCGACGAGGCGATAAAAGCTCTTGCGGTCAATCAAGGCCTCCAGGCGGTCGCGGATCAGAATGTAGGGTGAGGGCTCTCCGGTTTCCGGGTCCCGCTCGACCCTGATGGGATGACTTGGCCCTGCCACGGCCTCATCCCCAAGATTGGTGACAAACCGAAGCGTTTCCCCCTCTTTTTCGAAGTCCACGGCGACAAAAGGCGCATCATCGACTGTGATTCCCACCTTTTCGACAGGGGTAACCAGAACGTAACGATCCCCGTCTTTTCGCAGAATCGTTGAAAACAGACGCACAAGTTTGGGTCGTCCAATCGGGGTACCGAGGTAGAACCACGTCCCATCCCGCGCGATCCGGATGTCCAAATCCCCGCAATCGGGCGGATTCCAGTCGTGTACAGGCGGCAAACCGCGCGAAGTTGCAGCGCGTGCGCTTTCTGCGAGACTTTCAGCGGATATTTTCACGATCTTTTGTCCGTTTCCGTTTTTTGCCGTTTGTAGAAGTAATCGGAGTTCGGTCTACTATATGTAAGACGAACCAACAGGAGCCAAGCCACATGTCCGATACCCCCGATCTGGTCGCCGAAATCGAAGCTCTCGGCGGCAAGCTGGCGGAGGCCAAGACCAGCATCACGAAGCGGTTCATCGGGCAGGAGCGGGTGGTCGACCTTGTGTTGTCCTCCATCCTTTGCGGCGGCCATGGTCTTCTGGTCGGTCTTCCGGGGCTCGGAAAGACCCGGCTCGTTGATACGCTCTCCACCGTTCTGGGCCTCGACGGAAAACGCGTGCAGTTCACGCCTGACCTGATGCCTGCGGATATCCTCGGTAGTGAAGTGCTCGAAACGGGTGCTGATGGCAGCCGGGCCTTCAAATTCATTGAAGGCCCGATCTTCTGCCAACTTCTGATGGCTGACGAGATCAACCGCGCGTCACCCCGCACCCAGTCAGCGCTTTTGCAGGCAATGCAGGAAAAGTCGGTTACGGTGGCAGGCGAAGCCCACAGCCTTCCCGCACCGTTTCACGTGCTCGCTACGCAGAACCCAATTGAGCAGGAAGGCACGTATCCCTTGCCGGAAGCGCAGCTCGACCGTTTCCTTGTGCAAATCGATGTTCCCTATCCTGATCGGGACACTGAGCGGGATATTCTCATCGCGACAACGGGTATCGAGGAAGCTGAGGCGAGCGCAGTGTTCACGCCGGAAGCCCTGATGGCCGCGCAAACCCTTGTCCGACAGATGCCAGTTGGTGAAGCTGTTGTGGAGCTGATTCTTGATCTCGTAAGGGCGTGTCGGCCGGAGGAACTTGGTGCGCTTGACGTCGTGCGCGACAATGTAGGATGGGGACCGGGGCCGCGCGCGGCGCAAGCCCTGATGCTGACCGTTCGAGCACGAGCCCTGCTTGCGGGGCGCCTTGCTCCTTCTCCTGAGGATGTCGCGGCCATGGCCACTCCGGTTCTGACGCACCGCATGGCCTTGACCTTCGCGGCTCGTGCCCGCGGTCTGGAGCTTGGCGACGTGATAAACCAGGTGACCGAAGCCGTTACCCGAACCGAGGCGGCTGCATGAGCCAACCCTCCGCCTTCACGGGCCTGAGGCGCGACGCGGAGGCGTTAGCCGCGCCCCTGCCGCCGCTATTGGCTGACGCGGAACATCTTGCATCAAGTGTGATGACAGGTGCGCACGGTCGACGGCGTGTCGGGCAAGGTGATGAGTTTTGGCAATACAGACCAAGTCACGCTGGCGACGAAGTGCGGATGATCGACTGGCGGCGCTCGGCTCGCGCGGATGATGCGTTGTTCGTGCGCGAAAAAGAATGGCAGGCAGCGCAGTCCGTTATGCTTTGGCTCGATATGGGCCGGTCAATGCAGTTCGCTTCGCAAAAAGACCTGCCGACCAAGGCCGCCGAAGCGCGCCGGGTAGCACTCGCGCTCAGTGTTCTTCTGATCCGTGGTGGCGAACGTGTGGGGCTCACGAACTTGGGCATGCCTCCACGGGCAGGGCAGGTCCAATTGATGCGCCTGACCACTGCACTCGCGACGCGGGAGGACGAGACGGAGTATACGGGACCCGACCTCCGTGCGGCGCCCTTCCGGTCACGCGCAGTGTTCGTGTCGGATTTCATGGGGGATTTTGCACCCATTGAGAATGCGGTCACCCGCGCGGCGGACAGGGGAATCAACGGAGCATTGCTTCAAATTCTCGATCCGCAGGAAGAGGCGTTTCCTTTCGACGGTCGAACGATTTTCGAGTCCGTTGGTGGGACGCTCCGTCATGAAACACTCAAGGCAGGTGACTTGCGAGACCGTTACCTAGATCGTCTGGCCGAGCGGAAAGACGCGCTCAAAAAGCTGACGCGAAGTATCGGGTGGCAGTTTAACGTGCATCATACCGGGCAGCCTGCGTCTGCAGCACTTTTGTGGTTGTATCAGGCATTGGAGCGGGGACATTGAGCCGGCATTCTATCTCAAGCGCAATCGTCAAGCTCGCGGGAGGGCGTGACTGATGTGGGCGATAGGGCCAGTAGGGTTCACAGCGCCCTGGCTGTTGCTGGGTCTGATCGCACTGCCGATTCTCTGGCTGCTGCTGCGTGCAGTGCCTCCGGCACCTATTCGTCGAATGTTCCCCGGCGTGGCATTGCTTCTTGGTCTGACGGACGACGAAACCCAAACGGATCGCACGCCATGGTGGCTTCTGTTGCTGAGAACGATTGCGATTGCCGCCGCGATCATTGGCTTCGCGGGTCCTGTTCTCAATCCCAAGGCGGAGACGGCAGGTGACGGTCCGCTTCTGGTATTGGTTGGCGGCGGTTGGGGCGAAGCGCAGGATTGGTCTCGCAGGATCGACAGGATCGACGCACTGCTGGAGGAAGCGGGGCAGGCGGGTCGCGAAACGACTCTTGTTTCCCTCACCGACTTGCCACCTGACAGCGAACTCCCCTTCGTCACGGCAGATGCTATTGCGTCACAGCTTCCGGGGTTGCGACCGCAGGCCTGGCTGCCCGATGGCGAAGCTGTTCTTGAATGGGGCGAGGGTCTGAGCGGTAGTTTCGATACATTCTGGCTTTCTGATGGGATGGACCATGGTTGGCGCGCGAACTTGCTCGAGGTCCTTCAGGCACGCGGAACGGTCACGATCTTTGAAAGCCCGCGGCCGGTCGTCGGCTTGAAACCGGTTCGGTTCGTTGACGGCAATATCGAAGTTGAGGTGGTGAGGAGCCGATCGGGTTCTGATGCGGTTTTAGGCGTCTCGGCCCACGGCCTCGATCCGAATGGGACGCCACGGCAATTGGCGCGTTTGGATGTTGAATTTGCGGCAGGCGCAAGCTCAGCCGTCGGTTTGCTCTCGCTTCCCGCGGAACTCAGAAATCGCGTCACACGCTTTGAGATTGAGGGAGTGCGATCTGCCGGTGCCGTTTCGCTGACAGATGACAGCTTGCGGCGGCGTGAAGTGGCAATTCTCTCGGCTCGGGAAGAGCGCGAGGGTCTTCAGTTGCTTTCGCCCACCCACTATCTGGAACAAGCTCTGGTCACGAATGCCGACCTGATTGACGGAAGCGTCGAAGATATCATTCTGGCGAACCCTGACGTGGTGATCCTTGCTGATATCGCGACCCTTTCAGAAGGAGAGGCAGAAAAGTTCGAGGAGTGGGTGCGAGAAGGCGGTCTGCTTCTGCGGTTCGCAGGCCCACGTCTGGCAGCGTCCGATTACGGGCGCGATGTTGAAGACGGCTTGATGCCTGTCCGCCTCCGCGCTGGCGGGAGAACCGTCGGCGGTGCCATGAGTTGGGGCGAGCCAAAAGCGTTACGTGGCTTTGGGCCGGAAAGCCCCTTCTTCGGACTGACGATCCCGTCAGACGTCACCGTTTCCAGTCAGGTTATGGCGCAACCCGATCCCACTCTGGCAGAACGCACGATTGCTTCGCTTGCGGATGGCACACCGCTTGTGACGCGGAAACGCCTCGATCAAGGTCAGGTGGTTCTGTTTCACGTCACTGCCAACGCTGATTGGTCATCCTTGCCGCTTTCGGGGCTATTCGTCCAGATGTTGGAACGTCTTGCTGTGTCCACGCGTTCTTCGGCGCTTTCTGCCGAAGATCTGGCCGGAACGACTTGGACCTTGGACGAGATGCTGAATGGCTTTGGCGAGATTGAGGATGCGGGAACGCTGCCTGGAGTACCAGGAGAGCGATTGGCCGAAGCCACGCCCGGACCTGAACTGCCCCCTGGGCTGTACTCGGGGGAAAGCCGCCGCATCGCGCTCAATGTGCTGAACGAAGATGCCGATCTTCAACCAGCCGTCTGGCCTGCCGACGTGGCTGTAGAGGGGTTCGCGGTGCAGGAAGAAACTCCACTGGCCGGTTTGGCGCTGACACTCGCGTTGGCCGCCTTGATGATCGATGTTCTCGCAGCACTTTGGCTTTCGGGAAGATTGACGGGCGCCACGGTGGCGGTTCTTATGGCGGCTTTGATTGCGGCGCCTGAAGCTCACGCACAGGGCGACGATCTGGATATCGAACAGCTGTTGGCTGCGACATCGGAAGTCTCTTTGGCTTACGTCATAACCGGCGATACACGGCTCGATCAGACCTCTGAGGCTGGGCTGCGTGGTCTGTCGGAAGTGCTTTTCCGCCGGACATCCATCGAACCCGCCGAGCCGGTAGGGGTCGACTTGGAAATGGACGAGCTTTCGGTCTACCCGTTCCTGTATTGGCCGATCAGCGAAAGCCAGCCGCGCCCTTCGTCCGACGCTTATGCACGCATCAACCGATATCTGCGAACGGGCGGCATGATCCTATTCGATACGCGAGACGCATCAACGTCCGGCTTTTCGACGGCGACGCCAAACGGGCGCAGGCTCCAGCAACTTGCCTTGCCGCTGGACATTCCCCCTCTTGAGCCGATCCCGTCGGACCACGTGCTCACCCGGACGTTCTATCTGCTGCAAGACTTCCCAGGGCGCTTCGTGAGCCGGGACGTCTGGGTTGAGGCCGCACCTGCAGATGCTCAGCAGGCAGAGGGCATGCCTTTCAGAAATCTAAACGACAATGTCACGCCCGTGGTAATCGGAGGGAACGACTGGGCGGCTGCTTGGGCGGTAGACACGCGCGGTGCGCCAATGTTCCCGGTCGGTCGCGGCTTTGCGGGCGAACGCCAGCGTGAGATCGCCTATCGCTTCGGGGTAAACCTGATCATGCACGTGTTGACCGGCAACTATAAGTCCGATCAGGTCCACGTTCCGGCACTCCTTGATAGGTTGGGTCAATGATGGGCCGCGTTATGCAACAGGTTTTGCGTCCCGTTCACCAGCGGCACGGGTGCGGCTGATGGAGACCGGAACAGTCATATTCGACCCCCTGCTGCCTTGGCCGGTGCTCTGGATAGGGATTGCCTTCGCGGTTGTCTTTGTCGGGCTAGCAATCTGGCGCGGTCTCTCCGGCTGGTGGTTGCGTGGGCTTGCGCTTGCGACCCTGCTCCTTGCTGTTTCCAATCCGTCTTTGCAGGTTGAAGAACGTGAGCCGCTGACGGACATCGTTCTTCTCGTTGTCGACGAAAGTGCGAGCCAGGGGATCGATGTTCGTCCGGATCAAATTGCCGAAGCGGTGTCCGGAATCGAGGCTGAGATTGCAGACCTCGATAATACCGAATTGCGTATCGTCCGCATGGGCGATGCTGAGGGGAACCGGGGAACACTTCTGATGGAAGCCCTCGCAAACGCCATGGCGGATGAACCCCGTGCGCGGTTGGCAGGAACCTTCCTCCTGACTGACGGACAGGTGCATGACATGGCACGGCTGCCGGACATGCCAAGCCCGTTGCACGTTTTGCGGACCGGAACCGAGGAGGACTGGGACCGTCGTCTGATGGTACAGAATGCACCGGCCTTCGCCATCATCGGCGAGCCCGTGACGCTTACGTTGCGGATCGAGGACCAAGGTGCGGTGCCGGACTTGGGCTCTGAAGCAGAGATCGAGATTTCCGTGGATGGCGGAGAACCACAACAATTCACCGTTCCGACCGGTGAAGACCTGGAGTTGCCGATCACATTGCAGCACGGCGGCATAAACGTCATTCAATTCACTGTCCCGGAGGCGGAAGGTGAATTGACCACCCGAAACAACGCCGCCGTGGTGCAGATCAACGGCGTGCGAGACAGGCTTCGCGTGCTACTGGTTTCAGGCGAGCCGCATGCGGGAGAGCGCACTTGGCGCAACCTCCTGAAGTCTGACGCTTCCGTCGATCTCGTGCATTTCACGATATTGCGGCCTCCGGAGAAACAGGATGGTGTCCCGGTCAACGAGTTGAGTCTGATCGCCTTCCCGACGAGGGAACTCTTCCTCGACAAGATCGACGAATTCGACCTGATCATCTTCGACCGCTACAAACGGCGGGGCATTCTGCCTTCGCTTTATCTCGATAACGTACGGCAATACGTCGAGGATGGCGGCGCGCTATTGGTTGCGGCGGGCCCCGATTTTGCCTCGGCTCAGTCGATCTACCGATCCCCATTGGCGGATATTCTTCCGGCCGAACCGAGTGGTCGTGTCAGGGAGGAGCTTTTCCTTCCTGACGTGACGGATGTTGGGCATCGCCACCCAGTGACAGAAGGACTGGCACCGTTGCCGGACCCGGAGGCGGAAGAACAGGCGCCGCCGTGGGGCCGCTGGATGCGACTTGTCGATGTCACGACACAGCGCGGCGATACGATCATGGCAGGGCTCGATGACGCTCCGCTTCTGGTTCTCGACCGCGTCGGCGAGGGACGCGTGGCGTTGATGGCGTCCGATCACGCCTGGCTGTGGTCCCGGGGCTTCGAAGGTGGTGGTCCGCAACTTGAACTGCTTCGACGGCTGGCGCATTGGATGATGCGTGAGCCCGATCTCGAAGAGGAGGCTTTGACCGCCACGGCAGAGGGGCAGACAATGACCCTTACGCGTCGCACGTTGAGCGAAGGTGTGAGTGACGTTGAGATCACGGGTCCCGACGGAGTGGTAACCCTCGTGCCGCTCGAAGAAGTCTCACCAGGACGGTTCTCGGCCACTTGGACCGGGCCAGAAATGGGCCTCTATCGTCTGAAGGAAGGTGATCTCGAAAGCGTTGTGGCGCTTGGGCCGGCCGCACCGAAAGAATTTGAAGATACACTCGCGAGCGATGATCTTCTCAGCCCCGCGGTGCAAGATACGCGCGGTGGCATCGCGGCGATTGATGACGGCGTCCCGGATGTGCGCCGCGTACGAGAAGGACGGCCGGCAGCCGGTCGCGGATGGCTCGGCATCGTGCCGCGAGATGCCTATCTTACTGCGGACATCAGTATTTCGCCGCTGCTGCCTGCCTGGGCAATGCTGCTTCTGGCCTCTCTCTTCGCGGTCGGCGCATGGCTCTGGGAAGGCCGGCGCTAACACCCTCGCAGCGTGACTGCCACTTGTTAATCCTTCCAAAAGGGTCAGCCGATAGAAGCGACCGCAGGAGAATCCTGTAATCGAGGTGAGCTTTATGCTGCAACCGAAACGCCAGAAGGCGCCCGACTTGCGTCCAGACTTGAGGGAGGACGCACTGCATTTTCGGTCTGGGACCGTTTCCGTCACAGTCGATGTGTCCCCGCAGCAGCGAAAGACACCACTCGGGGATTTGGTCCTGCGCGGTTCGATTGGTGGAAAGGACATCGAAGTCGTATTTCCCGGGCGGCGCCGGGCGTTGGCGGTTCCTCTGTTGCAGCGCCTGCATGCGAAGGCACAGCTTCACAAGTTAGACCCAAAGCCCGCTGTTGCGGCGGAAACCGGCATCCGACAGAGAATTCGTGTCGACGGAGCATGGCGCGTCCGCCTCTCGAACGAACAGGACGCCGTACCCGACCGGCGGTTTCAACTCGTGGCAGCGCGATGGCGCTACAAGGGGCCGGATGGGTTGGACCACATATTCGGACATCTGCCCGCCTTCTAGGGCTGAATTCCCGGGCACTGACAGATGATCAGGGCAGCTCAAAGGTTTCAGATGGCGCGGGCGAGATACCCGCGTGATGTACGAGACGGTGGACCGGATGGAAAAGCATACTCGGCTTCCAGTTCCCAGCCGCTTGCCTCAAGGAAACCGGCAACTCGTTCTCGACGATAGGCACGGTGCCGCCATTGAAGCCAAATGATCGCGTTGCACCAGTGGGGTTTGGACACGACCAACCAGAGACGTCCATCCCTTTCTGTCAGCTCCCGCATCGTGGATAGCGCGCTTTCGGGCTCCGTCACATGCTCGATGACATGCGCTGCAAGCAGACAGTCATATGGGCTTGAAGGTCGATGGCTTTCCAGAAGCGCGGCATCCCTCGATGCGACGACACCACGTCGCTGCAGCAAAGTCTCGGCTCTGTTCAGCATTTCCTCTGAAGGATCGAGAAGTGTGATGTCCTGCTTCGGCCCGTGGATGGCTGCCCAGGCATCGGCGAAGGCGCCGGTGCCACAGCCAACATCCAAAACGCGGTTGCCGTCCGGTGCACGGAAGGTCTGAGACGCGAGAAACCCCAGATAGGCGTCGTAGTACCCCAACAGGCGCATCTTATCGCCCCAGGCCGGTGCGGCACGGTCGTACTTTAGACTGAGATCAGAGGCCGACATGGACCGAGTCTGCCACCGATCTGCCCATTGGGAAAGCGCCAAAGGCGTGTCGTCAGTCCGCCTCCGCCATCTCCCATCCAAGCGCTTTTGCCACTGTGAAGATGTCTTTGTCTCCGCGACCGCACATGTTCATGCAGATGATGTGATCCTTTGGCAATTCCGGAGCAATCTTGGTCACATGTGCAAGGGCATGAGAGGGTTCCAGCGCCGGAATGATCCCTTCGGTCTCACAGGATAACTGGAAAGCCTCCAGCGCTTCCTTGTCGGTGATCGATACGTATTCCGCACGCCCGATGTCATGAAGCCACGAATGCTCGGGTCCGATCCCCGGATAATCGAGACCGGCCGAAATCGAGAACCCCTCGAGAATCTGGCCGTCATCGTCTTGCAGCAGGTAAGTCCGGTTCCCGTGCAGTACGCCCGGCCGACCACCGGTGAGAGATGCGCAATGCTCCATCTTCTCGTTGACGCCTTTGCCGCCGGCCTCCACGCCTATGATCTGAACTTCCTTGTCATCAAGGAACGGGAAGAAAAGGCCCATAGCGTTCGAACCACCGCCAATCGCCGCGATGATCGTATCGGGGAGACGGCCTTCCGCCTCCATCATCTGAGCCTTGGCTTCCTTGCCGATGATCGCTTGAAAATCGCGCACCATGGCTGGGTAGGGGTGTGGGCCTGCAACGGTCCCGATGCAGTAAAACGTATCGCGTACATTGGTCACCCAGTCGCGAAGCGCATCGTTCATGGCGTCCTTCAACGTTCCACGCCCAGAAGTAACGGGCACCACTTCGGCACCAAGAAGCTTCATCCGGAAGACGTTCGGCTTCTGCCGTTCAACATCATGCGCACCCATGTAAACGATGCACTTCAACCCGAACTTTGCGCAAACGGTTGCGGTTGCCACGCCGTGCTGCCCGGCACCCGTCTCCGCGATGATCCGGGTTTTTCCCATGCGGCGTGCCAGAATGATCTGACCCAGAACGTTGTTGATCTTGTGTGCGCCGGTGTGGTTCAGCTCGTCGCGCTTCATATAGATCTTTGCGCCGCCCAGCCGCTCTGTCAGCCGCTCCGCGAAGTACAAAGGAGACGGCCGACCCACGTAATGCTTCCAGAGAAAATCCATCTCGTCCCAGAAGCTCTGATCGGTTTTTGCCTTTTCGTACTCGGCTTCGAGGTCGAGGATCAGCGGCATGAGCGTTTCGCTCACGAACCGTCCACCGAACTTGCCGAACCGACCGGTTTCGTCCGGGCCGGTCATGAAAGAGTTGATCAGATCATCGGGCATAAGGTCCCCCTAAAGCTGCGACGGTCCGTTGTAGCGGTGGGGGCCAAAACTGGCAACAGGGTGGTGTTAGTCTGCGGCGTTTAACCTCTGTCGCAGAAAGTCGATCATCACCCTGACTTTGCGGGGCAGGAAAGATCGGCTCGGGTAAAGGGCCCAGGCCCCGGTATCAAAACTTGTGGCTGTGCAGGCGTAGTCCGGAAATAGATCGATGAGGTGCCCCTTGCGGAGCGGTTCTGAAGTCAACCAGTCCGGGAGAAGTGCAGGGCCGATCCCGTTCAAGGCAGCCTGCCTGAGGGCAAGGGCGCCCGTGGTCACCAAACGACCGGAGACAGGCACCTCGAAAACGGGGTCCGACCCAGATCGGAAAAGCCACTGGTCGCGAAAGCCGGGCAGGGCAAATCGCGCGCACTCTGTCGCCGAAAGCTCGCTGGGATGCGCGGGACGGCCCTCTCGTTTTACGTAGGCGGGAGCGGCGACGACCTTGTACCGGGTATTGCACAGCCGGGTGCTGATGACATCCCCTTCCGGTGCGGCGGCCAGACGGATGGCGAGATCGATATTGTCGCCGAACAGGTCGAGGTTCGTGTCGCTTGGCAGAAGCTCAAGGCTGATGTCCGGATAGTCTCGAAGAAATTCGCCGACATGCGGCACGATGCACTCCTGCATGAATGCAACAGAAGCGGTCAGGCGAAGGTTGCCCTGAACCGCGCCGCTGGTCGTGACGGCTTCGTCCCGGGCATGCTCCAGTTCTTCTACCAAGGGCGCGATCCGACGAATGTACCGTTCGCCCGCCTCGGTGACCGCCAATCGGCGCGTGCTGCGCTGGAACAAACGTACACCAAGTTCCGCCTCGATGGCGGCGACGGTGCGCGATACAGAAGACGGATCGACATCCAGGACGCGAGCCGCGGATGCGAAATTGCCCAACTCGCCGACTAGGATCACCGTTTTGAGTGCTTGCGTATCCATTCGTGCAATTATTGCAGGAAAGCCCGGTGATACCAGACTTTCCGCCTATGGTTTTTCGGCTTCCCCATCACATCATTGCCGCGAATGCCTTTTCCATCGCTTTTGGGTCGGCCCGCCACGCGTCGAAAGCGTCCTGCGCTGCACCGGGATACACGTCTTCCAGGTCTTCTGTGACCGCGTTCAAGACGTCGGCCACGACTGTTTCAGGTCGGTCCTTCGGGCCGTCGACGCCCGCAAGCATTTCCGTATCGATCCCGCCGGGGAACGCGTTCAGCACTTTGATATTCCGCTGTGAAAGATAAGGCCGCAGGGACATGCTCATCGACCACGCCGCCGCTTTTGAGGCGTTGTAGGCCGAGAACCCTGGTGCCGCGAGGAATGACAGCAGGCTTAGCATGTTCACGACCGTCCCGCCACCATTTGCCTCGATAACCATGCTGAAAACGCGTGTCATGCTGTGGAGCCCAGTGTAATTCACGGCCATGTCGCGCACGATCGCCTCCTGTTCGACCTCCAGGGCACCGCCGAAACTCAAAGCGCCGGCGTTGTTGATCAAGAGCGTGACGTCAGTTGCTATCGCGGCAGCGTGCTGAATTTGTTCGGCATCTGTGACGTCAAGCGCAACTGGTACGACCCGGTCGTCTTCCAATAGGCCGTTCAGGCTGCCGGGGTCTCTCGCCGCGGCATAGACTTTGCGCACGCCACGTTCCAGAAGCGACGCCACGAACACCTTGCCGACGCCACGGTTCGCCCCAGTGACAAAGGCGGTTGCTTGGGTGATATCCATATCGGTCTCCATCCATGTTTGATGGAGAGAAAATGCGTCTGGCCCCTATGTCGAAAAAGAGGGTCGACTGCATGTCATTCGTGCGAAGAAAGCACGAATGCTACGCCGCACGATCAAACTTTGGCGGTAGGTCTCCAAGGCGCCGTGCCTTGGTAATCAGGTTTGGAATATCGGCATCAAGGGATGCGACAAGTTGCTCGAAGCTCTCGATGGCGAAGTAGACAGGTTGCACGATATCGATGCGATAGTCGGTTCGGAAAATGGTGAGTAAGTCGAACGGCATAATGTCCGCACCACCTGCCGCTGCGTGCTTGGCCTCGGATGGTGAGGACATGATTCCTGCCCCAAAGGCCTTCAGGCTTCCCTCCTCCTGGATCATTCCAAATTCCACGATGAACCACCAAAGCCTGAACAGGATCTTCACATCATCCGCAGGAAGCGAAAGCGCCAAGGCTCCAAACCGCTCCATGAACCGACAGAACTCGACGTCGCAGAGCATGGGGCAATGGCCGAAGACTTCGTGGAAGATGTCCGGTTCCTCGATGTAGTCGAGATGCTCCGGGCGCCGAATGAACGTGGCGACGGGAAAACGACGGTTGGAGAGAAGCGTCGAGAATTCATCCTGCGGGATAAGCGCTGCAACGGGCTCAACGCCCGCCCCGGTGAGTTGGCCAAGGCGGGCATTCACGTCGCAGACCTGCGGGATTGCTTCCGCCGTGAAACCCAGTTGCGCCTGGCCTGAAAGATATGCGCTACAGGCGAAGTTGCTGAGTGTGTCCATCTGCCGTCTGTAGAGCTTGCCCCAAACCTCGGTTTCTTCCGCGGTGTAGACAAAGAGGCCATCAGGACCCGGTGTCTTCGAAACATATGTGGATGTCTTGGGCATGAGCGAACTCCAATCTCGTTGGATTTTCGCTCACCAAAAGCTGATTTTCTTGCCGAAACAGATGGCTTGCGATACAAAAGTGGATGAAATTTCCGCAGATAGTCAAAAAATGAAATTATCTAACTCTGATCGACGGGTGTTGCGGGAACTCCAGCGCGATGCGTCATTGTCGCTCGCCGCGCTGTCAGAGAAGGTCGGCATGGCGCAGTCCACGCTCTGGCGCAGGATCAACGACCTGGAACAGGCCGGGGTGATAAAGGCACGTATCGCACTCATAGATCCGGTCAGCACCGGAGCAAAACTCTGCGTGCTGGCCCTCGTCATATTGGAAGACCATTCGGAGGAAGCCGTGGAAGAGTTTTCCCGCATGGTCGCCGCCCATCCCGAAATTCAGGAGTGTCACAAGATTTCGGGTTCGGCTGACTACATGCTGAAGATCAGGGCCGCAGATGTGGAGGCTTACGAGGCGTTCCAGACGCGTTACCTGCTGCGCAATCCGTGGGTGCGCTCCGTGCAATCAAGTTTCGTGCTCAAGGAAGTCAAGGCGACGACCGAGGTTCCACTCTAGCGGCTCCGGCTTCAAGCTCTCCGAACAATCCCCATGATGTCGAAGGTCCTGTCCAGAATGGGCGCTGCAATTTCGCTCGCGCGTTGCGCACCTTCGCCAAGAATGCGGTCAATCTCTTCGGGATCGGCCAAAAGCCTGTTCATTTCCCCGGTGATCGGTCCCATCGTCTCCACGGCCACTTCCGCAAGATGCGGCTTGAACTGACCCCAGCCCTGACCAGCAACCTCTCCCATGACGTCCTCGGGTGTCCTGCCCTGAAGGGCCGCAAGGATGTCGACGAGGTTCCGCGCTTCAGGCCGATCTTTCAAATTTTCATAACTGTCGGGCAGGGGCTCCGGGTCTGTCCGGGCCTTTCGGAACTTTTGTGCAATGGCGTCAGCATCGTCGGACAGGTTGATCCGGCTCATGTCCGAGGGGTCGCTCTTGGACATTTTTTTGGTACCGTCGCGAAGACTCATGACACGCGCCGCGGGGCCACCGATCACGGGCTCCGTGATCGGAAAGAAGTCCACGCCGTAGTCGTGGTTGAACTTGGCCGCAATGTCGGACGTGAGCTCCAGGTGCTGCTTCTGGTCTTCGCCGACCGGCACATGGGTCGCGTGATGCACAAGAATGTCGGCCGCCATCAAGGCAGGATAGGCGAAGAGGCCAAGAGAAGCCTCTTCCGAGTTCTTCCCGGCCTTGTCCTTCCACTGCGTCATCCGCCGCATCCAGCCCATGCGCGCAACGCAGGAAAAGAGCCAGCCAAGTTGCGCATGCTCGGGAGCCTGGCTCTGGTTGAAGAGAATGGAGCGCGATGGATCGATGCCAGCTGCGATGAAAGCCGCTGCGATTTCGCGCGTTTGACGTGTCAGCGCCTCCGGGTCCTGCCAGACCGTGATTGCGTGCAGATCCACCACACAGAACACGCACTCATGCGTGTTGGCTTCCTGCATGTCGACGAAACGCTTGAGCGCTCCGAGGTAGTTGCCAAGCGTCAGGCCGCCAGACGGCTGGATGCCCGAGAACACGCGTGGTGTGAAGGAACTGGCTGTCATGTCCCAATCCTCTGGATTTTCACGTCCGCGCGGCTTACCGAGAGGGCGAGGTAGCGTCAAGGAAGCGGTATGGCTTATCCCAACTCCAACCAACCTGTGTTCAATGCAGTGCCACCCGCCGTGGTGGCCTTGGCGTTCGCGATTTTTGCAGTCGAAGTGCTTCTGATGGTCGGGTCCTATGGCGTGATCGGTGGGCCGGAGGCTATCGGTTGGAGATTGGAGGCAATCCAGCGGTTTTCGTTCTTCTCACCTGCCCTCCAGTGGATGATCGAGACAGGAAACTGGCCGCTGGAGCATATGCAGCGCTTCGTGACCTATCCCTTCGTTCACACGGGTTTTGTCCACGTGGCCTTCGTGCTCGTGTTCCTGTTGGCGATCGGAAAGATGGTGGGAGACGTCTTTGGCAATCTTGCCGTTATCATCATCTTCTTTGCCTGCGGAATTTTCGGTGCGCTCATCTACGGCGGGCTGGTGGGGGACACACGGCCCTTGATCGGCGGGTTCCCGAGTGTCTACGGGCTGATTGGGGCGTACACCTTTCTGCTATGGGTGCGTTTCAAGTCAATGGGCGAAAACGAGTGGCAGGCGTTCACGCTGATCGGGTTCCTCATGGGCATTCAGCTTTTCTTCGGGGTCTTTTTCGAAGTTGGCTGGGATTGGGTGGCCGAGATTGCCGGCTTTGCCTTTGGTTTCGTGCTGACCCCGGCGCTCGTCCCCGGCGCTTTCCGTCGTTTCCTCGATCGGTTGCGCCAGCGCTAGGACCGTGGTCAGCGCTCTTTGCCTGACGGCAAACTCGCCCCGCCCACCGTCCCGTCAGCCGCGGCGCAGGCTTTGACGCAACTCGGTGATCGTGAAGGCACGGAGGACCAGACCTGCGCCTCCATAAAAGCCGATCCCGCCCAGACAGAGGATTGCGAGACCGATCACGGGAGAGGTTGCCATAACGCCCGGAAGCAAAAGCCGATCAACGGTCCAAAGGAGAACCCCCATGACCAGCGCTGCTGCCAGGATGCGGATCAGGCGCGGTCCGGTGCCGGGTTCGAATGTGGCCGCCTCACCCATGCCGCGGCTCCCCGACCAAAGGAGTGCCAGCATGCCCCATCCGGCAACGGTCGTACCGATTGCGGCAGCGATGAAGCCCAGCGATCCCATCAACCCGACCGCGATGACTGCGTTCAACACCATCGCGACCACGGCATAGTAGAATGGGCGTTTCGTGTCTTCTCGCGCGAAGTAGAGCGGTTGGATGACCTTTTGCATCACGAAGGCGGGCAGGCCGAGGCCGTAGATTGCACAGGCGAGCGCGGTGTTTCGTGTGTCTTCCGCACCGAAAGCGCCACGCTCGAACAGTGCGGAAACGAGAGAGACGGATATCGCGGCGAGGGCAACGGCCGCCGGAATGGCAAGCGCCATCGACATCTCTGTTGCACGGGACAGTGCCGCGCGGCTTCCCGCGATATCCTCTGCCTGCAAACGGCGAGAAAGATCGGGAAGCAGGACAATCCCGATCGCGATACCCACCACGCCGAGCGGCAGTTGATAGAGCCTGTCCGCATAGGACAGCCAGGCCACGGCACCGTCGAAGAAGCTGGCAACCTGGCGACCGATCAGCAGGTTGATCTGAACCACGCCGCCGGCCAGTGCTGCCGGTGCTGCGATGATCAAAAGGCGTTTCAGCTCCGGGGATGGGCGGGGCAGGGACAGACGGAGAGGATAACCTGCTTTCGCTGCGGCCCACCAAACCAGCACCAGTTGTGCAATGCCTGCTGCCACAACGCCGTAAGAGATCAGGGTGCCGTGACGTGCGCCTTGCGACTCCCCCACAATCGAAGTCCCAAATCCGTACTCCGCCAACAGCAGGCACCCAATCAGGATCACGTTCAGCAAGACAGGTGCGGCCGCAGCGGCCATGAATCGGCCGGTCGCGTTCAGAACGCCCGAGAACAGTGCGGCGAGAGAGATGAACAAGATGTAGACGAATACGATGCGTCCAAGCGTGACCGCGATGTCAAATCGTTCGTCCCCACGAAAGCCGCTCGCCATGGCAAGCACCAACCAGGGCATGAAGATGGTCGCCAACACGGTGAAGATGATGAGCACTAGCGTGAGTGCCGCAAGCGCATTTTGCGCGAAATCTCGGGCACCATCGTCCGCTTCGACCTTCTTCGAGAACATGGGTACAAAGGCCATGTTGAACGCGCCTTCCGCGAAGAAGCGGCGGAACATGTTGGGGAGTGCGAAGGCCACCAGAAACGCCTCGGCCACCGGACCGGTTCCGAGCCACGCGGCAATCAGGATGTCCCGGACAAAGCCAAGTATGCGGGACAAAAGGGTCCACACACCCACCGTCAAAACACCGGAGACAAGACGGATGGCCGCCATCAGGCGCGTGCCCTTTCAGCGCCCGCGGCAATCGCGTTCCGCAATTTATGCTCCAAGGTCCGTTGCTTCGATTTGGCATGGAACTTCAGGCCGAACATGTCTTTCACATAGAATGTGTCGACGACCTGTTCGCCATACGTGGCGATCACGGCGCTGTTGATGACGATGTTCATTTCGGAAAGCGTACGTGTCAGGTCGTAAAGCAAACCGGGCCGGTCTCGCGTGTCGACCTCGATGATGGTGAAAATGTCGGAGCCGTCATTGTCGAACGAAATTGACGTTGGCACGTTGAATGCGCGCTCCCGCTTCTTCAGCCGGTCGCGGTCAACCAAGGACACTCGCGGAAGAACCTGGCCGTGGAGCGTCTTTTCGATCGTGGCTTTCAGGCGGGGCAGACGATCGGCATCATAGGGCGAGCCTTCACCATCCTGCACCCAGAACGCTGCGGTCGCGAAGCCGTCTGACGAGGTATAGGTTCGCGCGTCCACGACATTTGCGCCAACAAGCGCCAGCGCACCCGCAAGTCGCGCGAAAATACCCGGATGATCGGCAATCGCGAAACAGATGCGCGTGGCGTCGCGATCCTCGTCTGGCTTCAAATCGATACGAATCTCTGCATCCGAAATACCCTTCAACAGGTTCGCGAAGACCACATGGGTCTCGGTCTGCAAGCCCTGCCAATACGGCCCGTAGTGCCGCGATGTTTCCTGACGGACATCTTTCGCGTCCCATTCCTCGAGAGCGCTTCGCAGGTTTCGTTTTGCTTCTGCTTCCCGACTCTCGCGATTGACAGCCTCAAGCCCGTGCTGGAGCGCATGCGCCGTCGCGCGGTAGAGCGAGCGCAAAAGCTCCGCCTTCCAATTGTTCCATGTCCCCGGGCCAACGCCGCGAATGTCGCAGACTGTCAGCACGGTCAGCAGATCGAGCCGAGCCTTGGTTTTAACGGCTTTGGCGAAATCCCGAATGGTGCTTGGGTCCGACAAGTCTCGTTTCTGTGCCATGTCGGACATCAGCAGGTGATACCGGACCAGCCACTCCACGGTTTCTGCGGCGGGCTTCTGAAGCCCAAGACGTGGCGCCACGGTACGCGCAATGCGGGCGCCGAGGACGGAATGATCCTCGTCCCGGCCTTTGCCGATGTCGTGCAACAAAAGCGCTGTGTAGAGTACTTTCCGGTTCACGCCTTCCTTCAGGATGCGGCTGGCGATGGGAAGCGACTCGACCAGTTCTTCGCGTTCGATTTGCGCCAGGGTCGAGATGCATTGAATTGTATGCTCGTCGACCGTGTAGTGATGGTACATGTTGAACTGCATCATCGCCACGATGGGTTCGAACTCGGGAATAAAGGCGCTGAGCACACCCAACTCGTTCATCCGCCTTAGCGCGCGCTCGGGGTTGCCATGCTTCAAGAGTGTGTCGAAGAAGATGCGGTTTGCTTCCGAAGAACTCCGAACGTCGTCGTCTATCAGGTCGAGATTGGCAGTGACCAGCCGCATCGCATCCGGATGGATGAGGTAGCCGGTCCTCAACCCTTCCTCGAAGAGCCTCAGGATATTCAGAGGATCTTTGAAAAACTTTTTCGGTTTTGCAATGTCGAGCCGGTTCTGGCGCACCTCGAAGCCATCTTTTACGGGTTTGCGGCGACGGAAAAACGAAACCAGCGACGGCGCGTTTTTTACGTGTTGGGCTTCAAGCGCAGTCAGGAAAATGCGGGTCACTTCGCCGACCACTGTCGCATGCCGGAAGTAATCCTGCATGAAGTGCTCCACTGCGCGCCGTCCGCCCTTGTCGGTGTAGCCAAGCCGTTCTGCGATCTCGACCTGCAGGTCGAAATTCAACTGATCCATTGCACGGCCAGCGGCCAGATGCAGGTGATTGCGGACGGCCATCAGGAAGGTTTCCGCAGCATGGAACCGATCGTATTCTTCCTGTCGGAAGAGACCCAGTTCGACGAGTTGCGCGGCCTTCTCCACATTGTGAAGATACTTGCCGATCCAGAAAAGCGTCTGCAGGTCACGAAGCCCGCCTTTGCCTTCCTTCACGTTCGGCTCGACAAGATAGCGTTGGCCGCCTTGCTTCTTGTGTCGCGCACTTCGCTCTGAAAGCTTGGCTTCGATGAAATCGGACGCCGTGTTTTGAAAAAGCTCAGAATTTAGGGTTTCGTGAAGCTTCTCGGCCAAGACGGGATCACCTGCGAGACACCGGTTCTCCAGAAGGGCCGTCCGGATGGTGTAGTCGTCTCGCCCGAGGCGAACGCATTCCTGTATGCTCCGCGAAGCATGCCCGACCTTCAGGTGCAGGTCCCAAAGGATATAGAGCATGCTTTCAATCAGGCTCTCTGCCCACGGCGTAACTTTCCACGGCATCAAAAACAGAAGATCAACGTCCGAGTGGGGAGCCATCTCGCCCCGGCCGTATCCGCCGACGGCCAGGATCGCGATCCGTTCGCCTTCCGTTGGGTTGGGATTTCGATGCAACAGCTGCGTGCCGACACGAAAAACCGTTTCAATGACGCCATCTGTCAAAAACGAGTACGCACGAACAGCATCTCGCGCCGCGAACGGGTGGTCGGAAATGGCCCGAGCGATCCGGTCTCTTCCCGTCGAAAGAGCCTCACGGACGACCTTTACCGTGGTCGTACGAATGCCGCCCGGCGTATTGTCCGGCAAGGCATCTTGCACCGTGGCGAACGCGGCGTCGGCGTCGAAAATCTCGCCTTCTGTCAGGCGCAGATCGGGAAAAAGCGGCGTAGCGTTGTCGGGCTCAGAAGCCTGCGCCGCCAAAACTTCTTGGTGCGGGGTCAATCACGATCACCTGGTTGTTCTGGATCTGGGCCACGGCAAGTCCGCGCTCGTTGGAGCCATTGGCAAGAAGGCGGAACGGTCCGTTGACGCCCGCAAAGCCTGCGCGCTGGGTCAAGGCGCCCACTGTCAACGCGTTGCTATTGCCTTGGGCCACCAAGGCGCCAATTGCAGCGATGCCGTCATAGGCCAAGCCCGCGACCGGCGTGGGCTGAACGCCATAGGCCGCCGAATACCGGTTGTTGAACTGTTGCACGAGCGCAGGGGAGGGGGTCGCGAACCATGCACCCTGCAACCCTTTGAGCGACAGGGCGCTCGACGGCACATCAAGACGCTGAAGCCCGATCATTTGCGAGTTTTCCGGGGTGATGCCGTTCTCGGGCAAAAGCTCTGCCAGAAACGGCATGGCGCCTGCATTGCCCGACGTCACGAAAACGGACTGCGCACCGGACGAGCGATAGTTGCGCGACATCTCCGGTATGGCGTTCACGACACCCTGCTGCGACAACGGGAAAGAGCTCACGCCCGCGATGCGTGCGCCACTTCGTTCGGCCGCGCGTTGAATGGCCTGTGCACCGAGCCTTTCAGCCGGATCGTCTGCATGGATCAGGAAGATACTTCCCCGTCCACGGTTCACAGCATAACGCACCAGCCTGTCGGCACTCGACTGAAAGGTATTTCCGAGAATGAAGACGTTTCCGCCCGCAATCTCGGGGTTGTTCGAGAAGGAAAGCACGTTCACGCCACGATTCGAGGCAATTTGTCCGACCGCATTCGCGTTCTCCGCAAAAAGCGGGCCGAGAAAAATCCGTGCGCCGTCCGACAAAGCCTCGTTCGCGGCGCGCATTGCACCCTCGGGCGTCCCGCCAGTGTCGTAGACCATGAGGTCAATTTCCACGTCACCAAGGTCATTCACGGCGAGCCAAGCCGCATTCTCCAGCGACCGTCCCAACGCAGCCGCTGTCGGAGAACTCTTTGGTACAAGAAGTGCGACCGGAACAGCCTTCGTCGTGTTGATCAGTGGGCCACCACCGCCGGGGATCGAAACGTCACAGGCGGAAAGGCCCAGCGTGGCGAGAACCGCCGCCGTCCAGGCCAGCACCTTGCGGCGAAACGGGAAAAGCGCGACCATCGGTTCAATCTCCTCGGGCAGTTTAGTTGGCGGGACACTATGCAGAAACGCAGTCCAAGTAAATCGCAGGTGCACGCATGACTGGCAGCAGACCGGATGGCGCGTTGAACCCTGGCCTTTACTTCGTGGCAACCCCGCTTGGCAACGCGCGGGACATAACGCTTCGTGCGCTGGATATCCTGGGCCAGGCAGACATTCTGGCAGCCGAAGACACACGACGCCTGCGCCAGCTTATGGACATTCACGCAATTCCCCTCGGGGACCGGCGTATTCTGGCTTACCACGACCATAATGGTCCGAAGATGCGCCCCAAACTTCTAGAGGCCTTGGCCGCGGGAAAAAGTGTGGCCTATGCGTCAGACGCGGGGTCGCCACTCGTGGCCGACCCGGGCTTCATCCTTGCGCGGGACGCAATCGCTGATGGTGCAACCGTTCATGCCATTCCCGGTCCGGCGGCCCTGATTGCTGCACTCACGGTGTCAGGGCTGCCGAGCGACCGCTTCACCTTCGCTGGATTTCCACCGTCTGCAAAAGGCGCACGCGAACGATTTTTGAAGGAGCTGGCAGACACGCGCGGAACGCTGATTCTCTATGAAAGCCCGAACCGCGTCGCGGACACACTTCGGACCGCGTCGAACGTCATGGGCGCGGACCGACCGGCCGTGCTTGCGCGGGAACTGACAAAGAAGTTCGAAGATGTCCGTCGCGGGACACTTGAAAGCCTTGCAGACAGCTGCGTTTCCGACCCACCGCGCGGGGAAATCGTGCTTCTGATGGGTGAAGGGAAAAAAGAGGTCTCTCAGGAGGTGATCGACTCCGCCCTGAAAAACGCGATGGAATCAATGCGCCTCAAAGAGGCTGCGCGCGCCGTTGGGGAGGAATTCGGTGTCTCAACCCGTGATCTTTACCAGCGCGGTTTGAGCTTTCAGGACAACGATTGACCGCTTCTTAACATGCGCTTCCTAGAAGCAGGGCATGTCATCATCTTCACTGACACAAGATTCCCGCAAAGTGGCAGGAAGAACGGCTTATCAAGATGGGCTTGCAGCTGAAGACATCGTGCTTCGCACTTATCGATCGCGCGGTTATCAACTGGTTGATCAGCGATGGCGTGGTCGGTGCGGTGAAATCGATTTGATCTTCAGCGGCAATGACGAGCTCATCTTCGTGGAAGTGAAAAAGGCACGCTCTTCAGACATCGCCGCTGAACGTCTGTCTGACCGCCAGTTGTGGCGCATCGCGCGATCTGCAGAAGACTACATCGGGACAGTGGCAGCCGATCCAATGACGCCAATGCGTCTTGATCTGGCTACGGTTGATGCCAATGGGCGCGTTGCCGTTCTGGAGAATCTGACCCTCGACTGACATCACTGCATTGCGGCACAGGCGGAGTTCGGCCACAAAAGCCGCGACAGAAGCTTTCGGGAGACCGTATCATGCGCGTGGCCTTTCAGATGGACCCGATTGCGCCAATAGACATAAACGCCGACTCGACTTTCCGCCTTGCAGAAGCAGCTCAGGCGCGCGGGGCGGAGTTGTTTTACTATACACCCGACCGTTTGGCCTATGATGAAGGGCGCGTGACCGCGCGTGGCTGCCCGTTGACCGTTCGTCGAGAGGTGGGAAATCACTTCACATTGGGAAGTGAAACGACACTCGACCTCGCGTCGATGGATGTCGTCTGGCTCCGTCAGGACCCGCCTTTCGACATGGGATACATTACCACCACCCACGTCCTGGAGCGGTTGGCTGGCCAGACATTGGTCGTGAACGATCCGTTCTGGGTGCGAAACTATCCTGAGAAGCTTCTTGTTCTTGAGTTTCAGGATCTTACCCCTCCCACGCTGATCGCACGGGATCTTGAAACCATTCGCCAGTTCCGGGAGCGCCACGGCGAAATGATCCTGAAACCACTTTATGGCAACGGCGGCGCCGGCGTCTTCCGTCTGCCCGAAAGCGATCGCAACCTCGTCTCGCTCCATGAGCTGTTCACCGGCATAAACCGCGAACCGCTGATCGCACAGAAATTCATTCCCGACGTTTCCAATGGGGACAAGCGGATCATTCTGGTGGATGGCGAGGCCGTCGGCGCCATCAACCGTGTGCCGCCCGAAGGAGAAACCCGTTCCAACCTTCATGTCGGCGGGCGTGCCGAGCAAATTGGTTTGACTGCCCGCGACCGCGAAATTTGCGAGGCAATAGGTCCGCTCCTCCGTGAAAAGGGTCAGGTCTTCGTCGGCATAGATGTCATCGGGGACTATCTGACGGAAATCAATGTGACCTCTCCTACAGGAATTCAGGAGCTTGAACGCTTCGATGGCATCGATGTTGCCGGCGCAATCTGGGACGCAATCGAAGCGCGCCTTTCGGGGTGAGCCTTCAACTCTCAGTCCTGAACTTCGTGATGCGAAGGATGGTGCGCCCATTCATCGAGCGCGCAGGCCGTCCGGAACGCGCACGCCAGCATCTGGAAGTCTCGACACGCCTGTTCTTGCACGGTCCCAAGGTCGCCAAAGAGCAATCGGAGCTGAACGGCGTCCCGGTTGTCACCTTCAAACCGCAAGAAACGAAAGCTGACGGGAGAATTCTGTACCTTCACGGGGGTGGATACATCGCGGGCAGCCCGAACACGCACCAAGCGATGCTCTCCTTTCTCGCGAAAAGGGCCGGTGTTCCCGTGATCGCACCGGATTACCGCCTCGCGCCCGAGCATCCGTTCCCCGCTGCATTCGAGGATGCGCAGGCGGTGCTGGCCGCGCTGGATCACGAGGCTACCGTTTTGGGCGGCGACAGCGCGGGTGGTGGATTGGCGCTTGCGATCCTTGCCGATGCCTTGGAGGCGGGTCGAGTTCCCGCGGGCCTCTTCGCCTTTTCACCTTGGACGGAGCTCGCCGGGACGGGGGTGTCGCTGACGGAGAATTCCCGGCGAGACGTGATCCTGCCGGCAAGCCGCTTTCCCGAGTTGGCACAAATGGTCCTGGCCGGTTCCGACCCGCGCGATCCGCGCGTCTCTCCGCTCTATGCAACCCTTGATAACGTACCGCCGATTCACCTGGAGGTCGGGCTCAGCGAGATTCTCCGCGACGATACTTTGCGATTGGCCGATCGTCTCAGGGAGCACGGCGGCAATGTCAGGGTCGAGACGTTGCAGCACGCTCCGCATGTCTGGCAGATGCTCGTCGGTCTCTTGCCGGAATCAAAAACATCGCTTCAGAGAACGGCGGATTTCGTAACCACTTGCCTCAGTTCGTCGCCACGCCGGCAATCCGAAAACTGATTGCTTCGGCAACGTCCGCGCGTCCAACCGTTTCCCGTCCTGCCAGATCCGCCACGGTCCGTGCGACCCGTATTACCCGATGGTATCCTCGCGCGGAAAGTCCAACACGTTCGGCCGCCTGACGAAGAAGATCCCGCCCGTCCGGATCCGGCTGGGCAACATCTTCCAAGACATGACCACCGGCATCGGCATTCACGCTCACACCGTCGAGGTAACTATACCGCTCTTGTTGGATGGATCGGGCCGCCTCTACCCGACCGGCCACATCCTCTGAAGTTTCACGCGCCGTTGAAAGCTCAAGATCCTGAAAGGAAACAGGCGGCACCTCAACGCGCAGATCGAAGCGATCCATGAGCGGTCCGGATATGCGTCCAAGGTAGTCATCCCCGCAGCCGGGCACGCGGGCACACGCGCGCGACGCATCGGCCAGGTAACCGCATTTGCAAGGGTTCGCTGCAGCGACGAGCATGAACTTGCAAGGATACCGGACATGCGCGTTTGCGCGCGCCACCACGACGTCACCAGTTTCAATGGGCTGCCGTAGCGTCTCAAGCACGCTTCGGGAGTACTCGGGAAACTCATCCATGAAGAGCACCCCGTTATGCGCGAGCGATATCTCGCCCGGTTTCGCGCCCTTCCCGCCGCCAACGATCGCTGCCATGGATGCGGTGTGATGCGGCGTGCGAAAGGGGCGTTTGCGCGAAATCCCACCCG
Source organism: Silicimonas sp. (assembly GCA_022824525.1). Lineage (GTDB taxonomy): Bacteria > Pseudomonadota > Alphaproteobacteria > Rhodobacterales > Rhodobacteraceae > JAJDOD01. The sequence goes on along the minus strand of JAJDZT010000054.1, from coordinate 69,245 downwards.
CCTTAAGCAATCCGGCCAGAGAATGAATGGTCGATGTCTCAAGCGCTTCTTCAGGCGTCAAATCAGGCAGAATGCTCGACATCCGCGCCGCCAGCATGGATTTACCCGAGCCGGGTGCGCCGACCATCAGCAAGTGATGACGGCCCGCCGCCGCAATCTCGAGGGCGCGCTTTGCGCGTTCCTGACCTTTCACTTCACTCAGGTCTGGCGCGTTTGCGTTTTCTTCGCGGACCACTCCCGGCTGGCTGACCTCAATCGGCTTTGCACCTGTCAGATGCTGGATGATCGCGTGCAACGATGACGGCGCGACAACGGGTATGCTTCCCACCCAGGCGGCTTCCGCGCCCGAGGTTTCAGGGCAGACCAGAGTGCGTTCCGCCGATGCTGCGGCAAATGCGGCAGGGAGGGCACCGGTCACCGGCACCAGCGTTCCGTCAAGCGCCAGTTCACCGAGGGAGACCAACCCAGAAACCGCGTCTTTCGGCAGGATGTCGATCGCCGCGAGAAGCGCGAGCGCAATTGGCAGGTCGAAATGCGATCCTTCTTTGGGCAAGTCTGCGGGCGAAAGATTGATCGTGATCCGCCTCGACGGTAGCGCGATGGACAAGGCGTTCAGCGCCGCGCGAACGCGCTCCTTTGCTTCGCTGACAGCTTTGTCTGGCAGCCCGACCAGAGAGAAATGCGGCATTCCCGGCGAAAGCGCGCATTGAACTTCGACCAAACGCGCGTCGATGCCTTCGAAGGCCACTGTGTAACTTTCCGCAACCACGAGATCGGACCCCGCTCCAGAACAGAAGCCTTGTCGATCTATCAGGGTTAACAGGACGTTAAGTACTCATGGAATAATTCGCGGGTGCGGTGCGTAAAAATACTGGTGCCGCAAGTGATCCAATCTTCGTGTCGCGGCGTACCAAGTGTAAAAGTTAATAGGAGAGGATGTCATGGCGTTCGATGGCGCAACCGACCAAAGCTTGTCCCGGCGGGCAATGCAGGCCGAACTACTCGACGCGGAGACTGAACTCAAATTGGCATACGCTTGGCGTGACGACCGCGATGAAGAAGCGCTTCACCGCCTGATCACGGCCTATATGCGCCTCGCGATCTCGATGGCGTCAAAATTCCGTCGCTACGGCGCTCCGATGAACGACCTTATTCAGGAAGCGGGGCTGGGCCTGATGAAGGCCGCAGACAAGTTTGACCCTGACCGGGGTGTCCGTTTCTCGACCTATGCCGTTTGGTGGATCAAGGCGTCAATCCAGGACTACGTGATGCGCAACTGGTCCATGGTGCGCACCGGCTCCACGTCATCGCAGAAGTCGCTCTTCTTCAATTTGCGTCGCGTGCAGGCACGGCTTGAGCGCGAAGCGGCCGCTTCCGGCGAAGCGCTTGATCGCCAGTTGATGCGCGAACGTATTGCGCAAGAAGTCGGCGTGCCACTCCACGATGTCGAAATGATGGAAGGCCGGCTGTCCGGTTCAGACTTCTCGCTGAACGCGACCCAGTCCACCGACGAGGAAGGTCGGGAGTGGATCGAAACGCTCGAAGACGAGAACGCGCACGCGTCCGAGAATGTCGAACAGGCCAAGGACATCGACACGCTGCGTACGTGGTTGGTCGAGGCGCTCTCCGCCCTCAACGAGCGCGAACGCTTCATTGTGCAGGAGCGCAAGTTGCGCGATCAGCCTCGTACATTGGAGTCCCTCGGTAACGAACTGGGTCTTTCCAAGGAGCGTGTCCGTCAGTTGGAAGCAGCGGCATTCGGCAAGATGCGCAAGAACCTTGAAGCGCAATCCAAGGAAGTTTTCGAATTCCTCGTGTGATGGCACTTGTTTGCGGTCTCCTCCCCCTGATCGCAAGTGTCGTCCAAGCGGATGATGTCCCGGCACCTCGCTTGGAGGGTGCCGGGATTTTCATTCTGGGCGAGGTGCACGACAATCCCACCCATCATGCAACACAAGCCAAGATCGTCGCGGACCTGAAGCCGCAAGCCATCGTGTTCGAGATGCTGGAGCCCGACGTCGCGCTCCGCGTCACCACGGAAAATCGGACGAACGCGGCAGAGTTGGAAGCTCTACTCGATTGGAACGAGAGCGGCTGGCCGGACTTCTCCATGTACCACCCCATTTTCACCGCGGCGCCTGAAGCCGCGATCTTCGGGGCCGCGGTTCCTCGCGACGACGTGCGTCGTGCGGTAAGCGAAGGTGCGTCCGCGGTGTTTGGCGGCGCTGCTTCGCTGTTCGGACTGGATCAGGCCTTGCCAGAAGACGAACACACACAACGTGTCGATCTTCAACGGGAAGCGCATTGCAACGCTCTTCCGGAAGACCTGTTGCCCGGGATGGTGGAAGCGCAGCGGTTGCGGGACGCCGCACTGGCGAGGGCTGCTGTCGCAGCCTACGCTCATGCCCAAGCCGTCTCGGACGAACCGAAGGTCGTGGTTATCGCAGGTAACGGCCATGCGCGCGAAGACTGGGGGGTGCCCGCTCTTCTTCGAACCTACTATGCCAACAATGCCGAGGCACCGAACCACTACGCAGTGGGACAATTCGAAGACACGATCCCGGAAGATGCTCCCTATTCGAACTCGGTTTCTGCACCTGCCCCGGAGCGGGAAGACCCGTGCCTCGCCTTCGCGAAATAGCTCTGAAAACAGGGCGCAAATGCACGAACGCGCAGATGGTTGTGGCCTGCGACCTGCCACGGCGCGGCACGCAAAGGCCCGCGCAACACCTTGCCGACAGCCTTGGCCCCGCCTAACACTGTGGAACGCAAGAAAACGGGCGCGCCCATGTTGAACGGAAAACGTATCCTGCTGATCGTCGGAGGTGGCATCGCCGCCTTCAAAGCGCTTGAACTGATCCGGCTGATCCGCAAGGCAGGTGGTGCTGTTACACCGGTTCTGACCACGGCCGCGCAGGAATTCGTGACACCGCTTTCTGCATCCGCGCTTGCGGCGAACAAGGTCTACACCGACCTTTTCGACCTGACGGACGAAGCCGAAATGGGTCATATCGAGTTGTCGCGCTCCGCTGATCTTGTCGTGGTCGCCCCGGCGACGGCAGACTTGATGGCCAAGATGGCGGGCGGGCATGCGAACGATCTTGCATCCACGCTTCTGATGGCGACGGATACACCCGTACTCATTGCACCGGCGATGAACGTTCGCATGTGGCTTCACTCGGCGAACCAGCGCAACCTCGCAACGCTCGAAGCTGACGGCATCACCCGGGTTGGCCCGGACGAAGGCGACATGGCCTGTGGCGAGTACGGTCCGGGCCGACTTGCCGAACCGGAAGCCATTCTGGAGGCAATCACGGCCCGCCTGGGCGAGGGGCCTCTGACCGGCAAGCACGTTCTTGTAACGTCGGGCCCGACCCATGAACCCATCGACCCGGTGCGGTACATTGCAAACCGTTCATCTGGTGCGCAGGGCACCGCGATCGCAAGCGCACTTCTGCGCCTCGGCGCGCGCGTGACGTTCGTGACCGGTCCTGCGGATGCACCGCACCCGCAAGGGGCCGAGATTATACCGGTAGAGACGGCCGAGCAGATGCTGTCCGCAGTCAATAAGTCACTGCCTGCGGATGTTGCCATCTTCGCGGCCGCCGTCGCTGATTGGCGCGTCGAAACTGCGACGGACAGCAAGATCAAGAAAACCAAGACCGGGAAGCCGCCCGCGCTCAAATTGTCGGAAAACCCGGACATCCTCGCGACCATTGCGAAAAAGCGAAAGAACCGGCCGGAACTGGTGATCGGTTTCGCGGCTGAAACCGACGATGTGATCGCCAACGCCACCGCCAAGCGCATTCGCAAGAAATGCGACTGGATCGTTGCAAACGATGTTTCGCCGGAAACGGGGATCATGGGCGGATCGGAGAATGCAGTGACCCTTATCGATGCGCACGGCGCCGAGGCCTGGCCGCGCGCCAGCAAGTCCGACGTGGCGCGGCGCCTGGCTCAGCGGATAGCGGACGCACTGAACGCATGACACCCGTTATCCGCATTGCCTGGACGGAGGACGCAGACCGGAGCTTGCCGCTCCCGGCCTACGAAACGTCGGGTGCCGCGGGAGCTGACATCCGCGCAAACCTGCCAGACCGTGCTTCCCTGACACTCGCGCCCGGCGAACGGGCGTTGATCCCGACAGGTCTTCGCGTTGAAGTTCCTGACGGGTTCGAGATGCAGCTTCGCCCAAGATCCGGCCTCGCCCTCAAAAAAGGTCTCAGCCTTCCCAACACACCGGGAACGATCGACAGCGACTATCGTGGCCCGCTCGGAGTTATTCTGATCAATCTGGGTCAGGCCCCCGTAACCATTGAGCATGGCGATCGCATCGCTCAAGCGGTCATTGCGCCGGTTCTGCAAGCCAGCTTCGAACTGTCCGAGACACTGACGGAAACCCAACGCGGCGCTGGTGGGTTTGGCTCGACAGGGCAGGGCTGATGGCGCTGGTTCTCGTCCTTGCCGCCCTCCTTTGGGGTGTGGGCGCAATGATGAAAGCCCCGGTGAATGCCCGTATTTTGATGATCGGGCTGCTCTATGTCGGCGTTCTGGCCATTCAGGTGGCAATGCCGCAAGGGCACCCTCTCCGCGAGGCGACAGGTGGCTCTGCTGGCGAGTGGCTGGTGATCGGCGGCCTCGGAGCGCTGGTTTGGGGCTACGCCAAGGGTTTGAAAAACCTTCGAAAAAGAGTACGTCCCGAAAATCTGCCTCAGGAAGAAAAGCGTTCCTCGTCCGTGGCTCTGGAGCGAAATGCACGCCACATCGTCCTTCGTGAAATCGGTGGTCCTGGACAAAAGCGCTTGTGGGAAGCACGTGTTCTGGTGATCGGTGCGGGCGGGCTTGGATCACCGGCGCTGCAGTATCTTGCCGCTGCCGGCATCGGAACCATTGGCGTGATCGACGACGATGCCGTCGAGAACTCCAACCTCCAGCGTCAAGTGATCCACACGGATGCGCGTATAGGAATGCCCAAGGTATTCTCGGCGCAGGCGGCAATCGAGGCGCAGAACCCCTTTGTCGCGGTTCGACCCTACAACCGCCGACTGACACGGGAAATCGCTCAAGACCTGTTCGCCGATTTCGACCTGATCCTTGATGGCACAGACGACCCGGAAACGCGGTATCTGGTGAATGAGGCCGCTGTCGCGCTGAAGCTGCCGCTCGTGTCGGCCGCCATCAGCCAATGGGAAGGCCAGATCAGCATCTTCGACCCGTCACGAGGTGCGCCGTGTTATCGATGTGTCTTCCCCGAACCGGCGGCACCCGGTCTTGCACCAAGCTGTGCGGAGGGAGGTGTGCTGGGCCCGCTTCCCGGAGTGGTCGGATCAATGATGGCCGTCGAGGCGATCAAACTTCTTGCCGGTGCCGGAGAGCCCCTGCTCGGACGAATGATGATCTACGATGCGCTTTACGCGGAGACGCGGACGATCAAGGTGACCCGCCGCGCAGACTGCTCGGTATGTGGATGAACAGTCCTTAAGCCGCCGACAAATACCCCAGAATCAGCGATTTGTCGCCGCGATGCAGCAAAGCGTACACTGATACTGTCGCAAATCTTGCTCAAACGGCCTTACAGCACTTACATGCATCCTATGACCAATCCATTGCTTTCAGACTGGACGGCCGATTTTGGCCTCCCGCCATTTGGCGGCATTTCAGAAACCGATTTCGCGCCCGCATTTGACGCCGCCCTCGATGCGGCACGGGCGCGTATCAACGAGATTGCGGAGTCCGAAGAGGCCCCGAGTTTCACAAACACGATTGAAGCGCTCGATCAGGCGGACAAGACCCTTTCACGGGTTGCGTCCGTATTCTTTACTCTGGTCTCCACCAACGCGACCCCGGCGCTGGAGGCGTATCAGCGCGAATTGTCACCGCGCCTCTCCGCCTACAGTTCCGAGATCACGATGAACCGCGCGCTTTTCGAGCGCATCGAAACGCTCTGGACATCGCGCGACACGCTCGACCTGACAGGAGAACAAGACCGCGTGCTCATGCTGACCCGGCGCGGCTTTGTGCGGGCAGGCGCTCTGCTCGAAGGCGATGCGCGTGACCGCCTCAAAGGCGTGATGCAGCGGCTTTCGACGCTCGGCACGCAGTTCACTCAGAACTTGCTGGCGGATGAACGAAGCTGGTCGATGGCGCTGGGCGGAAAGGCCATGCAGGACCTGCCCGAGTTCCTCCAAGCCGCCGCACTCGCAGCCGGGCGCGAACGTGGGGCAGAAGGGCCCGTCGTGACGCTGTCGCGTTCGCTCCTCGTTCCGTTTCTCCAGTTTTCTCCCGATCGCGAACTTCGCAAAGCCGCGTGGGAAGCGTGGAACAGTCGCGGGGCGAATGGTGGCGACACGGACAACCGCGCGATCGCAGCCGAAACACTGAAACTCCGGGCGGAGCGCGCGCGCCTTTTGGGCTACGACAGTTTCGCTGATTTCAAGCTCGACGTCGAGATGGCGAAGACGCCAGCCAACGTGAGGGACTTGCTCATGCAGGTCTGGGATCCGGCCCGCGAGGCTGCCCTGAAGGATGGGGCCATCCTGACCGAAATGATACATGCAGACGGTCTCAAAGGTGATCTTCAGCCTTGGGACTGGCGCTATTACGCAGAACGCAGACGCGCAAAAGAACATGATCTGGACGAGGCGGAACTGAAGCCATACTTCCAGCTCGATCGCATGATTGAGGCTGTATTCTCTTGTGCGGAGCGGCTTTTCGGCCTGACCGCGACTCCGGTCGACGTACCGACACATCACCCCGATGCCCGTGCTTGGGAAATCTCGCGAAATGGCGAACATGTCGCTCTTTTCATCGGTGACTACTTTGCACGCGGATCCAAGCGTTCGGGCGCCTGGTGCAGCGCGCTTCGGGAACAGAGCAGGTCGCACGGTGATGTTCGCCCCATCGTTCTGAATGTTTGCAACTTTGCCAAGCCGCCGGAAGGAAAGCCTGCGCTTCTGTCTTATGACGACGCCCGCACGCTGTTTCACGAATTCGGCCACGCGCTTCACCAAATGCTCTCGAACGTCACTTACGAACGGGTCTCCGGAACGTCTGTTCCCCGCGATTTCGTAGAGTTGCCAAGCCAGCTTTATGAACACTGGCTCGACGTGCCCGACGTCTTGGGCAAGTTCGCGACGCATGCGGAAACGGGTCAGCCGATGCCGAAGGACCTGCTCGACCGCTTGCTTGCGGCGTCCACCTACGACATGGGTTTTCAGACCGTGGAATACGTTGCCTCAGCACTGGTCGACCTCGATTTCCACTCAGGCCCCCCACCTGTAGACCCAATGCAGAGGCAGGCGGAAGTTCTGGATGATATCGGAATGCCGGGCGCGATAACCATGCGACACGCGACGCCGCATTTTGCGCATGTGTTTGCGGGCGACGGTTATTCAAGCTCCTACTACAGCTACATGTGGTCAGAAGTCATGGACGCCGACGCGTTCGAGGCCTTCGAAGAAACGGGCGATCCCTTCGATCCAAGCACGGCGAAACGTCTGGAAGACCACATCCTATCTGTTGGCGGTTCCCGGGATGCAGCGGAGCTTTATACGGCGTTTCGAGGCCGCATGCCGGGACCAGCAGCGTTGCTGAAAGGGCGTGGTTTGGCGGCGTGAGCCACATGGCCGCAAAACGTCCGAAAGTATTGCAATCATTTGTCAACCGCCCTAGCTCATAGTGCGGGTGAAGGTGAACGTATGATCCGTTTTGCGCTGAAATGTGAAAACGACCACAGGTTCGAAAGCTGGTTCCAATCAGGGGCCGCCTTTGAAATCTTGCAGTCGCGTGACCTGGTGGCATGCCCGACCTGCGCATCAACTGCTGTGCAGAAGGATCTTATGGCGCCCAAAGTCTCTGCCAAGCAGACGGAAGAACCGGAAACGCGCCCGATGGCCACCGCCCCGGACCCGGAGTTGGCAAACGCAATCAAGAAACTCCGGGATCATGTCGAAAAGACATCCGACTATGTCGGTCCGGATTTCGCCCGTGAAGCGCGGGCCATGCACGAAGGCGAAGTTCCGCACCGTCCCATATACGGGGAAGCGAAGGCGGAAGAAGCAAAACGCCTGCTCGAAGATGGTGTGCCAGCGCTTCCTCTGCCGTTCACGCCACGCCAGAAAACCAACTGATCACTCGCCGGGACGGGCAAGACTGAAAAGGTCCGTGATCCGGCTGTAATCCCGGTATCCAAGGCGCGTAAGGGGCTGGTAGCTCAGCACATCGAAGATACCGTCTTTGACGCAGTCGTCCCGTAGATGCACCCCGACGACCTCACCGAAAACGACGAAGTTCGCCTCTCCGTCAAGTTTGACGATTTGCGTCATTTTGCATTCCAGATTGGCTGGGGCGTTCGCCACGCGGGAACAGTCGATACTTTCGCAAGCCGCCCGCGTTATGCCTGCCTTGTCGAACTCGTCGGTTTCCTTCGGCCAAGGTCCGGACGTAATGTTCATGGCATCACGCATGTCGTATTCCACGATATTCACGCAAAACACGCCCGTCTCGCGAATATTGCTGACACTGTCCTTTGTGCCATCGCGATCCGGTTTGGCGCTGGTTGACGCAAATATGACCTGTGGAGGCACATAGGCGACTGCATTGAAGAATGAATAGGGGGCCAGATTATCCTGCCCGTCTGCTCCGCGTGTCGCGATCCACCCGATCGGTCGTGGGGTCACGATCGCATTGAATGGGTTGTGCTTCAGTCCGTGCCCGTCTTCCGGTCGATAGAACATGCGCTTCTCCAGCCGTTTGTCGCTGTGAATGCCATATGCTAACGCGGTCGGACCGGAAAGGGGCGGGATCGACTTGGAACTGAGCCTGGAACAGGATGATGACTGGTGGGAGGTGGAAGCCCTCTTCGATCACGCCTTTGCACCTGGTCGCGAAGCGTTGTCCTCCTATCGCCTGCGCGACGACGTCTCTCCGGTCAAGGAACTCTGTCTCGTGTCGCGGGACGAGACGGGCATCATCGGAGGAGCCATCCGCTATTGGCCGGTGCGCGTCGGTGGTGCGGCAGCGCTTCTGCTTGGCCCGGTTGCCGTACACGCGACCCGCCAGGGCGAGGGGCTGGGCCGTCTGTTGATCGAGGCAAGTCTTGAACGCGCCGACGATTGGGAACGCGTCATGCTCGTCGGCGATGCGCCCTATTACGGGCGGTTCGGGTTCCAAAAACTGAAAGACGTGGAAATGCCGCCCCCGACGAACCCTGACCGCGTCCTCGGGCGTGAACTGCGACCTGGCGCGTGGCAGGGTGTGACCGGACCCGTTGAAAAATGGGCGGGAACATAGCCCGTCCACCCAAGCGGTGTGCTCCGTCTGCGGATGGCTGACGTTCCTGCGGCCGATTTCTTGTCAATTCGCCTTTGAAATGGCGGGGCCATTAAGCGGCGTCTTCAGTCGGCTTTCCGGGCAGCTTCTGCATCTGCGATCTGCTTGGATTTCTTCCGCACCAGCACAGATCGGAAATCGTGCATCGCCAGAAGAAGCTTGTCCGCAACCGCGTCAATGTCTGCAGGCGTTGCCGTCTGTTGCGCCCAGGCCGTCGCCAAATTCAGCCGGTCGACCAATCGGTCGATGTCATCAAGCTCTCGCGACCTGAGCTTCTCGCGGCGCGCGGCGATCCAGCCTTCGATTTCCGCGCGGTCCTTGTCTGTGAGCTTATGTTCGCCGTGCGGCTTGATCTCGCCGTTCCGCACATTCGCGACCGCAATCTGGGTCATCTCGATGCGGCGCATCCGGTTTTCCGTATCGACGCGGAACACGACGGCACCGTTCTCGCGGACGCGAAAATAATATTCAGGCAGATCGGTCACGACAGCCCCGCGCAGAAGTCTTGAATGCGCGACAGAGCCTCGGTCAGAACATCGTCTGCCGCTGCATAGCTCACGCGAAACGCGGGCGAGACGCCGAAGGCCGCGCCAAACACCACCGCAACCCCGGTTTCTTCCAGAAGAGCCCGGCAGAATTCTTCGTCGGTCGTGATGGCCGCACCCCCCTTCGATGTCTTCCCGAGGCATCCTTCGATCGACGGATAGACGTAGAACGCGCCTTCGGGTACCGGACAGGTGATCCCCGCAGCCGCGTTCAGCCCGTCAACCACCAGATCGCGGCGGCGCTGAAAAACGGCTACGCTTTCCGCAATATAGTCTTGAGGCCCGGTCAAGGCCTCGACCGCCGCCCATTGGCTTACGCTGCAGGGGTTCGAAGTCGATTGCGACTGGATCTTGCGCATCGCCCCAATCAGTTCCTGCGGTCCACCGGCATAGCCGATCCGCCACCCGGTCATGGCATAGGCCTTCGAGACACCGTTCACGGTCAACGTGCGGTCCTTCAGGCCCGGCGCGATCTGTGCCGGGGTTCGAAATTCGAAACCATCGAACGCGATGTGCTCGTACATGTCATCGCTCATGATCCAAACATGCGGGTGGCGTTCCAAAACCTCGGTCAGTGCCCTTAGCGCATCAGGAGCGTATCCGGCACCTGTCGGGTTGGACGGAGAATTGAAGATCAGCCACTTTGTTTTTGGCGTAATGGCTGCCTCAAGTTGCTCCGGCGTGACTCTGAAACCGGCCTCGATGCCCGCTTCGATTATCACCGGTTCGCCACCGGCAAGGCGCACCATGTCCGGGTAACTCACCCAGTAGGGGGCAGGGATGATCACCTCGTCACCTGGATTGAGCGTTGCCATGAGGGCGTTGTAGAGCACCTGCTTCCCGCCCGACGACACGGTGACCTCCGACGTGTCGTAGCTCAGGTCGTTCTCACGCCGGAACTTTTCAACAATGGCCGCCTTCAGTTCGGCGATTCCATCTACCGCCGTATAACGCGTGTGGCCCGCATCAACGGCGCGCTTGCCCGCCTCCCGGATGTTCTCAGGCGTTGGAAAGTCGGGTTCTCCGGCCCCCAAACCAATGATGTCGCGTCCCGCCGCCTTAAGTTCTGCGACCAGACCTGTAAGTGCGACGGTTGGCGATGGTTTCACGCGAGAGAGTGTCGCTGAGAGAAGATCCATGGTCGTCCTCGAAAAGCATCGGGTTCGCTGATGTCTTAAAAACTGGTCATGCGTGCTGCAAGCAGATAGGAGCAGACCTATGGCTGATACTCTCGAAGAAAATTGGTACACGAACGAAAACGCAACCTTTGGCGACCGTCTTGTCGCCGCGCGGGAGGCTTGCCAGCTCACTCCGAAAGCCCTTGCCAAACGCATGGGAGTTGCCGCGAAAACCGTCGAAAAGTGGGAAAACGATCTGTCGGAGCCGCGCGCAAACAAGCTTCAGATGCTCTCTGGTATCTTGAACGTCTCGATCCCGTGGCTTCTCACCGGCGAAGGGCAGGATATCGAGGTCATGCCGGAAGGCAGCACTGACATAATGAACCTTCTGACCGAAGTCCGCAGCCTGCGGTTTGAGATGGTCAGCGCGGCAGAACGTTTGGCCATTCTTGAGAAGCGTTTGAAACAAGTGGCTCAGGCGTGAACGAACAGGAAAAACGTCTCAAACGGCTCGCCATCCGATCGTGGCGGCGTGGCACCAAGGAGATGGACCTCATCCTTGGTCGCTTTTGGGATGCTGAAGGCGCGTCGCTCGATCCGGCAACACTCGATCTTTACGAGGAGTTGCTCGGAGAGAACGATCAGGACCTTTACATGTGGGTCAGCGGGCAGGCCGCGCCACCGGAAGTGTTTGCAGCGTTGATTGCACGCCTGCGTCCGGAAGGCTGATACCAGATATCAATAGATGTAACGGATCTGGTCGCTCCAGAACCGTTCGACCTGTCCAAGGGCCTCGTTGATCGACCGAAGTTGACCGGCGCCGATAACCGGATGGGCGTTCAGAAGGTCCGCGTGCCGTTCGAAAAGTTCAGCGACGATCATGTGCACGTCGCGTCCCTTCTCCGTCAGGCGAACCCTGACGGAACGCCGGTCGATTTCGCATCGTTGATGATGCATGAAGCCCATGTCGACCAGTTTCTTGAGGTTATAGGACACGTTCGACCCTTGGTAATACCCGCGAGAGCGAAGTTCGCCGGCCGTCACCTCATTGTCTGCAATGTTGAACAGAAGCAGCGCCTGCACCGCGTTGATCTCCAACACGCCGAGCCGCTCGAACTCATCCTTGATGACGTCCAGAAGCAAACGGTGAAGACGTTCCACCATTGCGAGACTGTCGAGATAGTCTTTCACATACGCTTTGACTTCGCCCTGCGGGACTGCCTGATGCATCGTCATGACCATTTTCTCCGGCCTCGTTCACTGCTCGACCGGTGTTTTCGACAAACTTTCCCAAGATACCGTTAAAACCGGCGGAGAATTCTCGGGGATGTCTCCGGCAACGCGCCGACAGGTTGTGTTGCAAGCTCCTTCAGGAGTTTCTTCCGCATGGCGCGGGCATAGTCTTCGAAACCATCGGCCACCTCCACGAAAGCGTTGGGGCCTTGAATGACATTGGCCTGGAAATAAGCGGGCAGCTCGCCCGTTTCGGTGCCGACAATCCGTGCCTCGTCACGGTTCAGCACAACAACCAGCGCGTTGATGCGCAACCCAGCCAACCGGTTTTGCTCCCGCAGTTGCAGCGGCGTCGGCCAATCGTTGTTCTTGCCGTCTCCCGAGACGTCGAGGGTCTGATCCCAGCAATCGGGTCCCCGGTCGATCAACGCTTTCCCGTACTCGAGTGCTGCAGCCAACCCGGTCGGCTCAGGCGCGGGCTCACGCTGCAGATTGGCAACCCGCGCCGCCACCTGCCGCAAGGTTTCCGTGTCGTCGATCAAGACCCAGTCCTGGATCAGGCGTTGATAGCGTGAAGCGGACCATTCGTAGATCGCAACTGCGACAGGTGCACCGGGAAAGGCGAACAAGGCGGCTTCCACGTCCGGGTCCGTCAGCGCTGCGGCAAGACCTTCCGCCTGCAAACGATACTCGTTCTGATCAACCGAGCCGGACACATCAAGCGCCAATGCCAGCGACAGGCGACAGGTTTCCGCCGAGGAAGGTGACGCTGTCAGAAGCCCGAGGCAGAAGGCGATGTGTCTCATCTGTCCATCCAGACGATGGCGCGGCCGACCTCACGTTCCAGCTTCCGACGCATGGCGCGTTCAAAATCCGTATGGTCCCGGGCACGCTCGACGAAGGCGTTCGGCCCACGGATCACTTCCTCGCGAAAATACGTGACCAGCGCGTCAAGCTCAGTCGCACCGCCAATCGCAAGCACATTCACCGTCACGCCGTCCAGCGGAAAATGCTTGTATGCGAAGAACGGCGGGAAGCCGTGGTTGTTCTCCCCGTCGCCGGAGACGTCGATGGTCTGTTGTGTGCAACTGGGAGCCTCTTCGAGCATTCCGGCCGCATAGCCGAGTGCGTGTCCAATCGCGGTCGGAAACCCTGTCGCCGAACGCGAAATCTCCGACAGTTCCTGCGCCGCCACCAAAAGGTCTTCGCCCGATCGGATGAGGCGCCAGTCCAGCATGATGCGCTGGTTCCATTGCCCGCTCCACTCGTAGGCGGCCAGCGCCACCGGTTCCGGCGCCGACAGGAATGCGGCCTCCACCTCCGGCGCGATCAGCGCGGTGGCAAGGCCATTCCGTTGCAGAATGTATTCCTCGTTGTCCACCGACGCAGACGCATCGAGCGCCAGCAGGAGGGCCAGACGACATGCGACGGCTGGCGATGCCATTCCAAGGAATGCACCGCTCAACGCCACCAAACGCAGCCCAGAAGAAGCACCGTATTTCAGGTCGGCTCGTCCCATGACGACGACCTTACAGGCCTTCAATCTCACTGCCAGTAGATTCCCCGCGAGCGCGCCGACGGAAGAACCCGATCACCAGTGTCCGGTGTTTTCCATGCTCGCCCAGGGCTCCTGCGGTGGCAGGCTGTCGCCCGCTTGCAGGAGTTCGATCGACACGTTGTCGGGGGACCGCACGAAAGCCATATGCCCATCACGCGGCGGGCGGTTGATCACCACGCCCGCATCCTGAAGTTTCTGGCACATGTCATAGATGTTATCGACGCGGATCGCGATGTGCCCGAAATGGCGGCTGTCATTCGGCAATCCGTCATCGCCATCCCAGTTATAGGTCAGCTCCAGCGTATCGCGGTCATCGCCCTCGGCCTTCATATGCACATTGGTGAAACGGGCGCCATCATTCACCCATCGCCGGTCTTCGACAAATCCGAGCATCTCGTAAAACGCCTGGCTCTTCTCCAGATCCAGAACCCGAACCATCGTATGCAGATATTGCGTTGCCATCTCTTGGTCCTCCGTTTGCTTTGAGACGTACCCTAGGGGATGCGTCGGGTTTCACAAGTCACCAAAGGACAAGGGGCGCACCCTGACGCACAGGTCCTTCCCGGACAGCCGGCGACGTGCCGCTTCTCGGCCCTCAAGCAGCGGGTCACGCCGGAGATTGCGGGCCAAATCACGGGTATCTCGGCGGATGTGGCACATGACATAAACACAGAGGCCACCGTCCACGGTGTCATCATCATGGCGCTGGCGGCGAAATTGGCTAATCTGGAGGAACTGGAGATGCTGTCGGGCATTCCGGTGGCGACCTACCTACGCACCAAGGACCGCACGCCGGCTACTTTGAGGATGTTATGAGGGAGAGTTGAAATTGCAGAGTATGAAGAAAAGCAATATCTTAAAGCATTTTTTGCTTTTTTTAACTTTCCTTGCGGCATCAATCTTCAGTACATGGGTATCCTTTGAGACGGTCGAAAGGCCGGAAGAAGCATATGGTTCAGTGTCTGGCTTTGCGATTGTTTTTGCAGCTGTTTCTTTTGTGATATCGGGGATACTTTTCGGTATTTTCGCAAGCCGGGTCTATAAACTTTTCATCGGAAACAAGTAAATGGCGTCACTAAAACCGAAAGTATCGGGCGGTACAAGCGAGTAGGGTGCGCATTTATGCGCACCATCGACGCTCTCGCCGACAACCCACCACTCAATAGTAACGCCCGAGAGTTGATCGCTATTGAAATGACAAGCGATGTGAGGGCATAGCCTTGTAGTTCTGCGGGGCAAATATTCTAGTCGATACGCTCGGACCATATTCAAGGAAACTTGGCCCATATCGGCAGCAATAGGAAAATACCGTGAAAGATAAATCAACTTATCGCGCAATTCAGCCAAGCGACTTCAAGGATGAAAAGGCAGTGCTTCCGAAGTTTTTTTGGGGAGTTATGGCTGGTAGTGTGGTTATACAATTCGTTCTGCCACGGTACTTCCTAGACTTGGGCGAACTTGCCACAGAGCTACGGAATCTTCCGGCTATTGGGCATAGGATATCTGATCACTTGATCATCGACGCGAACTCAGTAGAGTTTTACTTCGTATCTATGATTTTGACGCCAGTATTCTCCTTATTCTTCTACTTTCATATGCGCAGAAGGTATACTCCTTGGTTTCCAAAGAGTGATAACGAACAAAGGGTAGCCCTAAAAGTCTTTCTAGTGGCTTTGGCTGCCAGTCTCACCTGTTTTTTCGTACTGTCGCTGGCTCCCATAATTTCAGAAAGCGGGCGAGTATATAGATATAGTTGGATTCTGTTTCCGCCTTTCATTCCGATATTATCCACACTAATGGTACCCGTTTTTGCGGGGACACTTCTATATCGAATTCCACTTAAGAAAAATGGCGAGCAAGAGTAGGTGGCACTCAAACGCACCGCCGACACTTCCGCCCGCAAGACCTCATTGGCGTAGGGTGGGTTTCCAACCCACCACCCCGGCCCAAACACGTCGATACCCTCCCGCCTGACAAGTGCCGCAACCATCACCGTATCGCGGACCGACCGGATACCGACATGAGCACCGACGCAAGACCGACCCTGCCATGCGCCCCGCATCGCCACCCAATTCCCCACGCACCTCCTTCATCTCTTCGCCAAATACGCATCCTCCCAACTTATCCACAAACCCAACATCTGGTGTTGAGCCGCTCCCGAACCCCCCTATGATGTCACGATCAAAGAATCGCGGAGGCAGGCATGAACATGGAAAACACCCCCCAGACACCCGAGCAGGAAATCGAGGAACTCCGCGCCACGCAGACCCTCACCCGCCGCGCCGTCTCGCCGGGGATGGAGGAGCACCTCTACACCATCCACCCCGTCCTCGATCACGGCTTCGTCCGCGTCATCGACTACATGGGCGACGACGCCGCCATCACGCAGGCCGCCCGCGTCTCCTATGGCAAGGGCACCAAGGCCGTCTCCAATGACGAAGGCCTCATCCGCTACCTGATGCGCCACTGGCACTCGACCCCGTTCGAGATGTGCGAGATCAAGCTCCACGTCAAATTGCCCGTTTTCGTCGCCCGCCAGTGGATCCGCCACCGCACCGCCAACGTGAACGAATACTCCGCCCGCTATTCGATCCTCGACCGGGAATTCTACATTCCCGCCGTCGAAGACCTCGCCGCGCAATCGACGACCAACAACCAGGGCCGGGGCGACACGCTGGAAGGGGAGGAGGCGCAACGCGTCCTCAACTACCTTCGCGACGACGCCATGCGCGCCTATGACCACTACGAGGAGATGATCTCGCAGGACGGCCAGCAGGGCCTCGCCCGGGAACTCGCCCGCATGAACCTCCCCGCCAATATCTACACCCAATGGTACTGGAAGGTGGACCTCCACAACCTCTTCCACTTCCTGCGGCTGCGGGCCGACGCCCACGCCCAATACGAGATCCGCGTCTACGCCGACGAGATCTGCCGTCTGGTCAAAGACTGGGTGCCGTATGCGTACAGCGCCTTCGAGGACTACCGGTTGGGAGGCGCCACGCTCTCGGGCAAGGCGCTCGACTGTGTGCGCCGCATGCTGGCGGGCGAGGAGGTCACACAGGAGACCTCCGGTATGTCAAAGGGGGAATGGCGGGAGTTTCGGGGGGTTCTGAACGACCCGGGCTAAGCCCGGGTCAAATTGGTCCGGTGGACCGATTTGAGTGAGGAACGGGCGTGCGCAAGCACGGCCAGACTAAGCAGTTCCAGGAGCTTGTTTGAGTAACGAGAAGTTATCAAAGAACCATCACTATGTTCCGAGAAGCATAATCAAAAGGTTTTGCTTCAGCGGTAACTCGACTTTGCTCTATGACGGTAGAGACCCGGAATTAGGCTATCGACAACGAAACGTCGAAAAGGCTTTCCAAAAATTTCATGCTAACACTATTTCCACGAAGGATGGCGGCAAAAGCGACTTTGTTGAAAAGTGGCTTGCTCAACAGATCGATGACCCTATTGCTGCGCTTCTGGATAATTCGAGAAATGATATTGGCGTTATATTTCAAGAAGAAAGCCGCAAAGTACTTGCAAACTATCTCGCTACCCTTGTCCTTAGGTCTCCAAATACAAGGGAAGCACTGTTCCAAGGCAACAAGTGGTCACTGAGGGCTGCCTCACTTCTATTTTCCATCATTGGAAAGCTCTCGCCTAGTACAGTGGGTGGCTTCTTTGGAGGAAACGTTCCGGACGACATGACCGAAGCATTAAAGATCGCCGTACCTACCTTCCTCGATGAAAAAACAATGAAGTTGTTTGAGGACGCGCAATTAACCTTGTGCACGCCGCCGAACAATTCAGATGTCTTCTGCTTGGGCGATTTTCCACTTATGCGGTACGACGATCCAAGAAATGCGGTTGGCGATCTTTGCCATGAGGTCTGGTTTGTTCTCTCGCCGACTTTGGCAGCATGCTTTTTCTTTAAAACGACTCTGGATGTTGAGGGTAGGATCACAGAGTTGCCAAGGCACTTCGTGCGTCGTTTGAACTATGACTTCGCGATGCGCAGTCGTTTCGTGGCAGCTAGCTGTCCAACTCAACTCCATCGAACAGTGAAGCAACTTGGCCGTTTTCCTGAAGAACGAAATCTTGAAGAGACGAAACCGGAGATGTTTCTAGATTAGCAACCTACACCGCACTCTGATCAACCCTCCCGCCCGGCTGGAACCGCCGGGCAGCGCCCGACCCGCCCCCCAGGGCGGGCGCTTCACGCCCACCCTCGGGCCGGGCGCTGCCCTCCGCACATCGCTCCATCGGTGAAGCCACATTCCCGCCACACCCCTTCGATACCGTTCCCGCGCGGGGCGCATGTGGAGTGAGCCTATGAACAAGGTTCTCGCAATTCTCAGTCTCGGCCTTTTCGGCTGGCTCGGCTATTCCGTTTGGACCGGCACGTTTGAAGGCGGCAACACGTCCAAATCCCGCGCGCTTGGCTGGGCGATCGACATGGCCACCGACCGTTTCGGGGCAGAAGGCGCATCGATCCTGCTGTTCTCCGCCGGTGTGATCCTCGCCTTTTTCTTCATGATCCTGCACACTCGCGCCGAACATGCTTATGAAAACGACGGCTGAAGAACTTGCCATGAGAACCTTTTTCCAGACCTTCAACCTTGCGCTCGGGATGCTCGTTGCCCTGATCATCGCGGCCATCGGCGCGGGCCTCCTCTATCTCGCCATCTCGCTTGGCGACATGGTCTGGGTCGGCGCCATCGGTGCCTTCTTGCTTCTAGGCGCGGCCGCCATGCTCTACATGCGGGTGACGTTCCTCGGCATTCTGGACTTCTTCTCCGGCGGGTCGTGGAGCTAGCAGGTCGCGCGGGCCACACTCCCGCCACAAACCGCGATTACCCAAGCTTCCATGACCCGAACCAACAAATTCTGGGCCATCGGGGTCCTCGGTCTCTCCGCCTATGCGGGCGTCTCCGTTATGTTCGGGCACGTCCCCGGCACCGGGTCCGGCATTGGCACGTTCGAGCGCATTGCCGCTCTGACCGACCAGCAAGTCGACAAGCACGGCTCCGTCTTCACCGGCCTCGCCGTCATGGTGATCGGCCTTTGCCTTGCCGCCGCCTGCCTTGTCAGCGGCAATGGGACGCCAGATGCCGGCACGTGGGACAGTGGCGATTGCGGCGACGGTGGTGACTGAGTCCCTGTGACCACAGCGTGAAATTATCCACAGGATCGTCATAAACTTGTTACATTCTTAACGCGTTCCGCGCTAAGCTGTTCTCATGGACCGGCTCATCGCCCTTCTGGCGGCCGCTTTCCTGGCCGCCCCTGCCCATGCAGGCTCCCGTATCGCCGATGTGATTTGCGAAACGCGCGACGTCATGTTGCTGCGTCTCGAACAGACCCACGGGGCCAAGCGGCAGGGCCGGGGCATCCGTGGCCCCGACGTTATTCTTGAGATCTGGTCCATCCCGTCTACCGGCGAATGGACTCTCGTTCAGAACTACGCCAGCGGCAAATCCTGCATCGTCGCCATGGGCAAAGGCTGGGAAATGCTGGCCGAACCCGCCGACCCGGCCTGACCCATCGAAAAACGCCGCCCCGGTGACAGAGCGGCGTCGACTCCCAAGCCGGTGTCCTGCGACCCGACCGAATTTTCAGGAAGACGGGGTGGTCTGCGCCTAAAGCGCCTGCAATTCCCCGGCATGCTGCCGCCCATCGCGGCCTTCCACCAGCTCGTAGCCGATCTTCATGTTATCGGCGAGGCCAGTCATCCCGGCCTTTTCAACTGCGGAAATATGCACGAAAACATCTTTGCCGCCTTCATCAGGCGCAATAAACCCGTACCCTTTTGTGGTGTTGAACCACTTAACGGTGCCCGTCGGCATTAGTCCATTCCCTATAGTCTACGCGTGAATTTTCCACGCGATCTTGCCATTCATGTCTGGAAAGGTGGGGTGCTTTCGGCAAAAAACAAGTGAAACAAATGTGAAGATGGGACTCTTGGCATGTTAACGCTCTATGGCCTCAAATCCTGCGATACCTGCCGAAAAGCGCGGCGCGCTGCCGAAAATGCGGGCAAATCGGTAACCTTTGTCGACGTGCGGGATACGCCGCTCGACGCCACGGATCTCACCCGATTTCTGGAGGCATTCGGGGACAAACTCGTGAATAAGTCCTCGACCACGTGGCGCGGTCTGAGCGAGGCCGAACGCGCCGCACCGCCCCTCGATCTCCTCAAGGACCATCCAACGCTCATGAAGCGTCCTGTCATGGAGGGAGAGGTCCTGACGTTGGGTTGGAACGCGGATATCGAGAAAACGCATCTTGGATAGTGTGCCCGGCGGTCTTACGTTGCTGGCACGTTAAGGAAGGGTAAAGACATGCGTAACGCGGCCACCGCACTTGGTATGATTGGCGGGATCCTCGCACTCATCATGGGGATTATCAGTTTCGGCTACACCGAATTGACCGCGCAGGAGGAGATCCGGAACCTCGATTTCCTGCCCCTCCCGGAAAATCCTGAGCTTCTACGGGCCATGAGCGTGATCGCACCCCTTCTTGCCATCGCAGGGGCCGGTATGGCGCGGTATCGTGCGCTCTGGGGCGGCTTGCTGCTTCTGGTCGCAGCGTTCGCGATCTACACGACCTTCACGAATTTCTTCGCGATCTTCCCGGCCGCCATGTGCGGACTGGCCGCTATCCTCGCGATAGCTGCGGGTCGTCCAGATAAGGAGACGTCTCACTTCTGAGGATGAAGCGGTCCAGCGACAGCGGGCCGCCACCCTTGAAGACGAGATAGAGCAGCAGGAACACCCAGAATGCGCGCTGGTCGAGGATCGCCGCATCGCTCAGGTTGTCGAACCACACACCGGCTTCGCCGCCATGGGCGTAAATGTCGGTCAGGCTCTGCACGATAACGAAACCGATCATGCCAAACGCCGCCGCGCGGGTAAACAATCCGACGACGATCAGGGCAGGCAGTACGAACTCGGCCCAGGTTCCGGCCAGAATGACAATCTTCTGGAATTGCGTGGCCTGCGTGATGTCGTAGCTGGCTGCTTCCGCGCCCTTCGGAAAGATTTGCGCGAAGGCGTTGAAGCTTGGTGCGAACAGCCCGGCAAAGTCCTCTCCAGTCTTGGTCAGGCCGGAGTTCACGAAATACATCAGCAATACAGCCGCAAAGACAAAACGGGCCAGGGTGGTCAGGACCGGCGTAGACATCGGCTCGACCCAGGAAATCGCACGGTCGGGCAGGGATAGTAGGGTGCGGATCATAGGGTCTCTCCAAGGTCAGCAATGGCATTTGCGCCAATCAGGATGGCAAGGATTTGGGACAGGTCGAACGCCTCGGCCTCCCCCATTCCGGTTTCAAAGGCTGTTCCGAGTGTCGCTCCGTCCAGCAAGGCTGCCAGGAACGCGCCACCTCCGGGCGGCAAAAGGATGGGCTCCGGGTCCATCTCGGCGCGCAGAATGACCACGTCCTCGGCACCGGCCTGAGGCTTCGGGCCATTGTTCATGTTGAACGCCCAAATGGCGAAAATGGGCCAGCGCGACCGGATCAGGCGCAGCGAAGGTGCCAGCGAAACGGTCGACGCCATCAACTGATCCGGGGGCAGGGCCTGCAAGCGCGCTGGATCAATCGGCGCAGCGTCGGCAGCGTGGTAGCTTTCCCGCAAGGCCAATTCCAGTCGCGCCACATCCGGCAAGTAGCCCAAGTTCGAGGTCGGGCCGAACCCCTCCAGGAACGCCGGCATTTCCGTGCCATAATACATCATCAGCGGCGAAGACGGTGGGTGCTGACGCAAAAACGCGCCCGCAAGAAGTTTGAAGTTCGCTTCACCGACAAGTTTCCGGATCACAGGAAAGGCGGTTTCCAACGCCTCCGTCAGGGAAACCGCGACGTTGTTGCGATAGACGTCGAACCGCCGCCCGGCCGGTTGGCCGTGTCCGTTCGACAATCCTTCGGGTCGATCAACCTCCGGGGAAAGCACAGCCCGCCGAAAAGTGCCCTGATCGACAATCACACGACCGTCTCCAGAATCTTCGCAGCGCGCGCGGCCTCGGCTTCAAGCGTCGGCCAGTCGGGCACGTCATTGTCCCATTCAATCAGGCTGGGGCGCGCGCCGCCCTTGGCGATGACATGCTCGTACAACGTCCAGACCGGTTCCGCGACTTCGCGCCCGTGGCTGTCAATCAAGAGGGGCTTCCCATGATCGTCGTGGTCTTCATCGTGTCCGGCAAGGTGAATTTCACCCACCAGATCAAGCGGGAAAGCATCAATGTAAGAGACCGGGTCCGTCTCAAGATTCGTGGCGCTGACAAACACGTTGTTCACGTCGAGCAGAAGGCCGCATCCGGTCCGTTTTGCCACTTCGCGGAGGAAATCGGTTTCCTCGTAAGTGCTTTCATCAAAGGCGAGGTAAGACGACGGGTTCTCCAGCAGCATCTGCCGCCCGACGACCTCTTGCACTTCGTCGATGTGTTCGGCGACGCGGGTCAGCGTCTCGTCCGTGTAAGGCAGGGGAAGCAGGTCGTTCAGAAAGGCGCTGTCATGGGTCGACCACGCCAGATGTTCGGAAAAGCTCGCAGGCTTCGTCCAGCCCACAAGGTGCTTGAGCCGCGCAAGATGGTCCGGATCAAGACGGCCTTCGCCGCCGATCGACAGCCCAACGCCATGCACGGAAATGGCAAATCTCTCGGAAAGGTGGCGAAGCTGCGCCAGCGGGCGGCCACCGTCGCCCATGTAGTTCTCCGCATGTATCTCCAACCACTCAACCGAACCGGCATTCTCCAGCAGGTCGCTGAAATGCTGCGGCTTGTATCCGACGCCAGGCGCGGCGGGCAGGCGGTCAAAATGGTGATTGGACGCGTCAAGCATGTGAGCCTCAAAAACAAACGGCGCCCCCGATATAGCGGAGGCGCCGCGAAAAGTCAGGATATTAGCCTGCAGGCAGGTCGCGCTCGAGCGGCTCAAGCGAACCCATGCGGTCATCAGGCAGTTCGATTTCGGCGCAAGTGCCAGCGTCGACCAGCGTCCAGGCGTTGCCCTGGTAGTCAACGGTGGACGTGCCGGCACAAGTCGTGCCCGGGCCAGCAGCACAGTCATTCTTGCCGGCCAGCGAAACGCCGTAGCACTTCTCTTTTGCCTGGGCGTGAGCCGGAGCAGTCATGGAAGCGGTCAGAGCAGCGGCAACAGCGCCAGCAACAGCGAGGGAAGTTTTCATATTCGACATTTGGAAGGTGTCCTTGTCAGTTTGGGTCGTTTGTTCTCGTGGCCACTTTGTTGCGGCACGCTGCATACTTGCTGGGTTCCGAGTTAACATGCCACTCACACCTCTGTGTGCTGACAGGCTCGTTAAATCTTGAAACATTTGCGAATAGATATGCATTAAAAATGTT
Source organism: Silicimonas sp. (assembly GCA_022824525.1). Lineage (GTDB taxonomy): Bacteria > Pseudomonadota > Alphaproteobacteria > Rhodobacterales > Rhodobacteraceae > JAJDOD01. Next base: position 46,116 of record JAJDZT010000054.1, on the reverse strand, counting down.
TAACATCAATGTATTAGTCGAAAAAAAGCTGACTGCCCGTCAGGCGCGCCTTGACCGGCGCGCACTGACACAATCCACGCAAAACGCCATAATGCGTCAGTAGTTCAGCTTTTTCTCAAGTCCGGCGGCAGCGCTTCGGTGGCCAATTCGGGAACAACCTCGTCCAACGAAGCGACTCGAGTCTGCTTCTCGCCAAGCCGTCGAAGGGTCACTGTCCGCTCCTCGACCTCGCGCGCGCCGATGGCCAGAATGACCGGCACCTTTCCAACCGAATGCTCACGGACCTTGTAGTTGATTTTCTCATTGCGAAGATCGGCTTCGGCCCGCACACCGGCAGCCTTGAGCGCGTCCACGACCTCAAGCACATAGTCGTCGGCATCGGACACGATGGACGCGACAACAACCTGCCGCGGTGCCAGCCAGAAAGGAAGCTTGCCCGAGTGTTCTTCGATCAGAATGCCGATGAACCGTTCGAACGATCCAAGACACGCCCGGTGCAGCATAAACGGCCGGTGCTTGTCGCCGTCCGCCGCGATGTAGGTCGCGTCCAGCCGCTCCGGCAGGTTCGGGTCCACCTGGAACGTACCGCATTGCCAGACCCGGCCGATCGCATCGGTCAGGTAGAAGTCGAGCTTCGGCCCGTAGAACGCACCATCGCCTTCCTCCAGACGGTAATCGCGCCCAACCGCCTTGATCGCGTTTTCCAACGCGCCTTCGACATAGTCCCAGCTCTCTTCGGAGCCGACCCGCTTCTCTGGACGTGTTGCAAAGGCGATCTCGAATTTCTCGAAGCCCAGCTCCTCATAGATATTGGCGAGGTAGTCGATGAATTTCGCGCATTCGTCCTGGATTTGATCCTCGGTGCAGAAGATGTGCCCGTCATCCTGCGTGAATCCACGCACCCGCATGATCCCGTGAAGCGCGCCCGACGGTTCGAATCGCGCACAGGACCCAAACTCCGCCATCCGTAAGGGCAGGTCGCGATAGGATTTCAGGCCCTGATTGAACACCTGCACATGACACGGGCAGTTCATCGGCTTCAGCGCGTTGATCCGCGTGTGATCCTTGCTCTTGGCGGCCGCATCGTCGTTCTCGCCATCACGGCTTTCGTCGACTTCAACGAGGAACATGTGGTGCTGGTACTTCTCCCAGTGCCCTGACGCTTCCCACAGTTTCCGGTCCACGACCTGAGGAGTGTTCACTTCCTGGTATCCGCCCGCCCTCTGCTTCCGGCGCATGTAATCCTGAAGCGTGGGGTAGATCGTGCGGCCGGGCGGATGCCAGAGGACCTGACCCGGCGCCTCTTCCTGCATGTGGAACAGGTCCATCTCCCGGCCAAGCCGCCGGTGATCACGCTTCTCGGCCTCCTCAAGGAAGGTCATGTACTTCTTCAGGTCGTCACGGTTGCGGAACCCGACGCCAGTGATCCGCTGCAGGTTCTTCGTTGTGTCCCCAAACCAGTGCGAACCCGAGACGCCCATCAGCTTGAACGCATCCGCTGGCAACTGCCCCGTGTGCTGAAGGTGCGGGCCGCGACACAAATCCTGCCAGTCGCCGTGCCAGTACATGCGAATGTCGGCACCTTCCGGAATACGGTCCACCAGGTCCACTTTGTAGGGCTCGCCACTATCTATATAGAACTGGCGCGCCCGGTCGCGTTCCCAAATCTCGGTCCGAACGGCGTCGCGCGCGTTGATGATCTCCTTCATCTTCGCTTCGATCTGACCAAGGTCTTCGGGCGTAAACGATTCATCCCGGTCGAAATCATAAAACCAGCCATGTTCGGTGACCGGCCCGATGGTCACCTTCACATCCGGCCAGATCGCCTGCACGGCACGCGCCATGACGTGGGCAAAGTCGTGCCGGATCAGCTCCAGCGCCGTTTCTTCGTCTTTCATGGTGTGAATGGCGATCGAGGCATCCGCTTCAATCGGCCACGCCAAATCCCAGTGCTCCCCGTTCACGGTCGCACTGATCGCCTTCTTGGCAAGCGAGTTCGAGATATCGGCAGCCACTTCTGCAGGTGTCACACCGGTCGCAAATTCGCGCGCATTGCCATCGGGAAAGGTCAGGGAAATCTGGGACAAAGTCTTGTCTCCTCGTCGGTTTGGCGCCCACGGAACGCCCGGTTGCGGGTATGTCGCGTCCCAGATGCGCGAACTGTCGTTGTCTGTCAACGGTTTACCTTGGATCAGGTCGGAGAGGCAACTCTGTATGCCAAAGTATACGCATAAAAACAATGACTTACGCTTGACATTCGAATGTACAATTGCATGTTAAGCAAAACGAAACACGGAACGGACACGCTGAAATGCCTGCCTATAATGACACTTTCGCCATTGATCTTGATGAGATGGACCTGATCGAAGATGCGCTGCGGCATCAGGTGAAGTCGCTTTCACTTGCCAAGGACGGGACGACGGACCTTGAACAGCAGCGGAAAATGCGCTCGGTGAAGAATTTGCTCGGGCGCTTGCACAATCAAAAGGTCTTTTATCGTCCGAAGCAGGGCTATATCGGCGGCTAAGCTGTCCTTCGGGCTCAATCTGCGTTTCGCTTGTCTGATCGGACGGTTAAGTAGATGACATGCCCAATGATCCCTCCTTGGCCGAGATCCGGCGACTGGCCTATGATCGGACCCCTGGTGTCAACCCGGGCATAGTCTTCCTAAGCGGGTTCAATTCCACCAAGGAAGGCACCAAGGCAGTGTACCTTGAAGAATGGGCGCGCAAGACCGGTCGCGCCTGTCTTCGTTTCGACTACTCCGGCCATGGTGTCTCGCAGGGCGATTTCCGGGATGGGACCATCTCGGCATGGGCCGAAGATGCCGCCCAGATAATCCAAGGTCTGACACAGGGCCCTCAGGTCATTGTCGGGTCCTCCATGGGAGGATGGATTGCCTGCTTGCTGGCACAACGGATGCCGGAGCGCTTCGCGGGGCTGGTCACCATTGCAGCCGCACCCGACTTCACAGAGGAGCGCTACTGGTCCAGCTTCGACGACGACGCGCGCGCCAAGTTGGACACGGATGGCTTTGTCGAGGTCGAGACACCTTATGACGACAAGCCATATGTGATCACCAAGTCGCTGATCGAAGACGGCCGCCAGAACACTGTCCTGACAAAGCCGCTGTCTCTCCCGTTCCCGACCCGCATTCTTCATGGCACCGCCGATGAGGCCGTGCCCGTCGCAACGGCAGAGCGTTTGTTCAAACATGCCAAGGGCCCGGATATCCGGTTGCTTCTGGTGAAGGGCGCCGATCACCGGTTTTCATCACCGGAATGTCTCGACATCATCACCGATGCCATCGACGAGATCGCTCCGATCCGGCGCTGACGCCGGCGAAGCGACGGATTTTATCCCGCGACCTCGTAAGGCAGTACCTCACGTCGGGTGTGCGACACGGTCAGCGTGCGTTCCAAGGGCGGCACCGATCTTTGATGGCACGCCCGACGCTCGCAAATCCGGCACGAGATCCCGATCGGCTCGAAAACGGACCCATCGGCAAGGTCCAGACCGTCGGAGTAGACGACCTCCGAGGCATGCCCGATCTCGCAGCCAAGCGCGATCGCGAAGCGACGGACGGGCGCGCGGAAGGCCGGGCCACCGACAGGCGATGACACCTCCCGCGCAAGGCAGAGATAGCGCGCGCCATCAGGTGTCTCTGCCAGTTGCCGCAGAAACTGGCCCGGCGTTTCAAACGCTCGGTGCACGTTCCAAAGCGGGCAGGCCCCGCCATAGCGGGCAAATTGCAGTCGCGTCGCCGAATGCCGCTTGGTGATCGTTCCGGCCTGATCGACGCGAACGAAAAAGAAGGGCACGCCTTTCGCGCCCGGCCGTTGCAGGGTCGACAGTCGATGCGCGATTTGCTCAAGCGATGCACCGAACTGAACGGAAAGCTGCTCGATGTCGTGGCGCGTCTGCCTTGCGGCCTCCAGAAACCGCTCGTACGGCATCAACGCCGCTCCGGCGAAATAGTTGGCAAGACCGACCTTCGCGATCGACCGCGCCGTATCCGACTGGAACCGCGCCAAATCCAGGGTCGCTTCGATCAAATCCCCGTATTGCAACAGCGCGATCCGGTGGAGTGCCTGAAAGCGTCTCGTCGCGGCGCTTGCATGAGGTGACAGGAAAAGGGTGCCGGTCGCCTCGTCGAATTCCCAAAGCGCCCCGTCCCGGTCCGCGGTGGCCATGCCGATCCCAAGGCTCTTGAATGCAGAGGCGATGGCTTGATCGATGGTCTCTCGCGAACCGAATCTTTCCGCCGCGCGATCCACCGCATCAATGTAGTTGTCGCAATAGTGGAAGAAGTCGCGCACTTCTTCCCATGGCAGTGATCCGGCGCGCACTTCTTGCTGCCCAAGGGCTTCATCGAGGGAGGCCAGCCGTTCGTTCGCCTGCGCATAGGCCCGGTGCAACGCAAGAAACGCGCGCGCGAAGGCCGGACCGTTCGATGCGATCAGCCGCAGATCCGCCAGTGGCACCTGATCGGTGAAAATCGGGTCCGCCAGCGCCTCGCGCAGGTCCGAGACCATGCGCTCCCCATCGCCCAAGGCCAGTTCGCTGACGTCAAAATCGAACTCCTGAACCAGCGCCAGGATCACCGCCGAGGATACCGGGCGGTGATTGTGTTCCATCTGGTTGAGATAAGGCAGCGAAATGCCAAGACGCTCGGCGAAAGCCTTTTGCGTCAGGTCTGCGCGGACCCGTGTTTCCCGGAGTTTTGCGCCGGCATAGAGTTTCTGCGTGGCCATCGGCAGCACCGTTCTTGTAAATCTGCAAAATCATCCTGCGAAGCTGCAAATAGTTCAAGAGGAATAGCTAACCGCTCCGCTCCAGTTCCTTCTCGCGCCACATCACGTAAAGGATCGCCACGAGGCCCAGAAGAAGCGTCGACACCATGATGAAGAGAAGCGTAACGCTCCCGCCGCCGCCTTGGATGGCCGCGCCTGCGAAGGCCGAAAGGGCCGCGCCGCCGCCAATCATGAACGCTGAACCCAGCCCGCTTGCCGTTCCGGCCAGATGCGGACGGACGGACAGCATGCCGGCAGACGCGTTCGGGATCACCATGCCATTTCCAAGCCCGACAAACGTACAGAAGCCAAAGAACAGGACAGGCGAGCTCAGCCCAATCAACGTCAGAACAAGAGACACCGACAACCCGAGAAACCCGATCAGCGCCCCGGTCCGGATCATCCAGTTCACGCCGAACCGCATCGAGAAGCGGCCCGAGATATAGTTGCCAAGCGCATAACCAACGGCGGGTGCGCCGAAGCAAACACCGGCCCAGAACGATGACAGGCCGAATTCGACCGTGGCAACGTAAGGGCCTCCGCCAAGGAACGCGAAGAATGCGCCACTCGCAAATGCCGCTGACAGGACGTATCCCCAGAACCGTCGGGACGTGAACAGTTCCGGGTAATCCTTCACCTGTTCTCGGAAACCGATGCCGCCGCCTTTGGCCGTTTCTCCTTGGTCCAGCCAGCAAAGCGCCATCACGAGCACGCCACCGGAGGTCAGGAACCAGAAGACGGAGTGCCACCCGAAAGCCTGATGGAGCGCGCCGCCAATCATGGGCGCGATCATCGGTACCAGTGCCATGCCCATCGTGACATAGCCAATCATCGATGCGGCTTCATTCTGCGGAACCATGTCGCGGACGATGGCGCGGCTCAGCACCAGCCCGGCGGCCACGGCGGCTTGCATCATACGGAAGAACAGAAAAATCTCGACCGTGGGCGCGAATATGCAGCCCAGCGTCGCGATGATGAAAATGCTCTGGCAGGTCAGCATGACGTTCCGGCGGCCAAACCGGTCGCTGACCGGTCCGATGACCAGCTGCAACAGGGCGGTCACCGCAAGATACCCCGACACCGACAACTGGATGACGTCGTATCGTGTCTCGAAATACGTGGTCATGTCGGGCAGGGACGGCAGGAACGCCGACATGTTCATGGCCCCCAAACCAGCCATGAGCACCAATGTCAGAATGTGAGGAGGCGTGGTCCGATCCAAAAACCGGACCAAAGGTCGCTCGGTCATGGACCATGACTTATGCCGTGGCCTTCACAGTGTAAACCGCGCGTGTCGTCGGTCTCCGGTCCGTGGCCTTCCGTTTCGCTCCGGCCAAATTTGCTGTTGGCACCACCGGATTAGCAAATTCGCAATAATCAAAGTTCGCAATTCGCAATATTTGCAAATCTTCAATATTTTGCTTCTCTGCCGCATCGCAGCACGTTACGTCGTGAAAGATCACGGAGGAGGGGACCCATGTCCGATATTCTGGCCGAACTGGAAAACCGGCGCGCTGCAGCACGTGTCGGCGGTGGCGAAAAGCGGATCGCGGCGCAGCATTCCAAAGGCAAGCTGACGGCGCGTGAACGGATCGAGCTGTTGCTTGATGAAGGATCGTTCGAAGAATTCGACATGTTCGTCAAACACCGGACCACCGACTTCGGCATGGCCGAGCAACGCCCTGACGGCGACGGCGTGGTCACCGGGTGGGGCACGATCAACGGGCGCATGGTCTATGTGTTCAGCCAGGACTTTACCGTGTTCGGCGGCTCGCTCTCGGAAACCCATGCCCAGAAAATCTGCAAGATCATGGATATGGCCATGCAGAACGGTGCACCTGTCATTGGCCTGAATGACTCGGGCGGGGCCCGTATCCAGGAGGGCGTCGCATCCCTGGCGGGATACGCCGAAGTTTTTCAAAGAAACATCATGGCCTCAGGTGTCGTGCCCCAGATCAGCGTGATCATGGGCCCCTGTGCCGGCGGGGCCGTCTATTCCCCCGCGATGACCGACTTCATCTTCATGGTGAATGACAGCTCGTACATGTTCGTCACCGGACCAGACGTGGTGAAGACCGTGACCAACGAAGTCGTCACGGCCGAGGAATTGGGCGGCGCCTCCACGCATACCAAGAAAAGTTCGGTCGCAGATGGCGCGTTCGAGAACGACGTGGAAACGCTCGCCGAAGTCCGTCGCCTTGTTGATTTCCTCCCGTTGAACAACCGGGACAAGGCTCCGATCCGTCCATTTTTCGATGATCCGGAACGGCTGGATCAAAGTCTCGACACATTGATCCCCCAGAATCCGAATCAACCGTATGACATGAAGGAATTGATCCTGAAGGTCGCGGACGAAGGAGACTTTTATGAACTACAGGCAGATTTCGCGGCCAATATCGTTACGGGGTTCATACGTCTCGAAGGGCGCACGGTCGGGGTCGTCGCAAACCAACCGATGGTTCTGGCGGGCGTTCTGGACATCGATTCCAGCCGTAAGGCGGCCCGCTTCGTCCGCTTTTGCGACGCGTTCGAAATCCCGATACTGACCTTTGTCGATGTGCCCGGGTTCCTGCCGGGCACCGCGCAGGAATATGGTGGCGTCATCAAGCATGGCGCGAAGCTTCTCTTTGCATACGGCGAAGCGACAGTTCCGAAAGTGACGGTCATCACCCGCAAGGCCTATGGCGGCGCTTATGACGTCATGGCGTCCAAGCACCTGCGCGGAGACTTCAACTATGCTTGGCCCACGGCACAAATCGCGGTGATGGGCGCAAAAGGGGCGACAGAGATCCTCTATCGCTCCGAATTGGGCGATGCGGAGAAGATCGCAGAGCGCACAGCAGAATATGAAGCCAACTTCGCCAATCCGTTCCGCGCCGCCGAACGCGGCTTCATCGACGAGGTGATCATGCCGCATTCGACGCGCAAACGCGTGGCCCGCGCTTTTGCCTCGCTCCGGACCAAGAGCCTGAGCAATCCGTGGAAAAAGCACGACAACATCCCATTGTGAGTGGAAACGGACGTGAAGCTTTCCTGCCACAGGCCAATGAATATTTGTCACTTAACCTTTCGGGCTGGAAACAATCCCGGGAAATGCGTTAATCAGCATCTATCCGCCGTTACTTGTATCTATCTACTAGACACGGGTTTTCGGTCGGCTAGTGTCACGCCGTACGTGTTTCACGTGCGGGACTATTGGAAAGGCCGAGCAGACATAACGGCCTTGACGGATCGAAGGAGACAGTCATGTCGAACACCCTCAAAGCCCTTCTGGCCCTTGGCCTCTTCACCGTACTCGCAGCCTGCGCACAGCAGGAAGAGCCTATGGAAGAGCCGATGGTCATGGAAGAGCCAGTTATGGAGAAGTTCTGATTCAGAACTTTCTTGGTCGGGGCGCACGCCCCGACCGAACCCCCTCCGCACGGGGCTAAAATGCGACTTATCCCCAAAATCCTTGTTATTATTGCCCTTGCGAGCGCTTCAGGCTGCGTGGAAAGGGAAGACGTCGTACTGGTCGTGCCTCAAGGCAGCCAGTGAATCGCGCGTTGCATGGGGGGTCCCATGCTGAAACACAGGGGCTTCCCGGGCCGTATGCCGGGCACCGATTTCCAGTTTACCATCAGACGCGCCAATCCGCGGGGCGTTACCCCAATTGTGGCGCGCGAACGCTATGCGGATCGGAGACGCGCAGACCGTGATGCCGACGCGGCATTCATGGCCTGTTTATGGGACTACTTCGGCGCGGAACCGTTCGAGCGCGGCAATCTCGATGCCGGCCGGCTGTCGTGGGTCTTCGGGCGCGAAGTGATTCCTGCAGAAGACCCGTTTGACCCGGAAAGCTACGAAGCGCTTTTGAAAATTGACGAAAACTGCGCTCGCGCCGCCTTCCCGGATGCCTTTGACGGGACGTGGGTGGCATGAATCTGCCTTGTTTTTCGCATAAGTGGCAAAGACTTGCCGGTTTTGATCGGCGGTCGAGGAATCTGTTTCCGCAAGGGTCGGAAAAGTGCAACGTCATTCTCGAGAAGCGCAAGAGCACACACACATGCGCCCTCTCAACTCAATACCGTTACCCTTCCCCTTCACGTTGGTCCGACCGGAATTACCCGGTCGGACTTTCGTTTTTTCGGGGCGTCGCGCGGGAAACCGCCGGACGTGCCCGCAACCGCTCGGCTGTTATTGAATATCGTCGGGGCGAAGTCCTTCTAAAGGCATCGCGTGCGCATGATGCACATGCCTTCAAAAGGAAAAGACTATGTCGAAATTTGCCCCCCTCGCACTTTTCACTGCGATCACGCTCGTCGCAGGCTGTGACGAAATCAATGGCGAGCGCGATGCCGCGCTTGTTGGTGCGGCCATCGGATGCGCTGCCGGATACACGCTGGTCAATGGCCGCTGTGTCGAAGGTGCCATTGCAGGTGGTGTCGCGGGCGCCGTCTCGCAGCGCTAGGCGAAAGGACCAGAGGCCAGAAAACCGGCTGCTTGATGCCTATGAAGGCATCGGGCAGTCGAATGTTATTGAATATCATCGCGAAAAAGCGCTCTTTGCTGCCCAGGGGAAAACCCCAACGAGTAGCAGAGGCAGAAAAAAATGCAGAAGACACTTCCATTCATTGCAGTCGCGGCAATTCTTGGCCTTTCGGCATGCAGCCAGGGCACCGATCTCGAGCGCGCGCTCATCGGTGCAGGCGCAGGTTGTCTGGCCGGCGAGATCATTGACGAAGGCGAATGCCTTGTCGGCGCAGCCGTCGGTGGCGCAGCTGGCGCACTGGCAGACGACGTCAACAACTTCTAACAACTTCGGGCCTCGGCCCGAACCTGGAAATTTCGAAGGGCTGTCCGGCTGTCGGGCGGCCCTTTCTTGTGTGCGGGTGCAGCCCGCCACGGAGGAGGGGACATGTTCAAGAAAATCCTGATCGCCAACCGCGGCGAAATCGCCTGTCGCGTCATCAAGACCGCGCGCAAGATGGGCATCCAGACTGTCGCGATTTATTCGGACGCGGATGCGCAGGCGCTGCACGTCAAAATGGCAGACGAAGCAGTCCATATCGGCCCGGCTCCGGCCAACCAGTCTTACATCGTCATCGACAAGGTGATGGACGCGATCCGCCAGACCGGGGCCGAAGCCGTGCATCCGGGCTATGGCTTCCTGTCGGAAAACCCCAAATTCGCCGAAGCACTGGAAAAAGAAGGCGTTGCCTTCATCGGCCCGCCCAAGGGCGCGATCGAGGCGATGGGCGACAAGATCACGTCGAAGAAGATCGCCCAGGAAGCCGAGGTTTCGACCGTGCCCGGCTATATGGGCCTGATCGAGGATGCCGATGAGGCCGTGAAGATCTCGCAGGAGATCGGCTATCCCGTGATGATCAAGGCCAGCGCCGGCGGCGGCGGAAAGGGCATGCGCATCGCGTGGAACGATGACGAGGCGCGCGAAGGCTTCCAGTCGTCCAAGAACGAAGCTGCCAACAGCTTCGGCGATGACCGTATCTTCATCGAGAAGTTCGTCACCCAACCGCGTCACATCGAGATCCAGGTCCTCTGCGACAGTCACGGCAACGGTGTTTACCTCAACGAACGCGAATGCTCGATCCAGCGCCGGAACCAGAAGGTCATCGAAGAAGCGCCGTCCCCGTTCCTTGACGAGGCCACACGGAAAGCGATGGGCGAACAGTCCCTCGCGCTTGCCCATGCGGTTGGCTACGCCAGCGCGGGCACGGTCGAATTCATCGTCGATGGCGACCGGAACTTCTACTTCCTCGAAATGAACACCCGTCTTCAGGTGGAGCACCCGGTGACCGAACTCATCACCGGCGTCGATCTGGTCGAACAGATGATCCGGGTCGCGAACGGGGAGAAGCTGTCGCTGACACAGGACGATATCGGCATCAACGGCTGGGCCATGGAAAGCCGCCTTTATGCCGAGGACCCGTATCGCGGCTTCCTGCCGTCGATTGGCCGTCTCACCCGCTATCGCCCGCCTGAAGAGGTGGCGGAAGAAACCCGTGCCGTTCGCAACGACACCGGCGTCTTCGAAGGCGGCGAGATCAGCATGTATTACGACCCGATGATCGCCAAGCTCTGCACATGGGGCCCGGATCGCGCGGCCGCCATCGAGGAAATGCGCATCGCCCTCGACCGGTTCGAAGTGGAAGGCATCGGGCACAACATCCCGTTCCTCTCCGCTGTCTATGACCACCCGAAATTCATCAGCGGCGACATGACGACCGCCTTCATCGAGGAGGAGTACCCCAAAGGCTTCAGCGGTGTAACACCTGACGACGGAACCGCGCGCCGCATCGCCGCCGCCGTGGCTGCCATGCATCGGGTCGCTGAAATCCGGCGCTCGCGTATCTCTGGGCGGCTCGACAATCACACGCGTCAGGTCGGTTCCGACTGGACGGTGACCGTTGGCGCGAACCGCAGCGAAATCACCATGACCGCCGACCCCGAAGGCGCGGACATTCTCTTTGCGGATGGGGAGACCATGCGCGTCACCAGTGACTGGACCCCGGGCCAGCCGCTCGCCGAACTCGACGTGGCGGGCGAACCGCTGGTTCTCAAAGTCGAACCGACCAGCACCGGTTATCGCGTCCGCCATCGCGGCGCAGACCTCAACGTGACCGTGATGACCCCGCGCCAAGCGGAACTTGCCGCGAACATGCTGGTCAAAACCCCGCCCGACACCTCCAAGATGCTGCTCTGTCCGATGCCGGGCCTGATCGTGAAGATCGACGTGGAAGAAGGCGAGGAGGTGCAGGAAGGCCAAGCGCTCTGCAGGGTCGAGGCGATGAAGATGGAAAACATACTGCGCGCCGAAAAGAAGGGCGTCGTCGCCAAGATCAACGCGGGTCCGGGAGACAGCCTCGCGGTCGACGATGTGATCATGGAGTTCGAATAGCTTGGGCTTTTCCGTCGCCATACTTGCCTTTGCGCTCGAAGACGGCCCGACCGTTCTCGAACGCATGGACTGGAAGGTGACAGATCAGCAGGTCGGCCAGATGGTCGATCTTGACGAGGTGTCATGGGAAGAGATCATGTCGCCCGAGTTCCAGGCGGCCAACGATCCTCACTTTTCATCGGCGCGCGGTGACGACCATTTCTTCGTCTATCTTACGCTGACGGAAATCGGCATCCCGAGCGATGAATTCTACGCGGGGTTTTCCGAGATCGCGCCCTTCCTCCTGCAATCGACGGTCGAGACGTCGAGTGTCACGACGGTGTCTCGCTGGGAAGCGGGCAAACGGCTTTGGAGTGTCACGGGCATCACCGGCGGCGGTGTCGAGATCGAGGGCGTCGCGCCCATCGACCTCAAGCCACTTGTCAAGGACGCGCGGGACTGGCTGCGCCAACAGCCCGCAGACGAGTTCGAGCCATGGGAGCTCAAGGTGATCCGGTCGGATGACGACGCGCTCTACATCGAGGAACATGGCTTCAGCCTCATCCGCGACTGGTGGGGCACGCTGGTCGATTTCACCTACGACGGCGATCACCCGCCGCTGTACCGCATGGAGGGGGAGCTTTCCCTGACAGGTCAGGGGAAAGACAAGTGAGCGCGCGTCTCCCAATGGTCTGTGCGCTTTCGGCGCTACTGACGTTCGCGGCTTACCTCGCTCTTGCGACGGCGCGGAATGGCGGCGCGTTCGAATACGCGCTTGATGATGTTTACATCCATCTCGCCATGGCAGAGCAGCTCTTTCAGGGGGGCTACGGTGTGAACGCGGATGAATACGCCTCGGCCTCCTCATCGCCGTTCTACTCCTTCCTGCTCCCCACATGGGCCGGGCTTGAAGTGCAACGCTGGTTGCCGCTTTTCTGGAATGTCATCGCGCTCATGCTGGCTGGATGGCTCATCGGGCGCGCGTTGCTGCGCGCAGGACTTGGCCGTTGGGCCCTGATCATCGCCGCAGCCGCGCCGATAGCGCTTGCCATGCATGTAACGGCGTTCACGGGCATGGAAAACATGGCGCACGGGGCCGCCTCGCTCGCCATCGTGCTGGGCCTTTGGCGATTTGCCGAAACCCGGCAACTTGGGATTATGCTTCTGCTCGGCGTGCTCCTCGCGCCGGCATTGCGGCTGGAAGGCCTGGCGTTGGCCCTTGCCGCAGCCGGGGTGGTTTTCCTTCTGGGTCACACACGTGCCGGTCTTGGTCTTGCTGTCCTGGCGATCGTTCCGGTCGCGCTCTTTGTCGGTATGCTGAGCATGCTCGGCCTCGATCCACTTCCGAACTCGGTGAATGCAAAGCTCCCGGACACGGGAACAGGTGACGGGGGCATTTTGGGCAACTTCCGCGACAACATTGCTCTCGATGGCGGAAGATATGTCTTCGCTCTGACGCTGGCGGCGGCCTTCGTTGCCTTCTTCACTCTGTCCCGTGGCCAGATTTCCAAAGGCGTGGCCGCGCTGGCTGTCGTCGCGGCCTCTCTGGGGCATCTTGCCTTCGCCTCCATCGGATGGATGGATCGCTACGAAAACTACCTCGTGGTGTCACTCTTCGCGCTGCTCGCCCTCATGCTGGCCGAGTTTGGCGAGACTCCGAAAGCGCTTGTTCTAGGCGTGGCCCTCGTCGGAGGGCTTCTGACCTATGGTCCGCGCTTCGACAACTACATCTCGAACCCGCGCGCCATCGCATTGCAACAAGGCCAGATGGCACGTTTTGCCAAAGATCATGTGGCGGCCCCGGTCGCCGTCAATGATCTCGGCTATGTCGCGTGGGATAACCCCAGCCACGTCCTCGATCTATGGGGGCTTGCGTCCTCAGAAGCGCTGGCGCTGCGCCTGTCAGGTGCACCGAAAGGCTGGGCCGATGCGCTGGCCGACGACAAGGGCGTTCGCGTTGCGATGATCTATCCGCAGCATTTGCCGCGCGCGCTCGGCCCCGACTGGGTTCTGTTGGGCGGCCTCTTTCTGGAGGATCACGGAGAACCGTTTCTCGGCGGCGACGGGGTCCTGTTCTACGCCCGGAACCAAGCGGAGGCGCGTGCGCTGCAGGCTGACCTGAAAGACTGGGCGGCGGCCCTGCCCGAGGGCGCGCGGTTCGATTTTGCAGCAGACGGGAGTACGTCGTGACCTATTCGACCGACCCAGCTTCCCGCGCCGCCGCTTTTGCGTCGATGATTTCCTGTCGGCGGATGGGCATCTTGTCGATCTGCCGCGTCAATTCGCGGACATCCCAGGGGAACGGTTTGCGCAGCTTCACGCCACCATCCTTGCCGATCAGTGTCAGCATGAACCCGCGCGGGCGCAGCTTGGTTCTGAGAGCCGAGCGTGCGGTCGGATCGGTATCCGTGATGAGCACGACATCCCGTTCAACCAATTCGTCTGCCCGCGCGGCGAGAAGCTCAAGTTGGCGCTGGAAGGCGGGGTCATTCTCGCTGTCCGCGAAAATGACGACAGGGCGCGCAGTCCATTTGAAGGTCTCAAGATCGATCTCACCGGCGTCAAACACGACGGATTTGTCCGCCTGCCACGCTTCGAGCGGGTCGGGCGCGGTGCTGTCGGTCGCAAGGGCTGTCCCCGCCAGCATTACAAGCGGTAGAAAAGCAAAGCGTTTCAAGGCGGTGGGCGTCATGTCTGCGTCTCCGTTCCCGCTGAATATATGCCGGAATTCTGAAAATCGAAGGGCGGAACAGAACTCTTCAAGGAGTTTTGTTGAATTTCCCGGGAGAAATGCACGCCCAACAAGCCGAATGGAGGGTCTGAGATGACGGACTGGAAGGCTTTGGCCGAGAAAGAACTGCGCGGTCGTGCGCTTGAAGAAATTGAGTGGGAGACGCTGGAAGGCATCCGCGTCAAGCCGCTTTATACGGCGGAAGATACCGAAAACCTGCCACAGATGGGCGAAACCCCGGGCTTTGCGCCGTTCACGCGCGGCGTGAAGGCGACGATGTATGCCGGGCGGCCCTGGACCATCCGGCAATATGCCGGGTTTTCGACGGCGGAGGAATCGAACGCCTTCTACCGCCGCAACCTCGCCGCCGGTCAGCAAGGGGTCTCGGTCGCTTTCGATCTCGCCACGCACCGAGGTTACGACAGTGACCATCCGCGCGTGCTCGGCGATGTCGGCAAGGCAGGCGTGGCAATCGACTCGGTCGAGGATATGAAGATCCTCTTCGATGGCATCCCGCTTGATCAGGTTTCCGTCTCCATGACGATGAACGGGGCGGTGATCCCCATCCTCGCAAGTTTCATCGTGGCAGGCGAAGAGCAGGGGCATGACAAGGCGCTCCTCTCGGGCACCATCCAGAACGACATTCTGAAAGAGTTCATGGTGCGAAACACTTATGTGTATCCGCCCGAACCCTCGATGCGGATCGTGGCTGATATTATCGCCTACACCGCTGACAATATGCCGAAGTTCAATTCGATCTCGATCAGCGGCTACCACATGCAGGAAGCGGGCGCGAACCTTGTGCAGGAGCTCGCCTATACGCTGGCCGATGGCCGCGAATACGTGCGCGCCGCCATCGCGCGCGGCATGGATGTCGACAAATTCGCAGGACGCCTCTCGTTCTTTTTTGCAATCGGCATGAACTTCTTCATGGAAGCGGCGAAGCTGCGCGCGGCGCGTCAGCTCTGGTCGCGCGTGATGAGCGAGTTCAACCCGCAAAACCCGCGCTCCAGCATGCTGCGGACCCATTGCCAGACGTCCGGCGTCTCGCTTCAGGAACAGGACCCCTACAACAATGTGGTGCGCACCGCCTATGAGGCGATGAGCGCTGTGCTCGGTGGTACCCAGTCGCTTCATACCAACGCGCTTGATGAAGCCATCGCCCTGCCAACCGATTTCAGCGCCCGCATCGCGCGGAATACGCAGTTGATCTTGCAGGAAGAAACCGGGGTCACCAATGTGGTCGATCCGCTGGCGGGATCCTATTACGTCGAAAGCCTCACATCCGAACTGGCCGAGAAAGCCTGGGCGCTCATGGAAGAGGTCGAAGAGATGGGCGGCATGACCAAGGCCGTGGCCTCCGGCATGCCCAAGCTTCGGATCGAGGAATCCGCCGCCCGCCGTCAAGCGATGATCGACCGGGGAGACGAGGTGATCGTTGGCGTCAACAAGTACCGGAAGGACAAGGAAGACCCGATCGACATCCTCGAAGTCGACAATGAGAAAGTGCGCGAAAGCCAGATCGCACGGCTGGAGCGCATCCGGTCCGAACGTGACAGCGCGGCCTGCGATGCCGCGTTGAAAGCCGTGGAAGAGGCGGCAGCAGGCGATGGCAACCTCTTGGCCGCCGCGGTCGAAGCTGCACGGGCCCGTGCGAGCGTGGGAGAAATCAGTATGGCAATGGAAAAGGTATTCGGCCGTCACCGGGCCGAGGTGAAGACATTGGCCGGCGTCTACGGCGCGGCCTATGAAGGCGACGAAGGCTTCGCGCAAATCCAGAAGGACGTCGAAGCCTTCGCCGAGGACGAAGGCCGCCGCCCGCGCATGCTGGTCGTCAAGATGGGGCAGGACGGGCATGACCGGGGCGCGAAGGTGATCGCCACCGCCTTCGCCGATATCGGGTTTGATGTGGATGTCGGCCCGCTTTTCCAGACGCCGGAAGAAGCCGCTCAGGATGCCGTGGACAACGATGTCCACGTGGTCGGCATTTCATCGCAGGCCGCCGGTCACAAGACGCTCGCACCAAAGCTGATCGAGGCGCTCAAAGCAGCCAGTGCCGAGGACATCATCGTGATCTGCGGCGGGGTTATCCCTCAGCAGGACTATGATTTTCTTAAGGAAAAAGGCGTGAAGGCGATCTTTGGCCCGGGCACCAACATTCCCGAGGCCGCTGCTGACATTCTCCGCCTCATACGGGAGGCGCGCGGGTGACTGCCGCTTCCGGTCGATAGGATGAAAACCCGCGTCATCATGCTGGTCTGCGGCATTCTCGGCGCGCTCTGGGCGGTGGCGGTCGTGGTGCTTCCCGGTCAGGCACCGCAGCCTTTCATCCCGATCAACCTCGCGCTTCTTTACGCCTTCCTGCCTGCAGGACTGGTGATGGCCTGCATGATCCTCGTGATCGCGCTGCGTCGGTTTCTGTCGTCTGAACTTGCAGACGGTCGTAAACCGCCCGAGGGCTCTCGCGCGGACGTCGATGCCCGTGTTCTGTCGAATACCGTCGAGCAAATAGTGCTGGCGCTTCTCTTGTGGCCATTTGTCATCACCGTTCTCGGCGCCGTCACCGTGATCGTCATGGGCGTCTCCATGGCGCTTTCGCGATTAGTGTTCTGGCTGGGGTATCACCTGTCCCCGCCGCTCCGCCTCGTCGGTTGGTCCGCCGGGTTCTATGCAACCGTTTTCGCGACAATCTGGTCCGGCATCCGCCTGTTGACCTGACCCCCGTGCGTCAGGGGCGAGGCACGGTAGGTTTTGCGCCGACTTCGTCGTCGCCGGTTGCGAGGGGGCTTTGCCCCCTCGCGCTCCCCCAGGATATTTTCGGGCCGATAATCTGGAACGTGGTTGCGATGGCAGGGCGACGGTTTCAGAGAATGACGACAAGCGATCCGACGAGCAGTGCGGCCATCGTCCAGTTGAACACCTTGAGGCGGGTGCGGTTGGTCAGGAGGCGCCGCATTTGAACGCCGAGCAAGGTCCAGGTGCTGACCGATGGCAGGTTCACGGCAGCGAAGGCGGCGGCAACGATCGTGACGGCGGCAAGCGTTGTTTCGGGCGCATAGACCGAAATCGCGGTAAGGGCCATGAACCAGGCCTTCGGGTTCACCCATTGAAAGGCCGCGGCCTGCAGGAAAGTCATCGGCGTGCCGCCAGCCTGACCTTCTTCGGGGGATGCCGCATTTGCAAATTTCCACGCGAGGTAAAGCAGGTAGATTACACTGACGACCTTCATGGCGAGGTGAAGCTGGGGGTACATGTCGAAGATGCTCACCAGTCCAATGCCGACCAGCACGATCATCAGAAGATGGCCAAGACTGATGCCAAGCATGTGCGGGATCGACCGGCGAAACCCGAAATTCGCACCGGACGTCAACAACATCAGGTTGTTTGGTCCGGGCGTGATCGAGGTCACGAGGGCAAAACTCAGAAGAGCAGGGAGGAATTCAAGTGTCATGACACAATTATATTGCGCATGTGACGCAATTTTGTTGAATTGTTGCAGGATTTATCGATAAATGTGCAATCAAGAATGAAAATCGACGAAATAAGTAATCATATATTGCGCGTTTTGGAGCGCGATGGCCGAATCCCGAATACCGAGCTGGCGGCCAAGGTTGGATTGTCGCCCTCTGCCTGTCTGAGGCGCGTGCAGGAACTCGAACGTTTCGGCGTGATCGAAGGATACCGGGCTGTCTTGAACCGCGAAGCCATGGGGCGCAGCTTTCTGGCCTATATCACGGTCGGGTTGGGTGTTCACACGAAAGAGGGTCAGGAAAGCTTCGAGCGCGCCGTGGCCGAGATGCCGGAGGTTCGCGAATGCCACAATGTCACCGGAACGGTCGAATACCTGCTCCGGATCGAGGCCACGGACCTCGCGGCCTACAAGCGTGTCCATTCCGATGGTCTCGGAACGTTGCCCCAAGTGAGAACGATGACCACCTATGTTGTCATGGGTTCGCCGAAGGACACACGTGGATAGCGCGTTTTTCCTTGCGCCGTGGCCTCGATATGGTCAACTGATCCAATGATTTTTTCGCTTGCCCTCGATCACATCGTCATCGCGGCCCGTTCGCTCGAAGAGGGCGCGACCTATGTGGAGGCAGTGCTTGGCGCGAAGCTCAGTCCGGGTGGAAAGCACCCTCATATGGGCACGCACAACCTTCTGCTGTCGCTTGGACCGGAGGAGTATCTGGAGGTGATCGCCATCGACCCGGAAGCCGAGGCACCGGCTTTTCCCCGGTGGTTCGATCTGGACCGGTTCGACGACCCCCCAAGGATGACCAACTGGGTGTGCCGCACAGACGATCTGGACGAGGCATTGGACGCCGCACCGCATGGCACGGGAATACCCGTTGAACTGGAGCGCGGCGACCTGAGCTGGGCCATGGGTGTGCCGCCGGACGGGGCCTTGCCGTTCGACGCCGCCATGCCGGCCTTGATCGAGTGGGGGAGCAACAGCCCGCATCCCGCGCGTCGTTTGCCGGATCATGGTCTCAGGCTGAGCCGGTTGGATGTGTTCCACCCGCAGGCCGACCGCCTTGAGGAAGCCTTTCCCGCGGTGCGCGCACTCGGTCCGGTTGCCGTGCGGAACGGGCCGGAGAAACGTTTGATTGCCACGATCTCCACCCCGGAAGGGTTGCGGGTGCTCGCATGATCATTCGCGCGGCGGAAGCCCGGGACGCTGCGGCGATTGCCGCGATCCAGAACCCGGTCATTCGCGAGACAGCGATCACCTTCAACAGCGTTGAAAAATCACCCGAGGACGTGGCCGAGGCCATTCGCGACCTGCCGTGTTTTCTTGTGGCAGAAGACGGCGGCGCTCTTCTCGGGTTCGTGTCCTATATCCAGTTCCGTCGCGGGATCGGTTATGCGCGCGCCATGGAGCATACGATTGTCCTGGCGCCGGAGGCGCGTGGAAAAGGGGCAGGGCGCGCCTTGATGACAGCCGCGGAAGATCACGCACGCGCCGCCGGCATCGGCTCGCTCTGGGCCGGTGTCAGCGGAGAGAACCCCGATGGCGTCACCTTCCACGCTCGGATGGGCTACGAGGAAGTGGCCCGGTTGCCGAAGGTCGGGTTCAAGTTCGGGCGGTGGATGGACCTCGTCCTCATGAGAAAGTGGCTGGCGGACGACTGAAACGGCGCCTAAGATGATGCAGCGCTCAATTCACTCAGAACTCCATTTTTATTCGTTTTTCTAATGCCTCACGCGGATTTTCCGTCGACGTCCGATATCGCGGCTTGGCCTCGCGAAGCACGCGCGTGCCAGACATGCGCAATCCGCTTCAATCCCGTGTCGTCACCTCATAAGGTGCGCGCATGACGATTTGGGAGCGCATCCAGGAAGCCATCGCGGCCTTGCGTGCAGGCGAAAGCCTGAGCGTGGTGTTCGAAAAACTGCGTACTCCGCCCGAGCGGAGCGTGGCTTTCACGATTGCTGTCATTGCCCTTGGTGCAAAGATGGCGAAGGCCGATGGTCTGGTCACCCGAAACGAAGTCGCGGCCTTTCGCGAAGTTTTCTACATCCCGAAAGAAGAGGAAGAGAACACGGCGCGCCTCTTCAACCTTGCCCGTCAGGACGTGGCCGGTTTCGAGGATTATGCGCGCCGCGTGGCCGCGATGTTCAACAGCGCCGACGGAACGCTTTGCGATCTCATGGAGGGGCTTTTCTATATCGCGGTTGCGGATGGGTCGTATCATCCGCAGGAGGACGATTTCCTGGCTCGGGTGGCTGGGATCTTCGGTTTGCCGGAACGGGAATTCAGGGCCCTTCGCGCACGGTTCGTTCCCGATGCCGAGCCTGATCCCTACGATGTCCTCGGGGTAGAGCCGGGCGAAGACATGGAAGCGATCCGAAAGGTCTGGCGGCAATTGGTGCGTGACAGTCACCCGGATCGGATGATGGCGCGCGGTGTGCCGGAAGAAGCCGTGAAGCTCGCCGAAAAGCGCCTGATTGCGATCAACCGCGCATGGGAAGAAATCAGCGAAGGCGCCGCTTGATGCGGATAGCCACCTACAATGTCGAGTGGTTCTCCAACCTGTTCGACGACGAAGGCATGTTGCTGAACGATGACAATTGGTCGGGCCGGCATGACGTCACCCGCAGCGCGCAACTGGAAGCGCTGGGGATCGTCTTCACGGCACTTGATGCCGACGCGGTGATGATCATCGAGGCGCCGGACAGCCATCGGCGGCGTGACGGCACCCGGGCACTGGAGACCTTTGCCGAGACGGTCGGACTGCGCGCGCGAAAGGCAGTGATGGGCTTCGTGAATGACACCCAGCAGGAAATCGCGCTGCTCTATGACCCCGACACCATGACGGCCAGACATGATCCCCAGGGTGTTCCACGGTTCGATGACAGCTATCGCATTGATCTTGATGTTGATTCCGCCCCTGAAAAGGTGCGCTGGTCAAAGCCGCCGCTTGAACTTGCCGTCGAGACGAAGAGCGGCACGGCGCTTCGACTGATTGGCGTGCACGCGAAATCCAAGGCACCACATGGCGCGCGCCGACCCGATCAGGTGATGCGTATCGCCATTGAAAACCGGCGCAAGCAGCTTGCGCAGTGCATCTGGCTGAGGGAACGCGTGGAGGAGCATCTGGATGCCGGTGAGGCCTTGATGGTTCTGGGAGATTTCAACGATGGTCCGGGTCTCGACGAGTACGAGAAGCTCTTCGGTCGGTCCGGTGTGGAGATCGTGATCGGGGAAGAGGATGACCTTCGGATGTTCGATCCCCATGCCGAGGCCGTGATCCAGCGTCCGCTGGGTTGGATGCCGACGAGTGCACGGTTCTGGATGGCGGACAAAAGGCGGTGGATGCAAACGCTTCTGGATTACGTGATGGTCTCGCCCGATCTGCGCGATAAGGCGAGCGACTGGCGCATCTGGCATCCGTTCGAAGACCAGGCATGCGAACGCGCACCCGAGCTGCGGGAAGCGCTGCTCACGGCATCAGACCATTTCCCGGTCTCGGTCGAACTCGATATCTGAACCGTTGAAGATGTGACGGGCCCGCCACGAAGGCGTTGCTCCGGAATGCCTTTGCCGCGCCTCTCGGCGCGACCTTCGCGAAACGGTGCCCCCTTGGCCTTGTTGGTGAGGCTGTCTACGGGGTCGAAGCGTTTCTTCGTCCGGCTTGGGCCGAGCAGCTGCAGTGCGAAACCTATCGGCAAAGACTTACCGGCTGGTGACCCCTGCGTGCGGCTTCATGCGTTGTTAACCATGAGCGGCGCAGGTAGGGTCCGGAAAACGGATTCGGGGAGCAACGTCATGGCAGGTTCGGTCAACAAGGTCATTCTGGTGGGCAATCTCGGGCGCGACCCGGAAGTGCGCACCTTCCAGAACGGCGGCAAGGTGTGCAACCTGCGGATCGCCACATCCGAGAACTGGAAAGACCGGAACACCGGAGAGCGTCGCGAACGGACCGAGTGGCATTCGGTGGCCATTTTCTCCGAACCGCTTGCGCGGATTGCAGAACAATATCTGCGCAAGGGGTCCAAGGTTTACCTGGAAGGGCAGTTGGAAACCCGGAAGTGGCAGGACCAGTCCGGCCAGGACCGCTACAGCACCGAAGTCGTGCTTCGCCCGTACAAGGGGGAACTCACCTTGCTGGACAGCCGCGGTGAAGGCGGCGGCGGCGGCGGTGGTGGTGGCATGGGCTACGACGACCGCGACAGCTACGGCGGCGGTGGTGGAAGCCCCGCCCCGGCGAGCCAGGACCTCGATGACGAGATCCCGTTCTAAGTCAGACGGTAGACACGGATTTTTGCCGGACCTCCGAAACAGGCGAACATGCGCCCGTCGGGGGACCAAGGGGAGCCGTTCACGCGGTTGCTGGCGTTATGTGCAACAATTCCATCCACAGTCGCAATAGCCTGTCCGTCGTCACGTGGATCCCAGATGCGCACGGTACCATCTGACGCGCTGGACAGGAGCCGTTGACCGTCGGGACTGAAGTGCACGTCCACAACGTTGTCGGAATGCCCCAGCTTTGCTGTCGCCTTGCCTGACATAAAGTCCCAGATGAAGATCGCATGGTCCTGCCCACCAAAAGCCAGATATCGGCCATCTGCACTCCATGACGAGCAGAGCGTCCACGCGCGACGGTTCAACTTCTGATCAATCAGAATCTCGTTCGTATCTGCACTAACAACTAGAAAACCGTGTTCTGTCTCTGACCTCCATGCGCAGGCATAAATGTCTTTTGACGGATGCCAGGAGAGGGCGTAGGCGAGGCGATCTGGCCCAAGCGACGGCCCGTAGTCGCCGAAGTTGAGAGCATCATCTTTGATATCAACCGGCGTCGCAGCGAGGCGCCCATTGTCATCGGAAATGCCCACGAACCGGTTGGTCGGCGACCAGCTCAATCGCGTCGGATAGTGCAGACTGATAAGGTCGGTCGTGGACCATTCGCCGATCAGATTGCCGCGCCGATCCTTGGTCCGCAGGATGTAGCGGTAATCCTTGCCATCCGGTTTGGCGAAGAGACGTTTGAGAAAATATTTGCTTCTGAAGCCAAGGCGCAGACCTGTTTGGATGACGAACTCGCCGTCTCGTGAAGCATGCGTGCGGCACCATTCAGCGCTGTAAAACTCCTCGCCGTCACCGACACCGGGAAGAGGCGTGTACGGACCACTAAGCAAGCTTTGCATGGATGTGTTTCCTGCGGCCCACGGGTAACGCACGCCACCGCTTACGTCGCAGATGCATCTGCGCCATCGAGATCGAACTTCATAGAGTGGGAAGTATGACGGGTCTTCAGGGTGTATCGTCACCACGCGCTTGGAACCTGCCGCCAACAAGTCTGGGCTAGCGCCTGCAATGTGGCTCAACGAAAGCCAACTGAGCGTCCATGGAACCCACTGGTGCATTCCCGTGTACTCGACTCCAGTTTCCCCAAGGTCCAATTCACCACGTTTTTCAACTAGTTCTTTTCCGAGAATATCTTCCCACGTTTCGCCTGGTTGAGGTGCTGGCAAAATCGGTCCGTCGTGTGAAACAGGCACCACGAAAGAATTTGCAACCCGCTCGCGAGGAGCTGCACTTGCGCCAAGAATACTCTCGCCACCACCTATCGCACTCCGCAGTCGCTCGATCTGTGCCGACACCACCCCTTCCAGCGCGTCGATCCATTGGCTTGAGGAGATGTAGTACTCAAGCCGGTCCGAAAACGGCACGTTCTCTAGCATCACCGGATAGATCGGTTTGTTGCCCCCGACCGCGACGCGCACCTCGCGGTAGACATCGTCGGACAGATTGGAGGCCTCCGAATAGAGCAGGACGAAGCATTTCGAGGCGCGGATGCCGCGGGTGATCTGTTCGGTCCAATCCGTGCCGGGCGGGATATTCCGAGGCGCGATCCAGCAGGTCAGGCCTTTGCTCTCCAGGTCCGCCACGAGTTTTTCGGCGACGGCTTTGTCTTTGGACGAATGGCTGATGAAAGCCGAATACTGTTGATCCACGACGCACCCCTAACCCTGTAGACGGGGAAAGAGTGTGAGGAAGATGCGGGTTTATCAACCCCGCCCGGCAAGCGCATCCTTGAGGAGCGTGACAACCGCATCGCGGGGCACATCGCTTGTGACGAAAGCCTCGCCGATCCCGCGCGCCATGATGAAGCGCAATTGGCCGTCGATCACCTTCTTGTCCTGGCCCATCAGGTCGACCAGTGTTTCGGCATTCGGCAGGTCGCCGGGGATATCCGACAGATCGGTCTTCATGCCCATCGATTTGAGATGTGCGCGGACACGGCTCGGGTCTTCCTGCGAACACAGGCCAAGGCGCGCTGAAAGTTCGAACGCGAGGGCGCAGCCGATGGCGACACCTTCACCGTGAAGCAAACGGTCGGAATAGCCCGTCGCCGCCTCGAGGGCATGGCAGAAGGTGTGTCCGAGGTTCAGGAGCGCGCGGTCGCCCTGTTCGGTTTCGTCCCGCGCGACGATCTCGGCTTTCATCTCGACGGACCGTTTCACCGCATGGGCGCGCAGATTGCGATCCCCCTTTGCGAGGGCAGGGCCGTTGGTTTCGAGCCAGTCGAAAAACACGGCATCGCCGAGAAGTCCGTATTTCACCACTTCGCCGTAGCCAGCGAGGAAGTCGCGTGGTGTCAGGGTTTCGAGAACGCCGATATCGGCAAGCACGAGGCTTGGCTGGTGAAAGGCGCCGATCAGGTTCTTCCCGGCGGGAGAATTGATCGCCGTCTTGCCGCCAACCGAACTGTCGACCTGCGCGAGAAGCGAGGTCGGGATTTGCACGTAGCGGATGCCCCGGCGGAGGATGGCGGAGGCAAAGCCGCCAAGATCGCCGATCACACCGCCGCCGAGCGCGATCATCACGTCGCGCCGTTCGATCTTTTCCGCCAGCATCCATTCGACGGTTTTCTCAAGTGCGGACCAGCTCTTGGTCGCTTCCCCCGGTGTGAGCGCGAGGGAGACCATCTCGATATCGCCAAGACCTGCGCCAAGCGCGTCGAGATGGGCCCCGGCCACGGTTTCATCCGTCAGCACGGCAACGCGCGGACGCGGCAGGAGCGCGCGAATCTCTTCCGCTGCGGTCGCGATCAGGTCTTCGCCAATCCGGACATCATAGCTGCGGTCGCCCAAGGGCACGTGGACGGTTTCGCGGATCATGGGCTGTGCTCCAGAATATTGGGGTGATGCGCCAGCGCTTCGATGACGCGATCCGTCATCTGGTCAATCGAAAAGTCGAACTCGGCATCCACAACGATGTCGGCCTTGGCATATAGCGGGTCGCGCTCCTGCTGGATCCGGGCAAGCGTGGCGCGCGGGTCGTCCGTGCGCAGCAGCGGTCGCGTGGTCTTGTGCTTCACACGTTGCCAGAGAAGCTCGAGTTCGGCCCGGAGCCAGAGAGCGGCCCCTTTTTCAGAGATCATCATGCGATTTTCGTCTCTCAGAAAGGCGCCGCCACCGGTCGAGAGAATGCAGGGCGGACCATCCAGAAGGCGGGCGATGACCTCGCTTTCGCGGTCCCGGAAGAAGGCTTCGCCATCGCGCTCGAAGATTTCGGCAATGCTTCGGTCGGCCGCTTTCACGATTTCCGCGTCGCTGTCCAGAAAGGGCACGTGGAGACGCTTGGCCAACGCCGTGCCAATGGCTGTTTTGCCCGCTCCCATCATGCCAACCATGGCGATAGTTTTCTTTAGCCGGAATGGCAATTCAGCCGCGTCCTCAAGTCTTTTTCTTGCCGCCCTTCTGAATGGCGTGATCTTCGTGAAAAGACCAGTTATAAATCAGGAAATGCCGCCGGAGAGCGGTTCCGGCCCTCAAAGTTTGGGCTATTGGGGCAAAGAGGTTTCGCGATGCTGAGACTGCTGAGATTTCTGTTTTTGCTGGCCGTTCTCGTGGGAGCGGCCGTGATTGGCTATGCTTATCTGGGTGATCTGAGCCCGGACCAGAGCGCTGTGAGCGAACCGGTGGCGCTGGATGGGAACTAGTCGCTTTCTTTTGATTGCGGCGGTTGGTGTGTTTGGCGTTCCGGCTTTGGCGGAAAGCCCTGCTCCCCTGAGCGCGATCGACTGGTTGTCGGATTCGATCACGGAGGAGGCAACTCCTTCCGCCGTGCCGAACGTTGAGACGCCCGCGGGCACCCCTCCGGTCATTCAGGTCATTCCGCTCGATGCCCCGGTTGTGGACATGACCGGGCTGATCGACGCTGCGGAACTGGGCGTTCCAAGCGACCTTTGGGGGCGCAGCGCGGCCAACGATCTCGCCGGGGTTCTGAACGGTGTCACGCTCGGGCCTGAAGCGCCGCCAGCCATAGGACGCTTCCTTGCGAAACTCCTGCAGGCGCGGCTCGATCCGCCCATCGATGCGGCCATCAACGATGCGTTCTTCCTCGCCCGGCTGGACCGGCTGCTGGAGAAGGGGCATTTGTCTGCGGCGCGCGATCTCATCGACATGAGCGGAGAACGGGAGCCGCAGCTTTTTCGGCGGCGGTTCGATATTGCGCTTCTGACGGGCAATGAGACCGAGATGTGCCGTGAGATCGAGAGCACGCCGGAATTGTCACCGACCTACCCGGCCCGGATCTTCTGTCTGGCCCGACTTGGTCAGTTCGACGTGGCGGCTCTTACACTCGGGAATGCCGAGACGCTGGATATACTGACGCCGGAAGAAGATGCGCTGCTTTTGCATTTCCTTGACCCGGAGTTGTTCGAAGGCGATCCGATCCCGCCCGCCCCGCGCGTTCCGACCCCCTTGCAGTTTCGGCTCTATGAAGCCGTCGGCGAACGGATATCGACCGAAGGCTTGCCGGTTCCGTTCGCCTTTGCCGACATGTCGGACACCGTCGGGTGGAAGGCGCGGCTGTCAGCAGCGGAACGATTGGCAAGCACCGGGGCCATTCCCTTCGAACGGCTTGAAGAGGTGTTCAATGAACGGAGCCCGTCGGCCTCGGGCGGTGTCTGGGAGCGGGTCGCAGCCATACAGCAATTGTCGTCTGCAGTACGAAGCGCGCGCTCAACCCGCATATTCGATGCCTTGCCCGAAGCTTGGGAGGCAGCGACGCGCGGCGGATACGATCATTCGCTGGCCGTCTGGCTGGCGCCGAGGTTGCCGGATGTCGAGGAAGACGGTCCAGCGGCGCCTGCGTTGTTTGAAGTCGCCCTGCTTGCCGGTGATATTGCCAAGGCCGAGCGGTTTGCCCGGAGATCTCCCGAAGACCGGTTCCTCTTGTCGCTGGCCGCAGGGCGCGCCGGCACGGAGCCCGCGGGTGATGCGCTCGGTCGAGCCGTATTGCGAGGGCTTTCGGCCCTGTCGGCCGGCGAAACGTTCGAAACGCTCATTCGGGACAACAGGCGAGGCGAGGTGTTGTTCCGCGCGTTGGATCAGTTGGCGGATGGGGCCACCGGCAATCCGGATACCACGGCCAATTCACTGGCGGCCTTGCGGCGCATCGGTCTTGAAGAACTGGCGCGCCAGATTGCGGTGGAACTCGTCTTGAGGGAGGGCGCGGCATGAGTGCAGAGACACGTATTGAGGCGTTTCTGGATGCGCAGGCCGCCGAGTTGGATGCGGCCCGCAACACACAGTTTGCGTATGCGCGCGACCTCAAGGATTTCAGCGGATGGATCGCCGCGCGCGGGCTGGACCTGATGGCTGTGACCCAATCCGACATCGAAGGGTATCTGATCTCACTTGATGCCGATGGCATGAGCCGGGCCACGCGCGCGCGCCGACTGTCCGCGATCCGTCAGTTCTATCGCTTTGGTTTCGAAGAAGGGTGGCGCGGGGACAATCCGGCCATTCAGATCAAGGGACCGGGACGCGACAAACGCCTGCCCAAGACACTGAGCGAGGATGAGGTTGACCGCTTGCTTGCCGCGGCGGGCGGGACGGGACGAGGTGCAGACCGTCTTCGCAACACCTGCCTTATGGAGCTTCTATACGCCACCGGCATGCGCGTATCAGAACTGGTCACGTTGCCCGTCATTGCGGCCCGGGGCGATCCGCAGATGCTTTTGATCCGTGGCAAAGGGGGCAAAGAACGAATGGTTCCCCTGTCGCAGCCTGCGCGAACCGCTTTGGCCGCATGGCTGGCGGCGCGAGACGAAATGGAGGACCTGGCGCGTGTCGAGAAGGGGCATGCCGCGTCAAAGTTCCTGTTCCCGTCGCACGGCAAGGCGGGGCATCTGACGCGGCACAGGTTCTATGGATTGATCAAGGAAATCGCAGTGGCGGCGGGTGTCAGCCCCGGCAAGGTGACGCCCCATACGTTGCGCCATGCCTTTGCGACGCATCTTTTGGCACGCGGCGCGGATCTCCGCGCGATCCAGACGCTTCTGGGTCACGCTGACGTAGCGACGACGGAAATCTACACGCATGTGCTGGACGAGCGCTTGAACGAGCTGGTTCTCAAGCATCATCCGCTCGCCAAGGCCTGACAGGCGAGCGTTCCGATCCGGTTGCGGGCAGAGCAAAGCCCGCTTCAGAACGGCTTTTCAGGGCGACCGTTGCAGCGAAGACGGCAGGACATCTTCCGAAGGCCAGACGCCCGAGGTCATGGTCAGGTGATAGCCTTGCGTGAGACCGGTGGCCTCCATGGAGGCACGCGCTGCGTCGTGATCGTAGGGCAGGCGTTCGATAACGACCTCTCCGTCGCTCAGCACCGCGTATCGTGTCTCCGGTCGGCCGTCATGTGGCGGCAGTCCGATCACGCCTGCGTTGATCCATTGGATGCCGTCGACCCTGCGATGAAAGGCGATGCCGGAATGACCCGCGACCACGCCGTCAAACGCGCCGATCGCTTCTTCGAGTGCGGCGAACTCCTCCCGAAACATGGCTTCGGGGGAATCAGGCCAGATGAAGCGGTTGATTGCGGTCGCTCCGCCATGAATGACGGCATAGCGCCTGTTTTGATGCGTGAAAGTTCCAATCTCGGGGAGGCTGTCGAGGTAAGCGATGGTTTCCGCATCGCAAGCCTTGGAAAGATGGCTATACCATCCTTGCGAGAGCAGGTCGCAGGCCGAGCCATCGTCGAACCCGCAGCCACAGTCGAGCGCACCTGTTGCCAACTGCCGTTCGCAATTGCCCGCGATCGACGGGATCGCGAGCGACCGCATCAAGGCGACCGTCTCCACCGGGTGCGCACCATACGCGACGAGGTCGCCGGTGCAGATCGCGGGGCGGCCGTTTAACGCCGACGACAGCGCCTCAAGCGCCTGCAAATTGGAGTAAGGACCGCCAAAGAGCACAAGAGGCGTGTCAAACCTGCCAAAATCGCGAACACGCATACCCCTCCCTCCCTTGATTGCTGGCGCGGAGACCCCATAAGATAACAACGCACCCGTTTGACAAGGAAAAATGGAAAACTCAGTTCCCATGATCGATGCCGCCTTCTGGATTGTGAGCGGCGCGATACTCTTTCTCCTCATCCTTTCGGGCTTCTTCTCCGGTAGTGAAACAGCTTTGACCGCGTCCTCGCGCGGGCAGCTCAAGTCGCGCGCCGAGAAGGGAAGCAAAGGGGCCGAAAGGGCATTGAAACTGACCGAGGACAGCGAGCGGCTGATCGGGTCGATCCTGCTAGGCAACAACCTCGTGAATATTTTGGCGACCTCGCTCGCCACGGCGATGTTCACGCGCGTCTTCGGGGAAAGCGGCGTGGCGCTGGCGACGCTGGTGATGACGCTTCTCGTGCTGATCTTCGCGGAAGTGTTGCCGAAGACCTATGCCATCTCGAACCCGGAAACGGCTGCGTCGCGGGTGGCGCGCCCCATCGGCGTGATCGTCACGCTTCTGGCACCCATCGTGAGCGCCGTGCGCGCCATTGTGCGCGGCGTTCTGGCACTTTTCGGGGTGCGGATCGACCCGGACAGCCATATCATGGGCGTGCGGGACGAAATCGTCGGTGCGCTGCAACTCGGCCATTCCGAGGGCGTCGTCGAGAAGGAAGACCGCGACCGTATCCTCGGCGCACTCGATCTTGCCGACCGTACGGTGGAAGAGATCATGCTTCACAGAAGCGAGATCGAAGTGATCGACGCCGATCTTTCGCCGCAGGAGATCATCGACCTCTGCCTGCATTCAAACCACACGCGGCTTCCCATGTATCGTGGCGAGCAGGAGAACATCATCGGTGTTCTGCACGCGAAGGACCTGTTGCGGGCCGTTTATGCGCGCTTCGCAGATAGTGGAAACGAAGACCTCTTCAAAGGGTTCGACCCGATGAAAGTGGCGATGGAGCCCTACTTCGTTCCGGAAACCACACCGCTCGACGAGCAGATGCGGCAATTCCTGCGCCGATCAACGCATTTTGCGTTGGTTGTCGACGAATACGGCGCGCTTCAAGGGCTCATCACGCTTGAAGACATCCTTGAAGAGATCGTGGGCGAAATCACCGATGAGTTCGACATCGACGAAGACCACCCGCTCCGCAAGACCGATGCGGGTGACGTGATTGTCGATGGTGCGATGACCATACGTGACCTGAACCGAGCGATGGATTGGTCGCTTCCCGATGAAGAAGCGGTCACCGTTGCGGGCCTTGTCATCCACGAAGCGCAGACGATTCCGACCCGTGGTCAGGTATTTTCCTTCCACAATCGGCGATTCGAGGTCCTCGAACGCAAGGCAAACCGGATCACACGGCTCAAAATCCGCGCACTCTGACGCGATGAGGCGTCGATTTGGGGCACCGGTGTGTCGCAAATGGTGAGGGTTCGTCGAAAAACGACACAAAAAAGTTGCATTTGAAGCCATGTCCGCTGACGCTCGACCCTATCAGGGACGGAGGAGACTATGGCAAATATAGAGACAAGTGAGGGTGGGGGTCCCCAAGACCCTAATTTTCAAACAGATTTCGAGCTCGGGCAGGACAACATCCGGCCACTCGGACTGGATATCCACAACCCGGTCTTTCTGATTTCCGGGCTGTTGATTATCGCATTTGTGCTTTTGTCGTTGGCCAATCAGGAGGCCTCGGCAGAGTTTTTCGGGTGGTTGAGACCGTTCCTGACCAGTGAATTCGACTGGTTTCTGGTGCTGTCGGTCGATGTGATCCTGATTTTCTGCCTGGCACTTATCGTCTTGCCCGTGGGCGGCGTGAGAATAGGCGGCAAGGATGCGACGCCTGACTATTCCTATGCAGGCTGGATCGCGATGATGTTCGCGGCCGGTATCGGCATCGGGCTTCTGTTCTTCGGCGTGCTGGAGCCGACCTATTACAACTTCTCGGAAGGCGGGAATGCGCGACCGCTCAACATCGATATCACCCAACCAGGGAATGAATATATCGGTGTCGTCGGCACCATACACCACTGGGGCCTCGGCGGCTGGTGCGTCTACGCGCTGGTTGGTCTGACGCTGGCGGTCTTTGCCTATAACAAGGGCATGCCGATGACGCTGCGCTCGGCCTTCTACCCGATCCTCGGCGAACGCGTCTGGGGCTGGTGGGGTCACGCGATCGATACGCTGGCGGTCTTCGCCACGCTCTTCGGTCTGACGACCTCGCTCGGTCTCGGTGCGCAGCAGGTGGCCTTCGGTCTGAATGAGGTCGCGGGGATTGAACCCACGAACACCGTCGTTGTGCTTCTGATCATCGGGATCACCGCAGTGGCACTCTGCTCGGTCATGCTCGGCATGGATGCAGGCGTGAAGCGGCTCTCCGAGATCAACATGATCATGGCGGTGGCGCTCTTCTTCTTCGTCTTCTTCATGACAGGCGCAGTTGCGGCGATCACACGCTACTTCAGCGTGATGGTCGATTACGTCACGCTTCTCCCGGCACTATCGAACCCGTTCGGGCGTGAAGACACGAGCTTCTTCCACGGCTGGACGACGTTCTACTGGGCATGGTGGATCGCATGGTCGCCCTTCGTGGGCATGTTCATTGCCCGCATCTCCAAAGGCCGCACGGTGCGCGAATTCGTGCTCTGCGCGCTGATTGCTCCGACACTTGTCTGCGCGCTCTGGATGTCGACCTTTGGCGGAGCCGCCATCGACATGCTGAATGCAGGCGGTGCGGAAGGCGTGAAAGCGACCGTGATCGACAGCTACAAACCGGAAGGGGCGCTCTTTGGCTTCCTGCAGGAATTGCCGCTCTACTCGATCATCTCGCCCATCGCACTTGTGCTGATCGTGATCTTCTTCGTGACATCGTCCGACTCGGGCAGCCTCGTCATCGATACGATCACTGCAGGCGGCAAGATGGACGCACCGGTGGCACAGCGGATCTTCTGGTGCACGCTGGAAGGGCTCGTGGCCATTGCCCTGCTTCTGGGTGGCGGACTGGCAGCGCTCCAGGGTGCGGCGGTCTCGACGGGTATCCCGTTCACGATCGTCGTGCTCCTGATGTGCTACTGCGTCTACGCGGCGCTCCGCACCGAAGAACGCTGAAACCAAAGGGGCCGGGGGAAACTCCGGCCCTTTCTTCCTGGCTCAAATATCCCGGGGAGTTTGAGGGGCAGCGCCCCTCAACCAAACCAAAGAAGTGCGCCAGCGGCGCGCCGTTCGGTTACCGCTCCGTAAGTTTCAGTTCGATCCGCCGGTTCTGGGCGCGGGCCTCCGCCGTGTCTTCCGGGTTCACCGGTCGGTATTCTCCGAAGCCCGTGGCCGCCAGCCGCTCCGGCGGGAAGCCAAGACCGTCGGTCAGGAACTTGACGACCGAAAGCGCGCGCGCCTGGCTCAGTTCCCAGTTGTCTGCAAACTCGCCCGTGCCGGACAGGGGCACGTTGTCGGTATGCCCGTCGACGCGGATGATCCAGTCGATCGAGGGCGGGATTTCACCCGCAATGTCGCCGAGGATTTCAGCAACCTGCGCGATGGAAATCTGTCCGGCGGGCGAGAGCGTGGCGGAGGCGCTTTCGAACAACACTTCCGAGGAAAACACGAAGCGGTCGCCGACGATCTGGATGCCTTCCCGGTCGCCGAGAAGGCGACGAAGTGTGCCGAAGAATTCCGACCGGTAATCGGCGAGGTCCTGCACTTCGTTCTCAAGCCGCTCCGCTTCAAGCCGGAGCCGCTCGGCCTCGGCGGCTTCCAGTTCCGCGCGCCGCTTTTCTTCTGATGCGGCGCGCGCAAGGGCCTGGTTCAACTGGCTGCCAAGCGCTTCGATGCGGATTTGCGACGCGGCATCGGCTTCGGCGGCACTGTCGAGCAGCCCTTGCAGGCCGTTCAGTTCGGCGCGGAGCGAGGCCACCTGCTGGTTCAGCGCTTCGACCTGAAGCTGTGCGCGTTCCGATATGGCGCTTTCTTCCTCCAACTGGCGTCGCGCCGTGGCGAGGAGGGTCTCCTGACGTTCGCGCTCGCTCAGCTCCTCGGCGGCGATGGTATCGGCGGCGAGCTTTGCCGCGAGCGCTGCGGCCAGCCGCTGCCTGAGATCGGCAGTATCGCCCACGTCACCTTTTAGCGCGGCGACTTCGGCGTCGAGCCTGTCGCGCTCGGTCTGCAGAACGGTAAGGCGGTCGCGCAGTTCCTCATTGGTCGAAAACTGGTCGGCAGCGGTGTTCTCGGCCGTTTCCAGTCGCAGAAGCGCGTCGGCAAGGCGCGCGTTCAACTCGTCCTCGACTGCGTTGGCCGCGGCCAGAAGGGTCAGCGTGTCTTCGGCGCCCGCGCGTTGTTCTTCGAGTGCGAGGGTCATCGCAGTGAGTTCGGCGTCCGATTCCTCCAGCCGTCTCCGCAGGTCCTCGGCAATCGCCACCTCGGCCAGGCGCGCCTGTTCTTCGGCGGTCAGCGCATCGCGGAGGTTGCCCAGTTCGGTTTCGCGTGTTTCCGCCTCCGCCTGCAACTGGGCGGTCATGGCTTCCAGCGCCTCGCGTTGCGCAGCAGCCAGACGGGCCGCTTCTTCCTGCGCGTCGATCTCTTCTCGGGCGCGCGCCAGTGCGAGCTGTGCGGCTTCCTGTTGCGTCAGAAGCTGTTCCTGCGCGGCCTCCAGTTCGGCCACGCTGGCGGTCAAGCGTTCGCCTTCGGCCAGCGCGTCGTCCCGTTGGGCGAGCAGGGAGGCGACTTGTTCCTCGAACGAGGCAATGGCCGCGTCGCGTTCCGCAAGCGACCGGGCCTGCTCGTTGATCTGGCCCGTCAGGTTGGCGATGAGCGTTTCCTGCTGACTGCGCTCGTCCTGAAGGAGTGCGAGATCATCTTCGAGTCGCGCGTTCGTCTGTTGCGAGAGGCCAAGCGCCTGTCCAAGCGCGTTCACTTCTGCGGTCAGACGGCTCAACTCGTTTTCCTGTCCGGAGATCAGTTCTTCCTGTCCGGTGATCGTTTCACGCTGGACGGCCTGCACGACCATGAAGATCGTCAGAACGAAGAACAGAACGAGCAGAAGCGCCGTCATCGCATCCACGAAGCCGGGCCAGATCGAGCCCGACATGCGCTGCACGGATCGCCGTGTCAGCGCCATGGTTTAGACCTCGTCCCGGGCGCGGCCGGCGGTACGGATCGCGTTGGTCAGTTGCGCAATATCCGAGCGAAGCTCGCCGATACTTTCCTGGCGGCCTGCTGAAATTTCTTCCAGAATGCGCAACATTTGAACATCCATCGAGCGGAGGCGCATGCGGCTTTCGGCGTCAAATTGCCCACCGGCTTCGTTGCCCATGTTCTGGAGTGCCTCGGCGAGGCGGTTCTGGCTTTCGATGATCTGGCTGTTGTCGCCTTCGCCGAACTGTGTCGCCAGCCGGTTGACCGAGTTGATCAGTTCGCCGAGGCGCGCATCCGTGGCCTGTTGCTGTTCGCCCATGTACTCGGCCAGTTGGCCGATGATGCTGGCATCGCCCCCGGCACCGTCATCGGAGGAGAAGCCAAGCCGCGTGATGGTCGACAGCCATTCTTCGAGTTCGCGGTAGAACCGGTTCTGGCCATGGCTGGCAAAGAGTTCCAGAAGCCCCACGACCAGCGATCCGGCAAGCCCGAGAAGGGACGAAGCAAAGGCCACGCCCATGCCGCCCAATTGCGCTTCGAGCCCGGTCATTAGGCGTTCGAACACCTGAACGCCTGTGTCGCCCTCCTGTGGCGCCAAAGAGCGGATGGTGTCCACAACGGCCGGAACTGTTGTCGCGAGACCATAGAAGGTGCCGAGAAGGCCAAGGAAAATCAGTAAGTTAACGATATATCGCGTGATGTCGCGGGCTTCATCAATCCGGGTTGCGACCGAGTCCAGAATGGAGCGCGACGACGATGCGTTCAGTTGGGTGCGCGCGCCTTTTTTCCGAAGGAGCGCAGCCAGCGAGGCCAGCAATCGCGGAGCCTTTGTGAACTGGTGGCCGGGCCGATCATGGGCAAAGCCCTCGATCCAGCTGACGGAGGAAACAAGCTGAAAGACCTGCCAGAAACAGGCAAGGATTCCGATCACGAAGACCAGTCCGATAAAGCCGTTCAGCAGCGGGTTGGCAAGGAAGACTGGCGCGACCTGCGGGTAGATCAGGTACGCACCCGCACCGACAAGCATCAGGACGACGCACATCGTCAGGATCTGACGGTAAGGTTGCGTGAAGTGCCGCTCGAATGCGCGATCCGGTTTGTCGTCCATCCGGGCGTCCGGTCCTATCGTTTCGTTCGCGGCGACAATAGTTAATGAATGGCGCGCTGCCAATGGGGAATGGCGCGAAGCCTCAACTTGGTGTTCCGGTCAGTTCGCGGACCCGTGCCGATAGCCAGGAGAGGTCTTCGTCGGTGATGTTCAGTTCGCCCAAATGCGAAACCGTGTTCCAGAGGTATTCCGTGTTCGGACCCCGCCCGCCGACGGCGCGCGCGATGATTTCTGCCTGTTCGTGGAGGGTCAGGTGCGCGACGTATTGTTCGTGCGTGGTGTCGACGACATAAGTCAGCGCCTCGACCGAATGGCCGTTTGCGAGCGAAAGCGGCACCAACCTCTCGATATAGGCCGAGGAGATTAGTTCGCGTTCGCGAAGATAGGCGACGGTCCCTTCTTCTTCACCCTCGGGAACCCGGAGCGCGAGGCCCGTGCATTGCGCGCCGTCCGATGGATCGAGCGCGAGGACAAGGCCGGGGCTTTCGACCGTGCCGCGGTGATGAATGGACGACATGCAAAAGGACCGATGATAGCCGTGAAGCGTGGCAAGCGCGCGCTCGGCCACCGGGAAGCCCGGGTTCCACATCAGCGAGGCATAGCCGAAGACCCAGAGCGGGCGTTGGTGGATGGCTTTCTCTTCTGTCATGGGTGTCTTAATAACGCCGGGTTAGCCAAGGGAAAGGCCCAATGATCCGTTTGATCGTCGTGCTACTGGTGGTCTCGCTCGCCTGGATGATCTGGTGGGCCGTGGGCAAGGGCGCCTATGAGCAGGGGCTGGCCGCGTGGATCGACCAGCGACAGGGCGATGGCTGGGTGGCCGATGTCGGCACATTGGAAACGGTCGGATTTCCGAACCGGTTCGACACGACGCTGACGGATCTGGAACTGGCCGATCCGGACACGGGCGTGGCATGGCGTGTGCCAAGGCTTCAATTCCTTTCACTGGCCTACAAACCGCATCAGGTGATTGCCGTTGTCGAAGGTCCACACCGGTTTTCGACCCCGCTTGGCGGTGTGAACATCACCCATGAGGGTGCGCGGGCCTCCCTTTTCCTCAAGGCGGAGACGGCCTTGGGGCTCGATCAGGCGATCCTGATCCTGTCCGGGCTGACACTCGATGCCGACAAGGGGTGGGAGACAAAGCTTGCCTCCGGCCGTTTCGCGGCAGAAAGCGTGGCCGCGGCGACCAACACATATCGGCTTGGTGCGGATGTCGAAGGATTGGAGCCGTCGCGTCCGATACGCCGCTTGCTGGATCCCGCGGGCGTTTTGCCCGACGTGGTGGAGACACTCAGGCTGGACGCGACGCTTGCCTTCGACCGGCCGTGGGATCGGTTCGCGATTGAAGACGCGCGTCCGCAACCGACGCGGATTGATCTCGACGAACTCTCGGCCGCCTGGGGCACGGCGACGTTCCGTGCTGTGGGCGAGGTGGATATCGATGAACAGGGCTTCCCGACCGGGGAGGTGACGATCCGGGCGGAAGATTGGCGCAAGATCCTCGACATGGCGGTCGCCTCGGGCGTCTTGCCTGAAAGCAGCGTCGGGCCCTTGGAGCGCGGTTTGGAACTGATGAGCGGCCCCCGCGATACGCTGGACGCGACCATCGGGTTTCGCGGCGGCCTGATGCGGCTGGGAATCATCCCGATCGGGCCAGCGCCTCGGGTTGTCATTCGGTGATTCAAGTCGTGGAGAGTGAGAGGTCCGCCTCAGCGTGCTGACGAGCTTCGGCCAGTTGGAAGGCATTGCTTTCGAAAACATGCAAGCGAAACGCGGCTAACTGATCGGTGCGCATGTGCCATTCATGTCCGCCGCCGATGGCTTTCAGACTGTCGTCGGGCGCATAGAGATACTGAAGCCGTAGCTGGAAAATGTCGTCATCATCGCCGTCAGCGTAGATCAACTGCCGTGTCAGGCTGGTTGAAAAGCGGCCGTCGTTCCAAGCATATGTCCCGAACTCGAAGAGTAGCATGTCTGCGTCGTCGTGCGATGCTATGTCCGTTGCCGGTACGTGCTCGAAAAAGTCCAGCATCCATTCGAAACCGGCACGCAGATTTTGGTCTTCAATCGCGCCTGATTTCAGACCCCGGCAAGCGCGCTCTATGCCGTCGCGACCGAACACCTTACCGGCAGTAGGGGCCGCTGCGGTAGTCCGCAATGTCGAAATGAAAGTGATCCTGGTGATGCCGGTCGCTTTCCGGACCAAGCACGGTGCCGAACGGACCACAGGCACTTGCGTGGAGACGTTTCAACACGTTGCCGTCCCGTCCGCGCCAGCCCAGAACCGTGATCTGGGTGCCATCGGCAAGAATGAAGGCTGATATGTCGATGGCGTTGCCCTTGGCGTGTTCAGATAGCCGTCCGCCTGCGCGGTTGTTGCGATTGCGGCAGGCGTAATGCGCCGCAACCTGAATGCCCACGAGCCCGCCGCCCCGGATTCCGATGATCGGGGCGGCGTGGTTGCGCAACC
Source organism: Silicimonas sp. (assembly GCA_022824525.1). Taxonomy (GTDB): domain Bacteria; phylum Pseudomonadota; class Alphaproteobacteria; order Rhodobacterales; family Rhodobacteraceae; genus JAJDOD01. Next base: position 8,265 of record JAJDZT010000054.1, on the reverse strand, counting down.
AGCTATCCAGACGTTGCGCGGTCGCAAGACGGATCGTGGCAGGTTGGCTGAGCTTGACACCCGCCGCTTCCGTGACGCGATAGGCGTTCTTGACACCGCAGGCACCCGGACCGGGAATGTTGCCGATCTTTTCGGCCACCAGACCGCCGCGGTTGATCGTGTCGGCACGCGACCCTCCGCCACAGGCGGCGAGAGCAAGAAGCATGGTCAAAGCGAGTTTTTTCATCGTGTCGTCCCTCGTCCGAAATTCGGGGCGTCTGTGTCCTGACCCGCTTCGATGATGCCGCGACGGATCGCGCGCGTGCGGGTGAAATAGTCGTGCAAATGATCGCCATCGCCGGTGCGGATGGCGCGTTGCAGCGCGAAAAGCTCCTCGGTGAACCGTCCGAGGATTTCCAGCGTCGCTTCCTTGTTCGACAGGAATACATCGCGCCACATCGTCGGATCGGAAGCAGCGATCCGCGTGAAATCGCGGAAGCCGGCGGCGGAATACTTGATGACCTCGCTGTCCGTCACTCGGCGGAGATCGTCGGCCACGCCGACCATCGTGTAGGCGATCAGGTGCGGGCAATGGCTGGTGACCGCAAGTACGAGGTCATGGTGATCCGCGTCCATGTCATCCACGAAAGCGCCCATGCCGGTCCAAAGGCGACGAAGAGTGTCCGTGGCGGCCTGATCGGTATCTTCACCGGGTGTCAGGATGGTCCAGCGGTTTTCGAACAGCTCGGCAAAGCCGGATCGCGGGCCGGAATGCTCGGTCCCGGCAAGCGGGTGCCCGGGCACGAAATGCACGCCGTCCGGCATATGTGGGGCGACTGCCTCGATGACCGCGCGCTTGACAGACCCGACATCGGTCACGGTGGCGCCCGGTTTGAGCTTCGGCGCAATTTCTCGCGCCACGGCGTCCATCGCGCCCACCGGCACCGCGAGAACGACGAGGTCCGCGTCCCTGACCGCTTCGCCGGCAGTTTCAACGATGTCATCACAGAACCCGACCTCGCGAGCGATTGCGCGGGTCTCGGAAGACCTCGATGTACCCGTGATATGCGCCGCCAGCCCGTCGCGCCGCATGGCATGCGCCATGGACGAGGCAATCAGACCAAGACCGATCAAGGCAACACGTTGATAAATCATTGGGTTTCCCTGAAGTCGGTAAGTGCCGCAATGACACGATCATTGTCGGCTGCGGTGCCGACGGTGATGCGCAGGCCGTTTGGCAGGCCGTAGCTTCCGACTTTGCGGACAAGGATTCCGAAGCTCTGGAAATGTGCCTCGCAGGCATGGGCCTCTTCCTCGCTCGCGAAACGGGCGAGGAGGAAATTCGCCTCCGACCGGTCGCAGGCGACGCCGAGGCGCGCCAGCGCCTCGGCCAGCCGGGCCCGCTCCCGCGTATTCTCCGCGCGGCATCGGGCGACCCAGCCCGTGTCGCGCACGGCAGTCTCAGCCGCAGCGAGTTGCAGTTCCGAGAGATTGAATGGCCCACGCACGCGGTTGAGATTGTCGATGATCTCCTTCGCGCCGTAGCCCCAGCCAATGCGGAGACCGCCAAGGCCGTAAATCTTGGAAAAGGTGCGGGTCATCACGACATTCGGATGCGCCTCGATCAGGGCAACGCCCCCGTCATGTCCCTCGACATATTCGACATAGGCGCCATCCAGCACCAGGATCACATCCTGCGGCAAACCTGCGGCCAGACGCGCCACCTCGTTCCCGCCGAGCATCGTGCCCGTGGGATTGGCGGGATTGGCAATGAAGACGAGACGGGTCTTTTCGGTGACGGCGTTCAGAATGCCATCGACATCGACGACACGTTCGCGCTCTGCCACTTCGACCGGATCGGACCCGGCGGCCAGCGCTGAAATCCGGTGCATCGCGAAACCATGCGCGCTGTGGATGACCTCCGTGCCCTCGCCGCCATAGGCATTGCAGAGGAAGGCGATGATCTCGTCCGACCCCGCACCACAGATGATCCTGTCCGGATCAAGCCCGTGGGTCTCGGCGATGGCGTGGCGCAGTCCGGCGTGATCCGACGACGGGTAGCGGTGCAGTTGCGTTGCGGCGTCTGCCAGCGCGGCACCGGCCGCATCCGGAAACCCCAGCGGGTTTTCGTTGGACGACAGTTTCAGAACATCGTCGCGACCGTCGATCTTGCTTTCGCCGCCGACGTATAGCTCGATCCGGTCAACCCCGGGTTTGGGAGATATCAACTCGCTCATAACCCGGGCGTTTTAGCCATGTGCAGCCGACTTCGCCAGTGCCAAACGGTGCCACCGGCAACCTGTCCTGACTTCCGCCCATGCGGCGCGGCGCTGTTGTGCCAATTTGTTCTTCTTCCTGGGAAAAATATCCCGGGGAGGTCTGGAGGGGCGCTGCCCCTCCAGCGGGTCGGCGCGCCGGAGGCGCGACGAGATCACTCCATCGCCTTGAATGCGAATTCGCCACCTTCCTTGATGCCGGAGAACCAGCGGGCAGTGACCGTCTTGGTCTTGGTGTAGAAGCGGAACGCATCCGGTCCGTACTGGTTGAGGTCGCCGAAGGCCGACTTCTTCCACCCGCCGAACGTGTGATAGCTGAGCGGCACCGGGATCGGGAAGTTGATGCCGACCATGCCGACATTCACCCGGTTGGCGAAATCGCGCGCGGTGTCGCCATCGGCGGTGAAGATCGAGGTGCCGTTCCCGTATTCGTTGTCCATCGTCAGCTTCAGGGCTTCCTCGTAGCTTTGAGCGCGCACCTGGCTCAGAACCGGTCCGAAGATCTCTTCCTTGTAGATGTCCATGTCCGGCGTGACGTTGTCGAAATAGGTGGGCCCGACGAAGAAGCCGTTCTCATAGCCTTGAAGCGAGAAGTCGCGCCCGTCCATCAGCATGGTTGCGCCTTGCTCGACGCCGCTGTCGATCAGGCCTTTCACACGGGTCTGGCTCGCCTTGGTGATCAACGGGCCGTAATCGACGTCTTCGCCAGCCGTATACGGACCGACTTTCAGTTTTTCGAGGCGCGGAACGATGCGCTCCACCAAGGCGTCGGCGGTTTTCTCGCCCACGGGGACGGCGACCGAGATTGCCATGCAGCGCTCGCCGGCGGCTCCCATCGACGATCCGACGAGGGCATCAGCGGCCTTGTCCATGTCCGCGTCCGGCATGACAATCATGTGGTTCTTCGCGCCGCCGAAGCATTGTGCGCGTTTGCCGTTCGCGGCGGCACGGCCATAGATATATTGCGCAATCGGGGTGGAGCCGACAAAGCCCACGGCCTGCACCGTTTCATTGTCGAGGATCGCGTCAACCGCTTCCTTGTCGCCGTTCACGACCTGCAAGACACCGTCGGGCAGACCCGCTTCCTTGAGCAGTTCCGCCAGAAGAATGGAGGTGGACGGGCAGCGTTCGGACGGCTTCAGGATCATCGCGTTGCCGCAAGCCAGGGCGGGCCCCATCTTCCAGAGCGGGATCATGGCGGGGAAGTTGAACGGCGTGATACCGGCCACGACGCCAAGGGGCTGACGCATGGAGTAGAGGTCGATCCCCGGACCGCCGTCATTGGTGAACTCGCCCTTGAGAAGGGATGGCGCACCCATGCAGACTTCGATCACCTCAAGCCCGCGCTGCACGTCGCCGCGTCCGTCAGGCAGCGTCTTGCCATGCTCGCGGCTCACGCTCTCGGCAAGCATATCCATGTTTTCATTGATCAATTGTCCGAACGCCATCATCACCCGCGCGCGGCGCTGCGGGTTGGTCGCGGCCCAGCCGACCTGTGCTTCGGCCGCCTTGGCAACGGCCTCGTTCACTTCTTCCACCGTGGCGAGCGGCACCTTGGCCTGCACTTCACCAGTGGCAGGGTTGTACACATCGGCAAAACGGCCGGAACCGCCCGAAACGCGTGCACCGTTTATGTAATGGCTGAGTTCTTCCATCGAATCCTCCTGTCGATTGAGCGCAAAATAGGGGGTTTCGCACCGTTGGGAAAAGCGGCAAGTTGCCAAAAGGTTTTGCAGAAATGCAGGTATAGCATCAGAATGAATTGGGATGACTTGCGAATTTTCCTGTCTGTTGCGCGGGAAGAAAGCCTCTCCGGGGCAGCAAAAGCACTCCGTCTCGATCCTGCCACCGTGGGTCGTCGCGTGCAGCGATTGGAGGAAGAACTCGACACCGTACTCTTTGCGAAATCGCCGCAAGGCTACACGCTGACCGTCGCAGGGGAAAAGCTGGTGGCTAGGGCAGAAGCGGCAGAAGGGGCCGTGACAGGTGCCGTCGCCGATGTGAGAGGGGAGACGGAAGGCCTGACCGGCACCTTGCGCGTGGGCGCGCCGGATGGATGCGCGACCTATCTCCTTCCGAACGTGACGAAGGCCATCCAGGACGCCAACCCCGGGCTCAAAGTTCAGATCGTTGCCTTGCCCCGGGTCTTCAACCTTTCGAAACGCGAGGCCGACATGGCCATTGCGGTCAGCCGCCCGAGGACCGGTCGCCTCAAGGTTCAAAGAGTATCTGACTATAGTTTGGGCTTGGCGGCGTCGCGCGACTATCTTGAACAGTTCGGCCCGATCGACACCGTGGATGCGCTGAAGCACCATCGGATCGTTGGTTACATCCCGGACATGATTTTCGACCGCGAACTGGATTATCTGGCGGAGTTGGGGCTCGAAACGGTTGATTTGGCGTCCAACCTCGTTTCGGTTCAACTCGGCTGGTTGCAAGCCGGCGCAGGGCTCGGTGTCGTGCACAACTTCGCGCTTCCCGACATGCCCGGTTTGGTCCCCGTGCTGCCGGACGAAGTCGCCCTGACCCGGAGTTTCTGGCTTATCCGCCACGCGGATGACGCCCGCATTGATCGGTTGAATCGCTTTGCGCAGGCTCTGGCGGAGGGCTTGAAGGCAGAGATCGCGCGCCGCGCTATCACTTGACAGAAACGTCAGCAGAGTGGGACGCTTGGGACACGATAAGTCTGGTTTCGGGAGGAGATACCATGCTCGTTCGGCAAATTCTTGGTCTCAAGGGCGGCAGCGAGGTGGTGACCTTGCCAAAAGGCACCAAGGTCGCGGAAGCCGCGCGCACACTGTCGGCTAAGCGGATCGGTGCGATTGTGGTGGTCGATGATGCGGCGCCCATGGGGATTTTATCTGAGCGCGACATCGTGCGGGAATTGGGGCGTCGGGGCGAGGCGTGTCTTTCCGATACGGTCGATGCGTTGATGACGCGGGACATGGTGACCTGCGCCCCGGATGAGACTGCAGACCAGGTCTTGAGCAAGATGACCGAAGGCCGGTTTCGGCATCTTCCGGTTCTGGAAGCGGGCGCGATGGTTGGGTTGATCTCCATCGGGGATGTCGTCAAGGCGCGCTTGTCTGAACTTTCCATGGAAAAACACGCGCTTGAAGACATGATCAAGGGCTTCTGAGAGCACATTCACCCTGAATTGCTTGTTCTTCCGAGGGTTCCGTGGCAGGCACCTTCCACGTCCATGACGGAGAATGATAATGCGCACCGGTCTTTACCCCGGCACCTTCGATCCGATCACGCTCGGCCATCTCGACATCATCAAGCGGGCGACACGGCTGGTGGACCGGTTGGTGATCGGGGTCGCGATCAACCGGGACAAGGGTCCGCTTTTCACTCTGGAAGATCGCGTCGCGATGATCGAAGCGGAGTGTGAGAAGCTGTCCAACGGGGTGGAGATCAAGGTTCATCCCTTTGAGAACCTTCTGATCGATTGCGCGCGAGATGTCGACGCCACGATCATCGTGCGTGGACTGCGCGCTGTTGCCGATTTTGAGTATGAATTTCAGATGGTTGGCATGAACCGACAGCTGGATTCGTCGATTGAGACGGTGTTCCTCATGGCGGATGCCAATCATCAGGCGATTGCGTCAAAACTCGTCAAGGAAATCGCTCGTCTCGGCGGCGATGTTTCCAGCTTTGTGACGCCGGCCGTCCACACCGCGTTGAAGGCGAAATTCGGCGACTGAAGTCTGGTTCCGCTGCCTGTTGCGCCCGGGACCGCCCTTGCGCTGCGAATGCATTCTGTTTGAGGGGTTTCTCATAGGCGAAGCGGCACGCAATTCAGTCGGTGCCCGCTTCGCCCATTAGACCGCAATCGCGGTGAGTCTGGAGCCGAACGACCCGGCCAGCTCCAGAAATCGGTTGATCAGATACCGTAAACGGCGCGGCGAGCGAGTTTCTCTGCATCGCCTGGGTAAATGTCGAGGTCGAGCGCCACATCAAGCGGCAACCGCCGCAGTTCGTTCAAGGTGCGGTTATAGGCGCGGCGTTTTTTCAGATCGTCTAGAAAATTCATAACTTTAGGTCCTCATAACAGAAGCATCGTTGTTGACTGGAATATGTGGCGTTATCGCTAACGCGACAACTGACGTTTCCGAAAAGCGGCTTTGCATCTGGTGCAAGGCGGGCGCGCTTCGGGCGCGACTCCGCCTTTGCTGGGGACGAATGCGCATCAGAATGTCTGCCCCCGCGATGGCGAGGTGGAGTGGAGACGGCGCCGCGAGATAGAGCGGGCGGAGTTTTGGGCCGAAGGACAGCTTGAACTGGCGAAGACCGTCCATGTCCTGCACCAGCCGGAGGAGCCGTCCCGGAGACTTGAGGGGTACGGCCCCGAGGGAGAGCTTTTGGCCACCTTCGCGGCGGGCCACTTCAGCGGCCTCGGCGATCAGCGCGTGTATGGTGCCGTCTGGAGTGTCATCGGCGCTTCGCATCAGGTCGAGCGCCCATTCCCGGGCCGTGTGGAGGAACGTTGCAAAGCCGACGAGGTGGTGGCCGCGATAGGCCAACAGGCAGCGTTGGTGTCGCAACGTCTCGACAGCGAACCTGCCGATCGAAAAGCCGCGTTCGCCGCCGTTCCGGGCGACCCATGCTTCCGAAACTCGGGCCATGTCGTCCAACGGCAGCGTTCGTGCCTCGCGAATTGTGATACCCGCGTTTTCGGCCTGCCGGAGTTTGCGCCGAAGTTGCCGCCGTTTCGGCCCCTCGATGGTGAAGGTTGCGAGATCGAGGCTGGCGTCCTCCGAGATAAGAAGCACCGACCAGCCGTTTTGCCGGAGGGTGGCCGCCTTGCGCGCGCCTATCTTGTAGAATGCGGGGATCAACGCACGGGCCCTTGCCGCTTGGCGGAAGGAGCGGAGCGCGTCCGGGGTGAGCCCTTTATGCGGTTCAACGTCACCGAGGGCGACGAGGGTTTGGCTTGCCGGGGCGAGGTGCAATGTCGTGGCATGGTGGACAACGAGGTCATGGCCCACGCTCCGCGCAAGCCCCTGGGTTTCGGCGGCGAGGGCAGGGGTGTTTGCGCGGGCCTGCGCTGTTGGACGACTTGGCGGCGGCCCTGCTGTCGCAATCCACACGACGCCGAGGCAGGCCGGTGCGACGTAGTAGACAAGCCGGTAGGCAAGGACTGCGGCCACAAGCTGCTCTGCCGGTATCATGGGCAGAAGCATCACAAGGCAGAGTTCGAACGGCCCGAGGCCGCCGGGCACGCCCGAGATCAGGCCCGCGGCCAGCGACAGGACGAAGACCGTGAACAAAAGCGTCGGTCCAATCGAGGCTGCCTCGGGCAGGAACACGAAAAGCGCCATCGCCGCGAAGCCGACGTCGAGCGTGGTGAGGCACATCTGGCGCAGCATCAGGCCGAGTGGTGGAATGGCGAAGGGGAGGCGTTCTGGAAGGCAGAGCGAGAGCATTACCGCGAGCCCGATCACTCCGGCCACCGTGCCGATTCCGAGGAGCGCCGCCGTGTCGCTGTGCAGTGTCGCAACGGACACTGTCAGCAAGGCGAGGACGCCGAGGCACATCATGAAGCTGAACGAGACATAGCTGGTCAGCTTTACGGCGTTGGCCATGGACAGTTCTTGCAAGGCGCGCCACCGGGCCAGCGTCGCGGTGACAAGGCCGAAACCGGTAACCTGTGCAACGGCGATCGCAGAAATGCCGGTCATAAAGCTCCGCCGCGCATCGACGCCGGTCGAGAGCCATCGGTGAAACAGAACATCATAGAGGCCAAGGGTCGCGAAGCTGAAAGCAGTCGCCGTGATGGCTGCGGCCCACTGCCACCAGGCAAAACTCGCGAGTGTGGTGACCAGTTGCGACGTATCGAAGGCGTTCAACCGGTCGGTCAGCAGAAGCCACGGCGAATTTTTTCTGTGCATGATCGTCTATTTTTACATTGGGTTTTCTGAACAGGCTGGACATTCTTCTGTCAACCGTCTATGACGTTTTCTGACTGAAATCGAATCAGAGGCCGCAATGGATCTCTCGAACCTGA
>JAJDZT010000057.1 GCA_022824525.1 Silicimonas sp. | reverse complement strand
GTCAGGTTCGAGAGATCCATTGCGGCCTCTGATTCGATTTCAGTCAGAAAACGTCATAGACGGTTGACAGAAGAATGTCCAGCCTGTTCAGAAAACCCAATGTAAAAATAGACGATCATGCACAGAAAAAATTCGCCGTGTGATATCCAGCACGGATTGCTCAAAGTCGAAGGCGAACGTGCCGGGGCCTGAAATCAGATCGCGCCGCGTTTGCTTGAACGTGCGAAAGACATCGCCGGACAGCTGGAAATAGCCTGACAGGCTTTCGTGGGCTAAATTCGTGCGCAGCTGGTTCGCCTCATTTCGTTGAGATGACACGATCAGCAAGGCTGCCGAACCGATGGCCACCGCCCCAAGGGCAATGAATGCAACAAGTAGTTTGGTCCGAAACAGCATATGCAGTCTTCATAAGGCGTCCAAAGCGTGTTGCAATTTGAATCCAGCCCCTTCGGGTGACCAAAAGGGGCTGGAGCCACTGACTTGAAATAGCCTTAGTTGATGGGCGACAACAACGCTGGGTTGATGACCAGATTGCGCACGCCATGCGCGTGGTCTTCTTCAAACACGTTGTTTTCGAACCACGTCCCCACGGTGGTGATGTTCACCTTGGCCACTTGGGGCCGCACACTCCACGACACCTGCAAAGGTGAGCCTGCCTCGTTATAGCTCGGACCCGTAGTGGACCCATCGTATTCAACCGCGGTGCCGGTATCGGTCGGGATATTGATCGCCTGATGCCGACCGTCGACCAGCTCGTGCTGGGTCAGCGTCACAAAGTCCAGCGCGTTCGGATCGTTCACCAACACATAGACCTGTGTTTCCACGCGCAGCTGCGGGTTCATGATCGCTTCGCTCAGACAGGAACCAAGGGTCGGGCCGGGGGCAACCTGCGCGGTGGTATGAACGTAATGTACCTCGATGGTATCGCCAGGCATCAAGCGGTGCTCGTCACCGCCGATGACCTGATCGATCGGCGCAAGCTCTGCCTCGGTCAGGGTGCCGGAATAGCCAAAACCCGTGCCGTAGCCCGCGCCGTCACCGTTGCCCAGGTAGGTTGTGAATTCACCGCCCTGATGCTCGGCCCCGGCATGGAAGTGGATGTTGCAGAGGTTCATTTCCGTGTAGGGCGGCGCATCTGCGAAGACACGTTCGTTTTCGCCTACGGACGCATCGATGTTACGCGGGGCCTGCGGGCCAAAGCCCTTACCATCTGTGTTTTCCGCCAAAGCAGCACGTTGGGCATCGATCACGCTATCTGGCACGGTCTCCTCGGCCAAAAGGCTGGAGGTGGTTGCGAAAAGTGCCGTCGTCGACAGAAATGCGATGGATTTGAATGTCATAGTAGCTCCCGTTGCTTTGATGATCCCATCAGGTAGCAACCCGAAGTGCCTCCATTAAGCGACTTAACCGTGCGTTCATCACCCGTTCATTTTCCATTCATCTTTCATCAATGAGACGGGCTGTGTGTCAGACGAACAAGACAGACCGCGTCTTCAAACACTAAATGGAGTGCAATCGACGCACCCCTCGGGAAAGACGCCGCCAAGGAACAGTGAAGGTCGGGTCTGGGCCGGAGTCTGAGCCGCGCGGCAGATACAACGCCAGGGGATCAAGCTACCAAAGCGGCGCTACCCCTCCTTCTCGACAAAACGATAAACTGCCGTTTTTTATCGCCCTTTGTTTCGGACTTTGTCATCTTGACGTTGTCGCACAATCAACGAGGGCAATATGAGGGAGTGGTGGCGAGACGCGATCATCTATCAGATCTATCCGCGATCCTATCAGGACGACAACGGTGACGGCGTCGGAGACCTGAATGGCATCAAACGACGACTGCATCATGTCGCCGAACTCGGCGCAGATTGTATTTGGTTGTCACCCATCTTTCTCTCCCCCCAGAAAGATATGGGATACGACGTGTCTGACTACATGGCGATCGATCCGCGGTTCGGGACGATCGAGGATTTCGAGGCGCTGATCGCTCATGCGCATGAGTTGGGCCTAAAAGTCATTACCGATCAGGTTTTGTCACACACATCCGACCAACACGTTTGGTTCCGCGAAAGTCGTCGCGATCGGGAAAACCCGAAAGCAGATTGGTATGTCTGGGCCGACCCGCTGCCAGACGGATCGCCGCCAAATAACTGGCACAGCCACTTCGGTGGTCCGGCTTGGGAGTTCGACCCCGGGCGCGGTCAATATTACCTGCATCATTTCCTCGGCTCGCAGCCGGACCTGAACTATCACAATTCGAGTGTCGTCGAGGCGATCCTGGAGACCTGTGAATTCTGGTTGGAGAAAGGGCTCGATGGCTTTCGCCTCGACACCGTGAACTACTATTTCCACGACGATAAACTGCGCAACAACCCACCCGCAAACACGCGACCGCAGGTAATGGCAACCGACCTCTACGGGATGCAGCAGAACATCTTCAACAAGACCCGGCCCGAGAACCTCGGCTTCCTTGAGAAACTCCGCGCGCTGACCGACCGATACGACGATATCATGATGGTCGGCGAAGTGGGCGAGATGGGCGGACGCTCCATTCAAATCATGGGCGAATACACGGCCGGTGATACGCGATTACACATGGCCTACAGTTTTGCCATGCTGGGGCCGGACTTCAGCGCTGACCACTTTCGCTCCTGCGTAGAGGGCTTCCAGCAAGGCGCTCCGGACGGGCATCCTTACTGGTCGTTCTCAAATCATGATGTCGAGCGCCATGTGGGACGTTGGGCTGAACATGCGGTGTCAGAAGAGGCTATCGCACGCATGACCTGTGTAATGCTCATGTGTTTCCCAGGTACGATCGGGATCTATCAGGGCGAAGAGCTTGGACAGACCGACACGGAACTGGTTTACGAGGAACTAACCGACCCGCCTGCCCTACGCTTCTGGCCATCGGTCAAAGGGCGCGACGGTTGCAGGACACCTATGGTCTGGGAAAAGGACGCCAAAAACGCGGGGTTTTCCGAAGGCAAGCCTTGGCTCCCGGTAAAGCCTCCGCAGGCGCAGAAAGCCGTGGATCAACAGCTCGGTCCTGACAGCATCTTGTCGTGGTACAAGGACGTGATCGCATTCCGCAAGGCGACGCCCGCTCTAGGTGGAACCGATACGCGTTTTCTCAACTTGGCTGAACCAATCCTGGCGTTTCAACGCCAAGGTGAAGGGCAGGATGTAACCTGCGCGTTCAATCTATCTAAAACCGAGGTGCGCCTAACGGTCGACAAGGCAACTCAGATCCTGGGGCCGCATCACGCGACGCTGGTTCAAGACACGCTGACCCTACCAGGGAACGGATTTGCCATTCTGGATGGGACAAGGGCGCTTACGATAGCGTGATATGGCCGCATGAAAGAGCGGCCAGCCGTCACGAAAACGTTTCTGCCTGCCAGATGTCCCGAATGTATCCTTGGATCGTGCGGTCAGACGAAAAGTAGCCCGAACCGGCGATGTTCTTTAGCACCATTCCGTCCCAGCGCGGGATGTCCCCGTAAGCTTCATCCACTTGCGCCTGCATGTCTACATAGGCGTCAAAGTCGGACGCGACGAGAAATGAGTCATGGTTCCAGGTCGCGTCGACGAGCCCGTGGTAACGACCCGGCTCATTAGGGCTGAACTGTCCTTCGGCAATCGCCTGCAACACATCTTGAAGCGTCTGACTGGCGAGGATCGCCTGGCGCGCATGGTCCGGCTTTGCGCGGCGCTCGACCACCTCTTCGGCCGTCATACCGAACAGGAAAAAGTTCTCGGCCGCGACATGATCGCGAATTTCCACATTGGCGCCATCCAACGTGCCAATGGTGAGCGCGCCGTTCATCGCGAACTTCATGTTTCCCGTGCCCGAGGCCTCTTTGCCTGCGGTCGAGATCTGTTCTGAAAGATCGGCCGCCGGGATCAGGCGTTGCGCCATGGAGACGTTGTAGTTTTCCGGGTAGACGATCTTCAGCAGATGAGATGTCTCGGCATCAGCATTGACGACCGCGGCCACGTCATTGATCAGCCGGACGATCTCTTTTGCAACGTAGTAACCTGGGGCCGCTTTGCCGCCGAAGATTTTCACCCGTGGAACCCACGGCACCGTCGGGTTGCGGCGGATGGCTTGCCATCGCGCAATAGTCTCAAAAATGTTCAGAAGCTGACGCTTGTACTCATGGATGCGCTTCACCTGCACGTCGAACATCGCCGCCGGATCGATCACCAATCCCATGCTGTCGTGCACCCAGGCAGCAAAGGCTTCCTTGTTTGCCCTTTTGGCCGCGCGAATGGCACCTTGCACCTCTTCACTGCTCTCATGAGCGGCGAGATCGGACAATCTATCCAGGTCTCGTTCCCAGCCTTCACCAATTGTCGACGTTATCACTCTCGAGAGCGCAGGGTTAGACAGACGAAGCCAGCGGCGCGGTGTAACACCATTTGTTTGATTCAAGATGCGCTCGGGATAGGCCTCGTTCAGATCAGCGAAGACCGTGTTCTTCATCAGCGAAGTATGCAGTGCCGAGACCCCGTTCACTCGGCGTGCCATGACGAAGGCGAGCGTTCCCATATGCACCTGATCCTGCCAAACGATGCCAAGCTCAGGCGGGCATCCGGTTGCTGCAAGGTGTTCACGATCAATCTGTTCGATGATCTGCATGTGACGCGGGAGGACACGCCCCATCAACCACGTGGACCAGCGTTCCAGCGCCTCGGGCAATAACGTGTGATTGGTGTAGTTCAGACAGCGTGCCACAAGCGATTTGGCCGTGTCCCAATCCTGATTGTACTCATCCAGCAGGAGGCGGATCAGTTCAGGTCCGGCAAGCGCGGGATGCGTGTCGTTCATTTGGATGGCGACCTTGTCCGGCAAGAGTGACCAATCGTCATACTCCTTGGAGAAGCGGCGCAAGATATCCTGCAAAGCGGCCGAGGTCATGAAGAACTCCTGCTTCAACCTCAGTTCCTTACCGCTTTCTGTCGAATCTTCCGGATAGAGCACGCGCGAAAGCGATCGCGCCAATGCCTCCGGAGCAGCCGCAGCCGTATGATCGCCGGAGTTGAACCGCTCAAGGTCAAATAGCTCGGTCGGATGTGCCCCCCAAAGCCGAAGCGTGTTCGCCCATTTGCCCTGCCAGCCAATCACTGGCGTGTCATACGCTCTGGCGATGACCGTCTCCGACGGGTGCCAGACTGTTTTCCCGTCGACCTCCCGCAGATAACCTTTGAAGGGAATGGTGTAGGCTGCTTCGTGGCGCTCGAACTCCCACGGATGCGGCTGGTTCAACCAGTCTTCAGGCGTCTCGACTTGTCGCCCGCCTTCAAAACGCTGTCGAAAAAGTCCATGCTCATATCGAATACCGTAGCCCATGGCCGGGCAACCCAGAGTCGACAAGCTTTCCAGGAAACAGGCCGCCAACCGCCCCAACCCGCCATTGCCAAGGGCTGCGTCGGGTTCTTCCTCAACGACATCCTGCAAATTGATCCCATCTTCGTGGAGCACAGCCGACAAAGCTTCATGCAGTCCAAGATTGACCACCGCGTCCTCAAGAATACGACCGATCAGGAACTCCATAGAAAGATAGTAGACCCGCTTGCCACCGGCCTCCTCGGTTTTCCGTGCAGCTTCCAACCAGCTGTCGACGATCAGGTCGCGTACGGCAAAGCTGACGGCCATGCGCCAATCATACAGGCTTGCTTCCGCCACGGGCTTGGCGATTCTGTAGGTCAGATGCCTGTGGATACGCGCGCGCAACTCTTCTGCACGAAGGGGCGTAAATGCGTTCATGGAGTTGTTGCCTCGTCTCTCAAACCAACCAGACGCGTCCATAGGGCGGAAGCGTGAATGTACCGTTCTCACTGCTGACGGGCCCGTCCGAAAGTTGGTCGTGGAAATTCTCGACACCACGCATACGCATCCAGTCAACCGGCACGTCTTGCCACTCTTCGGTGAAATTGAAAAGGCAGAGCAGTGTTCCCGTCGGAGCAAGTCGCATAAATGCAAACACTGCCGGGTTCGGCGCTTCGATCACTCGTGTGGGATGGCGGCCATGAATGGCGGGAACGAGTTTCCGACGTTGGAAGATGTATCGTGTTCCGGCCAGCACCCGCCCTTCAGGACTTTCGGGATCGGCCGCAAGAGCCATGTCCCAATCCATGTGAGGACGATGCAGCCAACGGCTATCATGAGCATGCTCGGGGACGCTCATGTACCTGTAATCATTAGTCATCGCGATCTCATCGCCCATGTAGATCAAGGGCACGCCGCCGAAAGACGCGATCAGTGCATTTCCCAGGAGCATCCGGTTCACGGCGGCTTCAATGCCCTCGGTATCACCGGCCTCCTTGGCTTGTTCCAGACCCGCAAGCGAGGCGAAGGCACCAGAAATGCGCTTATCGCCAGTTTCTTCGTTGAACTGGAATAGCGCTCCTCGGGCGAACGTACCGGGGAAACTGCCTTCGTAGAAATCCGATAGGAAACCGCGATGTCCGTGCCCGGTCACGCCTATCGCCGCGGCATCTTCATCCGTGATGGCCCAGCCAATATCGTCATGGCATCGGATGTAAGTGGCGTAGGTGGCGTTTGTCAGGTGTTCCGGGAAGTGGGTTTTCAGCACATGCGTCATCAGCCTCGTATCTCGCGTGGCTAGCGCGCTCCAGTACTGCACCATCAGGTTGTTGTGATAGGCGAGATTGCCTTCACGGCCATCGTGTTCGCCGCGACCAAAATAGGTCAGCATCTCCGCCGGGCCGACAATTGCCTCCTCAAGATGCAAAACCGACGCCGCAGAAACACGGGTTACGGCCCGGAGCGCACGCAAGATCTTGTGCACTTCCGGCTCGGACTGGCACCGCGTGCCAAGGCGCTTCCACATGAACGCCACCGCGTCGAGTCGTAATACGTCCACGCCCTTGTTTGCGAGGAAAAGCATAATCTTCGCAATGTCGAGGAAGACTTGCGGGTTGGCCCAGTTGAGGTCCCACTGGTGTTCGTTGAATGTCGTCCACACCCATTTGTTGAGGTTCGGGTAATGCGTGAAACTGCCTGGCGCATTGTCAGGGAAGATTTCGACCAGCGTCTGTTCATATTGCTTTGGCAACGTTTCGTCGTCGAACATCAGGTAGTATTCCTGATAGGCCGGATCGCCCTTTGCTGCTTTCCTTGCCCACTCATGTTCCTTCGCCGTGTGGTTGAGCACCATATCCACGCAAAGCGACATGCCGCGGGCACGCAAGGCTTTGGCCAGACGGCTCAGGTCGCTCATGCTCCCGTAGGCCGGGTTCACCTGCCGGTAGTCCATCACCGAGTACCCGCCATCGCTGTCACCGCGCCTGGGCTTCAGACAGGGCATCAGGTGAACGTAGGTGACGCCAAGACTTTCGAGATAATCGAGTTTATCGAGCACGCCGGCCAGGTCGCCCGCGAACCGGTCGATATAGAAAACGTAGCCCACCATGTCGGGCCGCTGGAACCAGTCAGGTTCCAGATCACGCTTCAGATCCAGCTCCTTGAGGTCGGACGGCCGCGCCTTCCACGCCTTCCGCATTTCCTCAATCAAGTCTTCGCAGAAGCTCCCGTAGTCGGGATGCGCACCGTAAAGTGCTTCCAGCATAGGCCAGAGGTCAGGGGCGCTACGGTTCATGCGCAGGTCGAATATGTCAGTTGTCTTCATGGCCGGGTCAGGTGCTTACATCCGGCACGCTTCGCCCGGTCATTGCCTTCAGATCTGCGAGCTTGAGGGCTGGCGCATTGATCGGAGCTGGCATCTTTTTCGAGTTCCTCCCGCAATAGATCCGAATTGGTTTCCAAGGTCTGTAGATGAACTCGGTTCTTTTTCGCAGCCCGCTGGTTGCCAGTTTCTGTCCACCGAAGGGTTCGGCTGCTACGACGTCTTGCGACATCTCCCTAATCCTCTTCCAGTACACCTTCCAAAGACGGTTCTTGCGCGAATACGACGAGGGAATCGTCTTGAATCAAGGTACCTGCGAACAGTCCCCAAGCCGCTGGCTCCGCAGTGTCGAACCGTCGAACCCACTGCGTTCCCGGTGCGGGTTCACTTAGATGAACCTCAACTGACGGACCTGAGTTTAACACGAGCAACAGCGCCCCGGTTCGATCGATGTATTCAGGCGTTCCAGAAGCCGTCCGCATCTCGGCGACAAGTGTTCTTCGCTCAGTGCTGTCCCAGTCGGCTTGCGTCATCGCTGCGCCATGGACACGGCGCCAGAAGAGATCCGGCGCACCGTCCACCAGCCGGGCGCGGCTGTGCAAGTACCGGCGCTGGCGAAGAATCGGGTAAGCCTTTCGGAAGGCGATCGCCTTGCGACAGAACTCCAGAAAATCGGTGTCGGGGTTGGACCAATCAACCCATCCGATCTCGTTGTCCTGGCAATAGGCGTTATTGTTGCCGCTCTGACTGTTCCCGATCTCGTCTCCGGAAAGAACCATCGGCATACCTTGAGAGAACAGCAGCGTTGCCATGAGGTTGCGACGCCGTCGCGCGCGACCGGTCAGAACGACAGGATCAAGTGAAGGACCTTCAACTCGGAAATTATCCGACGCGTTTTCGGAATGCCCGTCCCTATTGCTCTCGCCATTCGCCTCGTTGTGCTTTTCCTTGTAACTCACCGCATCGGTTAGCGTGAAGCCGTCATGCGCGGTTATGAAATTCACGGAAGCGGTCGGCAAACGCCCGTCATGATCGAAAAATAGGGACGAACCGGTCAGCCCCGAGGCCATTCCCGCAAGCATGCCAGGATCCCCACGCCAGAATTTCCGCGTGTCGTCGCGGAACTTGTCATTCCACTCGGCAAAAGGCGCGGGGAACGCACCGAGCTGATATCCTCCCGGCCCTACATCCCAAGGCTCTGCGATCAACTTGGCCCCGTTCAGCACCGGATCCTGCCGTATTGCCTGAAAGAACGGACCATCGCGGTCGAACACGCCGTCTTTCCGACCAAGTGCGGTGGCGAGGTCAAACCGAAACCCATCGACATGCATGACATCGACCCAATAACGAAGCGAGTCCATGGCCAGCCGAAGCGTGAACGGATTATCGAAGTCGAGCGTATTACCGCATCCGGTATCGTTAATGTAGTAGCGGGGATCATCGGCCAACCTGTAGTAGCTGGCATTATCTAGACCTCGAAAAGCCAGCGTCGGTCCGGTTTCGTCTCCCTCTGCAGTGTGATTGTAGACGACATCGAGGATGACCTCGATGCCGGCCGAGTGGAAACGCGCCACCATCTGCTGAAACTCGGCGATATCCGTGCCCTGCATGTAACGAGGGTCGGGGGCAAAGAAGCCGTAGCTCATATAACCCCAATAGTTTCTCAACCCACGCTCGACGAGGAACCTGTCGTCGACAAACGCCTGAACGGGCAACAACTCGACAGCGGTTATGCCCAGCTTGGTCAGATGCTCAAGGATGGGGTCCGAGGCCATGGCCTGAAACGTGCCCGGATTCTCAATGTCTTTTCGCCCCGCTGTCATGCCTTTCACATGCGCTTCGTAGATGATCGTGTCAGCACGCGAGGTTTCCGGCCTCGAACGCGCGCCCCAACTGAAGGCTGGGTCCACGACGACGGATTTGGGCATGAAAGGTGCGCTATCTCGCTTGTCGAAGCTCAAGTCCTTCTCTTTGTGCCCCACTTGGTACCCATAGAGCGCATCGTGCCAACTCGGGTGCCCGGTCAAACGTTTGGCATAGGGGTCGATCAAGAGCTTGTACGGGTTGAAACGGTGACCTTGCTCGGGTTCATACGGGCCGTGCATGCGGTAGCCGTATTGCTGCCCCGGCCGCATCCCCGACATGTAGCAATGCCAGACATGTCCCTCACGCTCGGGCATATCGACAATCTGCGTCTCGTTGCCAGCCTCGTCGAACAGACAGAGCGACACCCGCGTCGCGTGCCGCGAGAAGACGGCAAAGTTGACGCCGTCTCCGTCAAACGTCGCGCCCAGAGGAAACGGAGTGCCGGCCCGAATGGAAAACATCCCCGCCATTGTCACCCCTTCGAGAGACTCGCATAGAGCGCGCTATACTCGGCCGCTGATGTTTCCCACCCAACCGGCTGTTTCATGGCATTTTTTTGAAGCATCGCCCAAGTATCGGGCATCTGGTAGAGATCACAAATCCGGGTGAAGGCGTGCGCCAGTGCGCCCGCCGTGACGGGGCTGAACTGAACGCCTGTCGCTACGCCTTGCGCCAAGGCAGCGGGGCTCGCGTTGATGACCGTATCGCTCAATCCCCCTGTCAGTGCCACCAGTGGAACAGTGCCGTAACGCAATCCATAGAGTTGAGTTAACCCGCAGGGCTCAAACCGGGACGGCACGAGCACGGCATCGCCCCCGGCCATCATCCGGTGGGCAAGCCCTTCATCATACCCGATATTGACGGCAAGATTTTCCTCGTTGGCAGCGCGTTCCAGCAGGGCGACTTCCAACTCCGTGTCTCCCGATCCCAAAAGCGCCAGTTGCCCACCCCGAGATAGCAGAGAAGGCAAAGCTTCAAGGACAAGATCGATACCTTTCTGATAAGTCAGGCGGGAAATAAGAACACAGAGCGGCCCATCGGCCTCGCTCAAACCAAATTCCTTTCGAAGGGCCGTCTTGTTCGCACGCTTACCCTTGGCCGTCTTAAAAGGCTTGATCTGCGGGTCACTGGTCGGGTCCCAGACATCTTTATCAATGCCATTTACGATGCCCGTCACGTCCGCCGCCCGCGCTCGCAGCACACCATCCATGCCCATGCCGAATTCGGGCGTCATTAACTCTTCTGCATAGGTTTTGGATACAGTCGTGATCTTGTCGGCTCCAGTAAGCCCTGCCTTCAAGGCGGAAATCTGTCCCCAAAACTCGAAATGCTCTGCGGTGAAGCGCCAGTCCGACAGTCGCAGTGCCGCCAAACGATCGGCGCTCGAATTGCCGTGAAACGCAATGTTGTGGATCGTGAATACAAATGGGATCCGGCTATCATCGCCGGACATGGCATGCAGGTATTCTGGTATGAAGCCTGCTTGCCAGTCATGGCCGTGAACTACGTCAGGTTGCCATCGCCCGATCCCTTCCGTCGCGATATGAGCGGCAGCAAAGCTCAACGCGGCGAAACGTTCTGGATTGTCGGGCCAGTCGCTTCCGTCGTCCCCGAGATACGGGCTGCCTGCGCGGTCAAAAAGATGCGGCGCGTCAAGAACGAATAGGTTCAGCCCGGCGTTCTTGGCGGCGAGAACACGCGCGGCCCCGCCAAACAAATCGTCAAACTCCACCACAGGCTTGGGTTTCTCAAGTCCGCCCATGACCGCGCGGTAACCGGGGATAAGCGTCCTGACATCGTCACCGAATGCGGCAAGAGCAGCCGGCAATGCCCCCACGACATCGGCCAGCCCGCCGGTCTTCACCAGCGGCGCGCATTCAGAGGCAACCGACAGGACGCGTGTCATGTTTCGGCTTCTCGCTTGTCCAGCATCTTTTGTGTAATCAGCACTGTCCCGCGATCGGTGACCCGAAACCACTTGGCATCTTCAATCCGATCTTCGCCGACGACAAGCCCCTCGGGGATAACGACCACGGCGAATTTTTTCTGTGCATGATCGTCTATTTTTACATTGGGTTTTCTGAACAGGCTGGACATTCTTCTGTCAACCGTCTATGACGTTTTCTGACTGAAATCGAATCAGAGGCCGCAATGGATCTCTCGAACCTGA
>JAJDZT010000089.1 GCA_022824525.1 Silicimonas sp. | reverse complement strand
TGTTTGCAATCAGCAACAGGGCGGGCAAAGCCGAAACGGGATCACGCAATCACTGCCGAAAAAGCCGAACCCGAACCCGGATGACGTGCCGGCACGTCAAACACCGCGTCAAAACCCGCAGAGAAAAAATTAGCCGTGGTTCATGGCCTGAGCGACATTGACACCAACAATGACCGCTTCGCCTCTGAAGCCGAGCTTGGCGCCGTTTACAACGGTGTGACCTCGAACGAATTCCGCCTGATCGACCTGAACAACGATGGCCGCGTCAGTGCCCCCGAGCTCTACCAGCCGCTCGCACAGGCCATGTTGAACCGTTACGAAATGAGCGGTCGCGACCTCGTCACGATCATGCAGGTGGACGTAGATGACGACGCTTTCGCAAGCTATGCGGAACTCAGCGCCGTTTTCACCGGCCTGTCCCGCTCCGAGTTCGACATCATCGACATCAATGGCGACAACCGCATCAGCTCGACCGAGTACTACAACTCGGAGACGCAGGAAGTTCTGGACAAGAACTGATCAAAACAGATTTCGGGGTCGGCAGTCCTGTCGGCCCCGAACATCAGATGACCTTCTGCACGAGGTCCTTCATCGCAAGTTTGATCGTCGGAAATTTGAACTCGTAGCCCGCCTCCAAGGTGCGCCGCGGGCGAACCAGTTGCCCTCTCAACAAGATCGACGAGCGCTCGGCACCGACAAGCCGACGCACCACCCATTCAGGAACAGACCAAACGACCGGACGTCCGAGCGCCTGTGCGAAGGCCGTTGTGAACGTTTGATTGTCAACGATCCCGGGTGAGACCGCATTGAAACGTCCGACGGCGTCATTCTTGTCAAGCGTATGCAGGATCACTCCGACCATGTCGTCCACGTGAATCCACGGAAACATCTGAGTGCCACGACTAATGGTTGCGCCCAAACCAAGGCAAAACGGGAGACGTATGATCGGAAGGAACCCACGGGCGCGACCGATCCTCCACAATCGCCCCAGATAGCTCTTCCGTTCAATTTTACCCAAGACGATGCCGATCCGCAGCTTCACGTGGCGCACTCTCGACGTATCAACGCCTTCGGCTGCTTTCTCCCACAGTCCGACGAGCTCAGCCGGAAAATCCATGCCCATTGGCTGGGAGTCCTCGTCGAGTTCCGGATGAGCTTCGTCCTGCGCCAGTTCCGAAGTTCCGTAGAAACACTTTCCAGCCGTTGAAACAAATACTTCGGGAGGTTCCGGCATAGCGTTGATTGCAGCGACCAATGTTTCGGTGGTCTCAACACGGCTTCGGATAACCTCGTCTCGATATTCCGCGGTCCAACGCCGCCGAACGTCGAGGATGTGCTTGCCCGCAAGGTTCACAACCGCATCGCAGGGCGGCAAGCCATCCTAAGCGAGGACATCCCATGTGAGACGATCATGACCTTCCGTACGAGAAATCCAGGTCACGCGATCCCCACGCGCCCGAAGCGCGTCGGTCAAAGCTTGACCGATGAACCCGGAGCCACCGCCGATGATGACATGCTTTGCCATGGGCGCACGAATCCCATGCGTTCATGGCAAGAGTTTGGCGTCAGGCGTCTTCTTCCTCCGGTTCGATCATGTAGCGCTGCAGCGTCATGATCTGGATCCAAAGAAAAACGAACATCAGTATTGGAAAACCAAAGGTCTCGATTTTCACCCAAGCATCCGTGGACATTGTCCGCCAAACCACCTCGTTCGCCACGGCAAGACCGGCAAAGAACATCGCAAGTCGCGATGTCAGCTTCATCCAGCCTTCGTGCTCCAACGGCAAAAACTCGGACATGACCCAGGCAAGGTAACTGCGGCCTTGCAGAAGCCCAATGCCAAGGATAACGGCAAACATTCCGTAAACGAGCGTCGTCTTCATCTTGAAGAACCGCTCGTCGTTGAACCAAACGGTCAGCCCGCCAAAAAGGACAACCATCACAATCGTGAAGACCTGCATACGGCTAAGCCTGCCGGTCAAGAACCAGAGGATCGCCATCGATGCCAAAAGGATTGGCACGAAGACTGCAGCAGCAATGATGAACCCAGAATAGTCCACGTTCCCAATGGTATACGTTTCGTCCCGCATCCTGAGATAAGCCACGAAGAACAACAGAGGCGGCCCAAGCTCCAGCACTTGCTTGAGCACGGGGTTCACCGGTTTTTCGTTGCCATCACTCATAGTCGGCTCTCAATCTCCTGCGGCATTCGGACGGGTGCTTTGATCGCCTAACCGCCCCACTCAACTATCACGGCCCCTGCCGCGATCAACGCCATAAGCGCCAATCTTCGCGGTCCTACGCCTTCTTTCAGCACGAGCCAGGAGATCAACGCCGAAAAGAGAACACTTGTCTCCCGTAAAACCGCTGCTTCGCCAACCTTGTCCAGTCGAGTTGCCAGCATAATGGACCCAAAAGAAAAATACGCCGTGACAGCTCCCGTCAGACCGAGCTTGGCGATACGTGGATCAAATGTAGGAAGGCGTCGGTTGAGCACAAGCCAGCCAATCGGAAACGCCAAACCGTCCAGAAAGAAGAACCACGCAATGAACGTGAAGGGATCGGCTGTTGCGCGGATCACATACGCGTCCCAAGTCGTGTAAAGCGCAACGAGGCCACCCGTCATGCACGCAAATCCAATCGCCCGCGGCAGCGTCGCACGGTCGACCGTCACGTGGCGAAGGTTGTAAGCTGAAAAACCGAGAATTCCGCCGACAAGGCAAGCCACTCCAACCCACTGAACTGCCGAGAAAATCTCGCCAAACAGAATACCGGCGCCGATCACTGTGAAAACTGGTGAGATGCCCCGGACAACAGGATAGACCACCAAGTAACTCCCGGCAGTGTAACTGGCCGCCTGGCTCATCTTGTACCCGACGTGGATCACCCAAGCGATTGCGAACAACGGCCAGATGTGCGGCTCGGGAAGCGGCACGACAAAGAGGAAGGGCACAGCAATCGCTGCATATGTCCCATCTATGACAGTGCGTGAGGTCCAGGGATCCGTCGCTCCTTTTTGAAGGGCGCCGAAGAATGCGTGCAACACGGCCGCCAACAACGCCAGCCACAATGCGAGAGTTCTTCCCCCCTCCGTGCCCTCCAGCGAAATGAGCCAGTCAGACACGGACACCGATCACTCGGGTTGCCAAGATAGCCGGAGCCCCGCGTCACGTATCAAAGCAGTCGCGTCACCACGCGAAAACGCCGAGCCTGTGATGACCGCCATGACCAGCGCACCAACATCGACCGAACCGTCCTGTCCCATCGACAAAACGGCCGTGCCCCGGGCGTTTGGATAGGCCTGAACGATCTTTCGGAACGCGCCGCTTGAAGCCGCGTCGGTCATGCCGGCACCTCTGGATGCCAACCAGCTTTCCATTTCGTCCCGTTGATTGCGTGCCGTGATCAAGCTGCTTTTCGCCGCCTGAAGGTCATGCCGAAACGCCCAGGCGAGCACTTCGTTTATCAACCCGCCCGCCCCAAGCACACGAAGCTGGCCGCCAGCAAGCCTCATGGGGCGAGACGTGCTTCCGTCTTCGTCTTCAAGAGCTCCGAAATCTGCGGTGACTGTCAGGGCGTCTTCGTTAAGCTTTTTCAAGGTAACGGGGCCAATTCGAACACTGCCTTCATCAAGCGTTTCGACGCGCCCGCCGACCGTGAAGGGACCCAGCCCATCATAGGTGAAGCGATCTTTTCGAAGTTCAAGCTGGAAATTTTCCTGGGTCTGCGACATCCGCCAGTCCCAGCCACTGCCAAGTGGTCCATCGATAATCCGGCACCAGAGGTCCTCCGTCACAGAGGGAGACATGCGCAACTGACTGACGGCTGGCACCGATTTCGCCACCATATCCCGGAGGCGGATGCAGTCCTCCGGTGTCATCGCGAAAACGGGTTGTGCCATCATTGCCGCCAAACAGACCGCACCCGAAAGCCAGCGGCATGGAAGACCAACACCTCTGGAAGAAGTCGATCTGATCATGCGCCCGCCCCAGTCAAAGCCTCCGCGAAGTCGCGGGGATCGAATGGGGACAAATCGTCAATCTGTTCTCCAACGCCGATGGCGTGGATCGGCAATCCGAACTTGTCAGCAATGGAAACCAGCACACCGCCTTTGGCCGTTCCGTCGAGCTTGGTCATGACAAGGCCCGATACATCAGCGACTTCCTGAAAGATTTTCACCTGTGATACGGCGTTTTGACCGGTTGTCGCATCCAGAACGAGGAGGGTGTTATGCGGCGCACTATCGTCTTTCTTCCTGATCACACGCACGATCTTGGCCAGTTCTTCCATCAGGTCCTGCCGGTTCTGGAGACGCCCTGCCGTATCGATCATCAAAAGGTCCGCGCCTTCCACCTCGGCACGCGCCATCGCATCGAACGCGAGAGAGGCCGGGTCCGAGCCTTCGGGTGCCGTCATGACCGGCACACCGGCACGCTCGCCCCAGACCTGCAACTGTTCCACTGCCGCCGCGCGGAATGTATCGCCCGCTGCGATAACCACAGACTTACCGGCAGCACGGAACTGCGAAGCCAGCTTGCCGATCGTCGTCGTTTTCCCGGACCCATTGACGCCGACAACAAGCACGACTTGAGGACGCTTCGGGTAGAGTGGCATGGGCTTCGCTACAGGCTCCATGATCCGGGCAACCTCGTCCGCCATGATGTCCTTCAATTCATCTGTCGAGAAACTACGCCCGAAGCGGCCCTCCGCCATATTGGCCGTTACACGCATGGCGGTTTCAACGCCCATGTCCGAGGTAATCAGCAGTTCTTCGATGGCCTCAAGCATGTCGTCGTCTAGCGCGCGGCGAATGACGGTTGTCTTTCCGCCTCGCCCAAGCACACGGCCAATAAGACCTTGCTTCGGAGTTTCCTGTGGAGCGGCAGTCTCGGTCTCCAGCAATGAAACGCCGGGCTCTGGCGTCGGTTCAGGGTCTGGTTCCGCTGGCAACTCATCGGAAAGAACGGGGCTTTCCGTGACCTCCCGCTGTGTGGGTTGCGACACTGGTTCTGGCGTAGTTTGCGGAACAACCGGTTCTGGAGCGGGTTCCACCATCTCATTGTGCGCAATTGGCGTCGACGGCTCCTCAACAACCGGCGGCTCAGCCACTTCGTGCTGTGGAACCTCGGTCGCGGCGCTCTCCTCAACACCACCGTCTTCAACGATGGCATCAAGCCCCTCCTCGATCTTGGAGGAAGACTTGAAGAGCCGTTCTTTGAGTTTTGAGAAGAAAGCCATAACGATGACGTAAAACCACCGAAGCGAATTTGGAAGACCCTACAATACGCAAGGGCTTGCTGATGATGCACCCAACACGACAATTGGACTGGCCATAGCGCGCCCTCTATGCGAACTTTGCGCCCATGCGAGCACTTCTCATTTTCCTGGTTTTCTTCCCCACACTGGCCTTAGCCAACGATCGGCCAATCACGGCTGAAGAATTTGAACGCATCGTCACCGGGAAGACATTTTCTTACGCGACAGGTGGCGCACCCTACGGAGCGGAAGAATACCTTGGCAACCGGCGCGTCCGTTGGACCTTTCTGGACGGTGAATGCACCGAAGGCAGCTGGTACGAATCCGGCGAATACATCTGTTTTGTCTATGACAATATCCCCGACCCTCAGTGCTGGACTTTTTTCATGCGAAGCGGACGCCTTTCCGCGCGGTTCAGCGGACAGTCAACCTCAACTGACTTGTTCGAAACCGAGCGTCAGGACGAGCCGCTGTTTTGTCTTGGCCCAGAGGTCGGCGTTTAGACGGGGACTTCCAAACGCAGTTCGGGTTAATCCTTTTCAGAAAAGTGAACCTTGGTCCGAGGCCTTATTGCCCGGGGTTCCCTTGGATTTCGATCGCCCCTCTGCCTGAGCCTTTACCCGTCCATCCCGGAACTCGATTTCCAACGCCGCTCCTTGTGCCGCCTCGACGTCTGTCACGACCTTGTCGCCCGATCGCACAACGGCGTACCCGCGCGCCAACGTTGCCGTATAGCCCAGACTTCGACGCATGCGGTCCAAAGCCTCCAATCGCTCTGAAAGCCTGCGAAGACGTGCTTCTGTTGCCGTTGTCTGGCGAAGCTGCATCCGAGTGAGTTCCGTCTTCGTCCGGTTAACGCGATCGAGAAGCGGCTGGCCCCGCAATCTCAAGCCGCCCAACCGTGCTTTCCGCTCCATAACACCGCGTTGTAATCCGGGCGCCAGCCGTACCGCGCGATCTTCGAGACGCTCTCGTTCCGCCGAGAGACGCACAGATAGAACGCGCGGACGCAACCGGCCTGCCTCAGTTTCCAACCGGGCACGTTTTCGTTCGACCATCCGCTCCAGACCTCGCGACAGACCGGCCTCCGCCAAATCGAGGCGTTGTCGCGCATCGTTCAGAAGCGCTTCGGAGCGTGGCAGCAGACGCGCAAGATCAGAGAGGCGCTGCTTGCGTCGATCAATTCCCTGGCCTGCAGCTCGGGCAAGCCTCGCATGCTGACCTTCAACCCAACCAAGCAAGTCGAGACGGACAGGCACCGCCATCTCAGCCGCAGCAGTCGGAGTAGGCGCCCTTCGATCTGCAACGTAATCGATCAACGTGGTGTCCGTCTCGTGACCGACAGCCGATATCAGTGGAATGTCACTGGCCGCCGCAGCGCGCGCCACAATTTCTTCGTTGAAGCCCCAAAGGTCTTCAATCGATCCGCCACCGCGCGCGACAATCAGGACATCCGGACGCGGCAAGGCCCCCCCCGGTGTCAGGCTGTTGAACCCCTGGATGGCGCGTGCAACCTCGGGAGCACATTGCGCGCCCTGAACGGCCACAGGCCAGATCAGCACTTTGCGAGGGAACCTGTCCCGAAGCCGGTGCAGAATGTCGCGAATGACTGCACCCTGAGGTGAGGTAACAACGCCAATGATCTCTGGCAGATAAGGCAAACGCTTCTTGCGTCCCTCGTCAAAAAGTCCCTCTGCCGCCAGCGCCTTTTTTCGCTTTTCCAGCATCGCCATCAGTGCACCTTCGCCAGCGACTGCCAAGCGTTGCACGTTGAGCCCGAACTTGGACTGCATGCCGGAAGCCGTCATCTTGCCCTCGGCAAAGACTTCCATGCCTTCCTCGGGTTCCATTCCCAAGTCGGCAATCTGGCCCTTCCAAGTCATGCAAGAAAGGACCGACTTGTCGTCCTTCAGGTCGAAGTAAAGATGACCTGAGCGCGCCCTGAACACGCGTCCCACCTCCCCGCGCACACGAACCCATCCCAGCTCGCCTTCGATGAGCTTGCGGACCCGACCTGCGATTTCGCTTACGGTGAATTCCGGCGCATTGCTGCCAGATGGGGTTTCGTCTTCAAAGAGATCGTTCATGGGCGGCACTCTAGTCCAAGCGCGCAACCGCGAAAATGCGTATTTCAGTGCCGGCTTTATGCATGGACCATGTTGCCGACACGTTGAAGCTCGGCTATCGGACACGCCCATGAACATTCTGATCCTTGGCGGCGGCGGCCGCGAACACAGCCTTGCCTGGGCGGTAAAGCAAAACCCAAAATGTGACAGGTTGATCGTAGCCCCCGGAAATGCGGGCATTGCCGACATTGCGTGGTGCGCCGATCTGGACATCGAGGATGGCGAGGCCGTCGTTCAATTCGCCGAGGACCACGCCGTCGACTTCGTCATTGTCGGCCCCGAAGCCCCTTTGGCGGCCGGGGTTTCAGACGATCTTCGTGCCGCAGGTTTTCTGACTTTCGGTCCGTCGAAGGCCGCCGCGCAACTGGAGGCGTCGAAAGCCTTCACAAAGGAAATCTGCGACGCTGCAGGCGCGCCGACCGCCGCCTGGGCGCGGTTCACAGACGCGAAGGCAGCGAAGGATCGTATTCAGGATATTGATGAGACCATCGTCATCAAGGCGGACGGTCTTGCCGCAGGAAAAGGTGTCATCATCGCGGAAACGCCCGCCGAGGCAGAAGCCGCGATCGACGATATGTTCGGAGGGCAGTTCGGAGAAGCTGGCGCGGAAGTGGTCATCGAAGAATTCATGACTGGCGAAGAAGCGTCCTTCTTCATCTTGTGCGATGGTCAGACATCACTCCCCATCGGCACGGCGCAAGACCACAAACGCGTCGGCGAGGGCGATACCGGTCCGAATACCGGCGGTATGGGAGCCTACTCTCCTGCGCCGGTGCTGACCGATGAGATTGCGCAACGCGCGATGGACGAGATCATCAATCCTACTCTTGCCGAGATGGCGAAGCGAGGCACACCGTACAGTGGCGTCCTCTACGCTGGCCTGATGATCGAAAACGGCGCGCCCCGCCTCGTCGAGTACAACGTCCGCTTTGGAGACCCGGAATGCCAGGTTTTGATGATGAGGCTTGGGGGACAGGCGCTGGACCTGATGCAGGCCGCGGCTGAGGGGCGGCTAAACGAAAAGGTTGTGCACTGGGCCGATGATCACGCCATGACCGTGGTGCTGGCCGCCACGGGTTATCCCGGCGCCTATGCCAAGGGCAGCGTGATCAAGGGACTTGAGGGATTGGCACAGGATTCGCGTCATATGGTGTTCCACGCGGGCACCAGGGAAAGCGACGGTGACATCGTCGCCAGCGGCGGTCGCGTTCTGAACGTGACCGCCCGTGGAGACACCATCGCCGGGGCTC
This sequence comes from Silicimonas sp., assembly GCA_022824525.1. Taxonomy (GTDB): domain Bacteria; phylum Pseudomonadota; class Alphaproteobacteria; order Rhodobacterales; family Rhodobacteraceae; genus JAJDOD01. Next base: position 83,907 of record JAJDZT010000089.1, on the reverse strand, counting down.
GCGACGCAGCCTATGAGATGATCGACAAGATCGACTGGCCGGAAGGATTTTGCCGCCGCGACATCGGCTGGCGGGTGCTTGGGTAAGTTCGCGAAAACTATCCCGTCCGGCAAAACGACGGCCTTGCGCGACGAAGTGGGCCCGGCCTAAAAAGGCCGAGGTCTACTGATAGAAGCCGGTCAGAAGCAAAACCGTAATGCCTCCTATCATGTAAATCGCAATTGAGGCAAAACCCCCAAATACCCGCGCAATCACTTCCCCCGTCAGTACGAATGCCGCGAAAAACAATAAGAATGGGACTGTTGCACTGCCGAGTTCTCCAGACCAAATGGCCGCAAGGGCAGTTGCCAAAACAAAGAATATTTTGCTCTTGAGTCCATCGGTTAGGGCCGTCCTCAGGCTCCGCTGCGAATGATCCTCTTCTTGGATATGCTCGGTGTTTTCGTCGCGTTGCTTGAGGGCGTGCGCTTTCTCTTCCGCTTCCTTTTGAAGAGATTTTTGCCTGCGACCAACCAAACGATGCAACAGCAACTTGAGGTGCCTGAAGGGATTCCCGTTCTGCATTGGAATTGCAGTATCCCATTTTGTTCATCGATCCAACGGCGCGGCCGAATGCACTTTGAGATCGAAGCCCGCCTCTACAGCCACCCTCAGTCCAGAAACATCGCACCCAACCCGCGCACACGCGCCCACTTGCGCATCAGGGGCCAACCGCCTAGATACCCCCCAACTCAAATCGACGGCTGAAAGCCCCATGGAAAACGTCATTCTCATCGTCCACCTCATTCTGGCGCTCAGCCTTATTGGAGTTGTGCTGCTGCAACGCTCCGAAGGCGGTGGGCTTGGCCTTGGCGGCGGCGGTGGTGGTGGCGGCGGCCTCGTCAGTTCTCGCGGCGCAGCGACCGCGCTTGGGAAACTGACTTGGGGTCTTGCCATTGCGTTCATCTGCACGTCGATCACGCTGACCATCATCGCTGCTCAAAACGCTGCAGGCAGTTCCGTGCTTGACCGCATTGGCGCCGATGCACCGGCATCTTCGTCGGCGGCACCGGAAATCCCTGCGGGTGAGTCGCTTCTGCCCCCGATCTCCAGTGACGACGGCGGGCTTGGGTTGCCACGCGCCGACGAATAGGCGTGAGCAGTTTGGAAAATTGATAGGGTACGATCCCGTGCCCTCTCTGACCGACACACCAAACCTTGAGAATCTTGGGCGGCAAACGCAATATATTGCGTTCAGCGCCTTGGCAAATCCGAACGAATCCTTTACGCGTTAAATCCCGTGATGCTGTGGAATTTGGTCCGGCAACGGACGGGTTTTCAGCCAAAAACAAGAGCGGTACGCGGGAGTATTCGGGACATGGCGAGATTTGTTTTCATCACCGGCGGTGTGGTGTCTTCGCTTGGTAAGGGGTTGGCCTCGGCCGCATTGGGTGCACTTTTGCAGGCGCGCGGATACTCGGTGCGCCTCCGCAAGCTCGATCCTTATTTGAACGTCGATCCCGGCACCATGTCGCCTTTTGAACATGGTGAAGTGTTTGTCACCGACGATGGCGCGGAAACCGACCTCGATCTTGGCCATTACGAACGTTTCACCGGCGTGCACGCGCGGGGCACCGACAGCGTGTCTTCGGGGCGCATCTATTCCGATGTGCTGGAGAAAGAACGGCGCGGAGACTACCTCGGAAAAACGATCCAGGTGATCCCGCATGTTACCAATGAAATCAAGGACTTCATTTCGATAGGCGAAGATGAGGTCGACTTCATGCTCTGCGAAATCGGCGGCACTGTCGGCGATATCGAGGGCTTGCCCTTCTTCGAAGCGATCCGCCAGTTCAGCCAGGACAAGCCCCGCGGCCAGTGCATCTTCATGCATCTGACCCTGTTGCCCTATCTGGCGGCCTCCGGTGAGCTGAAAACCAAGCCCACCCAGCACAGCGTCAAGGAACTCCGTTCCATCGGTCTTCAACCGGATGTGCTGGTCTGCCGGTCGGAACAGGAAATCCCGGAAAAGGAACGCGAGAAGATCGCGCTTTTCTGTAACGTGCGCTCCGACGCGGTGATCCCGGCTTATGACCTCAAGTCGATCTACGAGGCCCCCATGGCCTATCACAAGGTGGGGCTCGATCAGGCGGTGCTTGATGCGTTCCAGATTGCCCCCGCGCCTAAGCCCAACATGGATCGCTGGCTGGACGTGCAGGACCGCATCCACAACGCGGAAGGCGAAGTGAAGGTCGCCATCGTCGGCAAGTACACACAGCTCGAGGACGCCTATAAGTCGATTGCCGAGGCGCTGACCCATGGCGGCATGGCGAACCGGACAAAGGTGAAGGCCGAGTGGATCGACGCGGAGATCTTCGAAGGCTCCGACGCTGCGCCGCATCTGGAGGGCTATCATGCCATCCTCGTGCCCGGCGGTTTCGGTGAGCGTGGGACAGAGGGCAAGATCAAGGCCGCCCAATTCGCGCGGGAAAAGAAGATCCCCTACCTCGGTATCTGCCTTGGCATGCAGATGGCGGTGATCGAAGCGGCCCGCAACCTTGCCGATATCAAGGACGCCGGGTCGGAGGAGTTCGACCACGAGGCCGGCAAGAAACGGTTCGAACCGGTGGTTTATCACCTGAAGGAATGGGTACAGGGCAACCACGTCGCCCGCCGCAAGGTCGATGACGACAAGGGCGGCACCATGCGTCTGGGTGCTTACACGGCGAACCTGAAGGATGGCTCAAAGGTCGCCAAGGTCTATGGCGAGACGGCGATCGAGGAACGCCACCGCCACCGCTACGAGGTGGACATCAAGTATCGCGACAAGCTGGAGGAACAGGGCTTGTGTTTCAGCGGCATGTCCCCGGACGGCCGCCTGCCCGAGATCGTCGAGGTCAAGGACCACCCCTGGTTCATCGGTGTCCAGTTTCACCCGGAGCTGAAGTCAAAACCCTTTGCGCCGCATCCGCTCTTTGCTGATTTTGTAAGAGCGGCGGTTGAGGTGTCGCGGTTGGTGTAGGTAGAGGAAAATATGACAACTTCAGCACAACAATTGAATGAGCTTCTTTCGCCAGTATCTAGGGCGGCTCCAAGTATTACATTTCTCGCTGCTGTTTCAAATAGACTGGACCTTGAAGGCGATGACGCAGAAATGCGGGCTTTGGAGCAGGTGTATAATACGGCGCGAAATGTAAAGTCCGATATTGATTTATCGGATGATCCTGAACTCAAGAACCGAGCAACTCAACTATTCAAGCCCTTTTCACCACTGTTAAAGTTTTCTGGATACCACTTGAATATTCAACAAGCCAAAGGAAATTTTTTAAAACCGGAGAATATGGTTGGACTAACCGACCTACATTTGATGCTGAAAGGAGTGACTGCAAGGCCAGAACTCCCTCTTGAGGAGAGCAAGGAACTCGCAGCCGAATTCGCACTACTCAAAGACAAGGTTGTTGCGTGCGAAGGTTTGCCGGACGGTTTCAAGGAAGCATTGTTGAAGCGGCTAAATCAGGTTTCTAGTGCATTTGACCACTTCTTTGCGTTTGGTGAAGAGGGGTTAGAGAGAGAACTCGAAGCTCTGATAGGCTCGATATTTCTACATGTCTACGAAACCCCCGCAGATAATGTGCCACTACTAAAGGAAGTCTGGGACAAAGTTGGTCAGGGCTTTGGACTGCTACGATCAATTAATGATAAGGCAGGAACCTTTATCTCGCTTTCTGAGAAAGGTCAGAAGCTTCTTGAGTTTTTTGCTAACAGCTGATGCACGAAAAACGATTTCTGTTTTTAATGCAAAGGACACAAGCGAAGCCGCGCTACCGCAAGGCCGGGGACAGGCGGACCACCCCCTGAGCGCAAGCGCTTAATGGCGCCACCCACATTGCTTGCCCGAGGGCGCATCTAACGTCCCCAAACCGCCCGGTGTGAAACACCGGGCAGCGCCCGACCCGACCCGTCACGCCGAAGGCGTGCCTCCGGCACGACGCGGGCGCTTCTCGCCCACCCTCGGGCCGGGCGCTGCCCTCATTTCGATGTTCATCTGCGGAAGCCCCCCAAAACAAAAGCAACCCCACAGGCGGGAATACGAAAACCACCTGCGGGGTCAGTCTGCTCGATCCGGTGTTGTGTGGGTGTGCGTGAGGGGGCCGGATCGAAGGGGGCGTGCGTGTCAGGCCACTCGGCTGGAGCGGAAGAGAGGTGCCCGTTTGACATTGCTGGCTGTTCGTCCGGCGGCCATGAACCCAAGCCGCGGATCTCCGGCAAGCCGTTCGGCTTCCCGGTCCACCGGCTGAAGGCCGCTTGATCTGGAGATCGGTCTTTTCCCGGTCCGGCACTCGGACGCTACACTGCCATTCTTGGCCATTGGGTCTTCCTCAACTCGTCACACCTTCACCGAAACACGAACGGCATCGCCCTGCACCTGCGCAGAGGTATCGATTGCGTCTCTTTCGGATAGGTCACCGCACGCACGGATGCGCATTCGCACGGGCCACCCCCCGAAACCCGCATCCCTCACATGCATCTTTCGAGAATTCCCGGCCTGCAGTTCATCGGTCAGAACGCCTCCGAATTCCCGACGCCCGGCCCCGAAGGCCAAGGCGCGCGCATTAGGAACTGTGAACGATGATTATCAACGGCTATCCCCGCCCGTTCTCGCTTGTTAGCCTGCTCCGAATGGCGATCGAGGATATCAAGCTCCCTCCCCTCTGGTTCGGCGCGCTGCGCCTTGCCCTGCGTCTCGCGGTGATCGCCGCTGCGGCCTATGGCATTCACCTGCTGATGGACTGGGCCACGACACGCGCCGAAGAGATCGGGAGTGACAGCCTGATGATCGGGCTCTTTGCGACGCTTCTGATCGCCTATGCCATCCTGATTGCCGTTCCCTTCATGCCGGGGATCGAGATCGGCGTCGGCCTTCTTCTGATGAAGGGCGCCGCGATTGCGCCTCTGGTCTATTGTGCAACCGTTCTGGGCCTTCTGATCGCCTTCCTCGCCGGCCGGTTCATTCCGAACGTTTGGCTGCACAACATGCTCGCTGACCTGCGGCTCAAGCGTGCCTGCCGCCTGGTCAACCGTCTCGCACCGCTGGATGGGGAAGCACGTCTCCGTTTTTTGACGGCACGGGCCCCCAAATGGCTCAAGCCGCTCGTGGGGCCATGGCGGTATCTTGTTCTTGCAGCGCTCGTGAACCTGCCCGGGAACTCCTTCGTTGGCGGCGGTGGCGGCATCGCGCTGACAGCAGGGGTCACGCGCCTCTTTCAGCCGGGTTGGACGGCTTTGACCTTCGCACTCGCCGTGGCACCGGTCCCCTTCATGGTTTGGCTCTGGGGTACAAACATTCTCATTTGAGACGCAAAGCCTCACAAAACTCCGCGAATGGCCCTGTAACCCCCGGAAACAGCGTTTATATATCGGGCATGTTTGGTGAATTGCTGCGCCGGATGACGGCCCCGGAACCGGAACCTTTGAATGATGGCGATGCGCGACTGGCGCTGGCCGCGCTTCTCGTTCGGATCGCGAAGTCTGACGGTCACTACGATGGCGCGGAAGTTCAACGGATCGATAAGCTTCTGGCCAATCGTTACGGCTTGGGGCCATTTGAAGTGGCAGGCCTCCGGAAGGAAGCCGAAGTCCTCGAGGAAGAGGCGCCGGACACGGTTCGTTTCACGCGCGCAATCAAGGACGCCGTACCTTACGAGGATCGAGCACAAGTCGTTGAAGGCCTGTGGGAAATCGTCTTGGCCGATGGCTCCCGAGACCACGAGGAAGATGCATTGATGCGGCTCGTCGCTCCGATGCTTGGCATAAACGATCGCGACAGCGCGCTTGCGCGCCAACGGGCCGAATCCAGAGGATGATCGCCACACTGCCCATGTACGACCGTCCGGAAACGGCGGCAGCCAACGACAGGTTCTGGGAACTGATCCGAAGCCACCTCGCTCAGGCACCGGACACGCTTACGCGGGGCGATTTCCATTGGCTGGCCCCGAACCTCGTCTTGTCCCAGACTTGCAGCCTGCCGTATCGCAGTGCACTTCAGGGCGGCGTGACAATCGTGGCGACGCCCGTGCACAATCTCCCCTGCCCGGCGGGCACCTATTTCAGCGTCGTCGTAACCCGAAAGGACGACGACCGAAGTGAACTCGAGGAGTTCCGGGACGCACGCCTCGTCATAAACAGCCCACTCTCGCAGTCAGGTTGGGCGTCTATCGACGAAATGGCCAACGACGCAGGGTTTCGCTTCACGTCGGTGCTGGAGAGCGGGTCTCATGAGGAAAGCGCTAAACGCGTTGCATCCGGACATGCGGATATCTGCGCTATCGACGCTGTCAGCTGGGAGATGATCAAAAAATGGGACAGCGCAGCGGATAAATTGAAGGTCATTGCGGAGACGCCGCCAACGCCTGCCCTGCCCTACATTACTTCGATGGATCGCGACCCTGCTCCGATTCAAGAAGCTCTGGTTTCGGCTGTGCACGAACTGTCCCCTGACGATCAGGAAGCACTCTGCCTCATCGATATGACCTATGTCCCGGCCGATCATTACATCACGATGTCGATTCCACCGGCTCCGATCACAGCCCCGTTTTCGCTATGAGCGACGAGCACAAGAACTGGCTTGACGACTTCCCCGGAACAAAAGCTGTCTGGACAGCCGTTCCAGACCTCAACGGACAGGCCCGTGGCAAGCGGATGCCGGCCACCAAGGCTCGATCCCTTTACAACGCAGCCGCCAAGATGCCTCTGTCCGCGCTGAGCGTCGACATTCACGGCGACGATATCGAGGACAGCCCGCTTGTATTCGAAAGCGGTGATCAGGATGGCTTTCTCAGACCCACTGCGCGCGGTGCAGTTCCAATGCCATGGGTGAAAGGACAATCGGTGTTGATGCCGATGACGATGGAGCATGGGCCAGGAAACCCCTTCAATGGCGACCCACAGAACGCTCTTCATCGTGTTCTGGAGCGCTATGCGGCGCGCGATTGGCACGTTCAGGCTGCCACGGAACTGGAATTCTACCTGATCGAAGACGACGATCCTAACCCGATGGCGCGGCGTATGCGGGTCGGTGGCGACATTCTCGGACTCAAGTCGCTTGAGGCTTACGACGGCTTCCTGACAGACCTTTACGGTGCCTGTGTCAAAATGGGCATTCCGGCAGAAACAGCGACAAGCGAAAGCGGTCTTGGCCAGTTCGAGGTCACGCTCACCCATGGTCCGGCTCATAGAGCAGCCGACAACACATGGCTGTTCAAGATGCTGGTGAAAGGTCTGGCGCAACGCCACAATATGGTCGCGACCTTCATGGCCAAACCTTACGGCCAAGACGCGGGCACCGGCATGCATATGCATTTTTCCGTGCTTGATGGCACAGGCCGGAACGTCTTTGACGACGGGACGACATCAGGCACGGAAGTGATGCGCCACGCGGTCGGCGGCTGCCTTGCCACGATGGGTGACGCAACGCTCATTTTTGCGCCGCACTCGAACAGCTATCGGCGTTTGGTTCCGGGAGCGCATGCTCCAACGGGCATATGCTGGGGGTACGAGAACCGTACGGTCGCCGTCAGAATACCTGACGGACCAGGTGCGGCGCGACGGATTGAACACCGCGTCGCCGGAGGGGACGTGAACCCCTACTTGTTCTTCACCGCCGTATTGGGCGGCGCGCTACTTGGCGTGGAAGACGCGATCGAGCCGCCCGCCCCGCTCGACGGCAATGCCTACGACGAAGACCTGCCAAGCCTGGCACCGGATTGGCCGTCCGCAATAGATCGCTTCGAACATAGCGAAAGCATGAAACGCTTTTTCCACACTGAATTGGTGGACTTGTTGGTTCGCACCAAACGTCAGGAACAACGACGCGTCAGTGAAATGACGGTCGATGAGCGGTGGGAACTCTATCTGGACCGGGTCTGAATTCTAGCCGTGAAGTTCGGCCGCGCGCCGTTCAAACGCCCTAACGACCCGCTGCATGGCATCATTGAAAAAGATCGTCGCGGTTGTCTGAAGCAACTTATTGCGAAAAGCGAAATCAACGAAGAAACTCACGTGACACCCGCCATCCTCCGCCTCTTCAAAAGACCAATTCGAGATCATCTTCTCGAACGGACCATCAAGATATTCAGTGTCGATCTTTCGCGCCTCAGGATACAGGGTCACGCGACTTCCGAACCTTTCGCGGAAGACTTTGAAAGAAATCACGAGATCGGCCAGCATCACGACCTTTTCCGCGTCTTCGCGCGTACTTCTAACGCGCGCCGCCGCAGTCCAGGGCAAAAACTGCGGATAGCTTTCGACATCCGCGACAAGATCGTACATCTGCTGAGCTGTGTAAGGCAGATGTCGGGTCTCGGAATGTGTTGGCATAGTCGGCCTCTGGTCTCGTCACGCCCTTTACTTTAGGGGGGACGCGTCAGGGTCAAGGGGGAGCGTTCCCATGCCGCAGCCATACGAGATTGACGAACTGATCTCCGCCAAATCCATCGCTGCCAGGATAGAAGCGTTGGCGCGCGAGATTCGGTCAACTTTCAGCGATACAGACAAGTTGATCGTGGTTGGCCTCTTGCGAGGTTCATTCGTGTTTATCGCGGACCTTGTCCGTGAGCTGGACATGAATGTTGAGGTCGACTTTCTTGAAGCGTCTTCCTACGGGGATGCCATGGAGTCCTCTAGGGAAGTACGCATTCTCAAAGACTTACGTGGCGAGATTGCAGGACGAGACGTCCTGGTCGTCGAGGATATCGTCGACACTGGCTTTACGCTTGACCACGTGACGCGCCTGCTGAAAACCCGAGAGCCGCGTCGGCTTGAAACCATCGCACTTCTGGACAAGCCCTCCAGACGCGAGACGGATATCAAGGCAACATGGACAGGGTTTGAGATCCCAGATGAGTTTGTCGTCGGGTATGGAATCGATTACGCCCAAAGGAACAGAAATCTGCCCTATATCGGCTGTGTCAGGTTCATTGAGGCCTCTCCCAGCGAGTGAGACACTTCCGCCACAAATCGTCGATCTTTCCCGAAAATTAACTCAATCGGGTGCACAACACTATGCGACGTCCTAATCTCAAATTTGGGTTTGGGGGCGTCGGAAGGATGTGCTGCCCGTGCGCCCATTCATTTTATGTCTGACGCTGTTCTTGCCTTGCCAGGCGATGGCACAGGCCATTTTTCCGCCAGAAGATGGGTCCATCGAGAAATCCAGCGACTACCAGCTTGGCGGTGCGGCAACGCGTGCGGCAACTGTTTCGTCTCCCGTCGTTGAAAGCGAAAATGAAGGGCTTTCTCGTCTTTCCTTCCCACTACGGAACTCCTTGGACGAATCGAGCCGGACAGAACACACGCTGGGATTGGCGACTGTTTTCGTCTCGGAGGGACTTGATGCGGGACGTGATGCCCTCGAGATGGGTACATTCCTCACACGTGGACAAGCGCGCGCCGGTGTTAGCGTGACGTATCTTGAGACCGAATTGGAAGTCGCTCGCTCGGAATTGTTCGTGGACTATTCCCTGACCGAGCAATTCAGCGTCGGCGTATCTGGTATTCTGGATGCAGAGTTGGGTGAAACAGAGCCGGTTCGCCAGCTCGGTTTGAATGCCGAATACTCCACCTTGGGTGGAGCATTCGTTCAGGGCGGCGTCGCAGGCGCCGCCGACTATGAGCCGGTGATCGGCCTCTCCGTAGGACTCAGATTCTGAGCTCTTGAGGCATCCGATCGCTTAGCCGTAAACACGCTCTTTGCCGAAATGTTTGGTCAGCAAATAGTAGATGACCGCGCGATACTTGTTCCGTTCAGACCGGCCATACGTCTCGATTACGCTATCAATCGCCTGCATCAACTCTGGTCCATCCGGCAGTCCAAGCTTCTTCATCAGAAAGCTCTCTTTGACCGTCTCCAACTCGCTCTTCTGCGAGCCTGCGACGGTTGATGCATCCGCGTTGTAGATCGAAGGACCGCAGCCAATGGTCACTTTGGTCAATAGGTCCATATCGGGCGTCACACCGCATTTTGTCCGCAGATCGTCGGCGTACTGTGCGATCAGTTCGTCACGCTTTCCCATATTCTCACTCCTCCTCTGTGCGTTGGCACGGAAGATGGAGGCAATCCGGAAAGGATATCAGGGGGAAATCCGAACGATGCGGCTCAGATTCTGAACACTATGCGCGGGAAAGTTTTCTCAGCCGTGCCTCGCGCAACTGCGCAAAGTCATCGCCTGCATGATAGGAAGAACGGGTCAAAGGTGTTGCAGAGACCATAAGAAAGCCCTTACCAAACGCGACCTTCTCGTATCCCTCAAACTCCTCCGGCGTCACGAAACGATCCACGCGATGATGCTTCGGCGTCGGCTGAAGATATTGACCTATGGTCAGAAAATCCACGTCGGCCGCCCGCATGTCGTCCATGACCTGCATGACCGCCTGTCGATCTTCCCCGAGCCCAACCATGATGCCGGACTTCGTGAATATTTCAGGATCGAGTTCCTTCACCTGCTGAAGCAATCGCAGTGAGTGAAAATAACGTGCGCCCGGTCGCACCTCAGGATAGAGGCCCGGCACCGTTTCAAGGTTGTGATTGAACACGTCAGGCTTCGCAGCCACGACGATCTCAAGTGCATCCGACGTACTCTTCAGGAAATCGGGCGTGAGAATCTCGATCGTCGTCTCGGGTGCCCGATGACGGATGGCGCGAATGGTCTGCGCAAAATGCTCCGCGCCACCATCAGCCACGTCGTCCCGATCCACACTCGTGATGACGACATGGTTCAGGCCAAGCTTCTTCACGGCATCGGCAACACGACCGGGCTCGAAGGCATCAAGAGCATCCGGCTTTCCGGTCGCAACATTGCAGAACGTGCAGCCTCGCGTGCAGATATCGCCCATGATCATCATGGTCGCGTGACCTTGGCTCCAGCACTCGCCTACATTCGGACAACCTGCTTCCTCACAGACCGTGGCAAGCCGATGTGTTCGCATGATGTCGCGAGTTTTCTCGTAGCCCTCTCCGGAAGGTGCCCGCACGCGAATCCAGTCCGGTTTCTTCGGCTGGGCATTGTCCGGGCGATGCGCCTTTTCAGGATGCCGTTGATCGGGAATTTTCAGGTCGCGCACGTGAACGTTTTCCTAATTGAGCACTCGTTCAATCTATCGAAAAACCCGTTCAATATCCAGCGTTAGCCGCCATGCGCCAGACGCATGGCGGTGTTGCAACGCTCAAGAAGCCGGTTCGTCTTCCTTCACTGGCTCTTCATTCACCACTTCGATTTTCACTTTTGTGAAAAACGCGGCCAACGCGCCTAGAACGGCCAAAACAGGTGCCGCAAGAACAACCGCACCCCCAGCGATCGCACCGTACGTCAAGGGCAATTCAAGCGCGATGTCACCATCCGGCTCAACGATACGAACCCGTTTGACCTTGTTGTCCGCTGCCAATTGCTTGATCCGCGCCACCAGTTCTTCGCCGGCAACCTCAATCTCTTCGATCCAGGTCCGCTTGTCGTCAGACTTCGTTTCTTCGGTCATCTCCGTTCCTCCGATGTCACTCTCATTCACTTAGGCACTCTTACGGACGATTACATTGACCACGGTCAAACTAATCGGTTCATCAGCCGATCAACGGCGACCAGTTCCCATGTTTTTCATCGTAGTGCGAACGCAGCCGCAAGAGCGCAATCCGAAGCACAATCTTTCCCGACCGCGCGGACCATCCCATGCGGCGTTCTACGGACTCCATGCCTTCGAGAAAGCAACAGCATCGCAAAACGACATCACCAAGCCCGGGGCCAAGATCAGACAGCGCCGTCATAACGCGGTTTCGAGCAGCATCGGAACCTCCGGAGCCAGAGACTCCACTGAAGTCGCCGCGCGCTCCACCAGTCAAGAACTTCTCCCAATTCTGCGTGATCCGTGGACCCATTTGAGCCAACTCGAAATCTTCGCGCAGTCTTTCCCCTGCCGCCACAAGGTCCGAACTGAGAAAGGGCTTGCCGTTCTTATCCTTCCGTCGCGACAATGCGGACAGCGGACTCTCCGTTGCATTGTATCGCACGCCGCGTCTTTTGCTGCCTTTGACTTCCGTGTTGCGCTCAGCCCAATCGCGATGCTGCTCGGAATACGGATCAGCCCCCTCTCCGAGACCAACCCGAATGGCTTCGTCCTCCGCCAAGAAACGTTTGAGCGCGATCCTTCCAGTAGCCGTGATCCGGTAACGGGTTATGCGCCCTTCGCTGATCAGCTCTATCCAGTCTTTCAGCGCCATCGCTTCTGCAACATGGCGTTCCAGAACAGCCGTACGAAGCGTCTGCCCCTCCGGTCCGTCCTTTACGATCACCGCGTTTTCCATATCGCGAGCGATTGCCAGACATGCACCCGTTTCATTCAGTCGTCGCAAATAGCGCGGTGCAATACGTCTGAGTTCCGTATCGTCAATCAGCCCAACGGCTACCGATTGCCCATCATGCATGAAGTTATTACCCCCTTCAGTATTCGCGCCCGAACCGGATGGGTCGGACACCTGCCCAATGCGACGCAGCGCGAGATCCACCAAAGGATCATCGCGACGCGCCTCGAACCTGCGTACTTTTCGAAGGATGGTCGACGCGTGGCACCCAGCCTCACGCGCAAGCGAACGGATTGATCTGCCCGCCTCGACATGAGCGAGATAAACCATGGCATTCTCCGGCACCCAATCGGCTACGGAAACGCCAACATCGCGCTGCGCCTTATCCATCAAACCGTTCGCCCCTCTCCCCAGAAGGCCTTCCAATACACAACCTGTAATTGCAATTATTACCGGATGGTTAACGCCTTAAGGTCCAAGCAAGTCTTTCTAAAGATTGTAAACAAAGAAAAATCCTTCAGAACGGTGGTCAGGCGGTCCACGCAACACCCGCTATAGTTGCGATAGGGCTTTCGCAGACAAACAGTTTGGAGTGCCGTAATGTCCGATCCAGTCGCCCGCTTGGCCAGTCTTTCACGCCCCCGCCTTCTCGTCCGAGCGGCGAAGTTCGGCATGGCCGAATTCAACCGAACTCGCTCTTTGCGTCGGATCATGCCGGGCGAAGCACCACCAGCGCCGGGAAAGGCGTTTGAATTGTTATGGGAACGAGAAGACGCGATGGACGCAGCGCGGCGCGAAGGCACCGCCAGTTATTCGCCGGCGCGTCACATCGAACTGCTAGCGGCCCTCATCCACGAGGCCCGTATCGCGGATCATCGTGTGATCGCCTAAGCGAAGCTATCAGGTGTGTTGGCTTTTGTTTCAGCGATGTAGGCGTCCAACTCCTGCAATTTGACAGGATCCAGTTCCGGCGCCTGGTATTGCTCCAACAGCTGCTCCACGCGTGCGGTGGCCAACATCTCGGTGTTCGCGCCACCGTCCTCCAACCAGGTTTCGAACGGCTTATAGTCCAGCAGGCCAGTCCGCCAGAAAGCAGTCTTGAAATTTGCCTGTGTATGCGCGCACCCAAGGAAATGACCGCCGGGTCCGACCTCGCGAATAGCATCCATCGCCTGACCGTTTTCGGACATGTCGACACCTTCCGAAAGCTTGTGCAGTATTCCAAGTTGATCCGCATCCATGACGAATTTCTCAAAACTTGCGACCAGACCGCCCTCCAGCCATCCGGCGGCGTGGAGCATGAAATTGACGCCGGAAAGCAGCCCCATGTTCAGGCTATTGGCGGATTCATAGCCCGCCTGTGCATCAGGCAGCTTTGACCCGCTGAACCCACCGGCGGAGCGATACGGCAGACCCAGGCGCCGCGCGAGCTGCCCCATTCCAAGAGTGATCTGGCCGGCTTCGGGAGTTCCGAAAGTCGGCGCTCCGGACCCCATGTCAATGGACGTGACGAACGCTCCTGCGACGACTGGTGCGCCGGGGCGGACAAGTTGGGAGTACGCCACGCCCGCGGTCACCTCTGCCACCACTTGCGTCAGGGTCCCCGCAACGGAAACCGGCGCCATTGCACCGCCAACGATGAAGGGGGAGACAATGGCGGCTTGGTTGTTGGTCGCATAGACTTCAAGCGCACCCATCATCGTCGCATCAAATGTGAGTGGTGAGTTTATGTTGATGAGAGATGTCATCACCGTGTTGTTCGCGACGAAATCCTTCCCAAACAAAATCTCGCACATGTCGACCGAATGCTGCGCACGTATCGGTTCGGTGACCGACCCCATGAACGGCTTGTCCGACAGCGTCATATGGGCGCGAAGCATATCGAGGTGACGAACGGACACAGGTACATCCGTGGGTTCGCAAACCGTCCCACCTGAATGATGCAGCCACTTCGACATGTAGGCGAGTTTCACGAACTTCTCGAAATCGGCCATGGTCGCATAACGACGACCGCCTTCGGCGTCTCGTACGAAAGGCGGGCCGTAAACCGGAGCTAGAACTAGATTTTCACCGCCGACAACAACGGAACGCTCTGCGTTGCGGGCGTGTTGGGTATAGCTTGAAGGAGCGGTTTGGCAGAGCTTTCTCGCGAGCCCTCGCGGAATGTGGACACGTTCGCCCTGCACGTCAGCTCCAGCGTCCTTCCAACGCTTCAACGCATCCGGGTTCTCCGTGAAGTTGACACCGATTTCTTCGAGAACTGTTTCGGCATTTGTCTCGATGATCTCCAGAGCTTCCTCGTTCAGAATCTCGAGATTGGGGATCTTTCGCTCGATGTATTTGGCGACTTCGAAACTGATCGCTGAACGTTCTGCCCGTCTGGCAGCACCGCCACCCCTGCCTCGTCTTGCCATCTGAAGCTCCTATTCATCGTCGCTTGGCAGAGACAAATACCCTTGGCAGGCCGAATTTCACGAGCGGAATGCGTCCTTTGCCGGTCATTTACGACAAACGGCCGTCAAAATTCTGACGCCTTGTTCGTGGAAGGAATGGAACATTATGCAGAAGCACTTTCGGACCTTCCAAGCATGACCGGTCGTTTCCGCCTTGCCTTTCGCCAGTGGCGGCGCACGCTTCTCGGTGCGGTGCTAATGGCGATATTTGCTCTGCTTTGTATCGGCCTCGGGTACGAAGGCGTACCACCTGGCTTGCTCCAGCAACCCACGGGCTGGATCGCCGTCGCGTTGACAGGCTTGATCGTCTCGCTGGGATTGACTTTGATCGGCGCCCTCCTCATCCCCGGTCTTTTGTCATTGATCGAACTCTGGGGCGTCTCTCTCATCTTGGGTGCAATCGTCTTTTCGAGCTTGAACGTCATATCATGGCTACCCGAGCTGAACGGCCTCTGGAACTGCGCCATCCTCATGGCGATCTTTCTGCTGGTCCACAAAGCGCTCTATGGCGATTGGCAGGTGAACTTTCTCCTCTCAACGCCGATTACCAAAAGAAGGTCGACGAAACTTCGGGCCGACCCCGAGACCGTTTGGAATGCGCTGCTTCCCGACCCTAAGCGACCCGAGGATCACTATTGGACCGGGACAACCTTCCTCGATGCCCCTGATCCTTCCGTGGCCGACTTCATCATGTGCCGGCCACGACGCGGAGGGCTGAAGGACGAGACAATCGCGGTCCGACTTGAAAACATCGTGCCGCTTGAAACCTTTACGCTGAACTCGCAACCGGCCAATACGAATGACAGGGAAACACCTGTTGTCCGTCTGGTCGTCGATCTGGCCCCGACGGCCAAAGGCGGCACTAAGCTGAGCATAGAAGAAACCATATTCCGCTACAGCTATGGCCAACGGCTTCTTTGGTGGCTGTCCAACGACCTGTCCGATCACCTGCACAGCATTCGCGCGAAGATTGACGGCAGATCTGATGGCTCGATCCACGGATCGCAGATGATCCCTGCGAGCCGCCTCAAAACTGTCTCTCCTTAGGATTTTCGGAAGCCCCGGCATTTGCTATCCGGTGGTTATGGAGAACCTCACGCACTACTGGCGTCCCCGCCAAAGCATCCGCGCCATCTCGCTTGGGCTGCCGATCTGTGACGGACGCCTTTTGGTCAGCGCCGTAACCGAAGATGACGGCCGCACAAAGGGCTGGCGGCCACTTGGGGGCGGAATTGACTTTGGGGAAAGTGCCGAAGCTGCCGTTTTGCGCGAATTGGCCGAAGAAATTCACGCCGAAGCAAAGATCGTTACCCGCTTGGGCGTTTTTGAAAACATCTATTCTCATCAAGGCCAACAGGGGCATGAAGTGGTGTTCGCCTTCGAGGTGGAACTCATCTCCTTCGGTCTGGCTGCGGCTGATGAATTCGTGTTGGAAGACGGTGAATTTCGCGACCGTGCGGCGTGGATTCCGCTGAATGACTTTCAAAACGGGAACGAGACGCTTTTGCCAGATGGGCTACTGCCTCTTGTGCCGACCGTTCCAGCGCCATAATCAGCGACTATGACTGACGCTTCCCACGACCGCCTTCTCATCATCGACTTTGGCAGCCAGGTGACGCAGCTGATTGCGCGTCGTTTGAGGGAGTTGAGCGTTTACTGCGAAATCCATCCGTTTCAGGCGGTGACCGAGGACTTTCTCAAGCGCTTCGCCCCGAAAGCCGTGATCTTCTCGGGAGGCCCGGCCAGCGTGGTGCACGCGGACGCGCCCCGCCCGCCAGCGTCGGTCTTTGAGATGGGCGTACCAATCCTTGGCATTTGTTATGGCCAGCAAGTGATGATGGACATGCTCGGCGGCACGGTCGAAGGCGGGAAAATCTCGGGAGGTGGTGGAACCGCGGAATTCGGTCGCGCCTATGTCGAGCCCGCCGGCCCGCTTCCTCTTCTCGAAGGCTGGTTTGGTGATGGTCGCGAACAGGTCTGGATGAGCCATGGTGACCATGTGTCGGAACTGGCACCCGGTTTTGAGGTGTTCGGAACGTCGCCAAACGCACCCTACGCCATAACGGCCGATACCGACCGCAACTTCTATGCTGTTCAGTTCCACCCGGAAGTTCATCACACACCGAAAGGGCCGAAGCTTTACGAGAACTTTGTCCGTCTGGCTGGTTTTACCGGCGACTGGACGATGGGTGCCTATCGGGACGAAGCCATACGCAAGATCCAAGAACAGGTCGGCGACAAGAAGGTGATCTGCGGTCTTTCCGGCGGCGTAGACAGTTCGGTCGCGGCGGTCCTGATCCACGAAGCCATCGGAGACCAGTTGACCTGTGTTTTCGTTGACCACGGCCTGTTGCGTCAGGGCGAGGCTGACGAAGTCGTTTCCATGTTCCGAGATAACTACAACATCCCGCTGATCCACGCGGATGAAAGTGAGTTGTTCCTCGGGGAATTGGAAGGTCAGGATGACCCGGAGACGAAGCGCAAGACAATTGGACGCCTGTTTATCGACGTCTTCCAAAAGTACGCCAATCAGATCGACGGAGCAGAATTCCTGGCTCAAGGCACGCTCTATCCCGACGTGATCGAGAGTGTGTCTTTCAGCGGCGGCCCGTCGGTTACGATCAAATCCCACCACAATGTCGGCGGCCTGCCGGAAAAGATGGGTTTGAAGCTGGTGGAACCATTGCGTGAACTCTTCAAGGACGAAGTCCGCGCGCTTGGCCGTGAGCTTGGCCTGCCGCAGAGCTTCATCGGCCGCCATCCGTTTCCGGGACCCGGTCTTGCCATCAGGTGCCCCGGGAAAATCACGCGAGACAAACTTGATATCCTGCGCGCGGCAGATGCTGTGTACATTGATCAGATCCGAAAGCACGGACTTTATGACGAGATCTGGCAGGCCTTCGCGGCGATCCTGCCTGTCCGAACTGTGGGTGTCATGGGCGACGGACGTACCTATGATTACGCTTGCGCCCTACGCGCGGTCACATCTGTCGATGGCATGACTGCAGACTACTACCCGTTCAGCCACGAGTTTCTCGCCGAAACTGCGACGCGCATCATCAATGAAGTGCCCGGCATAAATCGCGTGACCTATGACATCACTTCCAAACCACCCGGTACAATCGAATGGGAGTGATGAAGGACATCATCTCGGACAATCTGCTCGGCATGTCGGATGAAATGCATCGGAAAATGACACGATGAAGTTTTTCCGCTGGATCATTTCCCTCACCATCCTCGCCATGTGGTCCGCCTTGATGGGAACGGGGCTCTACGTGGCGATGTACGAGCAACCGGGAGAAGCGCCAAGCGCTCAAGCCATGGTCGTTCTGGGAGGCAACGCGCCAGTGGACGGAGCGCTCTCCGGTGAAAGTGCCGCCCGTCTTTCTCATGGCCTGGCCCTCTACGAAGCCGGAGCCGCACCTCTTTTGGTCCTGACAGGTGGTGGCGACGTTCCGGTCGCTCCTGCGATGGTCGCGGCGGCTCAGGCAGCTGGCCTGCCAGATCAAGCGATCCTGAGTGAAGCAGCTTCACGCTCAACTCTGCAAAACGCCTTGTTCACCGCAGACTTCACCGAACTGGACAAGGAACAACCTATAATCCTTGTCAGTCAGCGATACCACCTGCCCCGCGCTTGGGCCTCGTATCGCTGGGCCGGCTTCAAGAATGTAACGCTAAGTGCGGCGGACCCGGAAGACGGGTTTGCCGTGGATTCCCGCCTTCTGTGGGAAGCGGTCAAGTGGCCACTGAACGTCTTCCGCGCTGCTGCCGCCAGCGCTGCAATGGCTGCCGATCTCCCTCGTGAGACCTACCTGAAATACCTCGAATGACAGGAACGGTTCAGGCCGCGCTGTGGATGATTGGCGCGATCGTCTCATTCTCTTCAATGGCGATCGCAGGGCGCGCGTTATCGGACGATCTCTCATCTTTCGAGATGATGATGTACCGATCCTTCATCGGGCTGTCCATCATTCTTGTCGTGGGTGCGGCCTTTGGAAAATTCCGTGAAGTGCGCGCACACCGTCTCAACCTCCACGTGCTACGCAATCTTTGCCATTTCACCGGGCAAAACCTTTGGTTCACCGCATTACCCTTGATCACACTGGCACAGGTGTTCGCGCTTGAGTTCACCTCCCCGATCTGGGTCGTGGTTTTCGCAGTCCTTTTTGCCGGAGAGCGTCTCAACAGACCGCGCATTCTGGCCGTTGCGCTCGGGTTCGCAGGCGCTTTGCTGGTCGCGCGCCCGGGAATAGGGGGTGATCCCTTCGGGCTGTCTCTTGCCGCGCTCTCCGCTGTTTTCTTTGCAGGTTCAATTGTTTCCACACGTGTCCTGACGCGAACGGAGAGCACGTATTGCATCCTCTTCTGGCTGACAGTCACACAGACCATCATGGGATTGATAACCACAGGATGGGACGGTCAGATCGCTTGGCCAAGTGCTGCCAATTGGCCATGGGTCGTGGTGATCGGATGCGCCGGACTTCTCGCACACACGTGCCTGACGAACGCGCTTTCCGTGGCACCTGCCATCGTCGTCACGCCGATGGACTTCCTGAGACTTCCCGCGATCGCAATCGTCGGCGCCGCCTTCTACGCGGAACCGCTCAACCCTTGGGTGTTGATCGGCGCCGCCCTCATTTTCGCGGGCAACTACGCAAACGTCTGGTCAGAAACCTGAAAAAGACCAACGTGACGGTTTTGTAACGCTGCGTCACAGGCCAATGTTTGACGTATGGTCAAGAATTGACCGAACAGCTTATATTTTTACCGTGCGCTCGAGGATTGGAGCCCACGGGAGGGGCATTGAAATGAAAAAACTCATACTTGCCACGACGGCGCTTACGGCGTTGGCAACGACGGCGAACGCTGGTGGTGTCGAGCGGACCACCCAGTCGATGAATGTGCTGTTCGAGGAAGGCCGGTATCTGGAGTTCGGTGCTGTATTCGCGTCGCCCGACGTTTCGGGCGTCGGTGGCCTTGTGACCCCGGGACTTTCTTCGGGCGACATGACCGAAAGCTACTTGAACTTCAGCGTTTCCTACAAAGCAGACCTGAACGATACGTGGTCCTACGCAATCATTTATGATCAGCCTTACGGCGCGGACGTGTCCTATCCAGGTGCTCCCGGACCTGGCAGCTATTTCGCCGCCGGTTCGACGGCGACATTGGAAACGCACGCGCTCACTGGCGTGCTTCAGTACAACATGCCCTCGAATGTCAGCGTTTATGGCGGTCTTCGGGTACAATCGCTGGAAGCGCAGGTCAGCACGCCATTCATCGCCGGCTATACCGCGTCTGGCGAACGCGACGTCCAACTGGGATACCTTGTCGGTGCTGCTTACGAAAAGCCTGAAATCGCACTCAGGGTCGCCCTGACCTATCACTCCGCCATCACCCATGAACTGGACACGACCGAAAGCACAAGTGCGACGCCAACGGTGACCGAGATCGAGACACCTCAGTCGGTAAACCTCGAATTCCAGACCGGTATTGCGGAAGACACCCTCTTGTTCGGCTCGGTACGCTGGGTGGAATGGACGGCTTTCGAGATTGCTCCGCCGGCATTTCCCGGGGGATCGCTGGTCAGTTACGACGATGACCGGACCACCTATACTCTCGGTGTAGGCCGTCGCCTGAACGAGACCTGGTCCGTTTTGGGGTCGGTTGCGTTCGAAGACACAACCGGCAGCCCGACCGGCAACCTCGGCCCAACGGACGGGTTCTGGCGCGTGGGCGTTGGCGCAATCTATCGCAAGGACAACATGAAGGTGACAGGTGGTATCAGCTACACCGGTATCGGTGACGCTGATACTCGTGTGGGTCTCGCTGTTCCCGGCGGCATCTTCGAAGACAACTCGGCTGTTGCCGCGGGTCTTCGCGTCGGCTGGACGTTCTGATCAAAGCTCAAGAATTGGAAAGGCCCCGCCATAGTGCGGGGCTTTTTCTTTGCGCATTTTCCGGGTCGCCGCATGAAACGCCCTCCGCTAGACCTCCGGCATGTCAAACACACTCACCCCACGCGTATGGTTCGAACTCGCCTTGCTCGCATTGATCTGGGGCGGGTCATTTCTTGCCATACGGACGGCGCTGGATGAGATCGGATTTCTGAGTTCTGTCGCCCACCGTGTTCTCTGGGCAGCATTGCTTCTTTGGATCGTTGCCATCGCGAGAGGTTACGCCTTTCCTCGGTCTCCGAGGCTCTGGGTGGCGTTCCTCGTGATGGGACTTCTTAACAACATTATTCCCTTCAGCCTGATGGCCTGGGGGCAGCTCCATATCGAAACCGGTTTGACGGCCATTCTGAATGCGGCGACGGCAATTTGGGGCGTCCTCGTTGCGGCCCTCATCTTTCCGGACGAAAGACTGACGGCGCAACGGATGACCGGCGTGGTCCTGGGCTTCCTCGGTGTCGCGACAGCCATTGGCCTCGCGAACTTGAAGGCGCTGGACTTGCGCTCAATGGCACAGCTGGCAGTCGTTGGCGGCACAATCAGCTACGCCTTCGCCGGCAGTTGGGCCCGCGCCAACCTAAAAGGTGTTCCTCCTCTAATCTCTGCTGCTGGCATGCTTACAGGTTCGACCCTGATCATGCTGCCGCTTGCACATGCCATCGAAGGCCCTCTTCCGCTGTCGCTCGATGCCGGCACTTGGATCGCTATTGCCTACTACGCACTGGCTGCTACCGCTTTTGCGTACTTGCTTTATTATCGCATCTTGGCGGCTGCAGGCGCCGGCAACCTTCTCCTCGTCACTCTTATGATCCCGCCCGTCGCAATTCTCCTCGGGACTTGGGCAAGAGACGAAGCCCTCGCTCCAACGTCCTACGCTGGCTTTGCATTACTTGCTCTCGGCCTCCTGATCCTCGATGGCCGCATCCTGAGCCTTTTCCGCAGAGGGAATTGACCCCGCGCCGCTCGCGCCGTACCTCCTTTTCCGGGGACGAGCGAGGACAGTGATGTTGTACAATTCCGCCGCTGAATGGGAGGCAGCCGCCGATAAGCGTATCATGCTGTTCGGCATGTCAGGCCTTGGCAAGACACACATCTCCAACATCCTGCGGGGAAGCGGCAACTGGTTCCACTACTCGGTCGATTACCGCATTGGCACGCGGTACATGGGCGAACACATCGCGGACAACTTCAAACGCGAAGCCATGAAGGTGCCTCTTCTGCGGGAACTGCTGATGTCCGACAGTGTCTGGATTCAGTCGAATATCACCTTCGACAATCTGGCGCCGCTTTCCACGTATCTCGGCAAACCGGGCGACCCGGCGAAGGGCGGCCTGCCTTGGGAAGAATACCTGCGCAGACAGGAATTGCACCGTGCAGCGGAAACGGCGGCGATGCTTGACACCCCGCATTTCATCTCGCGCGCAAAGGCCCTTTACGGCTACGACAAGTTCATTTGTGACACGTCCGGTTCGATCTGTGAGATCGTTGACCCCGATGATCCGAACGATCCGGTGCTTTCGACGCTGTCGGAGAACGTTCTGATGATCTGGCTCGAAGGATCGGAGGCTCACACAAAATCACTCGTTGAGCGTTTCGACGCTGCGCCCAAACCGATGTGCTATCAATCCGAGTTTCTTGAAAACGCATGGACCGCTTACCTCGCGGATACGGGAGATACACCTGACAAGGTTGATCCCGATGCGTTTGTTCGTTGGACGTATGCACGTGCGCTCGCCCATCGTCAGCCGCGGTATAGAGCCATTGCCGAGAAGTGGGGCTTGACGATCCCTGCGGATCGAATGTCGAGCGTCCGGAACGAGGCCGACCTGACAAAGGTCGTGGCCGAAGCTCTCCGGACGTAACACCGATCGCCTGAGCGGATCTTTGGAGGACCTTCGGGTTCAAAAGACCGGCCACACCACCCCTTTTGAAGAGGTTACGGCAAGACCAGCGCCCTCTTGAGTAACGCAATCCTCACCGCTATCTGCAAAGTCCAAACGTGAAAGCCCGAACCGATGCCTATCAAGCTCCCATCCAGTCTCCCCGCCTTCGACGTCCTGACGCGCGAAGGTGTGATGGTGATGCCAGAAGACGCCGCCAGTCAGCAGGACATTCGGCCTCTCAAGATCGGGCTGCTGAATCTGATGCCCAAGAAGATCCAGACCGAGAACCAATTCGCCCGGTTGATCGGAGCAACCCCACTTCAGATTGAACTCCATCTCATTCGCATGAGCGAACATGAGACGAAGAACACAGCCGCCGAGCACATGGCAGAGTTCTACCGCCCGTTTCAGGACGTGAAGAACGAGAAGTTCGACGGCCTCATCATCACCGGTGCGCCGATTGAACATTTGCCGTTCGAAGAGGTAACCTATTGGAATGAATTGAAAGAAGTGATGGACTGGAGCCAGTCGCATGTACATTCCACTTTCGGCATCTGCTGGGGCGGCATGGCGATGTTGTATCACTTCCACGGTGTCGCAAAGCACATCCTGCCCGCAAAGTCTTTCGGCTGTTTCCGACAGGACAATCTCGCCCCGGCTTCGCCGTTTCTGCGCGGTTTCTCGGATGTCTGCTACACGCCCGTGAGCCGTTGGACAGAGATGAAAGAAGATGAGATCCGCTCAGCAGGTCTGACTACTCTCCTCGGAAGCCCCGAAACGGGGCCTTGCCTTGTGGAGGACAAGACGCATCGGTCGCTCTACATTTTCAATCATTTCGAATACGACAGCGGCACTCTCAAGGAAGAGTATGACCGCGACATCGCGAACGGCACGCCCATCAACGTGCCAATCAACTACTATCCGGACAACGACCCCAGTCGGGAGCCGCAAAACCGTTGGAGGAGCCACGCTCATTTGCTTTTTGGCAACTGGATCAGTGAAATCTACCTGACGACACCGTACGAAATGGCTCAGATCGGACAATCAAGCACCGATCTCAGAAAGTAGCGGCCGGGACGTTCTTCGTTCCGAAACGACCAGGCTTGCGATCGGTGAGAGCGGCGCTGGAACTTGAAGTCCCTGTCACGATACAGCGAGTGACGTTGGACCTTTGTGAGCGTCAGTCTAAGTCGGGCAGAGAGATACATTCGTTGTTTGGTTAGAAGTAATGCAGCGACACACAAGGCAGTTTGCCGAAACGAAGTGCCACGCAGCAACGAAGGCGTTGAATGCACTGTCCCGAAATGCACTTGGCGTAAGGGCGCTCCCGTGATCCTTGCCAAGGTACTTTTGGCCTTCTGCGTTATTGCTCTAGGCTTCGGTGGATTGACGGTCTATCGCGCCTCTGAGCGAGAGCGATCAATCGAAGCGTCCTACCCACCGGTCGGCCAGATCGTCGAACTGGAAGGGCGCAGCGTACATGTCGTGGTTGAAGGCACAGGCCCTGACCTTGTTCTGATCCACGGTGCGGGCGGCAACGCAATGGACTTCACGTACATGTTCACCGAGGAACTCACAGACCGCTATCGGGTATTTGCCGTTGATCGCCCGGGACTTGGCTATACCGACCGCGTTCATCCCGATTTGAACGGCGCATTCACGACACAGGCGGAGACGCCCATCGAACAAGCGCGCCTGCTTGCGGAAGCGACCCGCAAACTGGGGGCCGAAAACCCAATTGTGCTTGGTCACTCCTATGGCGGTGCGGTCGCGATGGCCTGGGCTCTCGAAGAACCGGCTGCGGGCGTTGTGATTGTCTCCGGCGCCACGATGCCTTGGCCCGGCCCCCTGCGCCGGTATTATCGCGTTTTCGGTTCGCTCATCGGGGGTGCTCTCGGCGGTCCGCTTGTCGCGGCTTATGTGGGAGAAGATCGTACACGGGCGGCTCTCGATGGTGTCTTCGAACCTGCGCCTGTCGATCCGGGCTACTACGAAGGTGCGGCCGTTCCGCTGGCCGTCAGAAGCGAGACGTTTCGGGCAAATGCGCGGCAAGTGAAATCGCTTCGCCCGAACCTTGTAGAGATGTCATCCCGATATCCGAGCATGACCTTACCCGTCGAAGTGCTCCATGGAACGGCAGACACGACAGTCCGACCTGAAGTGCATGCTGAACCTCTTGTGGAGACGCTTCCCAACGCCCGCCTGACTTTGCTGGACGGAATTGGACACTCACCGCACAATGTGGCCCCAAAACCCGTCATTGAAGCCATTGATCGCCTTGCAAAGCGCGCTGGATTGCGTTGAGCAACATCAATCCCTACGTTCATCCGGAAAAGTAAAGGCGATAAACATGGGACTACCCTTCGACGGCGCGATCTCGTCCTTCCACGAAAACGAAGCGCCGGACGACATCCGCGATGCCATCGCGGCAGCTGGAAAGAAAGACGTCCTTTCGGAGAGCTATCCGTACGCTTCCGAAATGGACAAAGACGACTACGAAGATGAAATCGCGAAACTGCAACTGGAGCTTGTTCGGATGCAGGCCGACGTCAAGGAAACCGGCAAGCGAGTCGCCCTGGTTTTCGAAGGCCGTGATGCGGCTGGAAAAGGTGGCACAATCAAACGCTTCCGGGAAAACCTTAATCCACGCGTCGCCCGCGTCGTCGCCCTGTCCAAGCCATCTGACCGCGAAGCAGGGCAATGGTATTTTCAGCGATATGTCGACCACCTGCCAACAGAAGGCGAGATCGTCCTCTTCGACCGCTCTTGGTACAATCGCGGCGTTGTCGAGCACGTTTTCGGCTTCTGTACGGACGCGCAACGCGCCCACTTTTTCAATCAGGTCCCGGACTTCGAGAAAATGCTCGTCGACGAGGGGATCATTCTCAAGAAGCTTTGGCTCAACGTGGGGCGCGCGGAGCAACTCAGGCGCTTCCTTAAACGAGAGCGCGACCCGCTCAAGCAATGGAAACTGTCGTGGATCGACGTCGAGGGCTTGAAGAAATGGGATGCCTATAGCGATGCAATCCAAGAAACCTTCGACAAATCGCATTCCGAACACGCGCCTTGGACAGTTCTCCGTTCGGACGACAAGAAACGCGCGCGACTTGCAGCCATTCGGAGCGTGCTTGGCGATATCGACTATGTGGGCAAGGGCGAGCTAGAGCCGCCTGACCCGAAAATTTGTGGCGGGCCGGACATCTGGGATGCCTAAGCGCGGCTATCATCACGGTAATCTGCGACAGGCTCTGGTCGACGCAGCCCTTGAACTGATCGAGGAAAAGGGGCCGACGGGATTCACGCTTTCGGAAGCAGCAAAACAGGCTGGCGTGACGCCAGCGGCCGTTTACCGCCATTTCGAAGGCCGCGATGACCTCATCGCCGAAGCAGCACGCCAGGGTTATGAAATCTTCGCTGACCTGATGGAGTACGCTTTCGAAACCGGGCAACCGTCGTCGCTCGCTTCGTTTGAGGCCACGGGCCGGGCCTACCTTGCATTCGCTCGCAAATATCCGGGCCACTACGTCGCCATGTTTGAAAGCGGGATCTCGATCAACCGCACGGCTGAACTCGCGCAGGTCGCCAACCGGTCGTTCGCGGTGCTGGAAAAGGCCGCAAGCGCGCTATCTGAGCATATTCCACCAGAGAAGCGCCCACCCGCGCAGATGTTCTCTGCCCACATCTGGGCGATGAGCCACGGCGTAGTTGAACTCTTCGCGCGCGGAGCCCCCGGAACGAAATCCCCATTTCCACCCGAAGATTTGCTTGAAACCGGAATCGGGATTTACTTGCGCGGTCTGGGCCTCGTGTCTCCAGACAAATGACCCTTGTTGACGAAACCGGAACAGTCTTTCCCATCAATTGCTCCGGTTTTGTCTAAGAATTTCCGCAAATTCATCGTACATTCATTTTCGCAAGTGTTGTGTGAGTTGTGATATGTATGAGTTCTTGGCCCCATGGGGCGCCCTTCTTCCGTTGTTTTCAGCAGCAGTGACCTATGTTTGGGTTACTGAAAAACGGCGGAAAAACATGATCCAAACATTCGAAATGCCTCCGCGCACCAGCCGCCCCTCTTCCCGCATCGAGCATTCGCGCCTATCTATGGCGCATGGATAGCCAAGACCTTCCACGTCTGATTTACCTCGTTCTTCTCGGGGCAGCCGTCGTCGGCTGGTTCCTTGCAGAAAACCGGGGCAACCTTGGAAAAACCTCCCGCATGGCGATGGCCTGGGGCATGATCTTCGTCGGAATCGTCGCGGGCTACGGGCTTTGGGATGATATTCGGCGTGACGTGCTTCCCCGTCAGTCAGTGATCTCTGAAGAGCGTATCATAGAGGTTCCGAGACAAGGTGACGGACATTTCAGCCTGACACTGCGGCTCAATGGCGAACCGGTTGAGTTTCTCGTTGATACCGGCGCTACTGACATGGTGCTGAGCCTCGATGACGCACGCCGTGCCGGCCTGAACCCTGACGAACTCGCATTCTTGGGAACCGCGCGAACGGCCAATGGCACGGTCAAAACGGCGTTCACGACTGTGGATGAAGTCGCCATCGGCCCGGTGGTTTTTGACGACGTACGCGTTGCTGTGAATGGCGGCGAAATGCGCGGCTCTCTTCTCGGCATGAGCTTCCTGAACCGCTTCGAGCGCTTGGAAATCGCAGACAACCGGCTGCGCCTCGAATACTGACCGGTCCTGTCTGCAGTTAATATGTCAGCTTCGGCGCACGGTGTTGCCGAAGACATTTGCTTCTGATTGAAGGAGGACATGTCGCCCGAACTTGCCCCCTTCATCACAGCCTTCATCACGCTTTTCGTCATCATCGACCCGTTGGGGCTTGCGCCGCTTTTTGTCGCTCTGACCCAGGGGCAAGATGCCCCAAGGCGCCGCACGATTGCGATGACGGCTTGCCTGGTGGCTGCAGGCGTATTGACGGCATTCGGCATATTTGGCGACACGGTGTTGGAAATCGCCGGCATTTCCATGCCTGCATTCCGGGTCGCCGGCGGCGCGCTTCTGTTTCTGACAGCACTCGACATGTTGTTTGAAAAGCGAAGCAAGCGTCGAAAGGATCAGGGCGACAGTGCGGAGCAGGCAGACGATCCTGCCGTGTTTCCCCTGGCCATTCCCCTGATTGCCGGCCCGGGCGCAATTGCAACCATGATCCTTCTGGCCGGGCAGAAACCGGATGATTGGGCTTGGATTCTGGCCATGCACGGGGTCATGGCTTCCGTCCTTCTGGTTACTTTCATACTGTTCCTTGCAGCAGGAGTACTTGAACGCATTTTCGGGGATCTCGGCATCAACGTGATCACGCGTCTTCTGGGCATGCTCCTTGCGGCATTGGCCGTACAATTCATTCTGGATGGACTTGCCGATTTCGGTGTTTTCACCGCGGCACCCATTTAACGCCGCTCGAAGCGTCGCTCAGGTGTTGCCGCTTTCGGCCTTTTTGACCCAGCGCCCGTCTTCCTCGGCCCAGTACTGGGCAGACGCTCCCGCTTCGGTCAATGCGCGCCATTGACCGCGGGCAGTCTCCATCGCCGCTTCATCTCCGGCGTTGAAGAGGATGCAAACGCGATCAAGCATTGTCACCTCTTCCAGCGAGACTTGGGCGCCATCGACGCTCATCAGGCAACTGGCCGAATTGACGCCGGGTTCCGTTGTCAGCAGAACAGGCTGCTCGGCATCGTGGGGACCGCCAGCCAAACCGTGCGGCAGAAACCCGTCCCCTTGCCAAAGCTGCTTGTCGAGGCGATCAAGCGTGGCTTGATCTCTCCCACGCACCTCGACCCGCCAACCGGCCTGCAAGGCCTTGCCGAGAAGAACCGGCAAGGTGGCCTCAAGCGGCTTTTCCGTCAGATGATAGAAATACGCCGCACCCACGTCCTCAGTCCTCGTAACCGTCTGCAATCATGCGGTTCAGCGCCAGCACGCCCCATCCGGTTGCCCCCTTGGGAGCCAACTTCGTGCCGCCTTTCATGCTGGCCACACCCGCGATGTCCAAATGGATCCAAGGCGTTTCATCCTTCACAAACCGCGCGAGAAACTGCGCTGCGGTCACCGAACCTGCCGGACGGCCGCCAACGTTCTTCATGTCGGCCACGCGGCTTTTCAATTGCTTGTCGTAACCGGGACCAAGCGGCAGCCGCCATGCCCCCTCGCTCTCAGCTTCGGCAGCAGCGAGGAACGACTTCGCCAGATCGTCATTGTTGGAAAACACGCCCGCATTTTCGTGTCCCAGCGCGATGATAACGGCACCTGTCAAGGTCGCGAGATCAACCATGGCCACCGGTTCGAAACGCTCTTGCGCGTACCACATGACATCACAGAGAACCAAACGTCCTTCGGCGTCAGTGTTGATGACTTCGACCGTATCGCCCTTCATCGAGGTCACGACGTCACCGGGACGTTGTGCGCGACCATCGGGCATGTTCTCTACAAGACCGACCAGTCCAACGACATTCGCTGCGGCCTTACGCATTGCGAGCGCCTGCATCACACCGGCAACCGTGCCCGCACCGCCCATATCCATGGTCATGTCTTCCATGCCGCCCGCAGGCTTGAGGGAGATACCACCCGTATCGAAAACAACGCCTTTGCCGACCAACGCGACGGGAGCTTCTACACCGCCCCCAGACCATTCCATGACGACAACCTTCGAAGGGCTTTCCGAACCTTGCCCGACGGCAAGAAGCGTGCGCATGCCCAGTTCTTCCAGCTCGGGTTCGTCCAGAACTTCAACGTTGACCCCAAGTGAACGCAACTCCTCAAGCCTTGCCGCAAATTCTGTCGTTGTCAGCACATTCGAAGGCTCGTTCACCAGATCGCGCGTGAAATGAACTCCGGACGCAAGCGCTTTTATCGTATTCAGCCGCTCACTCGCCTCGCCATCCGACGTCATGACCTGCACCGCACCCAAAGCAGGCTTCTCGTCACCGCTCTTGTGGCGATCAAAGCTGTAGGCTCTCAACAAGGTGCCGAGAAGAAAGTCTTCCAGCCCCTTGAGCCCCGGAGACGCAAGGACGAGGGCGCCTTCTTTTCCGAGAGCCGCGCCGAGAGTAGCCCCTGCCTCGCGTGCCGTGTTCCCTTTCGTTCGTTTCTCAAGACGAATGACATGCAAACTCCTGGCCGCCATGCCGCTTGGATACGCGAGTTTCACAGCATCGCCCTCGGACATTTTGCCGAACGCATCGCTCCCGGCCACCCGTTCCAAAGCGCCCTTGGTCAGTCGGTTGACCCGGCGCGCCATTTTGTCGAGCTTTCCGTCCTCGGGAAGGAAAACACAGACATGGCCGCCAGCGGTGGCAATCGCGTCGAGGTCTGGCTCAATGATGTCGATGGAAGGTAGATCGGCCATATTGGGGCTCTTTCGTTCTGCGAATGGTTCGAGCGAGAACCTAGGACGAGTGGACCCGCGCGTCATCCCGATTTTTTCGTGATCCACGCACGAGAACGTTCCACACAATGCCAGCAGAACTTCGCCGCTCTCTGTTTTCCTCGCCGCGCCAATCGATTAGGCTCTCCGCGAGCAGAGCAGGCATAGAAATGACCGGACGATTCGACCGATACCTGTTGACCCAGCTATTGATGCTGTTCGGGTTCTTCGCGCTCGTTCTCGTCTTGGTGTATTGGGTGAACCGGGCCGTCGTGTTGTTCGACCAATTGATCGCCAATGGTCAGTCAGCCGCTGTCTTTCTTGAGTTCACCGCTCTCACCCTTCCGAACGTCATTCGAATTGTTCTGCCTGTCGCGGCCTTTGCGGGAACAGTTTACGCCACGAACCGGCTGATGAACGAAAGTGAACTGGTTGTCGTTCAGGCAACCGGGTTTTCGCCATGGCGCCTGATCCGCCCAGTCTTCGTGTTCGGGCTATTCATCTTCATCGTTTCTTCGATCCTTGCGCATCTTCTTGTCCCGATCAGTTCCGCGCGACTTGCAGATCGCACCCAAGAGATCTCAGAAAACATGACCGCCCGCCTGTTGTCAGAAGGCCGGTTCTTGCACCCGGCCGGCGGCGTGACATTCTACATCCGGGAAATCACACCTGTTGGTGTCCTTTCGAACATCTTTCTTGCCGACAGCCGCGACCCCGACAGACGCGTCACGTACACAGCGAGGGAAGCCTTGTTGGTCCGCGGTGACAGTGCGCCGAGCCTGGTCATGATTGACGGCATGGCGCAGGCTTATGACAAGACCTCCCGCCGACTTTCAGTCACCCGCTTCGACGACTTTGCGTTTGACCTTGAAGGACTGGTCGACGCCGTTTCAAGCGGCAAGCGCCGTCCGAACGAATTGCCCACGTCTACGCTTTTTGCCGCGAGCCAGGCGACACAGGAGCTGACAGGCGCCTCACGTGCCCGCCTGCTGGCGGAAGCGCATGAGCGCATCAGCAACGCACTCAACGGACTTGTGGCCCCTCTCATCGGTTTCGCTGCACTTCTGGTGGGCGGTTTCTCCCGCTTTGGCGTCTGGCGACAAATCATCGGTGCGATTGTCGCCTTGATCTTCGTGCAAATGCTCACTCAAGCGGGACAGGGTGCGGTTGAAAGTGACGCCAACGCGTGGCCGCTCGCTTATGTCGGTCCAATCGTCGGCTTTCTATTGGCGATGGGCTTGCTGCTGATCGCAGACAGACCAACGCTCTTGAGATGGCGGAGGCGAAGCGCATGACCCTTCACCTCTATTTTGGCCGCCGCTTTCTGAAGAGCTTCTTTTCGGTGCTTTTCATTTTCTTTGCGATCCTCATGCTGACTGGCCTGATTGATCAGATCCGCCGCTACGGCGGCAATGACGATGCGGGTTTCGGCACTCTTGCCCTTCTGGCGCTGCTGTCCGTTCCGTCGGCTCTGTACCGAATTTTGCCGCTCGTCATGATTCTCGCGACGCTCGCGCTCTTTTTGGGTCTCGCGCGATCGTCCGAACTGGTGGTCGCACGTGCATCCGGCAGGTCGGCTATGAAAAGCCTTATCGCACCGATCACGCTTGCAATGATCCTCGGGGTCCTCTCGGTCGCCGCCGTCAATCCCATCGTCGCCGCGACCCAAAAGCAATACGAACTGCTGTCCACCCGGCTTTCGGGTGAGGCCTCCACGCTGTCCGTCAGCGAAGAAGGCCTCTGGCTGAGGCAAGGGTCCGCGGATGGGCAAACCGTCATTCGTGCGGAACGCGCCAATCTCGATGGCACGGTACTTTATGCCGTGACCTTTCTTGGCTTCTCACCTGAAGGCGCCCCGACTTTCAGAATCGACGCACGCGAAGCAACATTGGTGCAAGGGGCTTGGAACATCAAAGACGCGAAGGAGTGGCGCTTCGATACCGGGAATGTCATTCCTGAGGTGGACAGTTTTGAGACGCCCGCGCTCAGCCTGGCGTCCAACCTGACCCGCAATCAAATCCTCGACAGTTTCGGAACACCGTCCGCGATTCCAATCTGGGAGCTTCCGGGGTTCATCAACCGTTTGGAAGCCGCAGGATTCTCGGCGCGGGTGCACCGGACGTTTTTCCACATGGAGTTGGCGTTACCCATTCTTCTGGCAGCGATGGTGCTCGTCGGTGCAGGCTTCACCATGCGTCACACAAGGTTCGGTCGCACAGGAGTAATGGTGCTGGCCGCGCTTGGGCTTGGCTTCACGCTGTACTTCATTCGAAACTTTGCGGCGATCCTTGGTGAGAACGGACAGATCCCGATCATTCTCGCCGCTTGGGGACCACCAGTCGCTGCCTTGCTGCTACCCCTCGGTCTTCTTTTGCATTTGGAAGACGGCTGATGCGGCGATTTCTGTGCGCCCTTCTCGTGGCTTGCCTGATCTACCTGCCTCAAAAGGGTTTGGCGCAGGACCTCGCATCACTCGTTGCCGATAGCATTACTGTCGATCCCGGAGGCCGCGTGACGGCGACTGGCAATGTTGAAGTGTTCTATCAAGGCACCCGCCTCAACGCTGAGCGTGTGAGTTACAGTCGCACCAGCGATCAACTCACGATCACGGGGCCGATCCGGATTACCGACGAAGGCGGCACGATTATTCTCGCCGACCAGGCCCAACTCGATCGCGACCTTCGGAACGGTGTTCTGATATCAGCGCGTCTTGTTCTGGATCAGCAACTACAACTCGCAGCAAACGAAATTGCCCGTGTCGACGACCGCTATACGCGGCTTGATCGCGTTGTGGCGTCGTCCTGCGAAGTTTGTGAGACAAGCCCTACACCGCTTTGGGAGATCCGGGCCAGTCGCGTGATACATGACGATCTCGAGCGTCAGCTTTACTTCGAAAACGCCCAATTCCGGGTTGGCGGCGTCCCAATTCTTTACTTTCCACGGCTGCGCCTTCCTGATCCAAGTGTTGAACGCTCTACCGGTCTGCTCATCCCCCAGTTCACCTCTTCGTCGGAATTTGGATCCGGCCTGAAGCTGCCCTACTTCATCGCGCTCGGAGACCACGCAGACCTTACTCTGACACCTTATTTGACCAGCGCCACCAACACACTGGAATTCCGGTACAGAAGGCTCTTTCGAAATGGGGATTTCAGCGCTGTCGGAGCGATCAGCCATGACGATATCCGCGACTCTCGCGGCTATTTCTTCGGCACTGGCTCGCTGAAGCTTCCACGGGCCTACACGGCAACTGCTCAACTCGAGTTCGTGTCGGACCCTGCCTACCTGTTCGAGTATGGTTACTCCGAGAAAGACAGGCTTACCAACCAGATCGCTATATCGCGCGTTCGAAACAAGGACCGTTTCCGAGCCTCCATTTCCGAGTTCCGCACACTTCGGGAAAGCGAGATACCGATCCGCGACACCTTGCCCGACCAGTTTATCGAGGCTGAATTTCAGCGCGAACTTCCCGATCTTTCCTTTGGGGGCAGAACCACCGCTTCCGTCGGCTTCTACGCTCTCGAACGCCCGTCATCTGCTGATGTCGACGGGCGCGATGTGTCGCGGATAAGTGCCGCAATCGATTGGAAACGGGGCTGGACGCTGACCCCCGGCATCATCGCCAGTACCGAGCTTGGGTTCCGCGCAGATGCATATTCCACGGCACAGGATACGAACTTCGAAACCACGCTCATTCGCTCGGTCCCCCGCGCGGCGGCCGAACTGCGGTGGCCAATGACGCGACGCACGCAAGATGGCGGTGCCGAAGTGCTTGAACCGATCATCCGTTTGGACGTCTCTGATACTGGCGGGGATCAGGTTCCGCTTGAAGACAGCCGGGTCATCGAATTCGACGAAGCCAATCTCTTTTCCGCGTCTCGGTATCCCGGTTTCGATGGTGCCGAAGATGGCGTCCGCGTCGCGGTGGGCGCGTCCTGGCAACGCCGCGACCCGGACGGTTGGGTCCTTGATCTGGCCCTTGGACGTGTCGCCAATCTGACCGGAGATCTTGGTTTTGGCGAGGGCTCAGGCCTTGAAGGGGACAGATCGGAATGGCTGGTTTCCGGTCGCCTCACAGTCGGCGATAGATTTCAGATCATTTCGCGTTCGCTCTTTGATACCGATATTCAGTTCACCCTGTCCGAAACACGCCTCGATTGGCGGACGGACCGGTTCCGTCTTGGAACGAACTATCTCTTCGCAGCTCCCGAGCCGTCCGAGGATAGAAATGTCAGCCTCGACGAATGGAGCTTTGACGGAGCTTACGACATCAACGATCGTTGGACGGCAAATGCGGACTGGCGCTACGATTTCAACGCCGATCGCGCCACGCGAACACGCGTCGGGCTTGGGTACCGGACGGAATGTGTTGACCTTGCGCTTTCCGTCTCGCGTCGATTTGCCGATTCCACTAGTGTAGACCCGACAACCGAATTCGGCTTCCGTGTATCGCTTACAGGTATTGGCGGGCGCGGAAGCGACACAACGCGGCTTCGCCGCTGCAGAGGATAACGACGTGAGACGATTTGGGTTTGCGATCTTGCTGGCGGGTATCGCCGGACTAACCATTTCTTTGGAGCCCGTTCGTGCCCAGGGGCAATTCAGTCCCGAGATACAGGTGGGAACCTCCGTCGTGACACGCTACCAGATCGATCAGCGCGCGCGCTTCCTGACGTTGCTTGGTGCACCTGGTGACACCCGCGACCTCGCGCGACAGCAGTTGATCAACGAGACGTTGCAACTCAAGGCGGCAGCGGACAACGGAATTGAAGTCTCGCCTGAGGCGATCGAGGCAGGCATCACCGAGTTTGCCTCTCGTGCGAACCTAACTGCGGAGCAATTCCTGACGATCACTGACAGCCGCGGCATCTCGGCCGCGACAGTCCGCGACTTCTTTACGGCGGGCGTTGCTTGGCGCGATACGGTGCGCAGCCGGTTCGGTGAAAGCCTCCGGGCCGCCGTCGACAACGACGATGCACGCAGGGCGCTGGCGCTGTCAGGAACTGAAGGCGGACTGCGGGTCCTTCTTTCCGAAATTCTTTTGCCGGCGAACACGCCAGAGGCCACGCGTGCATCGCAGGTGCGGGCCGGTGAACTCGCTCGGCTGCAAGATGAAGCCGCCTTTGCAGCTGCTGCACGTCAGTTTTCCGTTGCTCCGTCATCAACACGCGGCGGAGAGATCGATTGGGTCGCACTCGACTCGCTCCCAGACGAGGTGCGCCCGACCATCGACGCGCTTACACCTGGGCAAATCTCCCGGCCAATCCAGTTGGAAAACGCGATTGGCGTCTTTCTTTTGCGCGACGAAGAACTCGTGGCTGCCGGCACCCCGGAAAGCCTGTCCATCGATTACGCTCTATTCCTCGTTTCGGGAGGAGCGCAGGAGGCGGCACGCATAGCGGAAAGTGTTGATGTTTGTGACGACTTCTACGGAGTAGCCAAGGGATTGCCTGAAGAGCGACTGATCCGTGAAAGCAAACCGGCAGAAAGCCTGCCTGCCGATATCCGCGCCGCCCTCGCGTCGTTGGATGAAGGGGAAACGTCGACGGCAGTGACGCGAGGAGGGAATGCGACAGTGCTGATGCTTTGTCAGCGGCAACCCGATAACGCCAACTCGGTCGATCTCGCTATCGCTGGAAATCGCCTTTTGAACATTCGCCTCGGCACAGCAGCAGCGCATTACCTCGCACAGCTGAGGGCTGAGGCTGACATCATCGATTTTGCAACCAACTAGCCCATGGGTACGGATAAGGCACTTCCGGTCGCCGTTACCTGTGGCGACCCTTCCGGCATTGGTCTCGAAACCATTGTAAAAGCCTGGGACACACTTCGCGACGAGGTGCCGTTTTTTGTAATCGCTGATCCCGGTCACTTGCCGGACGATGCACCCGCCGTCCTGATTGAAAGCCCCGAGCGCGCCTTGTCAGCAATGGCAAAGGGTGTACCGGTCCTTCTCCATGGCTTCCCTTGCGACGCAACGCCCGGAGAGCCCGCCCCGGAAAACGCGCGCTCTGTCATGGAGGTCATTGAACGAGGCGTGCGTCTGGTTCAAAGAGGTGATGCATCGGCGCTGACCACCGCTCCGATTTCCAAGAAGGAACTCGCGGACTTCGCCGGCTTTGAGTTCCCCGGTCATACGGAGTTTTTGGGCGCACTCACTGGCGCAGAACGCCCAGTTATGATGATCGCCTCTGAGGCATTGCGCGTCGTGCCGGTGACCATTCACATTCCCCTGTCAGAGGTGCCAAAAGCACTCACCAAAGAGCTGCTGGAAGAGACAATCCGGACGACGCATGCTGCGCTCGTCGTGGATTTTGGAATAGCTGAACCTCGCATTGCTGTATCCGGCCTCAATCCTCACGCCGGCGAAGACGGGCTTCTAGGCTCGGAAGATGGCGCGGTCATAAGGCCTGTGTGTGATCATCTACGCGCTGAGGGCATCAACATTTCCGGCCCGCTTCCGGCCGACACGATGTTTCACGCCGAAGCCCGTGCCGGGTACGATGCCGCCGTCATGATGTACCACGATCAGGCACTGGTGCCCTCAAAGACCCTGGCATTTGACACGGGCGTAAACGTCACGCTCGGATTGCCAATCATCCGGACATCCCCCGATCACGGAACCGCATTTGGGATCGCTGGTAAGGGCCTCGCATCGCCCAATTCCATGACCGAAGCCATTCGTCTTGCGCATGAGATGGCAAAGGCACGGTCCGCTTGATAGATAACCTGCCCCCTTTACGAGAGGTTATCCAGCGGCACGGCCTCAGCGCACGCAAGTCACTTGGACAGAACTTTCTCCTCGACCTCAACCTGACCGCAAAAATTGCGCGAGCCGCAGGCGATTTGTCGAATGCGGACGTGCTTGAAATCGGTCCGGGCCCAGGTGGCCTGACACGCGGTCTTCTGGCATCGGGGGCGCGCAAGGTTGTGGTCATAGAAAAGGATGAGCGCTGTATTCCCGCGCTCGAGGAGATTTCAGATGCCTATCCGGGACGGCTGGTCATCGTACAGGGCGACGCACTGGAGATCGACGTTTCGCATCACCTGAACACACCGGTGAAAATCGCGGCCAACCTGCCCTACAATGTCGGCACGGCCTTACTGACCAACTGGCTCGATCCACCGGAATGGCCACCATTTTGGGAAAGCCTCACGCTCATGTTTCAGCGCGAAGTGGCCGAGCGGATCGTCGCAAAGCCCGGGTCGAAAGCCTATGGACGCCTTTCGATACTCGCCGAATGGCGAAGTGAGGCGCACATTGTCATGGATTTGCCGCCGCAGGCGTTTACCCCACCGCCAAAGGTCAGATCTGCTGTTGTTCACTTGAAGGCCCGCCCAGAGCCCTTGTATCCAGCCAATCCGGCCATTCTGCGTACTGTTGTCGCGAAAGCATTTCAACAGCGCAGAAAAATGCTTCGCGCCAGCCTGAAGAGCTATGACGATATCGAGCGCAAGTTGGAGGCCGCTGGAATCGACCCGAAGGCGCGCGCAGAAACTATTGATCTAGAGCGATTTTGTGCGCTCGCACGTCAACTTGATACCTGACTATTCAGCGGCATCGGGCGTAGGCTGTTCATGCGCCTCAGGCTGCGGTTCGGGCTTCTTCCGCGGCTTGCGTTGCCGTGGCTGACGATTTTCGGGCGTCTCTACCAGCGGGCTATCGCTTTCTGCCTGGGTATCGACGTCCATGACATCGCCCTGAGGAGCAGGCTGAGGACGCTCGGACGCGTCCTGCTCACGCCCGTTTGGCTGTGCATTCTGAGCGTTCTGACCACCCTGATTGCCATCATTTTGCGGGTTGTTGTTTCGCTGCTGACGGTCCTGATTTTGCTGCTGTTGCTGCGCCTGACGCTCGGCCTGCTCACGTTGAGCTTCCGCAAGCATCCGCAAATAGTGTTCCGCGTGCTGCTGGAAGTTTTCGGTTGCCACCCTGTCGTTCGACAACTGTGCGTCCCGGGCCAATTGATTATATTTATCAATGATTTGTTGCGGCGTTCCGCGAACCTTGCCTTCGGGCCCGGATGAATCGAAAACCCGGTTTACGACGTTACCCATCGAACGGTTGCGGTTATTCTTCGACCGCGATCGTGACTTTGAAGATCTCATAAGCGTTTACAGTCCAGCCTTTGGTCTGGTGAAGCACGGTTCCTCCCATGGGACACGCGTTCCTAATGAAGCGTTCCGTCCGTGCTTGGATTTGGCAAATCTTCGGGGGAGACAGCAGACGCTCCGCCGATTGCGTGAAAATGTGTATCGAGTGGAAACGGCCTTGCCAAGACATTTTTTCGGATAAATGCGCATTGTTGCAAGGTGTTTGAGCGAGATCCGGCTGTGTTTTCAGCTTCGCCGCCTCGCCGCGACCACCCGGTCCTTTCCATTCAAGTCGGTGTGCACCGCAACATCTGCAAGGCCTGCCGCAGAAAAGATTTCTCGGACAGCTTCAGCCTGATCCGCCCCGATTTCTACAAGCAACCGGCCACCTTCGACCAAGTGATCCGATGCTCCCTCGGAAATTGCGCGATATGCGGAAAGCCCGTCGCCATCGTCTGTTAAAGCCCCATGCGGCTCGTAGTCCCTCACCTCTGGCGCAAGGTTCGGCATGTCGTCCAACCGAATATAGGGTGGGTTCGATACGATCAGGTCGTAGCGTCCGCCCACATCTTCGAACCAGTCAGACAATGGCAGCACCAGTCGATCCGCGACACCGATCTCAGCGGCGTTTTCCCCCGCGAGGAGCACCGCTTTTTCGGAAACATCTGTACCGACGCCCCGAGCCTCCGGTCGCTCGGCCAAAAGTGAAATCACGATGCAGCCAGACCCGGTTCCAAGGTCCAGCACCTTCGAAAAGGGATGCTCCAACGCCAATTCCACCAGAAGTTCCGTTTCAGGGCGCGGGTCCAAAACATGAGAGTTCACCCGAAATCTGTGGCTCCAGAAATCCCGGTATCCGGCAATGTGCGAAAACGGCTCGCGGGCAACGCGACGCTTTACAAGATCGTCGAAAAGCCTGCCGGTATCCTCGGCAAGTCGGCGCAACTTTCGGGCTTCTCCGCCGTCAACGCCAGCCCTCCGAAGCAGATCCGCCGCGTCTGCATCGGTCATCGGCAAACCAACCGGCCTTTCGCGATTGACCGCGTCACAAGCCCTGCTCCGCCAACCGTTCTGCTTGATCCGCCGCAATCAGCGCATCGATGGTCTCGTCCAAATCGCCACCGACCACCTCGCCAAGCTTGTAAAGCGTCAGCCCGATCCGGTGATCCGTCATTCGCCCTTGCGGGAAGTTATAGGTTCGGATGCGCTCGGATCGGTCACCGGAGCCGACCTGTGCCTTCCTGTCGGCGGCACGTTCGTCCGCAGCACGCTGGCGTTCCATGTCGAACAGCTTTGCGCGCAAATGCGCCATGGCGATTGCCCGGTTCTGGTGCTGCGACTTCTCGGATGACGTGACCACGATGCCTGTCGGGATATGCGTGATGCGAACCGCGCTATCCGTGGTGTTCACATGCTGCCCCCCCGCGCCGGACGCGCGCATCGTATCAATGCGAATATCGTTGGCGGGTATGTCGATGTCGACTTCTTCAGCTTCCGGCAGAACCGCAACCGTCGCCGCGGAAGTATGAATGCGACCGCCCGACTCGGTCTCTGGCACCCGCTGAACCCGATGGACACCGCTTTCGAACTTGAGCCGGGCGAAGACCCCCTCCCCCGAGACGTTGGCAACGACTTCCTTGATGCCACCCAACTCGGTTTCAGCAAGCTCGATCACATTGAATTTCCAGCCTTTGGCTTCAGCATAGCGCTGATACATGCGTAGAAGATCTCCTGCGAAGAGTGCCGCTTCCTCTCCACCGGTTCCGGGCCGGATTTCAATGATCGCCGGGCGTGCGTCGGCGGCGTCTTTCGGCAGAAGCGCGAGCCTCAATTTGTGCTCTGCCTCGGGAATGGCCTCCTTCAGGCCGGCCAGCTCCTCCTCTGCCAGCGCCTTCATCTCGGGATCGGAAAGCATCTCTTCGGCGTCAGCCAGCGCGTCTTGCATGGCTGTGTAGTCTTCGATCTCAGCCACGACTGGTTTCAACTCGGCATATTCACGCGCAAGTTCCGCGATTTCATGCGCTTCCGCACCTCCGGCCATCTTGGCCTCAAGGAACTGAAAGCGTTCACGGATCTGGGTCAGTGTCTCGAGCGGGATCATGCCCTCCTCTCTCCCATCGTCCGCGGCAGGTCAAGCTTGCACAGACTAGGCAGGGCCATGCATCCTTGCTATTCTGCTGACATGAAACGTTTTGTCTTCATTCTTGCAGTGATGGGTGCCCCCGCACTGGCGGATGTGACCGGCCCAGGCGGAAAGACGATCGATTGCTATTGCACCGACACACAAGGCCTTCGGGTTGAGCTTGGCGAGACCATTTGTCTTGTCGTCGATGGCCGGGCCTTCATGGCGCAGTGCGACATGTCGCTCAATGTACCGATCTGGCGCGATACCGGGGACGGATGCATATCGTCTTCACTCGAGCCTTCGCCCACCGACCGCCTGTTCCAACTCGCCAAGCCACCGGCTTAACCGCTTCTTGTTGACGCCCCAGTCATAGACGTTGAAGCGAGGCCGGGAGACAACCGAAAGTTTGGCCCCGCCTGCTTCGTCGGTTGCCTTTACGGTGATGTAATCACGAAATCCGAAAACGGTGGATCGCGACACAAACGTCATCATCCCTCCGTCAACGCTGCCTTCGACCAGAAAGACGTTCCATCTCGACCGAGCAATGCTTGAGAACGCCTCCAACAAGGTGTCGGCATCGACGTGGTATCTTGGCGCCTCCCGTCCAATCAGCCGGAATTCTGAGCGTTGTCGGTCAGCTTGTGCCGGGTCCTCGTGAAACGGCTCGCCGTCGGCAGGTACAAACCGCAACGCAACAAGGACGAAGAGGCAAAGCCCCAGCAGTGAAAGTAAGGTGCTCATTCGTGAACGCCATAGTGAAACTTTACTAACGGTAGGTTGTTTTATGTCCGGTTCCATCCCCAAAGCGCAATCAAATCATAAGCAACATGTGCGCCGGCCAGTGCGGTGACGCCCGCATGATCATAGGGCGGCGAAACCTCAACGACATCCATTCCCACAACATTTACACCCGCAAGGGACCGCAGAGTAACAGCGGCCTGAGCGGTCGAGAGCCCTCCACAAACCGGAGTGCCGGTGCCCGGCGCAAAGGCCGGGTCCAGTACATCAATATCGAAACTCAGGTAAACCGGTGTGTCCCCGACGACCTCACGAACGCGTGCGCCAACATCCGTGCCCGAGTGAACGGCGCGGGCATCAATCCGTGTGATGCCATTTGGGGCTTCATCCTCGATTTCCACCCTTGTGCCGATTTGAATGGTTCGGCTTCCGTCGATCAGACCTTCGGCAATCGCCTTGTAGACAAAGGTCCCATGATCAACGCGGGACGGGTCGTCGTCTGTCCAGGTATCCGGGTGCGCATCGAATTGCACCAAAGCCAACGGACCATGACGCGCCGCATGCGCACGAAGCGAAGGCAGCGCGACCGAGTGGTCCCCCCCAATCAGTAGGCAAGCGGCACCTTTGTTCACTATGTCAGCCACATGGGCCTCGATCCGGCCCGGCACGTCCGGAACGGCGGCATAGTCGAAAGCCATGTCGCCTGCGTCTGCCACCTTGAATCGATCCAGCGGCGAATATCCCCACCCATATGGCGCATCGCCAGCCATTAATGTGGACGCTTCCCGCATCGCGCGCGGTCCGAAACGAGCGCCCGGACGGTGAGTGACCGCCTGATCGAACGGCACCCCGGTCACCGCCAGATCAAAGCCGCTGACATCCTTCGTGTACGGGCGGCGCAGAAAGGACACCACACCCGCAAACGGGTTTTCATAACCAAGACCGGTGGAGAGACCGGACACGGCCCGATCAACCTCGTGTTTTGCATCTTCCAGCGCCATTCCGCCTCGCTTTCGGTGGACAAGCCAGTTTGAGCATGGAACCTACTCTCGCGCGGAAGAACTGCCAAGGAGCGCCCGATGTCCGATCCGATCTTTGACACGCCCGAAGGCTGGCCGCGCCTGATTGAGGTCATGAGACGCCTTCGTGATCCCGAAGCGGGCTGTCCCTGGGATATAGAACAGACCTTCGCCACCATTGCGCCCTATACCATCGAAGAAGCCTACGAAGTTGCAGATGCTATTGAGCGGGAAGCTTGGGATGACCTGAAAGGGGAATTGGGCGACCTCCTGCTACAGGTGATCTACCATGGCCAGATCGCGGACGAAGCGGGTCACTTCGACACCGAAAGCATCGCTCGGCAGGTGACGCAGAAAATGATCGACCGGCACCCGCATGTTTTCGGTGACGACAGCAACAAGAAAAGCGCCGAACAACAAACCCGCGATTGGGAGGCCGCCAAGGCCGCCGAGCGCGCATTGAAAGGTGAGGAACGCACCCTTGAAGCGGTCGCGCTTGGCCTGCCCGCCCTTCTGCGCGCCTTGAAATTGCAGAAGCGTCTCGCACGGGTTGGGTTCGATTGGGGTGATCCGGAGCCCATTCTCGATAAAATCGGCGAGGAAATCAGCGAATTGCGCGAAGCAAAGCTGTCCGGGGAGCAGGATGCCCTTGAAGATGAGTTTGGCGACATCCTGTTCGCGCTCGTGAACCTCGCCCGCCATTGGGATATCGACCCGGAAGCCGCACTTCGACGCACGAATACAAAAGTTGAACGCCGCTTCGCCCATGTCGAGGATGGCTTGTCAGAAATGGGGCAAACCCCGCGCGAAGCCTCGCTGGAAGAGATGGAAGCCCTGTGGCAAGCAGCGAAAGCTGTTGAACACTGACAGAATGGGAGCTGGTGAGGTCAAATCGTCCTCACCCTTCATTAAGAAGACCCGTTTAGAGGAGCGCACGTAGTTTGGTTTAGGAGCCATAGATGCGTCGCTTCCTTGAGCTGTCTGTTTCGAAGATGATGTTGATCCTCACAGCATCCGGATTCGTGGTCGCGCTGACATTCGCCGGGCCGCAAATTGGCGGCATGCTGCAGGAGCGTCAGAAACTGCAGGCAGACGCGTTGAAAACCCAATTGGCAGCCAGGATAGGCGCCATGACCCATGAACTTCAGAAAGAGCGCGGCGCAAGTGCCGGCTTCATCTCCAGCAACGGAGGAAACTTCGCCGACGCGCTTCCCACGCGCCGGGCTGAGAGCGACGCCGTGATTGCCGGCTTCCTAAGCACATCCGAAGTGGTCGAGGGTGTCTTGCCAGCCGGGTCTCCAACGCTTGATCGCATCCAGGACGTGCGCACGCGCATCCAAGGAATGACTGAGCTTCGTGATCGTATTGACCGTTTGGATGTGACAACTCCCGAGGCCGTGTCGACCATCACCGCGCTCAATCGCGCCGCCATCGCCATTCTCCCGGAATTGGGCAAGACGATCAGCTATGCTGACGCGGCGCGCGCCGTACAAAGGCATGCGATCTTCATGACAGCGAAGGATTTTGCGGGCCTCGAACGTGCAACAGGTGCCGTGGCGCTTGCACAGGCTGCCAGCGCTGATGGCATCGTCCCGACAGCGACACTGGTACGTTTCAACGCATTGGTTGAAGAACAAAACGTCCTCTTTGAAGTCTACGAACAAATCGCATCAGACGAAATTCTTGAAGCGCTATCCGAATTCAAGGCGGCCGAAACTGTTCAAGTCGTCGAAAAACTTCGCGCGACAATCCGTTCCGGCGATGCGGCTGCGGTTGCTGCGGTGCAACCCGAGGTTTGGTTTGAGAGCATCACTCAGAAGATCAACCTTATCAAGGAAATCGAAGATTTAGGCGCCGCAGAGCTTGTGGAAAAGACAGGCGACGCGTTGGCGCAATCGTGGCAGCGCATTCTGTCGACTGTTGTGCTTCTTGCTGCCCTGATGACCATCATCGGTGTCTCCACAGTTCTGTTGGCCCGGCGTGTGGTGTCCGCCATCACCCGGACCGCCGATCGCGTGGCCGCACTCGCCGAGGGCGACATCGATAGCGAAATTCCAGACGTTTCGCCACGCGACCTGCGCCGGATCACCGACGCTTTGGCTGTTTTCCAGCAAACCGAGCAGCAGCGCCGCGAAGACGCAGAGCGCCAGCAAAAGCTTGAATTGAGTTCAGCCGATGGCATTCGGCGCGTCGTCGGCTCCGTTTCCGAAGGGGACTTTTCCGCGCGACTGAGACTGCGGGACCTGCAAGGTGCTTCGAAAATTCTGGGCGAAGGACTGAATGAAATCATGACTGTCGCCGAAGACGTCGTCGAAAAGCAACGCAATCGCGATCAGGAAGCGCTTCGCGCTCAACGAGAGGTTGCCGAAGCCGGTCAGCAGGCCGTGCGCGAATTGAACACCGTTGTTTCCGCGTGCATTTCAGGAGACTTCTCGCAACGTCTCCGGACAGACAACAAGGACGGTGTCTTTGCGGAACTTTGTGAGGGCGTGAATCGGATCGGCGAAGTCACCGAAAGCGGGCTCTCCGACGTCATGACAGTGCTCGATGCAATCGCCATTGGGAATCTCGATGAACGTATGTCGGGCAACCATGAGGGCGTCTTCCTCGAGATCGGCGAGAAGATAAATCACACCAGCGCTCACCTGGCGGAAATCGTCGGACAAATCGCCGAGGGTGCCCAAACGGTCAAAGTCTCGACCGGTGAACTCTCAGAAGCCGCAAATGATCTTGCCATTAG
This sequence comes from Silicimonas sp., assembly GCA_022824525.1. GTDB lineage: Bacteria > Pseudomonadota > Alphaproteobacteria > Rhodobacterales > Rhodobacteraceae > JAJDOD01. The sequence goes on along the minus strand of JAJDZT010000089.1, from coordinate 39,203 downwards.
AACCGAGTCCTCCGCCAAAGCGCTTGAAACAACGTCAGCGGCGGTACACGAACTCACGGAATCTGTTCGTTCGACGTCGAGAGGGGTCAGGGAAATGGGCAATGCCGCCGAGGCGACAGAGGTCGAGGCCAACGCTGCGGTGGAGGCTGGCAAGAAGATGGTCGCCGCAATCGAAGGCATCGCAACCTCCTCTTCCGAAATCTCGAAGATCACCAATGTGATCGACGATATTTCATTCCAGACAAACCTCCTGGCATTGAATGCCGGTGTCGAAGCGGCGCGTGCCGGCGAAGCCGGCAAAGGGTTTGCAGTTGTGGCGTCTGAAGTGCGCACCCTCGCACAGCGCGCCGCAGACGCGGCCCGCGAAATCAACGCGCTCATCGAGAAGAGCGAAAGCCAGGTTCGCACAGGCGTCGAGATCGTGTGCAAAAGCCGAGAAGCGCTGGACAACATCCAGGTGTCCATTTCCGGCATGACACGCGAAGTCTTGCAGATTGTAAGTGCTTCGGAAGAACAATCAGCCGGCATCGCAGAGATCAGCTCTGCAGTGTCAGAGATGGAGCAATCCACCCAACAGAATGCGGCGATGTTCGAAGAAACAAGTGCCGTTGTGCACGCAATGCGTGAGGAAACCGACAGTCTCGCAGAAGCCGTTTCACATTTTCAGGTGTCTGACATGACGAAACGGCCTTCAACGCAAGTCAACGAACAGTCTCACTTGGAGCGCGTAGCGTCCTGAACGGAACGCCAACCACCTGAACTCATTTGCGTGAGTGTAGCGGAGGAATATCCCCCTCAGCACGCAAAGCTTTGAACTCCTGCTCGAACTCCACAAACGCTCCGGCGTGGATTGCGCGCCGCATGTCCTCCATAAGGGCCTGATAATAGTGCAGGTTGTGCCATGTCAGAAGCATGCCGGAAATCATTTCTCCAGATCGAAACACGTGGTGCAAATAGGCCCGAGAGTAGCTTCGGCATGCCGGGCAACCACAAGCCTCGTCAAGAGGTCTGGGGTCATCGGCATGGCGCGCGTTCTTGATATTCACGACGCCGCGGCGTGTAAATGCCTGCCCCGTTCTGCCTGAGCGCGACGGCAACACGCAGTCCATCATGTCAATCCCGCGTTTCACAGCGCCCACGATGTCATCCGGTTTTCCGACACCCATCAGGTATCTTGGCTTGTCCGTAGGAAGCATGTCCGGCGCATAATCTAGCACCTCGAACATCGCCTCCTGTCCTTCGCCGACAGCAAGCCCCCCGACAGCGTAGCCGTCAAACCCGATCTCGATCAGCTTTTCGGCGCTTTCGCCGCGCAGGTCCTGCTCGAGGCCGCCTTGCTGGATGCCGAAAAGCGCATGCCCCGGTCGATCTCCAAAGGCCGCCTTTGATCTTGCCGCCCATCGCATAGAGAGTTCCATGCTATCCGCGATGCGGTCACGATCTGCCGGAAGCGCCGGGCACTCGTCGAAACACATCACGATGTCGCTCCCAAGAAACGACTGGATTTCCATCGAACGCTCAGGGGTCAACATATGCTTTGACCCATCGATGTGAGACGAGAACTGCACGCCATCTTCGGACAGTTTGCGAAGCCCCGCGAGGCTCATGACCTGAAAACCGCCTGAATCTGTAAGGATCGGCTTCTCCCAATTCATGAACCGGTGCAGACCGCCAAGTCGTGCAATCCGCTCGGCCGTCGGACGCAACATGAGGTGGTACGTGTTGCCAAGAAGGATGTCCGCGCCCGTCGCGGCCACACTTTCGGGGAGCATCGCTTTAACGGTGGCAGCGGTGCCGACAGGCATGAAGGCGGGGGTGCGTATGTCGCCGCGAGATGTGCGGATGACCCCCGCGCGCGCGCGCCCATCCGTGGCCCCAAGGGAAAAACCAAACTCCGTCATGGCCCCCCAAATGCCCTGCTCAGAGCCAAGTGCCAAGCCTTGACCGCAAAAGATGACACACCGGCAGGGTTTACCCCTACCTCACAGCCTTTATATACACAGAGAAGAAACAACGGGACTTGCCCATGACCGTCGAACCCAGCGATCCCATCGAAGGTACACCGCTTATCAAACCCTCTTCAACGGACCATCCATTGCACGAGGCGGTGGTCGAGGCGTGCCGCTCGGTGTACGACCCGGAAATCCCGGTAAACATCTACGACCTGGGCCTCGTTTATACCATTGATATAACAGATGAAAATGCTGTTACCGTCGTGATGACGCTCACCGCACCGGGTTGCCCGGTTGCAGGCGAAATGCCGGGTTGGGTGGCAGATGCCGTGGAGCCTTTGCCGGGCGTAAAACAAGTGGATGTGGAACTCACTTGGGAACCGCCCTGGGGCATGGAAATGATGTCCGACGAAGCCCGGCTCGAACTTGGGTTCATGTAAACCAAAGGTTCACCCAAGCGTCACGAGACCTTCATCGAAAGACGGAACCCTCCCGGCGCAAACCGCGTCTGGAGTACCGCAATGAAAATCAAGATCGCCCTAATGACTGCAGCTACAGTTCTGGCTGCGGGTCCGCTCATAGCCGCTGAACCGCTGTCCTACGGTCAACGCCCGTTCTTTCTGATCGACAAGATGGACGACAGCCCCCTGAAAGAGAAGCTTGCCTCCTGTGTGGGTCAAACACCCGAAGTGTCGAAGTTTTCCATCGGACACCGCGGGGCACCGCTGAAATATCCCGAGCACACGGTGGAATCCAATATCGCAGCCGCGCGCCAAGGCGCAGGCATTCTCGAATGCGACGTAACTTTCACGGCGGACAAGGAACTGGTTTGCCGCCATGCGCAAAACGACCTGCACACAACGACCGATATCGTCACCAGCGCGCTGTCTTCGAAATGTGTGGCACCCTTCTCACCCGCGAATGGCGACGCGAAAGCGACCGCGGAATGTCGCACGTCCGAATTGACCCTGGCCGAGTTCCGAACCTTGAATCCCAAGATGGACGCAGCGAACACTTCAGCGACCAGCGCGAAAGATTATCTAGGAGGAACAGCGCCTTACCGAACTGATCTTTATGTCGATGACGCCCAGATCATGACCCATGCGGAGTCAATCGCCTTGTTCGACTCGCTCGGCGCTGATTTCACGCCTGAGCTCAAGCCCCCTTCCGTCGAGATGCCCTTTAACGGGTTTTCCCAGCAGGACTACGCACAGAAGCTGATTGATGAATACAAGGCCGCAGGCATCGCCCCCTCGCGTGTCTGGGCGCAATCCTTCAACCTTGAAGACGTCCTGTACTGGATTGAAAACGAACCAGATTTTCGGAGCCCAAGCCGTCTACCTGATGGATGAATACAACATCGATGGGTATTCGCCGATGGACGCCAGCACTTGGCCGAATACCATGCAGGAATTGGCGGAGATGGGCGTTAACTACATCGCACCACCGACATGGATGCTGGTGACACTCGATGGTGATACCATTGTTCCCTCGTTGCTCGCCAAGGAAGCCAAGGCTGCAGGTCTGGGCATTATCACCTGGACGCTGGAGCGCTCCGGCCCTCTGAAGACCGGGGGTGGTTGGTATTACCAGTCGATTTCGGACATCACGGACAATGACGGCGTGACATACGAACTTCTTCACGTTCTCGCACAGGACGTTGGCGTGGAAGGCGTTTTTTCCGACTGGCCGGCGACCGTGACCTATTACGCGAATTGCATGGGCCTGTAACCCGGGCAGTGAGATCTGCTCCAAAGTCAAGAATTACGCGCGCCCCAAGAAATTGCGGCGCGCGTTACATATTCTCGAAGAGTTTCAGGGATTTCACGCCAAGACGCTTGAGACACCTCAGGCAACCTCCTATCTTGGAAATTCAAGGAGACACACGATGTTCGGCATTCCCGGCAAATCACCTGTTACAATCACGGACGCCGCTGTGCGCCATATCCGCAAGCTAATGGAAAAAGAAGGCCATCAGGGCCTTCGGATTGGTGTCAAAAAAGGCGGATGCGCGGGCATGGAGTACACCATGGATTACGCGGCCGAGATTGATCCGAACGATGAAGTGGTCGAACAGGACGGTGCGCGTGTGATGATCGCGCCGATGGCCCAGATGTTCCTGTTCGGGACTGAAATCGACTACGAAACCTCGCTTCTCGAGAGCGGCTTCAAGTTCCGCAATCCCAATGTTGCAGATGCTTGCGGCTGCGGGGAATCGATCAAGTTCAAAGACGTCGAAGAGCTGGCGGCCGAGCGCGCGAACAACTCCTGAGTTGCGGCGAAGGGCCTGATCAGTCCGGCCATCCCTACCCCCTGAAGCCAAATCCCGGCATCAAGTGTCCGTTTTTCGCTGATGTCTGAAACCTGCGTTACTTTCCGCTTGCCTTCCTGTAGCCTGCCCCGCAAAGCCAAAGCATAGAAAAAACGGGCAGCGGGCATATGGCGGAGAGCAGGCCAGACTTCTCCATCGTCGTTCCAATGAAGAACGAAGCTGACAATGTCGCGCATCTGGTCGCGGCAATCGAAGAGGCATGCGCAGACCAAAACTTCGAAGCTGTTTTCGTCGATGATGGCTCTGACGATGGGACCGCAGAGAAAGCGAAGGCACTTGGAAAACCGTGGCTTCGCATCGTTCAGCATCCACGATCCGCAGGCCAATCTGCGGCTGTCCATTCCGGCGTCATGGCCGCCCGCGGAGCCGTCATATGCACCATGGACGGCGATGGGCAAAACCCGCCGTCGGAAATCCCGAACATGGTTGCCCCACTTCTGGGGGATACACCGCCAGGCCTTGTCGCGGGAGAACGGCAGAAACGGCAGGACACATTGTCAAAGCGTTGGGCCAGCCGTTTCGCAAATGGGCTTCGTTCCCTGCTGCTCCGGGACGGCACCCGTGATACCGGCTGCGGTCTGAAGGCTTTCCGACGGGACGATTTTCTCTCTCTTCCGTTCTTCAATCATATGCATCGCTACCTGCCTGCCCTTTTCAAGGCGCAGGGGCTGAGCGTGATGCACCTTCCCGTATCGCATGCCGAGCGGCATGCCGGGGCTTCCAATTATACCAATCTCCAACGCGCAATCGTGGGTGCTGTTGACCTATTCGGGGTCATGTGGCTGATCCGGCGGACAAAGCGCGTATCCCGAGACGAAACGAGGTGGCCGGATGATCCAGAGCCTTCTTGAATATTTCAAAGTCACTTCGACGCTTGATCTTGTGTGGTTGGGCGTTGGGCTGTTCGCACAGCTCATGTTCTCGGCGCGTTTCCTGATTCAATGGATCAGTTCGGAAAAGGCACGCAAATCTGTCATGCCCGTAGCCTTTTGGTGGTTCTCCATTATGGGGGGACTGCTCTTGTTGGCCTACGGCATCTATCGTGGCGAACCGGTCATCATTCTGGGACAGGCGTTCGGCGTCGTGGTGTACGCCCGTAACCTCTGGCTAATTCATGTCGAAAAGCGCAGCGCCGTACTCTGAGCCCGCGCGCGCCGCGCTCTTCATTCTCGTCCTGACGGCTTGGCGCGTTCTGACGCTCGCTTTTGACCGAACGGACCTCTGGGTGGATGAAGCCCAATACTGGCTTTGGGGTCAAAACCTCGACTGGGGCTATTTCTCGAAACCACCGCTGATTGCGTTCTGGCTTGCGGCGGTGACCGAACTCGCCGGTTCGGATCACCAATATTGGATCAGGGTGTCCGGACCGGTTCTCCACGCGATCACCGGAGGATTGATCGGTCTGACGGCAGCTCGATTGTACGGCGGGAACACAGGCCCATGGGCCGCTGTACTTTACGTCACGCTGCCTTTCGTCGCCGTTGGTAGCTGGCAGTTTTCAACAGATACAGTCATGCTCCCGTTCTTTGCACTCGGGCTTCTGGCTTGGACGTATCTCCGGGTTAAGCCGTCGCTGGTCTGGGCACTGGTGCTGGGGCTGGCCGCAGGCATGGGAATGCTCGGAAAGTATGCCGCGCTTTATCTTCCCTTGCTCCTTGCAACTGCCGCGCTGTTCGTACCGTCCGCAAGAATCGGCTGGCGGGATGCAGCTGTCAGCGCGGTGACGGCAATCCTTGTCTTGTCGCCGAACCTGCTCTGGAACCTGCAAAACGGCGGCACCACCTTCCGGCACGTGGCGGAAGACAACGCAAAGCTTGGGGAGGTGCTGTTCAATCCGTCTGCAGGGCTTGAGTTTGTAGCATCGCAGTTGGTGGTATTCGGTCCCCTCCTGTTTGGCGCGCTCTTGTTTGCGCTGGTGACATTCGGGCGACGCGGGCCGGAAAGCCGGGCACTGCTTCTGTTATCGCTTCCCGTCATTCTGCTGATGACGGTTCAGGCCGCACGTGCGGGCGCCAACGCGAATTGGGCGGTGACAGCCTATGTCGCAGGTTCGGCGCTTGCCGCGGCAACGCTCGGTCCAAGATTGCTGAAGATCTCACTTTCACTTGGCACCCTCGTCGCCATCGCTTTGCCACTGGCCTACATGACCGCCGACAGGCTCCGCCTGCCTGATGGAACTTTGCTCGCCAAACGATATCTCGGACCTGAAGCCCTCACGGTGGCCGCCGCGGAAACAGCCAAGGCTGAAAACCTGTCCATTCTGGTCGGCGTGCGCCGGGGTGTTCTTGCGGACATGTTCCACACGCTCTGGGGCGAGCCATTCGAAATCTATGCACCGCCACCAGACGGCAAGCCACGAAACTTCTACGAGCAAACATTTCCCCTGCCCGCAGGAACAACCGACGACGTCCTTTTTGTTCACAGTGCGCCACCCGATTGCGAAGGCGCTCGCGAAGTCGGCGCCCACGCACCCAACGAAGGCATTTACGCAGGTCTGCGGTTCGGCTTCTGGCGGATGCCAGCGACCTGCCTGACCCCTTGACCTTTCGCCTCGCTTCACGGCATCCCGGAGGCCAGAACGGAGAACCAAGATGAAAAAACTCGCCGCAGGAAACTGGAAGATGAACGGGCTGGCCGAAAGCCTTGCCGAGATTGACGCGCTCGCCGCAGCACACCCCGCCCCCGGTTGCGAGGTGCTCATCTGTCCTCCGTCGACACTGCTTTCGAAGCTCTCCGAGCGCGCCTCCGGCACAGCAATCGATACGGGCGGACAAGATTGCCACGTGGCGGCGTCCGGCGCGCACACAGGCGACGTCTCAGCCGAAATGCTCTCCGATGCCGGGGCCACCTACGTGATCGTTGGCCATAGCGAGCGTCGTGCTGATCACGGGGAAACCGACGCAACGGTGCGTGCAAAGGCCGAAGCGGCTTGGCGCGCGGGTCTGACTGCCATCGTCTGCGTGGGCGAAACCTTGGAGCAGCGTGAGGCGGGCCAAACGCTTGCTATTGTAGGCGCTCAGTTGCGGGGCTCGGTTCCCGATGGCGCGACGGCATCGAACACCGTCATTGCTTACGAACCGGTCTGGGCAATTGGCACTGGCAAAGTTCCCACGCTTGACGAGATCGGTGAAGTCCACGACGACATGCGCACTCAACTGACAGCCCGTTTTGGCGATGACGCGTCCGGCATGCGCCTTCTCTACGGTGGATCCGTAAAACCGTCGAATGCGAACGAGATTTTCGGCGTCTCGAATGTCGATGGCGCCCTTGTGGGCGGAGCCTCCCTCAAGGCTGCTGATTTCGGCGGGATTGTGAGCGCCCTAGGCTAACGACATAACCGCAGGGGAGCGCACCGCACATGTCTGCGAAAAAACCGACGCTGCATATGCTTTGCGGAAAGATTGCCGCAGGAAAGTCTACGCTGGCGGGCACACTTGCGTCGGAAAGCGGCACGGTTCTGATCTCCGAAGACGACTGGTTGTCGTCGCTTTATTCGGACCAGATGACCACGCCCAAAGACTTCGTTCGCTGCTCTTCCAAGCTGCGGGATGCCATGGCACCTCATATCGTCGCCCTGCTGCAATCGGGCCTGTCCGTGGTGCTCGATTTCCAGGCCAACACCGTGGAAAGCCGAAGCTGGATGCGTGGGATCATCGACCAGTCGGGCGTGGATCACAGGCTTCATGTGCTTGAAGCGCCAGATGAGCTCCTTCTGGAAAGACTACGCGCGCGGAATGCCGACGGAAAGCACGCCTTCGCCGTGACGGAAGAGCAGTTTCACCAGGTATCGAAATTCTTCGTCCCGCCGACGGATGCAGAAGGCTTCAACGTCGTTCGGCACGACCTGACGGAATAACGGTCAATCGAGCTTCGGCGGCTCCACAAACAGGCGATCACCCACAGCTTCAAGCAGCCGCTCGGGATGTGTCATTGGCAACATGTGACCCGCCTCCGGTACCGTCACCCATTCCGCATCCGGGATCCGGTCGCCAATGGTCGAGATGATCTCCGGGATAACGGGGTGCGTATCCCCGCCATCGACAAACGTGACCGGCATATCGAGTTCTTCCAGCCGATCTTCCATCAATAGCCCCCGCCGATCATCGATAAGAAGCGCGTCTCCCGGCGGGATCAAGGGGATACGGTCCACCATATACGCGCGCTGATCTGGCGTAAGTTCGCTCCAAGGCGTGCCATCGCCCCAAATTGCGTGAAACTCCTTCGCGGCGGTCGCATGCTCAGCTGCCGCCATCTTCTTGTGGAAACTGGACAGGTCCCGCTCCACCTTTTCGAATGCCCAGCGCCCTTTCACGGCCGCAAAGAACACCGGCTCTACAAGGACCAGCGAGGACACGCGGTACGGACGTTCGACAGCAATTCGCAGCGCAAGCACCGCTCCAAAGGAATGCCCGATCAACGGAACTGGCTCAGAAGGCATTTCCTCCAGCGCCAATTCGACGGCCTGATCGGAGTAGTCGCGGGACGTGTCGTATTTCTCCGCAAGCCCGTGTCCTGGCAATTCGATCAGCAACGGAGAAATCGGGCGCTCGATCGCGTTCAGGAACGGCCGCCAATTCGACGCCCGTCCAAGTGCGCAATGAATGAGCGCCAGAGGTTGCTTCACCGCCATAGTTTAGAGCTGGCCTCCAAGATGCATGTCCAACTGCTCAATCCGATCCTGTCCCCAGAAGCGCGCGCCATCATCCGTGATGAAGAAGGGCGCGCCAAAGACGCCAGCATTCACCGCCTCTTCCAGGTTCGCTTCATACGTCTCGGCCCCTGAAAGCAGACCGGTGTCCGCAAGTGAAGGATCGAAACCGTTCGCTTCCAGACATTCTTTGATTACGGCATCGTCGGCAACGTCTTTCTCTTCCGCCCAACACGCGCGCGTTATTGCGAAAACCAGTCCTCCAAGGTCACCGCCACCGGCTTTTTGTGCTGCGATCAGAGCATAAGACGCTGGAGCCGGGTTGGTCGGCCAATGCGCGGGTTTCAAGTTCAGCGGCAAACCCGCAAGCTTTGAACTGCGCTCCATCTCCATAAGGCGATATTCCTGCCGGGACTGATGACGCTGCCCTGGCGGCACACCTCCGGTACGCGAAAAGAGACCCATGATGTCGAGAGGCTTGTACGTAATCGTCGCCCCATGTTTTGCCGCAATTTCCGCCGGGCGTGTGCCGGCAAGATAGCAATTCGGGGAAATCGTCGCGAGGTAATAGTCAATATGCGCCATTTTGCGGGGTTCTCCTCGGCGTTCGTGTTTGCCTGACCCTATGCCCGTGTTAAGCGGTGTCAACGTTACGAATCCGTTACGAGAAGCGGACCAAAGGGACAGTGCTGCCAATGCCTCAACTTCAGGAACCCAAGATCATATCTGGAAACGGTAACCCCGGGCTTGCGAAGGCTGTTGCCCGACGCATGTCAATGCATCGGGGTGTCAGCGTCGGCCTCGTCGATGCACGGGTGGAACGTTTCAACGACGGCGAGATATTCGTCGAAGTTTTCGAGAACGTCCGCGGCGAAGATATGTTCATTCTCCAGTCAACGTCGAACCCCGCGAACGACAACCTGATGGAGCTGTTGATCATGTCGGACGCCCTGCGTCGGTCCTCGGCGCAACGCATCACGGCCGTCATCCCTTATTTCGGCTATGCTCGCCAGGATCGCCGCACGAAAGCGCGCACGCCGATAACGGCCAAGCTTGTCGCCAACATGATGGTCAGCGCAGGCATTGAGCGCGTACTCACCATGGATCTCCACGCCGCGCAGATTCAGGGCTTCTTCGACATCCCCGTGGACAACCTCTATGCCGCGCCGATCTTCGCGCTCGATGTCCGTCACGCCTTCAAGGATCAGCTTGGAGAAGTAACGGTCGTGTCGCCGGACGTGGGCGGCGTCGCCCGCGCGCGCGAGCTTGCCCAACGGATCGGTGCTCCGCTCTCAATCGTCGACAAGCGGCGCGAAAAGCCCGGTGAAATCGCGGAGATGACCGTGATCGGCGACGTGAAAGACAGGGTCTGCATCGTTGTCGACGACATCGTCGATACGGCCGGTACGCTCTGCAAAGGCGCTGAGACGCTGATGGACGCAGGCGCCAAGGAAGTTCACGCCTATATCTCACATGGCGTGTTGTCCGGGCCCGCGATCGAGCGCGTGACGAACTCTGTCATGAAAAGCCTCGTCGTTACCGACACGATCGAACCGACCGAAGCCACCAAAGCGGCCAAGAACATTCGCATCGTGCCCACGGCGCCCATGTTCGCGCAGGCCATCATGAACATCTGGCACGGAACCTCCGTCTCCAGCCTCTTCGATCACGAGACGCTCGAGCCAATCTATGACGGGATGTACAAGGTCTAGGCGTCTGACAGCCCCAATCGAAGCCTGACTTGCCGAAGCTTGTTCTCCGCCATTCTGCGACGTCCGCAAACCAGCCCGACGCAGAGGAAGTACCAACGGGAAAACCACAGGAAAAACGCCAGAAGAAACGGAAGCGTGATTGCAGTCATTATAGCGGCCCCAATCACCGAACCTCCCAGGACCAGAAGCAGCACGATTAAGACAGGAACGGCAAGAAGCCCCCACACCCAAAGCGTAGCGTGAATGAAGAGCGCGAAGAACGGGAACCTCATCGCCGTCTCGACCGCCCACAGCTCGTGTCGCGCAAAGAGCATACGTAACGGCTGTCCGAAACTGGACATACTGCTTCCCTTGAAGACCAGTCTTCTACATGCCCACCAGAACCGCGATCATCAATCCGACGGTCGCAACCAAAGCCAATATGTAATCTCCGGGCACAGCATCTTCTGAGCCCAAAAGCATGTCGAGCAGTCGTTTCGGCATCCTTGGCCCCCACCATTGATCCGTGAGCGCACCCTATAGGATTGAAATCCAAGGACCAGAGACGCTCCGGAAACAATCCGTTCCTTCTCGCGACCAAATCGCGACAGCACCGGAACGAGTGACGCCGCGATGCAGAAAGACCTTGGCAAATGCGATTTCTGAAAGTAATAAAGTTTCGCATTAAGCGTATAGTGCGTTCAAATATTGCGAGGAGACTTCGATGTTGGACAATCAACCCAGAGGCACGATTGTCATCGAGGACCTCGAAGTGGGCATGATGCGCTCACTGACGAAGGAAATCACAGACCTTGATATTGAGCTCTTCGCGCAGGTCTCCACCGACAACAACCCTGTCCACATGGATGATGCCTACGCGATGGACACGATCTTCGAAGGCCGCATTGCGCATGGCATGCTGACCGCGGGTCTGATCTCGGCGGTCATCGGGGAGCAACTGCCGGGCCACGGCACGGTGTATCTCGGTCAATCGCTGAAGTTTCTTGCCCCGGTGCGCCCCGGCGATCTGGTGACGGCGGAAGTCGAGGTGCTGGAGATCGACTACGGCAAACGCCGCGTCCGTCTCGACACGCGCGCCCTGGTAGACGGCAAACCCGTCCTAAAGGGCGAAGCGACAGTGCTGGCACCGTCTGCGAAGTTTGATTAAGCCCCATCAGTCTTCAGCTACCCGCCCTGAGCCGCGCCAAACGTCCTCGGGACGATGTCTGCTTTGAGCCCCAAAAGACAGGGCTCGGCAAGTTATCCAAAGCCGTGCAAGTTCAGGCTTGAAATGCGATAGTGATTCAACTTGAGTGAACACTGCATTTTACCCTGAGCACACACACTGCAAGAATGTCGGCTGACTACTACAAACTGGAATTGAATATCCATTCCATCGACATAGACATCGATGAGCGCGATATCCTGAAGCTGAGCGACAAGATTCATCGCGGTGTCCTTCTTTCCGAAGAGGTTGTGCCTACACGGATGCGTTGGGGCTACACGCGAGACGTGGATGTCGTACGCAAAAGGCTTGGTGACTTCTTCGAAATAGCCAGTTCCTTGCCGGTGGCTACAGAAGCGGCTGCCGATGTGCTGCGCAGCATGAAACTCGGTCGCTCCCGGTTTTTTCCGTTGACGCTTTACGACGCTGGCATGGAAGCCGCTGAAGATGAAAAATACTTCCTGATCAACATTGCGTCCGTGCCGGATGCGTTCGACCCTGAGCAGTCGCTTGAGCTTTGGGGGCCAAGCAAGTTTGGCACCTATGTTACTTCAATGGAAACCACACTCGCAGTCCGTTCGCAGGCGGTTGGTGATCTGGACGCATTCATTGATGAGCGGTTTTCCAAAACCGTCGTGATCTCCGCGCGCCTACTGGAGGCGCTCAAATCTTCAGACCTGAATGTGCGCATTCTGCGTGCCACGCCCTGCATAACTGTTTAGCCCACAGGTCTTCAACACCGTGATGACCAACGGCTCCCGCGTGGCACATTGATCCCCGCAATTTCAACGCGGCATCTTCGAAGAAACCGCATGCGTGCCAATGTCAGCTCCATCCGCACAGCCGACACGCTATCCCCCCTTGCCCGTCCCTCTTCGCCACGCTACGCCCTCCCCCATGCGCCACCTCCGTGACACCACCTATATGGATGACGCCGACCGGGGCGCTTCTGCCGCCATCGGGAATTTCGACGGCGTGCATCTTGGCCATCAGGCCATCCTCAAGGTTGCCGCGAACGCAGCGTCGGCCCCTTTGGGCGTCGTCACCTTCGAGCCCCATCCCCGAGAGTTCTTTGCACCGAATGCGCCTGCTTTCCGACTGATGAACTCGGCGGCCAGGGCGCACCGGCTCGAAAGCCTCGGCGTCGAGCGGCTCTATGAACTCCGGTTCAACGACCGGATGGCGAACCTGACGCCGGAAGAATTCTGCACCGATGTTCTTGCCGGTGAACTTGGCCTGAAGCATGTCACTGTCGGTGCCGATTTCTGTTTTGGCAAGGATCGCGCGGGCGACACCGATCTGCTGCAGAAACTCGGTCCGGAACTCGGCTTTGGCGTGACTGTCGCCGACCTGATTGAAACGAAGGGCATCGCGGTCTCGTCGACGAAGATCCGCGAAGCGCTTTCAGACGGACGCCCGGAAGACGCCGCGACCATGCTCGGCCATCTGCACCGCATCGAGGGCGAAGTGATCCGTGGGGATCAACGGGGGCGCGAGCTAGGATATCCGACCGCCAACATGTCGATCGATGGCCTGCACCCCCCCAAGTTCGGCGTCTATGCCGTAAAGGTCGATGTGCTGACCGGTGAGCACCGGGGCCAGTATCACGGCGTGGCCTCGGCCGGCGTGCGACCCATGTTCGGCGAAAATCACCCGAACATCGAAACCTTCGTGTTTGATTTCCGCGGCGATCTTTACGGGGCCGAGCTTTCCGTCGCCCTTGTCGCGTACCTCCGCCCGGAAGAGAAGTTCGACAGCCTCGATGCCCTGATCACCCAGATGGACGCCGACAGCGCAAGGGCGCGGGAGATCCTGGGGACGTAATTCACCACATATTGCGTTCTCACAGCCTCCAAATCGCCCAAATTTGCTTCTAGCTCCGTGTAATCAACGTATTACAAAACGGCCTTTTCACTATGTCATTCTCAAAAGCTGCCATTCTCGTCGATGGAGACAACGTTCCGGCGTCGTTTGCTGGCCAAATCTTAAGAAAAGCGAAGTCCCTTGGCACCGCACAAGTTCGCAGAGTCTACGGAACCACAAACTCGATCGCATCCTGGTCTTCCGCTGCCAGCTTCAAACCCATTGCCGTGGGAGGTTCCAAAAATGGTGCGGATATTTTGCTTTCCATAGAAGCCATTAAGTTCGCCTTGCGCGATGGGATAGAGGCTTTCGCAATAGTCTCGTCCGACCGAGACTTTTCTCATGCATCACACACCTTGAGAGAGTTGGGTTTCCATGTTCTGGGCCTTGGAGAATCGAAGGCACCCAATGAGTTTCGCCTCTCTTGCAGTGAATTCGACGAACTCGAACCACCAAAGGTCAAAACATCAACCGAGAGTCTGCCGAAGCTCGACAGAACGATACGCGCCGCTTTGGAACAGGCCGGAAAGAAAGGGATACTCGTAACGCAACTGAACGGCATTATGCGCATCAAACACGAAGTCAAAATTAGTGATCAGCCAGAGAAGAAGTGGAAGCCGTATCTGGCGAACCGACCTGAACTCTACACAATAACCGGTGAAGGCCAAACCGCGCGCGTTCACATTGCGACCGAGGCGTGAATGGAGGGAGAAGCCTCTTCCGGTCCGCGCGCAATTCCGGCACACCGTATCCATGGAGCCAAACTTCGCACCGACGCAATACCGACGTAAACACCGACGTCGTACCGATGCCACGATTGAGGCGATGTGCCCGTGACCGACCCCATCGATCGCACTGGTCTCCGCGACCGCTACTGGGAGCGTGTGCCTCTCAAAAACCTCACCCAGAAGGAGTGGGAAGCGCTCTGCGACGGGTGCGGGAAATGCTGCCTCAACAAGCTCGAAGACCCGGACACGAAAGAGATCGCGTTTACCCGTGTCGCCTGCCGATTGCTCGACGGCGAAACCTGCCGATGCGCGCAATATGACATTCGCAAGCAGTTCGTTCCGGATTGCGTGGTCCTCACGCCGCAGAACATCTCCGAGATAGCCTACTGGATGCCGCACACCTGTGCGTATCGGCTTGTCTACGAAAAGAAGCCCCTCTACGACTGGCACCCTCTGATTTCGGGCACGGCGGAAACCGTCCACGAGGCCGGTGTTTCGGTCAAAGGCTGGACGGTACCGGAATTCGAAGTGCCGGAAGAGGAGTGGGAAGAGCACATCGTCGAGGATCTCTAATGCGCTTCGCCTCTGACAATTCGGGCCCCGTACATCCGCGCGTCATGGAGGCGCTCCAGGCGGCGAATGACGGCTGGGCCTTGCCTTATGGGAATGACGAATGGACCACGCGGGCCGTCGAAAAGGTGCGAACGGCTTTTGAAGCCCCTGAGGCCGCAGTCTACTTTACTGCAACCGGGTCAGCGGCCAACGCGCTTGCGCTGGCAACGATAGCCCAACCCTACCAGACCATCTTTTGCACACCCGAAGCCCATATCGAGGAAGACGAGTGCAATGCGCCTGAGTTCTATACGGGCGGCGCGAAGCTCACTTTGGTGGAAAGCAGAGATGCGCGCATGGTTCCCGAAGCCCTCGCCCGCGTCCTTGAAAGCAAGTCGGGTGAAAACGTCCACGGTGCGCAGATGGGGCCTTTGTCGCTCACCCAGGTTACAGAGCGTGGCACGGTCTATGGGCTGGACCATCTGAACGAACTCACCACGCTTGCAAAGCGCCACGGGATTCCGGTGCATCTGGATGGCGCGCGCTTTGCCAACGCGCTGGTTTCACTGGGATGTTCTGCTGCAGACATGTCGTGGCGCGCAGGCGTGGACATCGTGAGCTTCGGCGGCACGAAAAACGGCCTCATGGGGGCTGAGGCTGTTGTCATTTTCGATCCAAAGCTTGCCTGGGAATTCGAGCTTCGCCGAAAACGCGGAGGGCATCTGTTCTCCAAAAGCCGGTACTTGTCGGCGCAAATGGACGCGTATCTCACGGATGACCTTTGGCTCGACATGGCAAAGATGGCCAATACGGCCGCACAAAAAGTAGTGTCGGGTCTGGAAAGGATCGACGGGGCCCAGCTGCTTCATCCGTCGGAAGCAAACATGATCTATGCCAGTTTCTCGTCTGCCGCACACAGACGGCTTCGAGACGCAGGGGCGCAATACTATCCGTCAACCGGCGCGACGGAGGGGCCGGACGATGCTCACGCCTCCTGCCGCATCGTCGCCGACTGGTCCTGCCCGGACGCACACATCGAAACTTTCCTCGCGCATGTTGCCAGCGATTGATATGGCATGACACGATCGGATGCGCGAAGCTCTGGTCATGCGTTTCCTTTTGCTATCCGCCCCGCTTTTGTTGCTTGCCGCCTGCGCCACACTTTCTGAAAATGAGTGTCGCGCGGGGAATTGGCATGCGATCGGCATAGAAGACGGTGCAAACGGTCGTTCGGAGGATTTCATTCTCCAGCACGCGAAAGCCTGCAATGAGTACGGCATTCGCCCCAACAAAACCGAATGGCTAAAAGGCCGCGCCGAAGGGTTGCCGCTCTATTGCACGCCCAGCAACGCGTTTCGCGAAGGGCGCCGGGGGCAGCATTTGTCACCAGTCTGTCCGGCAGCTTCGCAAGCCAGCCTTCTTCGTGCCAATGAGCGTGGTCTTCACGTCAATCGGATCGAGCAGGAAATTCGCGAAATCGAGAACCGCATACGAAGCATCAACGCGGAAATCGCCAGCCTGCCGTCTGGAAGCCCTGATCGCGGTTCCTTGGCCTCGGAACGGAGCTTCCTGCGTCTCGACCTTCTTGGACTGAGAAGCGAACGCGCCCGTTATCTCTGACGCGATACCTTAAGCGGCAGCCTGACGCGCTTCCGGCAGGACCACACGAAACGCCGAGCCTTCCCGATCAGGAAGGTAGATTACATCGCCTCCAAGGCGTTTCATGACTTCACGACAAATCGCCAGCCCCAGCCCGGCTCCACCGGCGGCGCGGTGATCGGTGCCGCGCGCAAACTTTTCGAACATGACCTTCTGCACGTCTGGCGGCACGCCAGTCCCGTTGTCGATGAAATCCACAACACGCCGACCATCGAGCATATGAACTTCGATCTGCAGCTTCGGTTCTTCCGCATCGCAATACTTCCCGGCATTGCTGATGAGATTGATAAAAACCTGAGCCAACCGGTCGCCGTCCGTAAATAACGGAACAGCTTCCATCGGTGGTTCGCGTTGAATCTCGATATACTGTTCCGGTGTGGCCGTGGCTGCAATCGCGCGGTCCAGAATGGCGTCGAGCATCTCGCTTCGCTCGTTCAGGGTAACCTGACCGTTCTCGAGGACGCTGAGATCAAGCAGGTCATCCAACAGACGCGTTAAACGGATGGCTTCGTCGTGAATGATCTGACTATAGCGCTGCCGTTCTCCCGACGACATGTTCTCACCTTGCATCAGGATTTCACTGAAGGACCGGATCGACGTCATCGGCGTCCGCAACTCATGACTAATCTGGCTCAAGAAGCCGTCCTTTTGCACGGAAAGTGCGACAAGCTTTTCGTTTGCCTGCTGCAATTGATCGGCAGTTCGCCCCAACTCGGCACTTTTCGCTTCGAGCTGGCTTGAATACTCCAGAATTTGCTGCGCCTCGTCCGCAACCTTGATCAGATCCTCGACCGAGACCGCCTCGCCCCCTGTGATCTGCATCAACATGGCATGTGCCGTGGCACCGCCCACAGACCCCGCCATCTCGCGCTCCAGACGCTCAAGAAAGGCAGGCGTCACATCTGGCAGATACCCTTCCTTCCCTTGGCTTTGGGCCTCGGAAATGAACAGGTCCTGCGCTTCGCGACCACCCAAAATGCGCTGCGACATCATCAAAAGATCTTCCGCCTCGGCGGCACCGCCCGTCCATCCGGGGGCGTTCTCGGAATAGCGAAAGACATTGACGAAAGTTGCCCCTTGAAGCCGTTCAAGCGGTGTCGGCAGCGTGAGCAGAGAGACAAGGCAAAAGGCAAACGTGTTCAGCAACAACGACCAGAATACGGCGTGCACAAGGGGATCAAGCCCATCGATGCCGAACAGCGCCTGCGGGCGCAGCATGCCAATTCCGAACGGCCCGTTCTCGAAGACGTCAGCCGAGATGATCCCACCGGCCCCGAAGCTTGGCAAAAATGACGACCAAAGCCAGACTGTAAAGCCAACGGTGATGCCGGCGGCAGCGCCATATCGCGTCGCGCCTCGCCAGAAGATCGCTCCGACCAGTGCGGGCATCACTTGTGCCATCCCGGTAAACGCAATCAGACCGATGGCGGCCAGTGCACCGCCTCCCCCTGAAAAGACGTAGTAGAGATAGCCCAGGGCGAGCAAACCGGCGATGGACAGGCGGCGGGACAGAGTGACGACCGAACGGACGTCGCCTGAGACCGTTGCACCACCCTGCCGCTGCGAAAGCCAGATCGGCATGACGACATGGTTCGAGACCATGGTCGATACCGCGATGGCCGCCACGATCACCATGGACGTCGCCGAAGAGAACCCGCCAAGGAATGCAAGCAGCGCCAAGGCGTCGCGGTCGAACTCCAGCGGGACCGTCAAAACGAACAGGTCCGGGTTCGCCTCGTCCGGCAGGACATTGAGCCCAATTGCCGCGATGGGCACAACGAACAAGCTCATCAGGAACAGATACAACGGGAAAGCCCAACTGGCGGTTGCGAGATGACGTTCGTCATAGTTCTCGACAACCATCACCTGGAACATGCGCGGGAGGCAGATGAACGCCATCGCCGAAAGCGCGATCAGTACTGTCCAGCGCTCGGGCCGGATCGACTGTTCCGCAATCGGAGACGCCGAGATCACGTCCATCATCGATCCCGGGCCGCCCGCAAGGATGAAGACCACGAAGATACCGACGGCCAGCAAGGCAACGAGTTTGACAACGGCTTCCACAGCAATGGCGATCACCACCCCATGGTGGCGCGCATTCATGTCGAGGTTGCGCGTCCCGAAGAGAATGGTGAATGCGGCCAGTCCGGCGGCCACCACGAAGGCCGTTTGGTTAAGCCCTTCACCTGGATTGGCCGAGAACACGTCGAAACTGAGCGTCACGGACTGCAGCTGAAGCGCGATGTACGGCATGGTGCCGACAACGGCGAGCAAGGTGACCAACACACCGATCAGGTTGGACTTCCCGTAGCGCGATGAAATCAGGTCGGCGATCGATGTGATCCGTTGCGTTCGGCCGATCCGGACCAAACGGCGCAAAAGAAGCCACCACCCTACCATGACGAGCGTCGGTCCCAGATAGATCGTCACGAACTCCATGCCCGACCGTGCCGCGTAGCCGACCGCCCCGTAAAACGTCCAGGCGGTGCAGTAGATAGACAGCGACAGCGTGTAGATCAAAGGAGAGTTCAGCCAACTCGACTGACCCGCCTCCGCGCGCTTGTCGGCCCAGAAGGCAATCGCGAAAAGACCGATCACGTAAGATGCACAGACGAGAGCGAGGAGATCAAAGGACATGGGACTTGCGCCTCAGCGCTCGCCGTCATCGCCCAAAGCGTTGTCCGCATCGTCTAGCGGACCGCGTCTGGCCAAATGGCGCGACATGAGACCGATGGCCACGATCAATGCGGCCCAAACCGAAAAGATGTAAATGATCGCGTCCACGGTGATGGTGATGAACCCCGGCAACAAGAGCAGCACCACGCCAAGCACCGGCAGCAGCCGTGCGGCGTCCGCCAGCCGGCGCTGTCGATAACTGTCGCGCGCCAGAAAGAGAGGCTCACCACGCTCTGCCATCAGCCCACCAGTTCGCGCACGGTCTCAAGAATTTCGCGGTTCGAAAACGGCTTTGTCATAAACCGGCTGGCACCTAGTCTCTCGGCCAGTTCTCGATCCTTCGTCTGTCCCCGCGCCGTAAGCATCAGCACAGGCACATCATGCGTCTCTTCCGCGCCCCTGAGATCGTTCAGAATGTCATAGCCGGATCGGTTGGGCAGCATGACGTCCAGAATGATCAAATCGGGGGCACGCTCGCGCACCGCTTCGACGGCCGACTTCCCGTCTGAATGCGTATCGACACGCCACCCGTCGCGAGACAGGATGAAACGGATCGCTTCGATGATGTTCGGTTCGTCCTCGATCAAAAGGACCTTTCGTTCTTCCACCGTTGATCCCCTCCCGCGGACCACGACCCCATTGGTGCGAGGACGACTATCGCGGATGCCATTTTGGGTGTCAAAGGTTGGCTTATCTTTCATTATGCGAAGACCGACGGTTCGCGGCGCCCAAAACACTCCGGCACAGGACAAATCCTGCACGAAGTGCCCACCTGAAGGGCCTTTGGTGGATTGTCCATGATCGGGCGCAACAGCATCCAGGCTTCGGTCACGGATGGTCCGCCAAATCCCTGCGGATATTTTGTTTCGGCAAACGCCTCCGCTTGAAACCTGCCCTCGTCGCGTCCGGCCATCTTTAGCGTGTCTTCGATGAACGTGTTGGGCACCTGCAATGCACGATACAGCGGCCAGAACGGACAAGCGGCACTGAACCGTGGCAAATCGAACCCCGGTATAGGCTTCCTGAATGTCAGTGTTCCCGATGCGTCGCACCCGACAAGACCATAAACGTCACCGCAAGGGGTCTCGTCCGATCTCAAGACAGCCAGTCGACGAAACACCGTGGAAAGGTTGGCGCCGGTCCGGTGTGCAATCTCAGCGGCCCGTTCACCGTCTTCCAGAGAGGAAATCAACACATCAAGCGGCACGCGTGCCGCATCCTTGGCGTATTGTGCAAGATATGCGTGCGCGAGATCACGTGCTGCATTTGTCTTCAACTCTTCTGCCGCCTCGACAATCTCAGCCGGGGTTGCCTGCGCATTGCCTTCAAGCGCATCGAACCTCCAATGCATTCCTTCCAGCCAACGATCGAGGTTTTCCTGCGGAAGGCTTCCGTCGCTGTCCTGTCCGGACTCGCGATCGAGGTAACTGACCAATGCCTCTGCCGCTTCCGTCAGTTTCTGGCTGTCTTCATATATGTTTCGGTGAAACCGCGCTTCCCATTCGGGTTCAATGTCGTCGCCTTGTGCAAGGATGGCGCTTGCCGAACGAATGGCCGTGACGCTGGTCAACACGTTGTGCATCGATGCCGAAAGATAGGGATCGTGGGTCAGCCTGTCGCCGAGACGTTCAATGACCTCCTCTAGCCGGCGGTTTTCCCGGTATTGCCGCGCAATCAAACGGGACCAGCCCGGGAAACGCGCGGCAAGGTCTTCGGCTTGTCCGCGCTCCGGAGCCACTTCCGAATGCGTTTCGGCAGCTGCATCGATCTCTGCCGCGAGCCGCACCTCGGCAACACCGCTGAGATAACCGGGGTCCACATCGAGGGCACGTGCAATGCGCACGAGAAGCCCACCGCCAATCCGCCGTCTATTGTGTTCAATCAGATTCAAATAGCTTGGTGAAATTTCGCAAGCGCGAGCCAATTCGGCCTGCCGCATCCCCCGATCAACCCGGTAGGAGCGTATGCGAGATCCTGTTAGCGGCGTTTTTTCCATGGCGAATAGTCGAGAATCTAAGGCTTTCTGCGGCGCAAAGAAAAGAAATTTACAAAATGGATACCCGAGCTGTCCAAAAATTTACAGAAAAATCTGCGTGCGCTAACAGCTTATTGCAATGTGACAAGTCCGGCGGTGATAAATAAGCCACCTAGTAAAGGTCAGATGCGTCCGAAGAACTCTGACGACAATCTGAGAACGCTTATGGGAGGACTTCAATGTCAAAAAGCGATCTTTCGCGCCGCGGTGTACTGAAGGCGGGGGCTGCCGGTCTGGCAACGCCGACCATCTTTACAGGCGCTGCCTGGGCTGCAAGCCACGCTGGCTTCACCAATGCACCTGAAGGCGACACTGTTACTCTTGGTTTCAACGTTCCACAAACCGGCCCTTACGCTGACGAGGGTGCGGACGAACTTCGTGCGTATGAACTCGCAGTCGAGCACCTGAACGGCGGTGGCGACGGCGGCATGATCCCGACCTTCTCGTCCAAGACGCTGGAAGGCAACGGCATTCTCGGCAAGAAAGTCGAGTACGTCACGGGCGACACTCAGACCAAATCTGACGCCGCTCGCGCATCTGCCAAGTCGATGATCGAAAAAGACGGCGCCATCATGATCACCGGTGGTTCGTCCTCTGGTGTGGCTGTTGCTGTGCAGGCGCTCTGCCAGGAAGCCGGCGTCATCTTCATGGCCGGCCTGACGCACTCCAACGACACCACGGGTAAGGACCGGAAAGCCAACGGCTTCCGTCACTTCTTCAACTCGTACATGTCGGGTGCTGCTCTCGCTCCGGTGCTTTCGAACGCATACGGCGCTGACCGTAAGGCTTACCACCTGACGGCGGACTACAACTGGGGCTACACGACGGAAGAAGCCGTCAAGCAAGCCACCGAAGCCATGGGCTGGGAAACCGTCAACGCGGTCAAGACCCCGCTCACCCAGACGGACTTCTCGTCCTATATTGCACCTGTTCTGCAAACAGACGCCGACGTTCTGGTTCTGAACCACTACGGCGGTAACATGGTCAACTCGCTGACCAACGCTGTTCAGTTCGGTCTGCGTGACAAGCTGGTCAACGGCAAGCAGTTCGAAATCGTTGTTCCGCTCTACTCGCGCCTGATGGCACGTGGTGCTGGCGCCAACGTTAAGGGCATCTTCGGCTCCACGAACTGGCACTGGTCGCTGCCGGATGCAGGCTCGCAGGCCTTCACCCGCTCGTTCGGCACCAAGTACGGCTTCCCGCCGTCGCAAGCCGCACACACCTGCTACGTTCAGACGCTGCTTTATGCAGACGCCGTGAACCGCGCTGGCTCGTTCAACCCATGTGCAGTCGCCGAAGCTCTCGAAGACTTCGAATTCGACGGCCTGGGCAACGGCCCGACGCTCTATCGTGGCGCAGACCACCAGTGCTTCAAGGACGTGCTGGTTGTGAAAGGTAAGGAAAACCCGACTTCGGAATTCGACCTTCTCGAGATCGTCGAAGTTACTCCGGTTGCTCAGGTTACCTATCCGCCTGATCACCCGCAGATGGGTGGCGCAGAAGCCTCTCTCGGCTCCTGTAACCCAGGCGCTTAATCGAACCACTCCGGCTGGGCAGTTACGGCTGCCCGGCCACCTACCGGCGGTGAGACGCCGACCCTCAATCCACGAGGTGGGGACCCATGGAAGCTATTGTCCTGCAAGTATTAAACGGTCTCGACAAGGGCAGCGCCTATGCGCTTATCGCTCTTGGCCTGACCCTGATTTTCGGAACGCTCGGCGTGGTCAACTTCGCCCACGGCGCGCTGTTCATGATCGGTGCATTTTGCGCCGTTACCCTGCAACGGCTCCTCAGCCTCAGCCACGAAGTGGTCGATGAGACGCGAACCGACTTCCTCGGCAACCCCCTGAAGGTCGATGTGCCTTACCTCGCTGACTGGTTCGGCGTTGATGCCGCACAATCGATCATAAACTGGTCCGTTCCCCTCGCGATCCTCTTCTCAATCCCAATCATGATCGTGGTCGGCATCGCAATGGAACGCGGCCTCATCAAGCACTTCTACAAGCGCCCGCATGCCGACCAGATCCTTGTGACCTTCGGCCTCGCCATCGTTCTGCAGGAGATCATCAAGGCGATCTACGGTGCAAACCCGATCCCGACTCCGGCACCTCCGGCCTTCACCGGGTCCTTCGACTTCGGCGCACTCATCGGGATGGAGAACATCATCTACCCCTACTGGCGCCTGATCTACTTCGGCTTCGCCATGGTGATCATCGCGGGTGTCTTCGCCTTCCTCCAGTTTACCACCTTCGGCATGGTCGTCCGTGCCGGCATGGCGGACCGGGAAACGGTGGGGATGCTGGGGATCAACATCGACAAACGCTTCACCATCATGTTTGCCATCGCGGCCTGTGTCGCGGGTCTGGCGGGCGTGATGTACACGCCGATCAACTCGCCCAACTACCACATGGGCATGGACTTCCTCGTCCTCAGCTTCGTCGTGGTGGTCGTCGGTGGCATGGGGAGCCTCCCCGGAGCGGTGCTCGCAGGGTTCCTTCTCGGCATCCTCGAAAGCTTCGCCTCGATGGGCCAGGTCATCGACCTGCTGCCCGGCATCAACCAGATCATCATCTACCTGGTTGCCATCGTCATCCTGTTGACTCGTCCCCGTGGCCTCATGGGCCGCAAGGGCGTCATGGAGGAATAAGCAATGTTTGGTCTCAACTCCAAGGACACCAGCCTCCTTCTCGTCGTCGCGGTGCTGACGCTTCTGGCACCGTTCATTCTGAACCCATTCCCGGAGAACTCGGATCTGGCGCAATTCAACGCGGGCTATCCCGACCTGATGCAGCGTTTCGTGATCTTCGGCATCTTCGCGATCGGCTTCAACATCCTCTTCGGCCTGACGGGCTACCTGTCCTTCGGTCACGCCGCGTTCCTCGGTGTGGGGTCCTACGCCGCGATCTGGATGATGAAGCTTCTGACGCTCAACGTCATCCCGGCCATTTTCATGGGCATCGTCGTCGCGGGCCTCTTCGCGCTCGTGGTGGGCTTCGTGTCACTCAGACGATCGGGCATTTACTTCTCGATCCTGACACTTGCCTTCGCCCAGATGTCCTACGCCCTGGCCTACTCAGTTCTGACACCGATCACGGGTGGTGAAACCGGGCTTCAGATCAAACCGATCGACCGCCCGCTTCTGTCAAACCTTGAACCCGGTGAGATCGGACGCGCCAACCTCTTCGGCATCGAGATGGGCAACAGCTATCTCCTGAACGTGGGTGGATGGCAGTTCACCTTCAACGCGGGTTACTACATCGCAGCCGTGGTTATGCTGATCGCCTTCTACATCTCGATCCGCATCTTCCGCTCGCCCTTCGGCATGATGCTGCGCGCGGTGAAGTCGAACCAGAACCGGCTCAACTACACAGGCCTGAACTCCAAGCCTTACACCCTTGCAGCTTTCGTGATCTCGGGCATGTATGCCGGCCTTGCTGGCGGCCTAATGGTTGCGATGGACACGCAGGTTGGCCCCGAACGCATGTTCTGGACGGCATCGGGCGAGGTTGTCCTTATGGCCATCCTCGGCGGCGTCGGCACCCTGATCGGCCCGGTTCTTGGCGCTGGCATGATCAAGTACATGGAGAACATCCTCTCCAAGATCAACGACGCCATCCTTCACCAGTGGTTCGCCTTCATGCCGGATGGGCTGGAGAACTTCAAGGTGGCGATCATCCACCCCTTCATCGGCAAAGGCTGGCACCTGACGCTCGGCATCGTGTTCATGCTGGTCGTGATCTTCCTGCCAGGCGGCCTTGTTGAAGGTGGACAGCGGATCGGGCGTCTCTTCCGTCGGAAGAAGCGCAAAGACAAGCCGTCCCCCGACGCAACCCCTGCAGAATAAGGAGACCTGACAATGGGTATTCTCGAAGTCAAAGGCGTCAACAAGCGCTTCGGCGGTCTGCAGGCGCTCGGTGATGTGAACCTCAGCGTGGCCGAAAACACCGTCCACGCGATCATCGGACCGAACGGCGCAGGCAAGTCCACGCTTCTGAACTGCCTTGTCGGCAAGCTGATCCCGGATACCGGCTCGGTGATGTTCGACGGACAGTCCGTGCTGGGACGGAAACCGCATGAGATCAACCAGATGGGCATCTCCCGCGTCTTCCAGACGCCCGAGATCTTCGGTGATCTGACGGTCCTCGAAAACATCCTGATCCCCTGCTTCGGCAAGCGGGATGGCGCTTTCCGGATGCATGCCTTTGAGCAGGTCTTCCACGAGAAATCGCTGATCGAAAAGGCGGAAGCCATTCTTGAAGACGTCAATATGGCGGACAAGAAAGACTTCCACTCCGCCTCGCTCTCACGCGGTGACAAACGCCGCCTTGAGATGGCGATGTGTCTTGTTCAGGAACCGAAACTCCTGCTGCTCGACGAACCGACCGCAGGCATGGCGCGTGCTGACACGAACAACACGATCGATCTTCTGAAGGAGATCAAGTCGAAGCGTGACATCACCATGTGCATCATCGAGCACGACATGCACGTCGTGTTCAGCCTTGCCGAGCGGATCACGGTTTTGGCCCAGGGCACGCCTCTGGTCGAAGACACGCCGGAAAACATCAAGGGCAATCCGAAAGTTCAGGAAGCCTATCTGGGCGAAAGCCAGCATTAAGGGGGCGCACCGATGCTCGATAACGAAACATTCGACAAACGCCGCAACAACGCCGCGACCGCGCCGGCCTATCTCAGCGTCTGGAACATCGAGGCGTTTTACGGCGAGAGCTATATTGTCCAGGACGTAAGCTTCAACGTGCATGAGGGCGAAATCCTTGCCCTTCTCGGCCGGAACGGTGCAGGCAAGACCTCCACGCTCCGCGCCATTGCACGTATGCCAAGCCCGGAACTCCGGCACGGCGAAGTCTGGCTCGATCACCAGCCGCTTCACAAGATGTCGAGCTACGAGGCCGCGCAGAACGGCATCGCGCTGGTCCCGGAGGATCGCCGCATCATCCAGGGTCTGACGGTCGAGGAGAACCTCAAGCTCGCCCAGATTGCACCGCCAGTTGGCTGGTCCCTTGAGCGCATTTATGAGCTCTTCCCGCGCCTCGGCGAACGCCGCACGCAGGACGGCTCGACGCTGTCAGGTGGTGAACAGCAAATGCTCGCAATCGCCCGTGCGCTTGCCCGCGACATCAAGGTGCTTTTGCTGGACGAACCTTATGAAGGTCTGGCACCTGTCATCGTGCAGGAAATCGCCAAAACGCTAAACGTCATCCGCGACCAGGGTATCACCACGATCATCGTGGAACAGAACGCGGTTGCAGCGCTGAAACTCGCAGATCGCGCCGTGATCCTTGATACAGGTCAAGTCGTGTACGACGATTCTGCGCAAAAAGTGCTGGAAGACGAAGCGCTCCGCGCAAAATACCTCGCCATCTGAGGCGAACAACAGAACTACCGGAGGAGGGAACGCCCATGCTTGACCAGCGTGACGGCATGTATTGGCCTGAAAGTGACATGGCCGCGAACGCACACGCGGACCGTGCCAAGTATGATGCGATGTACAAGCAATCTGTGGAAGACCCGGAAGGATTCTGGGCCGAGCACGGAAAGCGTGTCGATTGGATCAAACCGTTCACCAAGGTGAAGAACACCTCCTTCGCGCCTGGAAACATTGACATTCGCTGGTTTGAGGACGGCACTCTGAACGTCGCGGCAAACTGCATCGATAGACATCTTGAGACACGGGGCGACCAGACGGCAATCATCTGGGAACCGGACGATCCATCCGCCGACGCCAAGCACATCACCTACAAGGAATTGCACAGCGAAGTCTCCCAGTTCGCCAATGTTCTGAAAGGAATGGGCGTTGGCAAAGGCGACCGGGTCGTTCTGTATCTTCCGATGATCCCGGAAGCGGCCTACGCCATGCTCGCCTGCGCCCGCATCGGCGCGATCCACTCCATCGTCTTCGCAGGTTTCTCGCCCGACGCCCTGGCGGCACGGGTCAACCAGTGTCAGGGCAAAGTCGTCATCACAGCCGACGAAGCGCCGCGAGGCGGCCGGAACACGCCACTGAAGACCAACGCGGACAAAGCCTTCACCAAGGTTGAAGGCGGTTGCCAGATGCTGGTCGTCCAGCGCACCGGCGGCGACGTCCCGATGGAGGCAGGTCGCGACCACTGGTACCATGAGCTGAAAGCCGAGGCGTCGACGGATTGCCCGCCGGAGGAGATGGGCGCCGAAGACCCGCTCTTCATCCTTTACACCTCCGGCTCGACGGGTCAGCCAAAGGGCGTCGTGCATACGACGGGCGGCTACATCGTCTACGCCTCGATGACGCACCAGTACACGTTCGACTATCATGACGGCGATATCTTCTGGTGCACCGCAGATGTCGGCTGGGTCACAGGCCACAGCTACATCGTTTATGGTCCCCTTGCGAACGGCGCGACAACGCTGATGTTCGAAGGCGTACCCACCTACCCTGACGCGGGCCGCTTCTGGGCCGTCTGCGAAAAGCACAAGGTGAACCAGTTCTACACCGCGCCCACCGCGATCCGCGCATTGATGGGCAAAGGCACGGAATTCGTCGAGAAATATGACCTTTCGGACCTCAAGGTTCTGGGCACGGTCGGCGAGCCGATTAACCCGGAAGCCTGGAACTGGTACAACGATGTCGTCGGCGGCGGAAACGTTCCCATTGTCGACACGTGGTGGCAGACCGAAACCGGTGGCCACTTGCTGACCCCGCTCCCCGGCGCGATCCCGACGAAACCGGGTTCTGCGACCGTGCCCTTCTTTGGCGTCCAGCCGGTGATTTTGGAGCCCACCACCGGGGAAGAGATCACGACAATGGAAGCCGAAGGCGTCCTCTGCATGAAGGACAGCTGGCCCGCGCAGATGCGCACTGTCTGGGGCGATCACGAACGCTTTGAGAAGACGTATTTCGCCGACTACAAGAACTACTACTTCTCGGGCGACGGATGCCGCCGCGACGCCGATGGCTACTACTGGATCACCGGCCGCGTCGATGACGTGATCAACGTCTCCGGCCACCGGATGGGCACGGCCGAGGTCGAAAGCGCGCTTGTGGCCCACGAGAAAGTCGCCGAGGCCGCTGTTGTGGGTTACCCGCACGACATCAAGGGTCAGGGCATCTACGCCTATGTCACCCTGATGGGCGGCGAAGAGCCGTCCGAGGAACTCCGCAAGGAACTCGAAACTTGGGTCCGGAGCGAGATCGGCCCCATCGCCAAACCCGACCTCCTCCAGTTCGCGCCGGGGCTGCCCAAGACCCGCTCCGGCAAGATCATGCGCCGCATCCTGCGCAAGATCGCCGAGAACGACTACGGCGCACTTGGCGACACCTCCACGCTCGCCGAGCCAGAAGTGGTCGACGACCTGATCGAGAACCGGATGAACCGGGGGTAGTCATCAAGAGAAATTTTCGGCAGAATGCGCCCAAGGCTTATTCTTGGGCGCATTTTTTTGTTTTGACTGATTCCAACGACGACAATCCCGACCGCGTTCAGCGAATTGTAAATTGGTTCAGAAACCATCCTGTTTTTGCGCCACTCATTGTGGTTTTCATAGCGCTTGCTGCAATCGCTGGGGTCTGGAAGCCCGTGACCGGCGAATCCATCCGCGAAACGATAGAAAGATATCAAACGACAATTTGCGATCCAAAGGTTTTGACCCCAAAGGAGTACGATCAATGCACTACAAGTGGTGGAGAAGAATTGCGTCCCTAATTGCCTTTGTACTTTCAGGACCTGCACTGGCACAAAGTTGCGCCGAAATCGAGGCTGATGGCTTCAACGACCGATCAGTTTCCGAGCAGCTTAGCACGCACAGTCGATGCCTGCTGGAGCAACAGCAACAGATCGATGAAATCCAATCCATCCTCGGCGGCCTTGATGAAAGGACGCGTGTGAACCTTTCCACAATCGAACTTTGGGAAAAAGAGCGTCTCCCTGTTTTGGAGGCTGCAGCGGATCAACAACAAGCCATTGATGCAATTCAACTGATATTAGGCGACTCTGTGCTTGCTTTTGATCGATCGCAACGCACAGGTGCGTGCCCTAGAGGATGGTCACTGTTTGAGCCTGCAGGAGGAAGAATGATCGTTGGTGCCGGACGCCATTCGAATGGTCACACCGAGTATCCTGCATTCAAAGATAAGCCGAAAGAAGCGACCGGCGGCGCGGAAGAAGTCACTTTGACTGAGGCCCAGATGCCAGCGCATAATCACGGTGGCGCGCTGATGATACCCGACGGCACGCTGTACGGTATGAACAACGACAACCGTTTCCATAATAGTGGTGCTGGAGTTACGTTGCACGCGTCAGGTGGCAATCGCCCTCATGAAAACATGCCCCCCTACATCGCACTCTACTTCTGCAAGAAGGACTGACACCCCCTCAATTCAGCACAACCGAATACCGCACAATCCGGTTGTTGTCGCTGTCGGCGAAGTAGAACCGGGACCCGTCGATCTCCACGCCCTCGGGGTCGTCGAACTTGCCCGGACCCATACCGGGCATGCCATCTCCAAGAACGCCCAGCAGCGTCCCGCCATCCGGCCCCTCCGGGTCGATCAGCAGGATCCGGTGCGCGTCCTGATCGGCTACCACCAGATGCCCGAACTCGGTCACATCAAGATAGCGCGGCCCGCGAAACCCGAACTTGGCATGGTTCAACACCTGCAACTGCTCCAAATCCTCGGAATACCGCACCAGCCGTTGGTTGAAGTTATCCGCCACCCAGACCGAGCCATCGGGCCCCTCTTCCACGTCATGCGCGCCCGGATGCCCGCCCGCGACGGCTTTGATCGTGTCATTGCCAAAGCGGAACACCTCTCCCGTACCGCCCGAAGTCACGTAGACATCGCCGTTTGAATGGATCAGCGCCCCTTCCGTCCGGGGCGCTCGCAAACCGCTGTCCGGGGGCGCATTCAGCGCATCAATCCCGTCATAGAGCGCAACAGCCGACATCCCCGTTACGGCAACAGCGATACGTCCATCAGACCCGAACGAGATATCATGCACACCGGGGAGGAACCCCTCCCCCAGCATCTCGACCAATTCGAGCGTCTCAGGATCGAACACGGCGATCCGAGACCCGAACTTGTCGGCCACGTAGAGACGCCCGTCCGGCCCAATCTCCAGATCATGGGGGTCCGCGAGCACGGGTTCGCTGGCAAGGTCAAAGCTGGCAAAGGGTTGCGGTTTGTCGGCAACGGCAAATACCGGCGAAACAAGAAGGAAAAGAAGAAGAAAACGGCGCATGGAAGCAGCGTAACTCAATTTGGCCGTTTGGCTACGATGTTTCGCCCGTCCTCAAAATTCTCGCCACTCTGACACAATCCCGCCAAACTCATCTGATTGTTTCCAAGCCGAAAATCCGGACGATTTCGCGCCCGGACCCCTTGTAACGCGTTCGTGAGCATCCCATATCGAATGTATACCATTGAATACAATCGAAAGGCCGGACCATGTTCGACCTCTACCTGACCGGGCCCTATGTCCCGTTCACGCTGGCGCTTGCGCTCCTTTTCGGGCTGCTTGCGCTTGAAATCATCCTCGGCCTCCTCGGAGGCACATTGCTCGGCCTCGGTGCCGATGCTGATATGGATCTCGATCTTGATGTCGATATGCCGGATGTCGGCGATCTCGATATCGATTTCGGCGATGCAGACCCGCATCTCTTTGATTTTGCGGAACCCGAAGTCGATGCCGAACTGCCCGAGGCACAAGGCCCCACCGGCGGCCCGGCTGAGTGGCTGGGAATCGGGAAAATGCCTGTTCTCATCTGGATCGCCGCTCTTTTGCTGGGCTTCGGCGTCACGGGCTTTGCCATTCAGTCGTTCATTGCGAGCCTCCTGACCTTCCCGCTGCCCCCGATCCTCGCGGTTTTCCCTGCTGCGTTGGCGGGCATCTGGTTCGCGAAAACATTCGGCGGCGCTTTTGCACGCCTTCTGCCAAAGACAGAGACCAGCGCCATGTCCGAACGCCATCTCGGCCGCCGCACTGGCGTCGTCACACAGGGCACCGCGCGCCGTGGCAGCCCGACCGAGGTCAAGGTGAAAGACCGGCACGGCAATACGCATTACCTGCGGGGCGAACCCCTGAAGGATGACGACGAAATTCCGGCGGGCACGGAAGTGCTCGTCCTCAGACACCGCTTTGAAGAGGGCTACCGCCTGGTGCCCCTCGGCCCCGTAACTTGAAACCAGCAGGAGATTTGAATGGAGTTTACGACCCTCGCCATTATCGTCGCCGCCGTCATCGGCTTTCTCATCTTTGTCGGCCTTGTCCTCGGACGGCTCTATCGCCGCGCCACACGTGAAGTAAGCCTCGTCAAAACCGGGGCTGGCGGAAAGAAGGTCATCATGGATGGCGGTACCATTGTGGTCCCCCTCCTTCATGAGATCAGCCCGGTCAACATGAAGACCTTGCGCCTCGAAGTGCAGCGGAACGGCGACGGCGCGCTGATCACAAAGGACCGGATGCGTGTGGACGTAGGTGTGGAATTCTATGTCTCGGTGAATGCCACGGAAGAAGGCATCAGCCGCGCCGCCCAGACCTTGGGTGACCGGACCTTCTTCGTCGACCAGTTGCGCGAGTTGATCGAAGGGAAACTGATCGATGGCCTCCGCGCCGTGGCCGCACAGATGACGATGGATGAACTCCATGAAAACCGGGCCGAATTCGTGCAGGAAGTGCAGAACACGGTTTCGGAAGACTTGCTGAAGAACGGTCTCGAACTTGAATCGGTCTCGCTGACCGCGCTTGACCAGACACCGTTCGAGGCGCTCGACGAAAACAATGCCTTTACCGCCGTCGGTATGCGCAAACTGGCGGAGGTCATCGCGCTTTCGAAGAAAGAGCGCGCCGAGATCGACGCTGAAGCCGATGTCTCCGTTCGTCGCTCCGTCATGGAAGCCGAACGCCTGAAGTTCAAAATCCAGGAAGAAGAAGAACGCGCCGCCATCGCGCAGGTGCAGGAAATCGAGACCATGAAGGCCGCGCAGGAAGCCGAGATTGCGCTCCGCCGCGAGCAATCGATGAAGGAAGCCGAAAAGGCCCGGATCGAACGTGAGGAGGCTATCCGCGCCGCAGACATCGCCCGCGAACGCGCCATCCGTGAGGCCGAGATCAGCCGTGACCGCGAGTTGGAAGTGGCCGATCAGGAACGCCAGATCATCGTCAACAAGAAGTCGGAAGAGGAAAGCCAGGCGCGCGCCTCTGCTGACACGGCACGTGCCGAGGCGATCAAGGCGCAGGAAGCGATCGAAACGGCCCGCTCCGTCGCGACGGCGGAGCGTCAGAAGCAGATCGTTCTGATCGAAGCGCAGCGGGAAGCCGAGCGTGCTGCAACACGCGTGAAAGTCGAAGCGACGGCCGAGAAGGACGCCGCCCATGACCGTGCGGAGGCACGCCGCGAAGAAGCGCAGGCTGACGCAGATGCGCTCTCCATCCGCGCGGAAGCGAAGAAGACGGACCTGTTGGCCGAAGCCGAAGGTCGCCGCGCCATCGTGGAAGCCGAAAACGCCATCGCGGAAGAGATCGTCAACATGAAGATCGCGCTGGCACGGCTGGAAAAGCTCCCCGAGATCGTCGCGCAGATGGTCAAGCCAGCCGAGAAGATCGACACGATCCGCATCCACCAGGTCTCCGGCCTGAACGGTGTGGGCGGCGGTGCCGGTGGCGCGGGTGGCGGCGACAAGCCCCCGGTCAACCAAGCGCTCGATTCGATCATGGGAATGGCCGTTCAGCTGCCAGCGCTCAAGAAGATCGGCGAGGAACTCGGCGTCTCGATGGACAAGGGCGTGGCCGGACTGGCCGAAAGCCTGGCAGGAGAAGACAAACCGCG
Organism: Silicimonas sp.; assembly: GCA_022824525.1. Lineage (GTDB taxonomy): Bacteria > Pseudomonadota > Alphaproteobacteria > Rhodobacterales > Rhodobacteraceae > JAJDOD01. Next base: position 6,022 of record JAJDZT010000089.1, on the reverse strand, counting down.
TCCTGACCTACCGTCGGCCGAAGATACGGACCCGGACCCAGACGTTGAGGAAAGGCCGGACACACCGGCTCCCGCCGCCGAATAAACACTGACGGCCCGCCCCCCCTCGGCGGGCCGTTTTCGTTTCTACGAAACATCAGCGCAATTGTTGAATATCTGCCGCCAAGCTAGTCTGCCCGGAAATCAAACAGCGACGGAAAGCAGACTATGATCGAACCTCCCGCAAAATTGACCATCAAGGCGACACGCCGACGCCCGACCCAAGCGCAGGTCGACGCGTTTCGGGATGTCCCGACCGGTTTTGTGGTCGACGCCCTTGGCGGCGGCGGCGCGCTTGCGTCTCATATCCAGCAAGTCGGACATGGCCGGGACTACGTCAGTCGCGCTTTCGGCCCGGCCCTGACCGTCGATTGCGGTCCTGCCGATGTCTTGGCGACTTTCGCCGCCCTGAAATTCGTCCAACCCGGCGATGTTGTCGTCGCAGCTTTCGCCGGTCATGGCGCCTGCGCGGCCATAGGCGATCGTCTCGCGGGCATGCTCAAGAACAATGGCGTCTCCGGTTTTGTAACCGATGGGCCTGTGCGGGACTATGAAGGTATTGTTGCCGTCGGCCTGCCCATCTGGTGCAATGGTCTGACCCCGGCGTCCCCATTTATGTCCGGTCCGGGCACGGTCGGGTTCCCCGTTCAGATTGGCGGACAAGAGGTGGAAAGCGGGGACATGATCGTCGCCGATCAGGACGGCGTCGTTGTCGTCCCGTTCGAACGTATCGACGAGGTCACCGAAAAGCTTGCGCATATCGAAGCGCTGGAGGCCAAACTCGACGCCGAAGTCAACGCCGGCCTCAAGATCCCCTCCTGGGTCGAAGAGTGTCTCGATGGGGACGACATCGTCATCAAGGACTGAGGCCACCTAGCCCACCAGAGGCTCGCGCTCCCCTGCCCGTATCACGGCCGGATCGTAAGCCTTGCGCGCAAACACCTCCCGCACCATCGGCGCGAAAAACTCCAACGGTTTCATGTCGTAATCCGGATCGAAGCTCGATTGGTCCCATCGTTCGCAGAACTCGGCACAATCGTCGAAGAAGGGATGCCCCTTGTAAACCGCGCGCTTCTCAGGATCGGCGCCCACGTGGTGGCCATAGTAGACAAGCTGAAAATCACCATGTTTTTCAACGACCCAAGCACATTGCTCCCGCACGAAGGGTCGGAGAATGGCGGCGGCATATTCATCGTGATTGTAGGGCGCAAAGATGTCCCCGATGTCGTGCAGCAGTGCCGAAACGATCCAGTCGATATCCGCCCCGTCCCGCCACGCACGGGTTGCAGACTGAACGGAGTGCTCAAGCCGGGTGACCTGATAGCCGGAAAGGCTCTCATCAAGGCGCTCAAGCGCGCTCAGCAACCGGTCGGCGGTGCCCTTTGCGTATTCCGTCTCATGCCGACCGAGGAAGTCGTAATCCTCCCGGTCCCCGTCCTTCATTGCCGTGAACTTCACCTGTTCCATCTTGTGCGCCCACCTAACCGTAAAGCGCGACACTCTCGGACGCGCCCTTCATCATCGTTTTTGCCTGTTCGGCTCGGATTTCATCATACTGTGCCAAGCTGTCTTGGCTGAACAAGGCCTCAGGTCGCGGAACATGGGTGAAGTGCCCGTACCGGTCTTCCCCACGTGCGTGCATGGCGTAATCCCGGGTGCCCACTTCCTGTTTCATGTCCGGACGGATGTACCGAAACACACACCCGATCCTTCGGTCATCGCTTACATTGGGCCCGGAGCCATGAATGGTGAGCCCGTGATGCAAACTCATTTCACCTGGCTCAAGGACAATACTCGTCTTGTCATGTTCTTCGATATCGACCCGGATCTCCTGCCCCCGGCTCAAAAGATTGTTTGCGTCAAACGTGTCGTCATGCGGAAGAATTGGGTTCTTGTGGCTGCCCGTCACGAAATCCATGCATCCGCTCTCGGGTGTCGCGGGCGACAGCGCCAACCAGGCTGTCACCAAGCCATCGATCGCCCCAAGGCCCCAGTAGGTCAGGTCCTGATGCATCGACACCACCTGACGCGTTTGCGGTTCCTTAACGAAGAATTCCGCCGAATAGAGGAGGATATCCGGCCCAAGCACACCTTCAATGACATCAAGGATGGCAGGCTCCCGGGCCAGATCCACCACGAAGGGCATCACGACATGCGCATTGATCCGTTTGTAAGTGTTCAGGGGAAGGGGCAGCCCGGCATCCAACCAATCACGTTCGATGGCTTCCAGACGCGCCCTTGCATTTGCTGCAACTTCGCTCCCCATCACCTTGATTGGAAACAGAAAACCGTCACCCCAATATCGCTCGCGCGCCGCGGAATCCAAGCGCCCGTTCTGCAAAGAAATGGCTGACATGTGCAATCCTCCACCGCCCAGCCTGACGCATCCCGCCTTCGCCATCTACATCGATCCACGACAAAAACATGCCGGAAATAGAATAGATCGGGCTGAGACAATTTGACGACCAGACGCGGCATTTCGACCATTGCGAGCCAGCAATACGCCGATTAGAACCATCCCAAACATGGGAGCGCTGACTCCCTCAAGGGAACGCTACGGACAACCAGGAGGCCCCTCCATGGCAGACGCCGCCGTACAGGGACATGACGAGCATCACGAGCGCGGATTCTTCACGCGCTGGTTTATGTCCACAAACCACAAAGACATCGGTATTCTTTACCTTTTCACCTCGGCCTTCGTCGGCTTCATCGCCGTCGCCTTCACCGTTTACATGCGGATGGAGCTCAAGGACCCGGGCGTTCAGTACATGTGCGAAGAAGGGGCGCGCCTGATCGCGGGCGAAACCTGTGCACCGAACGGCCATATCTGGAACGTGATCGTCACCGCGCACGGCATCCTCATGATGTTCTTCGTGGTGATCCCCGCCCTTTTCGGCGGCTTCGGCAACTACTTCATGCCGCTTCAGATCGGCGCACCGGACATGGCGTTCCCGCGCATGAACAACCTTTCCTACTGGCTTTACGTGGCCGGTTCCTCGCTCGCCATTGCCAGCGTGGTGTCCCCGGGTGGTAACGGTCAGCTAGGGTCAGGCGTCGGCTGGGTCCTGTACCCGCCGCTCTCGACTTCTGAAGCCGGTTTCTCGATGGACTTGGCGATCTTCGCGGTCCACCTCTCCGGTGCCTCGTCGATCCTTGGTGCGATCAACATGATCACGACCTTCCTGAACATGCGCGCACCGGGCATGACGCTCTTCAAAGTGCCGCTCTTCGCATGGTCGATTTTCGTGACCGCATGGCTGATCCTTCTGTCGCTGCCGGTTCTGGCGGGGGCGATCACCATGCTGCTGACCGACCGGAACTTCGGCACGACGTTCTTCCAGCCTGCAGGCGGCGGTGACCCCGTCCTCTACCAGCATATCCTCTGGTTCTTCGGGCACCCGGAAGTCTACATCATCATCCTTCCCGCCTTCGGCATCATCAGCCACGTCATCGCGACCTTTGCCCGCAAACCGGTCTTCGGCTACCTGCCGATGGTCTGGGCGCTGATCGCCATTGGTGCCCTCGGCTTCGTCGTCTGGGCGCACCACATGTACACGGTGGGTATGAGCCTGACCCAGCAGACCTACTTCATGCTGGCGACCATGGTCATCGCGGTGCCGACAGGTGTGAAGATCTTCAGCTGGATCGCCACCATGTGGGGCGGCTCCATCGAGTTCAAAACGCCGATGCTCTGGGCTTTCGGCTTCCTGTTCCTCTTCACAGTGGGCGGTGTGACCGGCATCGTGCTCAGCCAGGCTGGCGTCGACCGGGCCTATCACGACACCTACTACGTCGTGGCACACTTCCACTACGTGATGAGCTTGGGCGCGGTCTTCGGCATCTTCGCGGGCATGTACTACTGGCTCGGCAAGATGTCCGGACGGCAATATCCGGAATGGGCGGGCAAGCTGCACTTCTGGGCGATGTTCATCGGTTCGAACATCACTTTCTTCCCGCAGCACTTCCTCGGCCGCCAGGGCATGCCGCGCCGCTATATCGACTATCCGGAGGCGTTCGCCTACTGGAACGAAGTGTCGAGCTGGGGTGCCTTCCTTGCCTTCGCCTCCTTCCTCTGGTTCATCGGCGTGGTGTTCTACACCCTCTTCGCTGGCAAGCGCATCACCGAGAAGAACTACTGGAACGAACATGCCGACACGCTGGAGTGGACACTGCCCACCCCGCCGCCGGAGCACACGTTCGAGACGCTTCCCAAGCAGGAAGAGTGGGATTGGCAAGATGGCCACTACCCCCGGAAGGAAGCCGTAATAGGCGACTAACCCACTGAAATTCAAGAAAAGGCCCCGCTTCGGCGGGGCTTTTTTGTGCGTCCAGAGAAATTCTCTGTTTCCACAAATGTGGTTAAATTATGTGATAATGAGGCACCAATGCGGCAAGATCTGGCCCAAAAAAAGACACAACATCTTGTGGCCAATTCCTGTCCAGACATATGGTCCGGCATTGGAGGTTCCCAGCGATTCCGGGTGGCCGAAGTCAATACGGGCTCATGCTGCATCTCCCAACGGTGGGGTCAGAATGAAAGAGAGAGCAATGTACGATTTTCTGAATCGAACCGCGGTTGCTGCGGTCTTGTCACTGGTAATGGTTCCGACGTCTTCCTTCGCAGACTCGATCGCAAGCGCAGGTGTTGAGGATGCACAAGTGGCGAATGCCACGGTCGCCGAACCAACGGTGCCGTGCCCTCGCCTCGGTGAGCCCATACCGATTTCATTGGCGGATGACATGGACTGCGGCGAAGTCACCGCTGCACCCGCCGTGGCTGGCGAGCGCGTAGGGGACGACGGAGGTTTCTTTGATCGCTTCCCGCACAACGGCGATGCCCCCCCGGCAAATGACGGCGACGGTCCGAGCGATCCAATTATCCTTGCATCGGACGATACCAACAACGGCGGGCCGGATGGTGGACCTGACGGTGGCCCCGATGGCGGACCGGACGGCGGACCCGATGGCGGACCAGACGGCGGACCGGACGGCGGACCAGACGGTGGGCCTGACGGCGGACCCGATGGTGGTCCTGACGGCGGTCCTGACGGCGGACCAGACGGTGGGCCTGACGGCGGACCCGATGGTGGTCCTGACGGCGGTCCTGACGGCGGACCAGACGGTGGGCCAGATGGCGGACCGGACGGCGGGCCGGATGGTGGACCAGACGGCGGACCCGATGGCGGACCGGACGGCGGACCCGATGGCGGTCCTGACGGTGGCCCCGATGGTGGTCCTGACGGTGGCCCCGATGGTGGTCCTGACGGTGGCCCCGATGGTGGTCCTGACGGTGGACCCGATGGTGGTCCTGACGGCGGACCAGACGGTGGGCCAGATGGCGGACCGGACGGCGGGCCGGACGGCGGACCGGACGGCGGACCCGATGGCGGACCGGACGGCGGACCCGATGGTGGACCTGACGGCGGACCCGACGGCGGACCAGACGGTGGACCCGATGGCGGACCTGACGGTGGGCCTGACGGCGGCCCCGATGGTGGACCAGACGGTGGGCCAGATGGCGGACCCGATGGTGGACCTGACGGCGGACCAGATGGCGGTCCTGACGGTGGACCCGATGGCGGGCCGGACGGTGGACCGGATGGTGGACCAGACGGTCATCCGGATGGCGGTCCTGACGGTGGGCCAGATGGCGGGCCCGATGGCGGACCAGACGGTCACCCAGATGGCGGACCCAAGGGTGGACCAAAGGGTGGACCTAAAGGCGGACCCAAGGGTGGACCTGACGGAGGCCCGAAGGGTGGACCGGACGGTGGGCCTAAGGGCGGACCCGACAAGAAGCACAAGGACAAGTCTCACAAACACAAGGACAAGTCCCACAAGCACCACGGCGAATTTTTTCTGTGCATGATCGTCTATTTTTACATTGGGTTTTCTGAACAGGCTGGACATTCTTCTGTCAACCGTCTATGACGTTTTCTGACTGAAATCGAATCAGAGGCCGCAATGGATCTCTCGAACCTGA